>CAZICB010000026.1:0-27258 GCA_964537765.1 uncultured Lachnospiraceae bacterium
AACTTAATTATTTTCTTTTGCATTTTCCAAAGCAATCAGCTTGGCAATGATCTCCTCGCAGATCTGGGTGGCGTTTTTGCCGTCAGTGGCGATGGTCACGTCAGCCACAGCCTCGTAGCGCTCCCGGCGCTTCTCCATCAGGCTGCTGATAAAGTCTACGTTCATGTGGTCGTTGAGGATGGGGCGCTCGTCGCTGTCCTTGACCCGCTCATAGATGGTTTCCGGCTTGGCAGTCAGAAGGACTACCCGGCCGTTTTTCTTCATGTGGTCCGCATTCTCCTCCCGCATGACCACGCCGCCGCCGCAGGAGACGATGGTCTGCTTGCGCTTCTGCAGCTCGATCAGGGTGTTGCTCTCCAGGTTGCGGAAATAAACCTCGCCGTACTCGTCAAAAATTTCGGAAATGGACATGCCCTGCTTCTGGACAATCATCTCATCCATCTCAACCCGGTCCATCTCCAGCTTTTCCTTCAGCTCGCTGGCGATGGTGCTCTTTCCTGCGCCCATAAAGCCGATCAGGAAGATATTGTAGTCGAACAGGCTCTTTGCCTGGATCCGGCGGCTGTTCTTTATAATGTACTTGAAAATGTCCAGAATCTCCTCACGGAAAGGATTTTCTTCCAGCTTGGCGTTGAGGGCATTGGTCTGCTTCAATTCCTGCTCTGGCTGGAGGATCGGGATTCCGGTGGCCTTTTTGTAGGAGATGATCTCCTGAATATGGCTCATGCGCACGGCAAGCTGCTCAATGATGATGTCGTCGCAGGCACTGATGTTTTCTCTGATTGCTTCTAACTGATCCATAAGTATTCTCCTGATAGGTATGTTGTATTTTACATAATTGCTCCTATTATAGCAGGTGAAGTACCATTTTGCAACCGGAAATTTCATCACTTTAAAGTGGTGAGTTGCCTGCCGGGAGCAGGTCACGAAATGGATCAGCTGGCAGAAGATGTAAATATTGACAGGTCAAGGCATTCTTATCTGGACAACCGGCAGCCCCGGGAGTATAATACAATTATTAGAAATATTATTTGTGCTGCAAATGCAGAGGACGGGAAAGGAAAATATATGAAACCAGTAGTAGTCAGAAGGGTAAGAATCGGTGAGGGCAGGCCAAAGATTTGCGTGCCGATCGTGGCAGTGACGGCGGAGGCGATCCTGGAGGAGGCCGCCCATATCCGCAGCCTTCCGGCAGATGTGGTGGAATGGCGGGCGGACTGGTATGAGGATGTGGAGGACACAGAGAAGCTGCTGGAAACCGCGGGAAGGCTGCGGGAGGTCCTGGGAGAAATCCCGCTTTTGTTTACCTTCCGCACCCTAAAGGAGGGCGGACAGAAATCCCTAAGCCCGGAGGCCTACGGGGCGCTGAACCTGGCCGTTGCGGAAAGCCGTCAGGTGGATTTAATCGATGTGGAGTTATTTACCGGAGATGAGCTTGTAAAACAGATCATCGAGGAAGCTCATCGCTTCGGCGTCAAGGTGATTGCCTCCAACCATGATTTCCACAAAACCCCTTCGAAGGAGGAGCTGCTTGCCCGCCTGTGCAAGATGCAGGATTTGGGCGCGGACATTCCGAAGATCGCGGTGATGCCCCAGTTTAAAAAGGATGTGCTGACTCTGCTTGCCACCACCTTGGAAATGCAGGAAGCCTACGCAAAGGGCCCGATTATCACCATGTCCATGGCAGAGCAGGGCGTGATCAGCCGCCTGTGCGGCGAGACCTTTGGCTCCGCCATGACCTTCGGCGCGGCCAGGCAGGCATCCGCTCCGGGACAGATCGGCGTGGAGGATTTGAGAACCGTGCTGGATATTATACATAAAAGTGTTTAGCGAAAAGGCAATGGTGCTGCAGGCTTCGCGGAAATCCCTTCTGTGAACCTGCAGCATTTGTTATACGCAATAGTTGCATTTTATGGCAAGATTGGTTATAATTATACTTTAGCTTTAGCATAATAACATCATAAAATGAGACGAAAGCAGCAGGCGGGAGAAAAAGGAGACCAGGTCGTGAAAAAAATTCTTGATTTGATCGTGGCAGAGATGAAATCTGCATTTGCGGCATGTGAATATGACGAGTCCTATGCGAAGGTGGTATTGTCCAACCGTCCGGACTTGTGCGAGTACCAGTGTAATGGCGCCATGGCGGCAGCCAAGGCATATAAAAAGAAACCCATCGATATTGCGAACAGCGTGGTGGAGAAGCTGGCGGGGAATCCGCTGTTTGCGGAGGTAAATGCGGTCATGCCGGGCTTTATCAATATCCGGCTGGATCCTTCCTTTTTGGCGGATTATATGAACGGCATGCGGGCCGAGAAAAAGCTGGGCCTGGAGGAGCCGGGACACGGCGAGCGGGTGATCGTGGACTACGGCGGGGCCAATGTAGCAAAACCCCTGCATGTAGGCCATCTGCGCTCCGCGGTTATCGGCGAGTGCATCAAACGCATGGGCGCTTATTTGGGCTATGATACCATCGGCGATGTGCATTTGGGCGACTGGGGTCTGCAGATGGGATTGATTATCGAGGAGCTGCGGGACCGGAAGCCGGACCTGCCTTATTTTGACGAGGGCTACACCGGGGAATATCCGGCGGAGCCGCCCTTTACCATCAGCGAGCTGGAGGACATTTATCCCACGGCCAGCGGCAAGGCAAAGGTGGATGAGGCGTTCAAGGCCCGCGCTCACGAGGCGACCCTGCGGCTGCAAAGCGGCTACGCGCCTTTTACTGCCATCTGGAAGCACATCATGTCCGTTTCCCTGGCAGATTTAAAGAAAAATTACGACAATCTGGACGTGCATTTCGACCTGTGGAAGGGCGAGAGCGATGCCCAGCCTTATATCCCGGGACTGCTTAAGGATCTGCAGGATCAGGGTCTGGCCTATGAGAGCCAGGGAGCTTTGGTGGTGGATATTGCAAAGCCTACGGATCCCAAGGAGCTGCCGCCCTGTATCGTCCGCAAATCTGACGGGGCCGCCCTGTATGCCACCTCAGATTTGGGAACCATTCTGGACCGGGAAAAGCATTTAAAGCCGGACCGTTATATTTATGTGGCGGATAAGCGGCAGGAACTGCATTACACCCAGTTTTTCCGGGTAGCGCGCAAGGCCGGTTATGTGAAGAAAGGTACGCCCATGGCGTTTATCGGTTTCGGCACCATGAACGGCAAGGACGGAAAGCCCTTCAAGACCCGCGACGGCGGCGTTATGCGGCTGGAGCATCTGATCACAGACATCAATGAGGCTGTTTACGGGCGGATCATGGAGAACCGCACCATGTCCGAGGAGGAGGCCCGGGAGACGGCCAGGATCGTGGGACTGGCGGCATTGAAATACGGCGATCTGTCCAACCAGGCGGCAAAGGATTATATTTTTGACATCGACCGGTTTATTTCCTTCGAGGGAAATACCGGCCCCTACATCCTGTACACCATCGTGCGGATCAAGTCCATCCGCGCCAAATATGAGGCGTTGGAGCGAAAATATGAGGGCGAGGAGAGGATCCTTCCTCCGTCCAGCGACGGAGAAAAGGCACTGATGCTGCAGCTGGCAAAATTCAATGATGTGCTGGAGGCCAGCTTCCAGGAGATCGCGCCCCACAAGCTGTGCCAGTATATTTATGAGCTGTCCAATGCGTTCAACAGCTTTTATCATGACACAAAGATTATTTCCGAGGAGAATTTAAAGCAGCAGGCGTCCTGGATCGCGCTGATCACATTGGTCAAGGATGTGCTTACCGCCTGCATTCAGGTGCTGGGCTTTGATGCTCCGGAGCGGATGTAGCGTTTTGGGAAAATAGAATGGAGATGATCTCATGCAAATCGCGGATATGGCGGCCAATACCTTCTGGAAGGGCGAGGCAGGTGTCAACGGCGTTGTTTTGGATGGAGAGCAGTCTTACAAGGTGAAATTATCTGTCAAGGGTAGTCAGGTTTATGACTACTCTTGTTCTTGCATAAAAGGAAACTCTTATAAGGGCATGTGTGCCCATGCCAGATTTCTGTGGGAAAGCTACCGTCCCAGGGAGCTAAAGGCCACCTTTTCCTTCGACAGCAGCCGCCCGGGGGAGATCACCATGAAGCCGGTATTGTCCTACGGGGATTTCTCCTTCCAGCCTATCCACGATGACAAGGTGCCCCGGACGGTCTGCCGGGATGTGTCCGGAGAGTTTCGTATCAGCCAGGTGATCACCCGGTATTTTTCCTACCGGGATGACAAGGCGGAAAAGCTGATTATCCGGGATGACGATGACGCCTTGTACCGCCTGCTGAGCGAGGGCATGGCGGAATTTATGGCGCTGGGGCAGGTGCTGGTGTCCGAGGAGGCGAGAAGGATCCGGCTTTTGCCGCCGCCCCGGCTGAATGTGGGCGTGCGGCTGGACGGGGGCTGGCTGGAGCTTAACGTGGAGGCAGAGGGCATGAGCAGCGCGGAGCTGGCACGGATCCTGACGGAATACAATGGGAAAAAGCCCTACTACCGGATGAAAAACGGGGAGTTTTTGCAGCTGGATGAGAATGGGCTGGTGACGGTGGCCCGTCTGGTGGACGGATTGGCGGTTGGCAAGTCCCAGCTGCAAAACGGCAAAATCCGGGTGCCGGGCTACCGGGCCCTGTACCTGGACCGCATCCTGAAAAACAGCCAGGGCATTTCCCTGTACCGGGACCAGCTTTTCAAGGCAGTGGTCCGTGGCATGAAATCGGTGGAGGACAGCGATTATGAGATCCCTCCGGTGCTGAAAAATGTGCTGCGCCAGTATCAGAAGATCGGCTTTCGGTGGCTGAAAACCCTGGACCAGTATGGCTTCGGCGGAATTCTGGCCGATGACATGGGACTGGGGAAAACCATTCAGGTGATCGCCCTTTTGGAGGATGAGCGGCGCCGGAGAAAGTCCCTGTCTTTGATTGTCTGTCCGGCATCCCTGATTTATAACTGGGAAAATGAGATCCACACCTTTGCGCCGGATTTGAAGGTGCAGGTGGTGACGGGCACTGCCCCGGAGCGGGAGGCGGTGTTAAAGGACTGGCAGCAGGCGGATGTGCTGGTGACCTCCTATGACCTTTTAAAACGGGATATTTTGCTCTATGAGGACAAGAAATTCCGCTATCAGGTGATCGACGAGGCTCAGTATATCAAAAACGCAGCCACCCAAAGCGCCCGGGCGGTGAAGCATGTGAAGGCGGCGACCCGCTTTGCCCTGACCGGAACTCCGGTGGAGAACCGGCTCAGTGAGCTGTGGAGCATTTTTGATTATCTGATGCCCGGCTTTCTGTTCGGTTATCAGAAATTTAAGCAGACCTTTGAAATTCCCATTGTGAAGGAGGGGGAGCAGCAGCTTTTGGAGCGGCTGCACCGGCTGACCGGACCCTTTGTGCTGCGCAGATTGAAACGGGATGTCTTAAAGGAGCTGCCGGAAAAGCTGGAGACGGTGGTTTACTCCAGAGCGGAGGAGGTGCAAAGAAAGGTCTACACGGCCCATGCCATGCGGTTGAAAAAGCAGCTGGAGGGCATGGACAACGGGGCGGTCAATTCCGGCCGCATGCAGATTTTGGCGCAGCTGACCAGGCTGCGGCAGCTGTGCTGCGATCCTTCCCTGTGCCTGGAGGACTACAAGGGCGGGTCGGCAAAGCTGGAAACCTGTATCCAGCTAATCCGCACAGGCATGGAGGGAGGCCACAAGCTCCTTTTGTTTTCCCAATTTACGTCCATGCTGGATATTCTGGCATCCCGGCTGACCCGGGAGGGGATCGCCTATCACATGCTGACGGGGGCCACCTCCAAGGAAGAACGGCTGCAGCTGGCAGAGGCATTCCAGAAGGATGAGGTTCCGGTATTTTTGATTTCCTTAAAAGCGGGAGGCACCGGGTTAAACCTGACGGCGGCGGATATTGTGATCCATTATGATCCGTGGTGGAATGTGGCGGCCCAGAACCAGGCCACCGACCGGGCCCACCGGATCGGGCAGGAAAAGCAGGTCTTTGTGTTCCGCCTGATTATGAAAGAAACCATTGAAGAAAATATATTAAAGCTTCAGGAGAAAAAGCAAACCCTTGCGGAGCAGGTCATCACTGAGGGAACCGAATCCTTCGGCAGCCTGACCCGGGAGGAGCTTCTGGAGATTGTTGGGTGAGAGGAGATATGAGCCTGTTAACGGCTGCGAAGCAGGCGTGTTACAGGGTCAATCATCCGGTCGCTGCAAGTAACTTTGAAACCTATTATAAAATAAGAGGAGATAGTAGAACATTGAAACGTTACGCGAAATACGCAAAACCGTACCTGACTGCGTTTATCGTCGGGCCTTGCCTGATGATCACCGAGGTATTAGGGGAAATCATGCTGCCAAAGCTTATGTCGCTGATTATCAACTATGGTGTAGCAAACCGCGATGCAGGGTACATTGTGAGGATTGGCCTATGCATGGTTTTGGTTGCCTGTGTGATGGCCTTGAGCGGCGTCGGCGGTTCCTACTTTTCCGCCAAGGCTGCGATCAGCTTTACCGCAGATTTGCGTCAGGATCTGTTTGACAAGGTACAGCAGTTTTCGTTTAAGAATATTGACGATTATAGTACCGGCTCGCTGGTCACACGGCTGACCAATGATATCCAGCAGATCCAGCAGGTGATGGTTATGGGTCTGAAAATGATGCTGCGGGCGCCGGGCATGCTCATCGGCGCGCTGATCATGGCCTTTATCATCAACTTCCGCCTGGCATTGATTATCCTGGTGGTGATTCCCCTTCTGGGGGCGGCCATTGCAGCGATCATGATCACCGCTTATCCCAGGTTTGGCATCATGCAGGTGAAGCTGGACCGGATGAATTCCGGCATCCAGGAAGCGCTGACCAATGTGCGGGTGATCAAATCTTTTGTCCGGGAGGACTATGAAAAGGACAAATTCCGCAGGGCCAATGAAGATCTGCAGAAAAGCAGTCTGGACGCCATGAATATCGTGATCATGACCATGCCGGTGATGATGCTGGCCATGAATGTGACCACCATCGCGGTGGTCTGGTATGGCGGCAACCTGATTATCGGCGGCGGCATGCAGGTGGGAGATCTGACAGCCTTCACCACTTATATTGTGCAGATTCTCATGTCCCTGATGATGGTTTCCATGATCTTTTTGAATAGCGCCCGGGCGATGGCATCGGTGAAACGAATCGATGAGGTGCTGCGGGAGAAGATCGATCTGACGGATGAGGCGGACGCGGACGAGAAACTTGCGGTGCGGGAAGGTCGGGTGGAATTTCAGGATGTGTCTTTCAGCTATCAGAAGGACGGCGGCAAGCCGGTGTTGGAGCATATCAGCTTTACCGCCCGGCCCGGTCAGGTGATCGGCATTATCGGCACCACCGGAAGCGGAAAGACTTCCCTGGTCCAGCTGATTCCCCGGCTTTATGACGTGACGGCAGGGCAGGTGCTGGTGGATGGCGTGGATGTACGCAAATATTCCTTGCGCAGACTGCGGGAGGGCATCGGCATGGTGCTCCAGAAAAACACCCTTTTTTCCGGAACTATCGAGGAAAACCTGCGCTGGGGCGACGAGGAGGCTTCCATGGAGGAGATCCGGGAGGTGGCCGGAGCTGCCCAGGCAGATGACTTTATCACATCCTTTCCGAACGGTTATGATACGGATATGGGACAGGGCGGAGTCAATGTATCCGGCGGCCAGAAACAGCGGCTTTGCATTGCCCGTGCCCTGCTTCGCCGTCCGAAGATCCTGATTCTGGATGATTCCACCAGCGCCGTGGATACGGCAACGGAGGCCAGAATCCGCGAATGCTTCCGGACGACCTTGAAAGATACGACCAAATTTATTATCGCCCAGCGGATCGGGTCTGTCGAGGAAGCGGATCAGATCCTGGTGATGGAGGATGGAAAAATCATCGGCATGGGAACCCACGAAGAGCTTCTGGCTTCCTGTGAGGCTTACCAGGAGATCTATTATTCTCAGCGTGAGAAGGAGGTGAGCGCATGATGGACCAGAACCGAAGGATGGAGAGTCTGAAGCATCGCTATCGCCGCACCGGCAGCTCGTTGTCTCAGATGGCGGCCATGGGACCTGGGCCGGGGCCGGGACCGGGAGGACCCGGCGGACCGAACCGGCGGGGAGGCATGCACACCGGAAAACGACCGAAGAACAGCCGGGAGACGGTGCGCCGCCTGCTTGCCTATGTCCGGGAGGATAAGGCGAAGATGGCTTTGGCTTTTGTCTGCGTGATTTTAAATTCCATCGGGACCTTGCTGGGGGCTTACATGCTGCGCCCCATTATCAATACCTATATCGCTCCGGTGGATGGAAGCCGCGGGAATCCGGCAGGACTTTTCAGGGCGCTGCTTTTGATGGCGGCTGTCTATCTCGTCGGCGTGGGAGCCAATTACTTTCAGGCAAAGATCATGCTGACCATCGCCCAGAACGCGTTGAGGAAGATCCGCGATGATCTGTTCGGGAAGCTGCAGGCGCTGCCGATCCGCTACTATGATACCAACAGCAACGGTGACCTGATGAGCCGTTTTACCAACGATGTGGATACCATTGGGCAGATGCTGTCCAACACGCTGGTGCAGCTGTTTTCCGGAGCCTTAAGTATTGTCGGCACTTTGTTTTTGATGATTTATACCAATATCTGGCTGACCCTGGTGACTGTGGTGATGATTCCCCTGATGATGAAGGCGGGCGGAGCCGTGGCAGGCCGGAGCCAGAAATATTTCTCCGAGCAGCAGTCCTCCCTGGGTACCTTAAACGGCTACATCGAGGAGATGATCACCGGGCAGAAAGTGGTGAAGGTGTTCTGCCACGAGGATATTGCCCGGGAGGACTTTTCCCTGCTGAACCGGGATTTGAAGGAGAATCAGATCCGCGCCCAGTTTTTCGGCGGGATCATGGGGCCGGTCATGGGCAATTTAAGCCAGGTAAACTATTCCCTGACGGCATGTATCGGCGGCCTGCTGTGCATTTTCCGTAATTTTGACGTGGGCGGCCTGACAGTATTTTTGAACTTTTCCAGACAGTTCAGCCGTCCCATCAACGAGATCTCCATGCAGGTCAGCAGCGTGTTTTCCGCCCTGGCCGGCGCGGAGCGGGTGTTTGCGGTGATGGATGAAAAACCCGAGGAACCGGACGGAGCGGATGCGGTGGTGCTTTCGCCCATGAAGGGACATGTGGTGCTGGATCATGTGACCTTCGGCTATAACCCGGATAAGGTGATTCTGCAGGACATCAGCCTTTACGCGAAGCCGGGACAGAAAATTGCCTTCGTAGGCTCCACCGGCGCTGGAAAGACCACCATTACCAATCTGATCAACCGCTTTTATGACATTCAGGGCGGAGCTATCACCATCGACGGGGTGGATATTCGAAAATTAAAACGGAGAAGCCTGCGGGAAAATATCGCCATGGTGCTCCAGGACACCCACCTGTTTACAGGAACCGTCATGGAAAATATCCGCTACGGACGGCTGGATGCCACCGACGAGGAGGTAATCCAGGCGGCAAAAACCGCCTCCGCCCATTCCTTCATCATGCGTCTGCCTCAGGGCTATCAGACCATGTTAGAGGGCGACGGGGCGAACTTAAGCCAGGGGCAGCGCCAGCTTTTAAACATTGCCCGCGCGGCCATCTCCAAGGCGCCGGTGCTGATTCTGGACGAGGCCACCAGTTCCGTGGATACCAGGACCGAGAAGCACATCGAGCACGGCATGGACCGGCTGATGGCGGACCGGACCACCTTTGTGATTGCCCATCGCCTGTCCACCGTGCGCAATGCCAACGCCATCATGGTGCTGGAGCAGGGCCGGATCATCGAGCGGGGAGACCACGACGAGCTGCTGGCCATGAAGGGCCGGTACTATGAACTTTATACGGGCATGAGCGAATTGGAGTAGGCAGGTGGTTGACACAAATCTAATTTTAGGATAATATAAACTTAACTTTATATTTTCCTAAAAATCAGGAGGCCGGTCTATGAAATACATGGAACGCGCATTGGAGCGCAAATTTTTACGCATGAGTTCTTTTTTTAAGGCTGTTCTCGTGACAGGTGCGAGGCAGGTCGGAAAGACGACAATGTTAAAACATCTGGCTGCAGAGCAAAACCGTACCTATGTGTCTATGGATAATGCAATGGCGCGGGTTCTTGCAAAATCTGATCCGGTGTTGTTTTTCCAGACCTATAAACCGCCGATTATTATCGATGAAATACAAAAGGCGCCGGAGCTGTTTGAGCAGATCAAGGTGATGTGTGACGAAAGTGAAGAACGCGGTTTGTTCTGGCTGACCGGATCACAGCAATACAAAATGATGAAAAATATCCGTGAAACTATGGCCGGAAGAATCGGAATTCTGGAGCTTTACAGCCTGTCGAAAAACGAGATAGAAGGGCTGAATTTCCCGAATGAGCTTGATTTTTCACTGCCCTGTTTACTGCAAAGACAGCCCCTTGCAAAAAAGAATGACATCGTGGATGTGTTTGAACATATCTGGCGCGGCGGTATGCCGGATGCATTGCTGGCCGACTCAGAGCAAAGGCAGGAATATTTCAATTCCTACATTGAAACCTATCTTATGCGGGATGTGTCTGAAGAGGGCGGTATTACCGATACGGTTCGTTTTCGCAAATTTTTGAACGCTTGTGCTGCTCTGGTCGCGGAGCAAGTCAATTATAAGACTTTGGCAGACGCGGCGGAAATATCACAGCCAACAGCAAAGGAATGGGTACGCCTGCTGCAGAGCTTAGGTATCATCTATCTGCTGCCGCCTTATGCCAATAATGAACTGAAACGGCTTACCAAAACACCTAAGCTGTATTTTTGCGATACGGGTTTGTGCGCTTATCTGTCGATGTGGCTTACCAGAGATACGCTGATGAACGGAGCGGCCAGCGGACATTATTTTGAAAACTATGTTATCATTGAACTGCTCAAAAATTTTGCCTATGCGCCTTCTAAGGCCAACCTGACCTATTACCGGGATTCCAACGCAAAAGAGATTGATGTGTTTGTGGAAGAAAACGGTGTGATTCATCCATTGGAAATCAAAAAGTCAGCGAATCCTGACCGGAGGGAAGTCAAAAAATATGAATTGCTTGATAAGGTAAAACTGGAACGGGGCAGCGGTGGTATTGTCTGTATGTGTGAAGAAGTTATTCCGATTGATACCAAAAATTGCTTTATTCCTTGCAATTTGATCTAAGTCGCTTTGCTGTTCAACAGGCATTTTTAATGGAATTTTTGAAAGCCTAAGTGTTGCGATCGATTGCGGAATATAATAAATTCTTTTGATTTGAAGCGTTTATAGGACCGCCAGAAAACAGACGAGGGGAGCAGAACAGATGACTATCTATGATATTGCAAAGGAAGCCGGCGTGGCCGCCAGCACCGTATCCCGGGTGATCAACAACAAGCCGGGGATCAAGGAAGAAACCCGCCAGAAGGTGCAGGCGCTTCTGCAGAAGTACCACTTCACTCCCGATGCAGCCGCCCGGGGGCTGGTGATGCAGTCCACCAGGATGATAGGAATCCTCATTGAGGATATCCGTGTCATGCATCACGTGGACAGTGCCTTTGTCATCGAACAGGAGCTGACTCGCCAGGGTTATTGCAGCATCATCATGAGTACCGGAGTGAGTGAGGAACGAAAGGTGGAGTATATCCGCCTGATGGAGCAGCGTCGTGTGGAAGGTCTGATCCTGATGGGATCCATGTTTGGTACGGAACGGGTGAAGGAAAGTATCAAACAGCATTTGCCCCAGGTTCCAGTGGTGATTGTCAATGGTTATCTGGATCTGCCGAATGTTTCCGGCGTGATTGTGGACGAGGATGTGGGCATCCGGCATTGCGTGGAGCTATTGGCGAAGAAGGGAAAGAAAAGGATTGCTTTTGCCATCGACCTGATTTCACCGGCAAACTTAAAAAAACAGCAGGGCTACTGTGATGGCATGATCTGCATGGGAGCCGGGAAAGAGGATCTGTGGATCTATGATGCGGGGGATAATTCTTTAAAAAGCGGATACCAGGTTACAGAGAAGATTCTGAAGGAGCATGCGGACGTGCAGGGAATTATCTTTTCTGTGGACAGGATTGCCGTGGGCGGTATCCGCGCGGCCTACGACCTGGGAGTATCCGTGCCGGAACAATTGGCGATGATTGGCGTGGACAATACCATCTATGGGGAGATCTGCATTCCCAAGCTGACCACCCTGGATAACCGCCTGGAGGTTCTCAGCGAGGCTGCTGCCCAGATTCTGCAGGAAGGCCTGGAAGGGAATATACAACATAAAAAACTGCAGTTTCTGTCAGAGATTATTGAACGGGAAAGTACTTAAAAAAATGCTGCCGCGTGAGAAAACGGCAGCATTTTTTCCATCAGGATTCAGTGAGACTCGCCGGTGACGCGTCTCACTGCATTGAAAAAACTAATTCTGTAAATCATAAAGTCCTTCGGGGTGAATTCATCTTTGTTCCAAGAAACGAAATATGGAAAATTGCACAAAAAGAAGATTGATAATTTGTTAGTTTATACAGTTGCAATCGATTGCAAAATAGAGTATCATACGATCATAAGGTTTTGCAATCGATTGCAAAATACAAAAAAACAATAAGGAGGAAAAAAATGTTAAGAGTTCAGTATGAGGACATGGTGAAGGAGTTTCAGAGGGTGTTGGCGAGCAGAGGCTTCAGTGAAAAAAATGCAGCGGATGCCGCTTCCGTATTTGCCAAAAACAGTCTGGATGGTATTTACAGCCATGGCATCAACCGTTTTCCCCGTGTTGTGGATTACCTGGACAAGGGGGAAATTGATCCGGAAGTAACTGCCAGCTGCGAGATGAGCATGGGCGCTATCGAGCGATGGAATGGCCATCGGGGATTTGGTCCGTTAAATGCCAAGCAGGCCATGGACCGTGCCTGTGAGCTGGCAAAGCAGTACGGCATCGGCATGGTAGCTCTCGGAAACAATAATCACTGGATGCGCGGCGGCAGCTACGGCTGGCAGGCGGCGGATCAGGGCTGCATCGGCATCTGCTGGTCCAATACGATGCCAAACATGCCCGCATGGGGCGGCAAGGACTGCAAGATCGGAAACAACCCATTCATTTTCGCAGTGCCAAAGAGCAATGGTGAGCATGTAGTCGTAGACTGTGCTGTGTCCCAGTTTTCCTATGGAAAGATTGAAGAGGCAAGGCTGAAGGGACAGCAGCTTCCGGTTCCTGGCGGTTACGATGAAGAGGGGAATCTGACCACTGATCCGGCGGCCATTGAGAAGACCTGGAGGGTTCTTCCCATGGGATACTGGAAAGGAAGCGGCATTTCCATTTTGCTTGATTTGATCTCTACGGTTCTGACAAATGCCAACTCTGTGCAAAAGATCGGCACCTTCGGGGATGAGGTGGGTCTGTCTCAGATCATGATCGCCATTGATCCGGGCAAATTCCAGGACAGCTCCGTCACCGACGGCATCGTGGAAGAGCTGGTGGCGGACATCA
The DNA here is from genome assembly GCA_964537765.1 of uncultured Lachnospiraceae bacterium. GTDB lineage: Bacteria > Bacillota > Clostridia > Lachnospirales > Lachnospiraceae > Brotaphodocola. The sequence goes on from CAZICB010000026.1 coordinate 13,472, forward strand.
AATCCTCCGAGCCGATTACCGAAGGCGGCAAGGTATTCTATCCGGGTGAAATTGAGATCAATACCCGCAGGGAGAACCGGGAGAATGGAATCCCGGTGATCGAAGAGATCTGGAATTCTGTTCTGGCAATGTAAAAAACCCGGAGAGGGACAAAATATAAAAGAAAAGGGGTAAAAAAACATGAAGAAAAAGATTTCCGTAGTATTGGCAGGCGTTATGGCAGCGTTGACATTGGCGGGCTGCGGCAGCGGGAGCGCAGCTCCTTCGGCAAACACTGGCACAGGGGCCGCGGCAGGTGGAAATTCCGGCGCGGCGGAGCTGAATCTGATCATCGCATCCAACCAGACCTCCGCGGACAATCCATATTCCTATGGTCTGGACAAGTTCAAAGAGGTAGCCGAGGAGGTGTCCGGCGGCAAAATTTCCGTAACCGTACACAAGGGGACCCTGGGCGAGAATGAGAATGAGTTGATTGAGAAACTGGAAATGGGGGCGGCATCCATGGTTGTGGCTTCCCCGGGCTTTATGACAGCTATCGGCGTTCCCGAGGTGGATATTTTCTCCTTAAACTATTTGTTTGACGGCTTTGACCACTGGGAGGCCTGTCTGGACGGAGAGTTTGGCGATAAGATGAAGCAGATCGTGAGTGAGAAGACCGGCAATAATTTCCGCATCATGGCCTATTGGTCTTCCTCAGTGCGTGATTATTATGGAAAAAAAGAAGTGAAAACTCCGACGGATCTGAAAGGTATGACAATCCGCACGCAGTCCTCTCAGGTGCAGCAGGATTTCTGGAAGGCATGCGGCGCGATTCCCACCACGGTGGCATGGGGTGAGCTGTATCAGGCATTGCAGCAGGGCGTTGTGGATTCCGCGGAAAACGATTACACCAGTTTCATGTTGAAAGAGCATCATAAGACGGACAATGGGAAATATATTTCCGAAACTCACCATGACTACACAACCCGCCTGCTTTTAATGAACGGTCATTTCTATGACGGCCTGACCGACGAGCAGAAAGGCTGGATCGATGAGGCGGTGGAAGCATGCACGAAGGAAGAACGGGAAGTTGTTTATCGGATGTTTGAAGAGTCCAAGGAAAAAGTGATCGCGGACGGAGCGATTGTGACGGAATTCAAGGATATGGATATTGAAGCTTTCAAAGCTCTGGCTTTGCCAATCCAGGATAAGTTTGCGGCAGACAATGACATGACCGCTGAATTGGATATGATCCGCGCCGCGGCGAAATGAGAAAGGAGAGGCAATATGAAGAGATTCATCGAAACGATCCAGAAAATCCAGGTGGCAGTCGGAGGTTTCTTTCTTTGTATTTTCCTGCTTACCGTGGTATTTCAGATGTTGTCCCGTTATCTGGGAATTGCCGCTACCTGGACGGAGGATGTGTCCATGTACTCCTTTATCTGGGCGGTATTTATGGGAGCCGGCGCCATGGTCTATGAAAGGAAACATTTCGCGTTCACTTCCATCAGTGATTTGCTGAAAAATGAAACCCTTAGGAATCTGCTTTCCCTGTTTATTTCCGCTATTATGCTGATTTTTGCGGTATTAATGATTTACTACGGGTACAAAGTAACCAGGCAGTTCTGGAATTATACCTGGGTGAATATTCCTTCCTTTAAGCGTGGGCCGACCTGGCTGTGCCTGCCCTTGTGTGGAGTCACATCCGCCATTTATCTGGTATATCTGATGATTGAAGACCTTGGCAAGCTGCTGAAAGGAGGAAAAAAGTAATGGGTGCAATCCTTGTAATCATGTTTGTCGCCTTTGTAGTCCTGGGAGTGCCGATTTCCTTTGCCCTGGGTGTAGTATCCTTTACGGGCATTGCTTCATTGGCACAGATCCCGAATACGGTTGTTTTTTCAAAAATGTTTAATGGACTGAACAGTTTCACGCTTTTGGCGGTCCCGCTCTTTATTCTGGCGGCAAATCTGATGAATGAGGGGGAAATCACAGAGAAACTGATCGATTGCTGTAATGCATTAGTAGGCCATCTGCGCGGCGGGCTTGCTTATTCCAATATCCTGGTGTCCATGATTTTCGCCGGTATTTCCGGTTCCTCCCAGGCAGATACCGCTGGCGTGGGAAAAATATTCATCCCGTCCATGGAAAAGCAGGGCTACGACAAGGGAACGTCTGTGGGTGTCACTGCAGCTTCCTCTACATTGGGCTCCATCATTCCGCCCAGTATCACGATGGTGGTGTACGCGGGAATCGCAAATGTCAGTACCGGAGCCTTGTTTATGTCCGGCCTGGTTCCCGGGATCCTTCTGGGTGTAGCCATGATGATTGTGGTAAAAATGTATTCCAAAAAGAAAAATTTTCCCAAGAGTGAGCGCGTGCCGCTTCCTCAGGTTCTGAAGCTGGTGTTTCAGTCCCTTCCTGCGTTGCTGACTCCCATCATCCTGATTGGCGGTATCGTTTCCGGTCTGTTTACTCCTACGGAATCCGCGGCCTTTGCAAGCATCTATGCCTTGTTTATTGGCCTGTTTTTCTACAAAACCATCAAGGTAAAGAACCTGCCGCGGATTTTGATTGAGACGATGAAGATGTCCTCCCTGTCCCTGTTTGCATTGGCAACGGCAAATGCGTTAGGTGAGCTTTTGAGCTATTACCAGTTAAATGTGATCGTACAGCAGTTTTTCTTAAACATGAGCGGCGGAAGCCTGATATTCCTTCTGGTAGTTGTGGCGTTTTTTATGTTTGTGGGTACGTTCATGGACGCGGTCCCGGCGATGATCCTGTTTGTCCCTATCATTCTGCCGTCTGCCACGGCACTGGGGATCAGCCCGATTATTCTGGGCCTGATCATTGTGGTTACCCTGGCTTTGGGTCTTGTGACCCCGCCCTATGGGCTTTGCCTGTTGATCGCCTCTTCCATCAGCGGAATCACCATTGAGGATGCGTTTAAGGGGACCCTTCCCTATTTTCTGTCCTCACTTCTTGTGTTGATGCTATTGGTTCTTTTCCCGAATTTGTGGCTGGCAATTCCAGCGACCTTCTTCCCGGGTCTGTTTTGAACCTTCAGACTTTTGCGATTGATCTTTCAGGCAGGAGACGCCCGGCTTAGCCGGGCGTCTCCTGCATTCACGGTTATTTTTCCAGATTTTTATTTGCTGTTGCCAGCATCAGCTTGATGCGGTTCAGCTGGTTGACCTCGCTGGCGCCGGGGTCGTAGTCCACGGCGATGATGTTCGCCTGGGGATGCTTGCGGCGCAGCTCCTTGATCACGCCCTTGCCAACGATGTGGTTGGGCAGACATCCGAAGGGCTGGGTGCAGACAATGTTCTGCACGCCGCTGTGGATCAGCTCCAGCATTTCCCCGGTCAGAAACCATCCCTCGCCGGTCTGGTTGCCCAGGGAGACGAATTCCTTTGCCATGCTGGCCAGTTCCCAGATGCGCGACGGCGGCTGGAAATGTTCGCTGGCCTCCAGCTCTTTGCGGGCGGTTTTTCGCATGTATTCCAGCAGGGAAATGCCCATGTTGCCGATCCGGGCGACAGATTGCTTGCCGCCTAAGTGTTCCGCCTTAAAATTATTATTGTAGAAGCAGTAGAGCAAAAAGTCCATCAAATCCGGCATCACAGCCTCAGCGCCCTCAGATTCCAGCAGTTCCACGATATGATTGTTCGCCAGCGGGGAAAACTTCACCAGAATCTCCCCCACAATGCCTACCTTCGGTTTTTTCTCGTCTCTGCGGGGCAGCTTGTCGAAGTCCCGGACAATGCCGCGCACATTGCGGCCAAACTCGATCATGCCGGGGGAGCGCTTGGACAGGCTGCGGACGCAGCGTTCCTTCCATTTCTGATGGAGGGCATTTGCGCTTCCCGGTTCTTTCTCGTAGGGGCGGGTGGCGTAGAGCACCCGCATGAAGACATCGCCGTAGACGACTGCCTGCATGGCCTTGGCCAGCAGGGCGGGGGTAAACTGGAAGCCCGGGTTGGTTTCCATGCCGTTGTAGTTGATGGAAATCACCGGGATCTGGGACATACCGGCTTTTTCCAGCGCCCGCCGGATAAAGCCTATGTAATTGGAGGCGCGGCATCCGCCGCCGGTCTGACTCATGAGCACCGCCGTGCGGTCCAGGTCATATTTGCCGGAGAGCAGCGCCTGCATGATCTGGCCAATGACGATCAGGGACGGGTAACAGGCATCATTGTTTACATACTGCAGTCCCACATCGACGGAAGAACGATTGTCATTCTGCAGGACTTCGATCTTATAGCCGAAAGCCCGGATGGCAGGCTCGATCAGCTCGAAATGGATCGGTGACATCTGGGGGCACAGAAGCGTATAATCCTTCTTCATCTCCTTGGTGAATATCACCCGATTGTAGGAGCTGGAGACAATCTTTCTGGCATAATGCTTCTGCTCCCGCACCCGCAGGGCGGCGATCAGGGAGCGGATCCGGATACGGGCGGCTCCCAGGTTGTTGACCTCATCGATCTTTAAGACCGTATAGATCTTTCCGGAGCCGGACAAAATGTCATGAACCTGGTCGGTGGTCACCGCGTCCAGGCCGCAGCCGAAGGAATTCAGCTGGACCAGATCCAGCAGATTGCTCTGCTTGACATAGGAGGCCGCCTTGTAAAGGCGGGAATGGTACATCCACTGGTCGGTGACGATCAGCGGCCTTTCCACCTGGCCCAAATGGGAAATGGAATCCTCCGTCAATACTGCCATGCCGTAGGAGGTGATCATCTCCGGGATTCCGTGATGGATTTCCGGGTCCACATGGTAGGGGCGTCCGGCCAGCACGATGCCATGGCGTCCATGCTCCTTCAGCCAGGCGATGGTTTCCTCGCCCTTCTTTTCCATATCCCGGCGGGACGCCAAAAGCTCCTCCCAGCCGGCATGGGCGGCCTTCTGGATTTCCACGGAGGAGATAGCGTATTCCTTGCCGATCTCCACGATCAGCTGTTTCGTCAGAACCTCTTCGTTTGTGAAGGCCAGGAAAGGATTCATGAAATGGATCTGGTGCTCCGCGAGCTCTTCCATATTGTTTTTTATGTTCTCCGCGTAGGAGGTCACCATGGGGCAATTGTAGTGGTTGCCCGCGTCCGGGGTCTCATTCCGCTCATAGGGAATGCAGGGATAGAAAATCTCCGTGACGCCCTGTTTAATCAGCCAGGCAATGTGTCCGTGGACAAGCTTTGCCGGATAGCATTCCGACTCGCTGGGGATGGACTCGATGCCCAGCTCATAAATCTGGCGGGTGGACTGGGGGGAGAGTACAACCCGAAAGCCCAGTTCCCGGAAAAATACCGCCCAGAAGGGGTAGTTCTCGTACATGTTCAGCACCCGCGGGATGCCGATGGTTCCCCGGACCGCCACGTCCGGTGTCAGCGGCTCATAATCAAACATCCTGCGGTATTTGTAGTCGAACAGGTTGGGAATTTCTTTTTTCGCCTTTTCCTTTCCAAGGCCTCGCTCACAGCGGTTTCCGCTGATGAACTGCCTGCCCCCATCAAAGCGGTTGATGGTCAACACACAGTGGTTGGTGCAGCCCTTGCACCGGGCCATGGAGGTGTCGTATTTGAGATTAATAATCTTGTCAAGGGACAGCATGGAGGTATGTTTGGAGGCGTCATAGCGCTCCCGGGCGATCAGCGCCGCTCCGAAGGCGCCCATGATTCCGGCAATGTCCGGGCGGACCGCCTCGCAGCCGGAAATCTTTTCGAAGCTGCGCAGCACCGCGTCATTGTAAAAGGTGCCGCCCTGAACCACCACATGCTTGCCCAGATCGGAAGGGCTGGTGATCTTGATTACTTTATACAATGCGTTCTTGATGACCGAGTAGGCAAGGCCGGCGGAGATATCCGCCACGGAAGCGCCCTCCTTCTGGGCCTGCTTGACATTGGAATTCATAAATACGGTACAGCGGGTGCCAAGATCCGTGGGATTTTTGGCAAACAAAGCTTCCCTGGCGAAGTCCTCCACCTGAAAGTTCAGGGACTTGGCAAAGGTTTCGATGAAGGAGCCGCAGCCGGAGGAGCAGGCCTCGTTTAGCTGGACGCTGTCCACAGTGTTGTCCTTGATCTTAATGCATTTCATATCCTGGCCGCCGATGTCCAGAATACAGTCCACCTCCGGCTCGAAAAACGCGGCGGCATAATAGTGGGAGATGGTCTCCACTTCCCCCTCGTCCAGCATCAGCGCCGCCTTTAAAAGCGCTTCGCCGTAGCCGGTGGAGCATGACCAGGCAATCTCGACGCCCTCCGGAAGCAAGGCGCGGATTTCCCGCATGGAGCGGATGGCGGTTGCCAGGGGGCTGCCGTTGTTGTTGGAGTAGAAATTGTACAAAAGGCTTCCATCCTCGCTGACCAATGCCACCTTGGTGGTGGTGGAGCCGGCATCGATGCCCAGGAAGCATTTGCCCTGGTAGTCAGCCAGATTCCTGGTCCGTACCCGGTGAGAGTTGTGACGCTCCAGAAAAAGGTCATAATCCTCCTGGGACTCAAACAACGGCTCCATGCGCTTGATCTCCGTATCCATCTGGATGCCGTTTGTCAGGCGGTTAATCAGCTCCGTCAGGGAAACGGAAGCTTCCTCCGTGGAGTTCATGGCTGAGCCAATGGCCGCAAACAGATGGGAATGCTCCGGCGCCACAATGTGATCCCGGTCCAGATTCAGGGTGCGGACAAAGGCATTCCGAAGCTCCGGAAGGAAATGTAAGGGTCCGCCTAAAAATGCCACAGTGCCGCGGATGGGCTTGCCGCAGGCAAGTCCGCTGATGGTCTGGTTTACAACCGCCTGGAAGATGGATGCCGCAAGATCCTCTCTGGTGGCGCCCTCATTGATCAAAGGCTGGATGTCAGACTTGGCAAATACGCCGCAGCGGGCGGCGATGGGATAGATCATCTGGTAATTCCTGGCGTATTCATTGAGACCGGACGCGTCGGTCTGCAAAAGAGAGGCCATCTGATCGATAAAGGATCCGGTGCCTCCGGCGCAGATGCCGTTCATCCGCTGGTCAATACCGCCGGTAAAATAAATAATTTTGGCATCCTCGCCGCCCAGTTCTATGGCCACGTCGGTCTGGGGAGCCTCCGCCTGAAGCGCCGTAGCTACGGCTACCACCTCCTGGACGAAGGGTACATGCAGATGCCGGGACAAGGTCAGGCCTCCGGAACCGGTGATGCTGGGAAGAACGGTCAGTTCCCCCAGCTTTTCCCTGGCGCGGGTCAGCAATGTGGCCAGGGTTTCCTGAATATTGGCAAAATGACGCTCATAGTCGGAAAAGAGTCGATGGTTATCTTTATCGATAATCGCAATTTTTACAGTGGTGGAACCGATGTCGATTCCAAGTTTATGATTGAAACTCATATGTGTGGGAATAACCCCCGCCTCCTTTTTCAAAAAACAGTTACCATTCACAGCCCTCCACGTCTCATTCGCAAAACCCGCTGCTGCGCAGCTTTTTGCACCCCGCTTTGCGGCGTGCGTTTTGCTCATGTGAGTGGAGTTCCTGCTTCGCAGTCAGATTTGGATCAGGTATACCGCTTCTTATGTGCAAGCACAACGAAGCGGTATACCTGCCCAAATCGGCTGTGAATAGTAACAAAAAAACAAAAAAAATGCATACAGCATGCATTGCACGCTTATTCTAACACAAAATACGAAAGAATACAATTTGCGCAGCTGTAAAAAAAGAGTTAAGAAACGAATAAATTTCTGGATACTTTGGAAAATGAAAGTCAATCCGTTTGACAAACAATGGTTCAGAAATTATAATAAATGGAGCATGAAAGAATCAAGTCCAAACGAGAAGGAGAAAAGACGTGATTCGCATATTTAAAACAGAAGAAGGAACCGTACATCAGAGGGATGAAGTGGAAAGCGGTTGCTGGATTGCCTTGACGGACCCCACGGCCACGGAGATCCTGGAGATTGCCGAGCAGTATGACATTGACCCTGACCATCTGAAAGCGCCGCTGGATGAAGAGGAGCGCTCCCGTATTGAGACGGAGGACCACTACAGCCTGGTGGTGGTGGATATCCCGGTTCTGGAAGAGCGAAATGAAAAGGACTGGTACGTGACCATCCCTATGGGCATTATTATGACGGATAATGTTATCATTACCGTCTGCCTGGAGGATACGGCGGTTTTATCCGCGTTTATGGACGGGCGCGTTCGGGACTTTCACACTTATATGAAAACCCGTTTTGTGCTGCAGGTACTTTATAAGAATGCGTCTCTGTTTTTGCAATACCTGCGCATTATCGACAAAAAGAGCGAGGTTGTGGAGAAGAAGCTCCATAAATCCCCGAAAAACCAGGAACTGATCGAGCTTCTGGAGCTGGAGAAATCCCTGGTTTACTTTACCACCTCTCTGCGTTCCAATGAGGCTGTGCTGGAGAAGCTGATGCGCAGTGAGAAGATCAAGAAATATCCGGAGGACGCGGAGCTTCTGGAGGATGTCATCATCGAGAATAAGCAGGCTATCGAGATGGCCAATATTTACAGCGGTATTTTAAGCGGAACCATGGATGCCTTTTCTTCGGTTATTTCCAACAATCTGAACTATGTTATGAAGTTTTTGACGACGGTGACCATCGTCATGTCGATTCCGATGATGATTGCCGGCTTTTATGGCATGAATGTGAATCCGGCGGGAATGCCTTATGCCAACCATGTATGGGGATTCTGGATTGTGCTCGCCTTTACGGCGGCCCTGTCCTTTGTGGTTACGGTTATATTTTCAAAAAAGGACCTGTTTTGACGCAGGTGCCTGGGTAAGGAGTTTGAATGGAGTTTTTTAAAAAGCTGGAACAGAAATATCAGAAATATGCGATTCCCAATCTGATGTATTATATCATTATTTTATATGCCGTCGGGCTGGTGGGCTATACCTTCGGCGCGAGCGCCTTCACCCAGATTTATGTGGAATATTTGTGTCTGGACGCGCGGGCCATCCTGCACGGGCAGCTCTGGCGGATTGTGACCTTTTTGATTTTTCCGCCGTCCATCGGCAATATGCAGTTTGACACCCTGCTTTTCGGGGTGATCGCTTTGTTTTTGTACTATAATCTGGGTCAGACCCTGGAAAGTGTTTGGGGATCCTTCCGGTTCAATGTGTTTTTCTTTATGGGTGTGCTCGGGCAGGTGCTGGCCTGCCTCGCCGCATATTTTCTGACCGGATATTCCTTTATAACGGCCACCACCGGATACATTAACCTGTCCATTTTTCTTGCTTTTTGTATTTGCTTTCCCGACGCGCAGTTTATGCTGTTTTTCGTGATTCCGGTGAAGGCGAAATGGCTTGCGGTGGCGGACGCCTGCATCTATGCCTACTCATTTATTTTCGGCTCGGCCGCCAGTCGGCTGATGATAGCCTTTTCTCTGGCGAATGTCATCCTGTTCTTTTTGATGACTCGCAATTATGCCCGATATTCGCCAAAGGAGATCCGGCGCAAGCAGCAGTTTAAAAAGGAAGTCAAGATCCTGCCCAAGGGCGCTGCCCGCCACAGATGTGCGGTTTGCGGACGCACGGAGCTGGACGGGGAGAATCTGGAATTCCGGTATTGTTCCAAATGTGAAGGCAATTATGAGTATTGCATGGATCATTTATACACCCACCAGCACGTAACTTCCGAGGGGAGCGCACAGCAGCCCGGGCAGGGAAACCATTAAGCAAGGAAAGCAGGAAAAAGGAAGGTAGGAGAGAAAATCATGAAAAAAACAAAAATTATCTGCACCATGGGTCCGAACAGTGATGACAGAGAACTGGTCAAGGCATTGGCTTTAAATGGCATGGATATTGCGCGGTTTAACTTTTCCCATGGCGACCATGAGGAACAAAAAGCCCGTCTGGATATGTTAAAGAGTGTCCGGGAAGAACTGGGGCTTCCCATTGCTGCGCTTCTGGATACCAAGGGACCGGAGATCCGTACCGGACTTTTAAAGGGCGGACAGAAGGTGACCTTAAAAACGGGTCAGACCTTTACTTTGACCACCCGCGATGTGATCGGAGACGAGACCGTCGCCCATATCAATTATGACGGCCTCAATGAGGATGTGGCTCCAGGCAATAAGATCCTTATCGACGACGGCCTGATCGAGCTGGATGTGGTGGAGGTCAGCGGCGCCGACATTATCTGCCGGGTAGTCAACGGCGGAGATTTGGGGCAGCGCAAGGGTGTCAATGTGCCCAATGTAAAGATCAAGCTTCCGGCATTGACGGACAAAGATAAGGAAGATATTCGTTTCGGTATAGAGCAGGGATTTGATTTTATCGCGGCTTCCTTTGTGCGTACCGCCGACGCGATCCGTGAAATTCGCGAAATTTTGAATGAGTCCGGTTCCACGATTCAGGTCATCGCCAAGATCGAGAACGCGGAGGGCATCGAGAATGTGGATGAGATTATCGAGGCCAGCGACGGCATCATGGTGGCTCGCGGCGACATGGGCGTGGAGATCCCGGCGGAGCAGGTTCCCCACATTCAGAAATCTATCATCCGCAAGTGCAATCTGGCCTGCAAGCCGGTGATCACGGCCACACAGATGTTGGATTCCATGATCCGCAATCCCCGTCCCACCCGTGCCGAGGTATCCGATGTATCCAATGCGGTTTATGACGGCACGGATGCGGTGATGCTGTCCGGCGAAACCGCCATGGGTAAATATCCGCTGGAGGCGCTCAAGATGATGGCGCAGATCTGCCAGGATACGGAGCAGTATCTGGACCGGGAGTATTACCGGAAGAGAAGGGTGGCAGTGGCGCAGATGCAGAATATTTCCAATGCCGTTTGCTATTCTTCCGTGGCAACCGCCCACGATTTGCACGCAAAGGTGATCATCGCGCCAAGTATCAGCGGATTCACCACCCGCCTGCTTTCCAAGTGGAGACCATTCACCCAGATCATCGGCCTGTCTCCCAGCGCCACAGCGGTGCGCCAGATGCAGATTTACTGGGGTGTGAAGCCCTATCAGGCAAAGCGTTCCGACTCCACGGACCGTCTGATTGAGGATTCGCTGGATCTTCTGAAGGAACATCAGGTCATCGAGGACGGCGATATTGCCATTGTCACGGCCGGAGTGGTCACCCACGCCAACCGCCACGAACCCGCCACCCACACCAACATGATGCGGGTGATCGTAGTGGATTGACCGAGAGAATATAACTGAGGAGCACCACAATTATGGAAAAGGAACTATTTGTGACGAAGGGTCAGCTGGAGGAAATCGCCAAAACCTATCCAACTCCCTTCTATCTGTACGACGAAAAGGGCATCCGGGAAAACGCCAGGCGCCTGCAGGATGCCTTCGCCTGGAACAAGGGCTATAAAGAATATTTCGCTGTGAAGGCCACCCCCAATCCCTACATTCTTCAGATCCTGAAGGAATGCGGCTGCGGCACGGACTGTTCTTCCGCTACGGAGCTGATGATGTCTGACGCGGTAGGTCTTTCCGGACATGAGATCATGTTCTCCTCCAACGACACCCCGCCGGAGGAATTTAAGCTGGCAAACGACCTGGGCGCCATCATCAATCTGGATGACATTACCCACATCGCGTGTGTGGAGCAGGTGCTGGGTTTTATTCCAAAAACCATCTGCTGCCGTTACAATCCCGGCGGCCTGTTCAAGATCAGCAATGACATCATGGACAACCCCGGCGACGCCAAGTACGGTATGACCACGGAACAGATCATAGAAGCCTATAAGATTTTAAAGGCAAAAGGCGCCGAGAAGTTCGGAATCCATGCTTTTCTGGCAAGCAATACGGTCACCAATGAATATTACCCGCTGCTGGCGAAGGTGCTTTTTGAGATGGCAGTCCGCCTGAAAAAGGAGACCGGCGCCCACATTACCTTTATCAATCTTTCCGGCGGCATCGGCATTCCCTACCGTCCGGACCAGACGCCCAATGACATTGCCGCCATCGGCGAGGGCGTGCGCAAGGTATATGAGGAGGTGCTGGTTCCTGCAGGCATGGGCGATGTGGCATTGTATACGGAGCTGGGCCGTTTTATGCTGGGGCCCTACGGCTGTCTGGTGACCCGCGCCATCCATGAAAAGCACACCCACAAGGAATATATCGGTGTGGACGCCTGCGCTGTGAACCTGATGCGCCCGGCCATGTACGGCGCTTATCATCATATCACGGTCATGGGCAAGGAGGATGCTCCCTGCGACCACAAATATGATGTGGTAGGCTCCCTTTGCGAGAACAACGACAAATTTGCCATCGACCGGATGCTGCCGGAGGTGGAGATGGGAGACCTGCTGGTCATCCACGACGCAGGAGCCCACGGCTTCGCCATGGGATATAACTACAACGGCAAGCTGAAATCCGCGGAGCTTCTTTTGAAAGAAGACGGAACAGTCCAGAAGATCCGCCGCGCCGAAACCCCGAAGGATTACTTCGCAACCTTGGATGAATGTCCGATGATGAAGAAATATCTGTAGGGAGAAGGAAGGGTATAGCAGCTGAGAATAAGAAGCAGCATAGATTAGGAGATTACCATATGACAGCAGCATACAAACGTCTCATTCAGTGTTATGAGAGCATCAAGGATCAGATTCCCTTCCGGCCCAGGATCGCCCTGGTGCTGGGCTCCGGGCTGGGGGATTATGCGGACGGGATCCAGGTGGAGAAAACCATCGGCTATTCGCAGATTGCGGGTTTTCCGGTATCCACCGTTGCCGGCCACAAGGGATGTTTTCTTTTTGGTCATATTGGGGAAGTGCCTGCGGTGATCATGCAGGGGCGGGTCCATTATTATGAAGGTTATTCCATGGAGGATGTGGTGCTTCCCATCCGGCTGATGCGTCAGATGGGGGCGGAGATTTTGTTTTTGACCAATGCCGCCGGCGGGGTCAATTTCGGCTTCCGGCCAGGGGATTTTATGATGCTCCGGGATCAGATCACAGCCTTTGTGCCCTCCCCGCTGATCGGGCCCAATGAAGAACAGCTGGGTCCCCGCTTCTGTGACATGACTCATGTCTATGATGAGGATCTGCAGGAGCTGATCCGCCAGACCGCCGGGGAACTGGACATCCCCCTCAAGGAGGGAGTTTATCTGCAGCTGACCGGACCGGAATATGAGACCCCGGCCACCATCCGCATGTGCCGGACTCTGGGGGCAGATGCGGTGGGGATGAGCACCGGATGCGAGGCCGTGGCTGCCAATCATATGGGGATGAGGATCTGCGGCATTTCCTGCATTACAAACCTGGCGGCAGGCATGTCTTTCAAGCCCCTCTCCCACGAGGAGGTTGCCGAGACGGCGGCCCGGGTATCCCACACCTTCAAGCAGCTGGTGACCGGGGTGATTTTAAAAATTGCAGGAGAGAAGTAAAAATCTAAGAGCCGCAACATGTCAAAATATCTGCCTTATCTGCCTATATTTCAAGCGCCTTTGAGAGGATGACTGTGACGCCTACACGATGGAGAATGTGTTTTTCGTGCCGGAAAAAGCACGATGGGCTACGATTGCCGGAGCCGCGCATACTCCCGAAATCGGCGCCGTCATCGATGACGCATTCACCAACAATACGTGTAAAACCGCTGGGATATCGGTATCAGAACAACCCCTGGCATCACATCGCCAGGGGTGCTAATAGTCTTACCTAACCCCCGATCTTCCACAGCGGGGTTATGTCTATTTTTTAGTCACTTTTTGTTGAATCTTTCCAGATTCTGTGATATGATTTCTCGCAGGTACTACTAAGACGCATAGGCGGTTAGCCCTCTTCGGAGGGGCGCTAGGCGCCGGTGGCGCTTGTTTAGCGCGGACCGGAGCGAAGCGTAGATGTGACCCTCC
>CAZICB010000027.1:0-6253 GCA_964537765.1 uncultured Lachnospiraceae bacterium
CATCCATATGGATTCCGATCTCCGGCTCGTACATCCGGCCTTCCTCGTCAAACCAATAGTAATCGGACTCCATCAGCCCGTTGTTCTTTGTCACGTAGTATTTACAATTCACCGCTAACAGACCGCCTTGTCTTACATAATAGTAATCCCCGTCAATTTCTATTAATCCTGCATAGGTCTTTTCATTACCGACATAATAATACAACTGACCGTCCGTCTCATCCCTTCGGATTTCCCTTACCGGCTCATACATTCTTCCCATCTCGTCAAACCAATAATAATCGGACTCCATCAGGCCGTTGTTTTTTGTAATATAATAATATCCGGTCGCCGCGGTACAATCACTCTTAAGGTAATAGTAAGTGCCATCCGCGTCAATCAATCCCAAATGAACCGGAAGTATGCAACCATCTTCATAATAATACAGGCTGCCGTCTTCATGCTTTCTTACTTCACCATGGTAGCAGAACGCAATCGTTTTATTTTGCGTAAAGTAGCCGTTAGAATTTTCCGGTTTCACGGTTATTTCACCAACTCTCATACGATATGGCGCACTCCATCCCTTTGGCTCAAAATAGTACTCTTTTCCATCAATAAGATGGTATCCTGTCTGACAGATTCCATCCACAGCATAATATACATAATATCCATTGGTCGCAAATCCCGTACAGAAATAACCGTCTTCGTCAAAAATGTAACTTACCTGATCGTTGGAATCAAACGCTTTCAGTGCCTGATATCCGGTCACATATTTCCCAGCTGCGAAATACATTCTGTTCTTTGTTTCAGACTCGATGACCCAGCCATTATACGGCTCATCGTCCTCAGCCTGGTTGTGATTACATACGGAACAGATAATGCTTCCCATCTCCCGGTCATAAACGTAGGTGTGTTCGTCGTCACGACATTCCTGCACTTGCTTCGTATAGGTATCCAGCACATTCACAGAACCGTCTTTATCCACATTATATGCGGTCACCGTTATTTCGTATTTTGTTGCGGAGACCTCCATATATACGCTTTCAAAATCCAACGTCGCCTTTTCAAAGCAGAAATCAGGATTATCCACGACCGCATAGGATTTTCCTCCGGTCGAACCACAAATGTAATATACCGTACCTCCCGCGTCCGGCACACCACCCTTCATAGCCTTTGTCCTGGCATAGCTGTGGTCATTTCCCGCAAAATAGAAATCAATTCCGGCTGCGTCGATTGCATCCAGCAGTGCTTCCTGGTAAATCTCACCGCCTCCAGTCGGGTTGGTATAGTATACCGGTACGTGCGTGGCCAATACTTTCCACTGACGATCCGTATTCGCCGCGTCCTCTTTCATCCATTCGGCGAATTCGGCAAGATCCGGCTTTTTGGAAATATAGTTCAGCGCAATCACATGCACATCGCCATAATCAAAGGAGTACCATGTGTCCTCAAGGTTAAATATTGTGTTCGCTGCCTCTGCACCATTCCCATCATCGTCTGCCTCGTGATTTCCGACAATATGTAAAAGATTGGTATCGGCCAGCCCATCAATATCAAACAGGCTCAGCGCGTCCTCCCACTGGCCAAAGAAACGGACGTTATCTACCGCATCACCCAGTTGAATACCAAAATCATAGTCCTCTTCAGCAAGCTTTGTGCCGATCCTTTCCATGCCGGCAAGCGCCTCTTCCTCTTGGATATCGGCAAGCAGGAAGAAATCCGTCTGGCCATCTTCTGCATCCGCGGTCGTAAAGCTGCGGATTTCCGACCAGACCGTTCCATCACCCACCTGATAATAATATGTAGTAGCCGCATCCAGACCAGATAAATATACACCATTGCTCCGAACTGTCTTTTCATCCCCGCTGAATGAAATCACACGGCTGCTTCCCTCTTCTTCTGTGAATTCATCCATATTCTCAAATGTGGAGATCCGGATCTTCGCCACAGCGTCGGAATACTTTGCGTTGCTCATCCAGGAAATATTTCTCTCCGATGCCGCATCTTCCGCAAGATTTGTAAGGATATGGAATGGCGTTCCGCTCTCATTCCCTTCAGATGGATAGCAAAATACAATGATGGTATAAGAATAATTTCCGTCATCGTCCACCGCATACAGCGTATGGCTGGCTGTTTCGCTGTTCAGGCTGCTGATATCGATTGCCCCGGCCGCATTTGTTTTTCCGAGCATACCGCCATCCACGTATACAGTTATATCTTCCACCCCGATGCCATCCTCGGTCACATAGGCAAAAGCCGGCATGTCCTGAACAATGACATCCGCCTTGATTCGGTAAGGGGTATTGACGCTGCTGCCAACTACAGTGGTCGTGAACCCTCCGGAATATTCGTTTTCCGTATCTCCGGCTGTATAACTCCCTTTTGTCACCTGAACATTGATGACGGTGCCTTCACTCACATTTCCTGGGACAGGAATTTGAATAGATGCAAGTTCCGTCTCCGTATAAGTTGCCTCCACGGAAGAAATGCTGATATCCAGGATACCATTCTGATACTGCCATGTCCCAGTCACACCTTCCGGAAACTCCACATTGCTAACCGGATAGGAACGGCTGACAGACAAAGTCGTTTCCAGCCTGGAAATTCCGGCGCCCTCGCTGCAATTCAGCGTCAACTCCCAATCCTTACCAACTACCGGCTCCGGATAGGAGAGCCATACCGCAGGGAGCGTGTTTCCATCTGCTTCCACGGTAAAGTAACGAGTTTCACGGGTTACGTTCCCATATGCGTCTTTCAGATAAAATGTCAGAGAATGACTGCCGTTTGACAGTTGAACACCCGCCAGCAAACTTCCCACGGTATCTTTGAGACCCTCGCCATAATAGACGCCATCCAGATAAAAATATGCCGATTCAACGCCCTCCGCATAGGGATCCTCATTTTCATTATCATCATAAGTCACATAAAAATTCAAAAGGCTTTCTGTAAGAACGGCCCCGTTCTCCAAATCCGTCTTGGTTCCGTCAGCCTTCTGCTGCTGGATCGCGTTCACCCTTGGCGCCATAGTATCCTGATTATTGGAACCGTAGACAATGCAAAGATTATCCAACAGAAGCCAACCAACCAATTCGTTCTTCTGCAGCTTTACTCCGTCCACTGTACTCCAGCCAATCCCACCCGTGGTAGCCATCGCCCGGAACAGCATACCACTATTTACGCGGATTTGCGTTCCAGAGTACTGGGTTAGATCTGCTTCCAGATATTGCCATCCACTTTGCAGTCCTTCTCCTTTATCCGCACTTCCGTTGGAAAAATTAATAAATGCGTTTGTATAATTTGTCCCATCTGTACTTGTTGCGATCTGGGCCCGCAGCCACGGAACCGGAATGCCCTCAGGCAGATACACCCATACGCCGAGCGCTGTCGGCGCTCCATCCACGGTCAGGTTGTCGCCCAGGCCCAGACAGACCCCATCCGTGCCTGTGAGTCCCGTCCAGTCATAATCCAGCCGAATCGCCTTATTGCCGAAACGAACAATATCCGCATATGCCTCCTCTGTATCACTGACGACCGAACCACTCACTACACCACCGCGTCCTGCATAGTGATAGGTGGCTACCGCATCGGAAGCCATCCCATCAAAGCTCTCCACCGTTGTACCGATCATAGAATAATTCCATCCGTCGCCGTCGCCCCCATCCAGGATCATCAACGGTTCCATTCCGATATTTACCGTAACAGAATCAGTCAGAGTACCGCGGGAAACCGTAATAACCGGACTGCCCGAATACTTCCGGTCATCCGTAACAACAAAGAGATTCTCGGAAAAGCTACCTGCTTCCGGATCCGTAATCTGCCACGTGACATCTCCCTCTTTCAGATGAACAGACTCGTTGTTGTATAGCGCATTCAATCCCAGATCACTGCTCTGGGAATAATTGAGATTCACCTCATCGGATGTGAATTCCAGGGAATCCGGGTAATATAAATGTATCACCGTCGACCCGACCACGCTGTTTCCGGAAACCAGCTGAATCGTGACGTCCCCCTCTGCCTCTTCCGCAGTAAATGTTGCTGTCGCCGACGCATCATTCACAGTCGTCTCCGATACGGTCCCGCTGCTTCCCTCCGCAAGGCTAAACGTAACATCAGCCGGCATTGAATTTGCCGCGCCGCCGGAATAATCCATTCCCATAGCCGTCAGCAGGATCTCCGACGACGGGGTATAATATTCATTGTCAGGAGAGATGGACGCATGATCAAACTCTCCGGTAGCCGCTACCGTCGAAACAGCGAGAATCGTGCCGGAAATAGTACGCTCACTGCCTCCTGCAGGGGTATTGCGCATATATAGATCATCGTCTCCCTCGCGCTGTGATATATAGGTTGCGGAGCCGCCCTCGTCGAGACGGATCGCCGCCTCACACCCAAGCGCCACCAGAAGCTGCGCTTCCTCATCCACAGTGTATCCTACGGAACGCGGCGCCATCGTACCATCCGCTTCCAGCATGACCACTGTGCCATCTGCTTTTACGCCGACAGCGGCACGTGAATAAGCCCCATCATTTCCGCCGCCAAGATTATAAACCGCACCGTCCTTTACAAGCATGGTGTATCCATCCACAGCCTCGACAAGCTTGACTTCCTGTCCGACACGCTGGCTCTGCATCTGCTCTGCCTGCTCAATTGTGACACCCATTTCAAACACATAAACGGATCCGTCACTGAAAGCGCCCGACCACGCACGGGAAGCGCTGTTATGATGCACAACGCCGTTCATCACCAGGTATCCGGTTGGTTCCCCTGTATTAATGTTGAACCATGACGCGTTCAAACCACCTACCACATTCTCATCAGCATGGTTTTTTTCATACAAATGAGCCTGGTTCGTCGTTGTCATCATTGTCCAGCCCTTACTTGACGGGTCATCGTTCCCATAACCGGTGACAATCTTGGCTTTCCCCGAAGAGACTTCGACTTCCATGACGTTTGCGACTGTCTGGGAAGTACCTGCCTCATTGTTCGTTGTATAAATGGACTCCGTAATCCCTGGCGCAATGCTGTATTTTTTTCTTGAGGTCACATACAGTCCTGTGCTTCCAATCGAGTCGCCTTTCTCTAAATCTGTTGAAAATTCCGTCGCGGCTGTCTGCGCGAAGGAAGGCATGGAAAAACCTACCACAGCAATTCCTACCGATAAGAGAAGCACTGCCAACTTTCTTTTCTTCACCATAATTTTCCTCCCCCAAATTGATTTTTCCTCACAATCAATTCTTGTAATCGGAAAATCCATCCTCCTCAGATAGCTTCTCCAACACATCAAATACGCTGTCCTGCGCCTGTTTCACACCATTGTTACCATCCGCCCACGACCCCAGTGAATTGATTTTACAGGTAATATCAACCGTTGTATTTCCTTTTGTAAAACAACCCACCGGAGTTCCTGCCCCAGTTCCGAAAGAAATACTGTAAAGATCGACAGGTTCTCCCTCTATCTCAAACCGGAAAATGACCGTGGTCACATCCCTTGCTTCAATAAGATAAGTGGTTAACTCATTTTCCATTTCCTCCGGAATATACAGATTACAATACGAAGTTTCTACCGCAACATACCGCCTCTCCTCTGTCTGCGTCTCTGTACTTCCACCCACATCCGCCATGGTAACAAACGGTACTGCCGCAAACATTAATGCCGCTACCATACAAATACCGCCGATTTCTTTCCTGATTCGTTTTCTCATTTTGCTCTCCATCCTTTATGATATTCTCTCACCATTTTCATTCACCTGAAAACCGTCTGGTGTCACAGTATTTACAAGCAGTTTTCCATCTGTCCCCAGATAATACCATTTTCCGTCAATCAGCTTCCATCCATGACAGATCTCCCCTGATGTGTCCGTATAATACCAGGCTCCATCCAGGAAAAACCATCCAACCAGCATGGCGCCATTCGAGTCCAGATAATACTCTTTTACTCCCACCTCTGTCTCAACATGCCACCCTGTTTTCATCAGCTTTGTTTCTGGATCCATATAGTACCAGCGTCCATTTTTTATTGCCCAGCCTTGCACCGGTATGCCGTCTGACTTCAGAAGCATCCATGTACCATCTGACTGGCTGCTCCATACAGAGCCAGGGTAGGTATCAGGCTCTATGGCTTTTGCCGACGAGACGGAGACGGAACCGCCGCCTGAACCGCCGGATCTACCACCTGAACCGCCGGAATTACCTCCACCGGAACCACCGGAATTACTTCCTGATACATCCGGAACGGTCACATTTGTCGGCTCCTCCGGCTCTGTCGGTTCCTCCG
>CAZICB010000027.1:6353-27068 GCA_964537765.1 uncultured Lachnospiraceae bacterium
TCCTCCGGTTTCGTTGGCTCCTCCGGTTCTGTCGGTTCCTCCGGTTTCGTCGGCTCCTCCGGCTCTGTCGGTTCCTCCGGTTTCGTTGGCTCCTCCGGCTCTGCCGGTTCTGTCGGTTCTGTCGGTTCTGTCGGCTCCTCCGGTTCTGTCGGCTCTGTCGGCTCCTCCGGTTCTGCCGGACTGTCCGGCTCCTCCGGTTCTGTCGGCTCTGTCGGCTCCTCCGGTTCTGCCGGACTGTCCGGCTCCTCCACGATTATGGACGCAAAATATGTATCCAGGAATGCAAAGCGTTCAGAAAACCAGTTCTTCATAAATTCCACATTTTCCTCGTAGGTAGCGTCGGGAACCCTCTGAAGATGAACATACTGCTTTGAGACATCCCACCCCGCTTTTGTATAATTCCGCTCTATTACATCCGCATAGGTATTCGTATAATTATCTATGATCCCGCCAACTCCATACATATCCATCAGATAGGTTCTGTGAAGATCAAACTCGCGTTTCATCTCTTTCTGGAATTCCGGAAAATCCAGCAGCTCCTTCAGCAGCAGATTATCCGCTGTCTGCAGCTTGTCATCAACCTCCTGATCAAAATATACATTACCTGAAGACAGGTCGTAGTCCCAAGCCGGTCCGGCATACAGCAAGCCATCGCTTAAGTAAAGGTAAACGGAACTATAAGCGACATCCTTTGTCATCATGTACTCATTCAGAAGACAATACCTGGCAAATGATTCCGTATCAAACACATTCTTAACATTCTCATAATTCCCGCTCTGAAGGGCGGCTTCCGCGATTCCCATGATCTCCCGGATATGGGTCATTTCTTCTTCCGTGGGCGTCTCAGGCTCACTGACGGCAAAACGGGCGCCGTTTTCCATCGAAAAATAGGCGACATCTTCCTCCTCCCTTACCGATTCGTATTCCAACAGGAAGTCCCCCTGTGCCAAATCGATGTCCACGCGGTTCTCCCCAACCTCCACGGGTTCTATCAGTACATATGCACCCTTAAAAATGCCGTCAACCCAAAGCTCCGTCACTCTTTGCTCTGAGGTATATTCCAGCCCCAGCTCTCTGGCAAGTTCAATCCCGATATAATTGCGCCATAGCGTCGGGTCATAGAGGTTCGCCAGCAAGCACCATTTTTTCGCCTTCCCCATTTCCAGGACGTCCTGTTTCGAGGACAGCTTAATGTTAAACGGCTTTTTTTCTCCCAATGCCGTGGAATTCCCTCTCACCTTAATCTGTGCGGCGACATCTTCTATCAGACTTTGATCCGTATCCACGACGGCGACATGGGTAGTTACATACCCCGTCTCCTTTTCCAGCTTGTTTCCGTTTTCGTCAGCAGTCGTGACATAAATCTGCGGCACACTTCCGGTCTGATACTCCAGCTGTTTCACCGCCTTTTCCAGTTCCGCCGTCAATTCAAGAACCAGCGTCTCCTCCGCCTGCTCCAGATCTATTTTATCAATTTTTTCAAGGACAGCTGTCACTGCTGCCGCCGAGGCTTCCGTATAATAGATTCCATAATAACGCGGGACAGACTGAAGCGCAGCCTTCAGCTTTTGCAGCCATTCCGGTTCATTGTCTTCTCCGCTTTCACCAAACCATGCGCCATCCGCGCCAGAACGCGGCGCTATGGACGCGATATAAGCCTCATCGGAAGAACTGTAATCCGCGATTTCTACATCGGCGCCGACCGCATTATCGTCCGTATCCTGGAAATCCACCCTTCGGATTGATTTCTTTTTCGACTGTACAGCGGATGCCTCTGTTTCATAATACAAAGCCCGTTCTTCATCCGTTTCGTCATTTCCCGACACAGCCAGGAGATCGACGTAGCCATCAATGAACGGCATCATGTTTTCATTGTCAAAAATATCTTCATCCTCCAAAAGCACATCCTGATTTGCCGCCAAAAGAACAGTAAATCCTTTATTATGGATGGCAAGATCCGTCCAGCGCTGATCGCTCTGGGTCAGTTCCAGATAACCTGAGGACGGGTTTTTCATCTCCTTCCCCAATATCAGGTAAGATGTATGCGCCGCAATTTTGCCGCTCAAATCCAGTTTCTTCCAGGCAGCTGAGTCCGGTCCATCTTCGCTGGAGCGGTAATGTAAAGACCAGGAAGACAAATCCACATCCTCGCTCAAAGGATTATATAATTCTATGAAACTATGGGACGTATATCCTTCCTTTGCGGAACCATAGGCTTGATTGATGATAATGTGCGGTATATTCACATCATAAACCAAAATCTCCCCATCCCATTCATACGGCATCCCTGTCAAATCATACAAAGAAGCGTCAGACGCACTTGCCATTGCATCTTTCTGAACATCCAAATCCGAATCGCTGGCTAAGGAGACCCCTTCCTCCATGTTGACATCGTCTATCAGCACCCCGTCGGCATCATCCTCCGAATCTTCGCTAAGCAGATCGCTCTCAGCGTCAGACGGAGATGCCTCATATTCCAAGACCGGTTCTGCATCAGACCTCGTTGCCTGCTTTTCCTCGATCTGCTCTGACTCCGATGATAATGTTTCAGAAAACCCGCTCTCTTCACTCTGTTCCGCATCCAGGCCGCCGGCGCGGTTGGCAAGAACCGTTAAATGATTTAAGCTGCCCATAGTTAGCACAACCGTCAGAATAACGGCTGTCTTTCTGAACACATCTTTTCTTTTCAACCACATTCTCTCTTCCTCCCCTGTCTAATCCTGCTTGATTTTGATTTATTTCCACCGGCGTATAGCATCCCTATACAGACCGGCAGCGTCTTTATGGTAACCGGAAGAATCAGCATCCCTGTTATTCCACAGATCAACAATAGTTTCCTCTCGCCCATGTCATTCCAAGTGCCCATGGATCCGTATTTTCTCAGCATAACAGCCAGAATAAGCGTAATCACAATCATGGCTAACCAAAACGGCGTCTTTCCGCCCAGATACGCGAATATATTATTCTCCGCCGCGCAGTTGCAGGAATCTCTCACATGGTAAAGCAGGTCGACGGATGCTTTGATCGGCAAGCTTTCATTGGTCTTCAGAAACTGCAGGAGATGATTCTTCGTCTGCACAATCTGACTTTTCATTCCCCCCAACAGCAGTCCCGTCAGGAAAACGCCAAAACCCCCAAGGATTCCCCTGATTATCCGACGGAGCGTTTTTAAATCCCCCTTGCCCTGGGTATCTCCGGAAATCACCGTTCCCCGGCAATACTGAAAAAGTAATCCAAAAATAGCCAGAAGGATTTCTCCAGCGATGCCGCTTCCAAAAAAATACCACCCGTTTTTGTTCACGCCGATCAAGGTTTCAAACAGAGGCATATTACACAGGAAAAGACTCTCCACAAAAAAGCATTTCAGTAAAGCCTTCATTCGCCCTGCTTCTGCTTCTCCCAGGGCAATTCCCAACAAAGGCAGCAGAATCAGGATCAGGATCGCGGTCCACATCCCTGAACGTTTATTTGCGCAGACACATAGCAGCAATACCAGGATACAAAAAAGTTCTCTCTTTCGGCTTTCCGAAGCCTCACAGTCCATCAGGGCGCAAGTTGCTACGAACAGAGACAGTACGCTGACCAACGCCTGCATTTCAAACCGTGAATCAAACAAAAAAACCAAACGGTCTAAAAGACCGCAGGCGGCATAATATAAAATCAGAATGCCGCCATACATCCAGATCCTTATATATTTTCCCATATTTTTACCTTTGCCCCTTCCGGCTTTTTCTGAGCCAGTAATAAGAACGGCGGAATTCATCCGTTTTCCTGTAAAGAAAGTAGAAAATCAGGTTCGGAACGAAAATGCAAAGTCCTCCACGCTTCAACAAAGCCGTGGCACAGTCCCTTACGCTGCCAGCGTAAGGAATTTGCCTACACAAAATATAAGTAAAAACGGATACCAAAAATGTAGACATTGCGTACCGGATCTGTAAGCCATAGAACTCCCCGCAGCGTCCATTCTGAAAATAGTGCCGAAACACCAGACGCTCACAGTATAAAAAGTTGACTAAAAACAACGATATCAACGTACCGGCTATGATTCCGCTTAATCCCCAAATCTGAACCAGCACAAAATTTAAGACAAGGTTTAAACACGCCTCCACCACCGTCGGTTTCCTGTAATACCACCAAAGTCCGGCTGCCGTATAATAGACGCTTTGCATATCCCCCAAAAGCAGCAGAAAAAAATACATGCACAATAATATCACCACAGGAAAGGGAAGCATCTTATCCTCTCCCATCCACAGGAACATAAACGGCTGAAACAAGCATAAAAGACAGGTCGTCCACCAGCCTCCGATCCACATGTACATAAAATTAAACTTCTTAAGATCCTGATAGTTTTTCTCTTTCGACTCAGTCTGTATACTGTTCCCCACTCCGGCTAAGACAGCCTGTACAATGATTCCCATCAGATAACTCAGCGATCTCATGACATAATAATAATTGGAATACAGAGCACTTACGGCCAACCCCAAAAAAGAAGATATAAAAATACTGTCAAAACTGTTTCTGGTGACCGCACAAAATTTTGTGACCATCAGACCGTACACTCTTTTTTTTAATTCTTTCTTCTCCGATATCGGCACGATCCCTTCACAACGATAGTGCGGATAACATCTTTTGACCTCCTGCGCCGTGATCAGATTGATCAGCACTGTAAAAACCGGCAAAAGTATGATATACCCAAAATAGCTTCGAAATTTCCAAAGGATCATGATCTGTGCGCCAAACATCAGAAACTTCATGACAGACATGATATTTTGCAAAATGTCCTGCCGCTGATATGCCTCCAGGATTACCGCCTTATACCCCAGGCAAAAATAGCTGATGCAGCTGTTCAGCAGATATACCATATACAATAGGTACAGGTTCATATCCTGTGGATAAGATCCCTTGATCAGGAATTTCAAAAAGGGCATCAGCAGAACGCCTGCCAGCATCACTGCGGATCCGATCAGAAAATATATCTTTCTGTACAATCCCAGCAATGCGCAAATCATCTTTTTATCGTCTTGGGCAACCGCCCGATACATACTGTATGCGATTGCAGAACCGACTCCCAACTCCGAGAGGTTCAGCACCTCCAATATAGCAGTAAACAGACCATTCAGCCCCACATACTCCACTCCCAGTGTCTGGATCATTACCGTCCTGACAACAAACGGGCATATCAATATAACAAATTTATTTATCAGACCCGCCGCAATATTTCGGACTGCATTCTGGGTTCTGGCAAGCTTTATTTTTTTTTCACCCATAAATCAATTATTCCAGTCGTGTGTACCATATCTCATTCTCGTCTAACTCATAGCGATTTAAACCACGAAATTTTTTTTCGAGCTGAATATTCCTTTCTGTCGTGATAATGATATCGTTGTCCCCGACAACCTGAGGATATTCATCTATAATGGTACAGTCGTAAAAATAGAATTGAAGCACACTATAAAGGAGCCAGTTGCTGTCCGCGGCTCTCTCATCAATCGCGTAGACAGTGCCCAACTCAATTCCATGATTCTCCATACTGCACTTGGCACAATAAGAAGCGTCCGCGAGGGATGATATTTTTTCCCTGACATCCCTGTTATAGTAAAGTTCCACGTTCCGGTATCCTATAGCCAAAAAAATTATAAGCGCACACAAAGCATACCTGGAATCGATATACTTTGCCAGAATAGCTCCTATAACAACGAAAAAAACAGTGACCATCATGCACTTATAATAGAAATTATCCTCTACCACCTCATTTTCTTTGCCCAGGAATGTATAAAGGAAAGAAGCAGCCGCCCCATGTCTCTGAATGATAGGGACTACCAGCAAAGCAAATTCAGCTGCCAGAAAAATCGCGGCGATGCCCAACGGTTTCAAGTCCAGCAATCCATGACCCCGTCCCCATAAACGGATCGAACACAAAAGCACCGGCATGGCAAAGATATTCCAGTAACGCACATAACATAACGCTTTATAGCTGTTGTCATTTCCATATGAAGCTGTAAACCATGTACTCTGCATGCCAGCGACCCAGCCGGAAAATGCAAAGGCAAATACAGCGCCACCCATGCACAACAGGGGAACCATCAGCAAAGCATTAAATATAAGTTCTTCGCTTTCCCCAAAGCGAATCAGCCTGTAAAAATATCGCACTACCAAAAACAACGCCAACAAAAACATCCCACCCGTCAGCATAGTCTGTGTCCCGATATGCCCCACTGCCATACATAACCATATTTTCCAGGTCGTGAAATCAAAAATGCGGATGCTGCCATCAAAACTCACAGACGCGTTGACCAGGCTGCCGCCGGAAGCATTCCAGACGCTGATCTGATATGCGGAGATTACTTTTTTTGCCACCATATATATTGGAAGAAGCCCGACGATTCCGAACACCGCTTTACTTTTCTTGTAAATCAATGCGCCCGTCAAAACCATCCCCGAAGCAATGACTGGCAACAGCGCCCTTGTATGCAAAAGCATGATATAGAAGCAAGTCAGCAAGTATCCTGCCCAGAAACAAACGCACTTACCTCTCTCTTTCTCATGTTCTATGATCTTACACATAAACAGCAAGACGATCCAGAAGACCGCTTCGACTACGATATCGTTGATAATGTTCGTTTCATCATTGGCATGCAAAGGGAAAACACATACCATTGCCGCCAGCAGCAGTTCAAGAGAAGAAGATAATTTACAGTAGTGCTTCCCAATATAGTACGCGGTCGGAATAATCACGCAGGCCCTCACGATTCTGGTCACAACCAGAATCACCCGATATATCACAACCGGGGACAACCCTGCCCTAAATAGAGGGAAAAATAAACTGTAATATCCAAATCCGTAATATCCGCAACGACGAATGACATAACTCCAGTCCAGCCCTGCCAGCTTTGCCGCGCCCACGATAGCCCCCAACTCATCGTTCGATGTATGAAGCGGCACCGCCTGCAGCAATGGAACAGAAAGTATCACCGCGCATACAACCACCGCTGCCAGTACGGATAAGATCTCATGCCTCGCTATAAAGCTTTCTATCCTATCGGTAACTCTGTTAAGTTTTTCCTTTGTAATTTTCAGCATCAAACCATTATCCTCTCTCTGAACAATCCCTGTGTCCCGGTAGAGCGATGCGCTCAGCCTAATCCCAAATACTCACAGAAGCACTTTGCGTTCTGCCTTCGGTCAAAGTGGATCTTCGCCCACTCCTGCCCCCTGGCGGCGATCTGTCGATAGCGTTCCCTATCCCGGCTGACACTCAAAACCGCACGGATGAAGCTTTCTTTATCCCGATAGGTAACTCCATGCTCATCCTCCTGAAGGAGTTCCTCCGTTCCGGCATTTCCGCGGCCCAAAATCAGGCAGCCTGCCAACATCCCCTCGATGGTCACTCTGCCCAAGCCCTCGCACCTGGAGTTCATCAGCACAATATCTGCCTGTCCCATTTCTTCCCTGATGCAGTCACTGTATGGATGAACAAATATTTTATGACTGAGGCCACAGGCCTGGATTTTCTTTTTCATTTTTTCCACATACCGTGGACTGCCGTCACCGAAAAATCTGAGTTCCCAGTTTGTATATCCATTTTTTTCCAACGATGCCATAAGATCTATGCTGTCGAGCGTCCCTTTTTCCTCTCCAAATCTTCCTGCCTGAAGAAAAACCAGCTTGCTGTTTGCCAGAATTTCATGATTCGGCAGAAAATACTCTTCTGTCATAAATCCATCATAAAACTGTCTGCTTCGGGGCAAACGGTAGCGAACTTTATATTTTCTTTCTACTGCCCGAGATATAAAAATCACCTTATCCGATGCTTCCAACAGCTGTTTCATCCTGCCCGGTCTTCTGTATTCCATGCCGTTGCCTTCTTTCATGATCTCCCTGATATAGTAAACATGCGTGACACGCGCTAACCTGGCAGCCCGCGCTCCCACATCCACCGCTGTGGAGTTGGAGCAGACAATAGATATTTTTTTGAAGCGTAAGTAAAAACTTAAGTATATCGACGTGAACAGATTGGCCAGTTCGGATGCTGCCTGTCTCCAGACAATATAATCTGACGGAAGATAACAATCCATGCGATAGAGCATCTGGGTATATGGAATGTGATGGCGCTCCAGCAATTCCTGCGCCTTGCTCTTCCCCAGCGTCTTTTTCGGCAAAAGCACGCAAAATTTCAGTCCAGGCGCTACCTCACGCAATCCTTCGATCAGGCTTACCAGGGAAATTGTGGAGCCAAGCGGCGTACTTTCCTGGGACACAAACAGTATTCGTTCCTTTCCGGTTCTCTTTTTCATATGGTTTTCTCACTTTTCACGCAGAGATGTATAAAAATATCCTTTTTCATCCTTGTCAGTAGTTTCGCGCTGCCTTTTCGAGCTTTGTCCAGGAACCATGCTTTATTCCAGCCAGTTTCAGTCTGTGGAACAAGCTGAGAAAAATATATGCTGTCTCCGGCATATTCCAACCCATTAACGCCAGCGCTATTTTTTTCCTGACAAGATTATGGTGGTAATATCTTCGGCACACCAGGCTTTTCTTAAAATCTGGTTCCTTCATGATTTTTTGAATTGTCTTCTTCTTTTCTTTCCATGTACGTCCTCTGGAACGCATTTCGTTCTCTATCAGATTGACCGCCCGGGTACAATTGTAATGCTGATGGAAACGACCACAATATGTTTTATCAACGCCAGCAGCCTCCAATATTTGCTCCAGTTCTGTCTGCAGCCGCTGGTCTTTTTCGTACAAATTCTCTACATAGCTGGTTACATAGGTCTCAGACTTCAGATTGATTCGCCAGTAATACAACACTTCGGACATCAGGCTAACCTTGTCGGCTCTGGAGAGTATGTCCAGAAGGAACAGCCAGTCATCTTCGTAATTCACATACTTTCTGAAGCATATGCCATGCTCTTTTAAGAAACGGCTCCTGACCATACACTTCCAGATTGTCGCACTCAGTCTTGCCTCTATCTCCGGATATAAATCCGTGTCCGCAAACAGATTTCCTAGTATGACCCGATTGATCGCGTCTCTTCCTTCGATGCACAGATCCGGAAGGATTTCATAAGGTTCTTTTTGCCTGCGGATCAACCTGCCTGTGCTGCAGATGACCATGTCCGCATCTCTCCCTTTTGCCTCTGCATACATATGCGCATACATATAGTCCTCCACATAATCATCCTGATCGCAAAAACAAATGTATTCCCCGGACGCTTTCGCAAGCCCAAAGTTTCTGGCAGCAAAAACTCCCCCCTCATTCTTTTTGCGATAAAGCCTGATTCTGCGATCCTCTTTTGCCAGCATCTCGCAGATCGCATAGCTGTTGTCCTTCGAACCGTCATCCACGATGATGACCTCGATATCCTGAAGCGATGAGCATATCAGCTGTCTGAGAGTCTCTTCTATAAATTCGGCTCCGTTATATACCGGAACAATGATGCTGACATTCGTCGTCATTTTATGACCCTCGTGTAAATGTTTCCAAATTGTTTCAATGTCTTCATGCCAAACATAGAACAAAACGCAATTCCGCGAAGAAACATCGGCGCTTTTTTATCCTTCCATACAGTCTTTCTGTACAACCGGATTTCCTCTCGAATGACACTCAGATACTGTTGATTATCAGGCACTATCTGTACTTCTCTTAATGTCTGGACCGCTGCCAGAAAGCACCTTGCCTCAGCCGCAGAGAGAATTTCTGGATATTGTTGCTGTATAAATGACCTGACTGTTTCAGCAACCTCTATTCGCTGCATCTTACCGGAATGAAACGCTCCACGCATGATACTGTTCTCTCTTTGTCGATAATAATACTTCTGCTGATTACTCACTGCGATGCTATTCGCAGCAGCCAATAGTTCGCAGATCACAGCCATATCCTCATAAATGTAACCCACAGGATATCGGATATTGGAAAACAATTCTGATTTATATATTTTACAATGTGCACTAGCAGTAAAGGTTTTTTTATATAAATACATTTCAATTGCTTTACTGCTCTTCATGACCTCAATATGCTCTTTCTGTTTATTTAAGCAATCCGCAGAAGAATAAATTCTTTTATATGAACATGAAGCAATATCTGATTTTGTTTTTTTTAACAAACCTAACAAATATTTCACATAATCTTTCGTCACATAATCGTCAGAATCAATAAATGTAATATACTTAGAATGAACCCGGTCAATCCCATAGTTCCTGGCATCTGAAGGACCGCCATTTTTTTTATGATAGACTTTTATTCTGGAATCCTTTGTTGCCAACACATCACAAATCTCTCCAGACTTATCCGTGGATCCATCATCTACTAAGATAATCTCGATATTGGAATATGTCTGGTTCATAACACTGCTCACGCATTTCACAATATATTTTTCAACATTATATACCGGTATTACAATACTGACCTTCTCATCCAAGTTTGCCATAGCTTTTGTCCCTAAAACAAGATAGTTGCATCTCTCATCTTGCCTCTATTTTCTTCTAAAGATCTCTCTATCAATCTGTAATATTCTTCTGCAATATAATCATAATCATATTTGTTTGCAGTCAAATATCCATTTTGCACTATTTTTTCCCTCATAGCATCATCTTTTAACAATCTTTTGACGCTTTTCGCAATGCCCTCTGAGTCCTTTTCCTCAACTAGTAACCCATTTACCTCGTCTTCTATAATATTAGAAATACCCCCAGACCGGCTTGCAACTACAGGCAGACCTGAGGCCATTGCCTCGATGACCACCAGTCCAAATCCCTCTTTTTCACCGTTTTCTGTAGTAACAGAAGGGGTAACAAAAACATCCGCAGACGCATATATATTTAAAAGCTCTTCATGTGTTTTTGACCCCCAAAAAATAACCTGTTCCCCATAGGCCTTTGCCTGTTCTCGAAGCCTTGTTTCTAATGATCCGGCACCGACAATTACGAGCATGCATTCTTCCAGATACTTCATCGATTCTATTAAGTATCTCACACCCTTTACTTCTGCCAATCGTCCGACAAACAAGATGACCTTTTTCCCATTTTGATTAAAAAAATTCTCTGTCCTCGAAATTCCGGTAAAGTATTTTACATTACATCCCATTGAAATAATATCCACTTTGGAGCATGGATACATTTTTAATATATCTTCCTTCAAATCCTCAGATACAGCAACCACAGCAGCCGCTTTTTTTATGCAGCGCTTTTTCATTCGTCTAACCACCCCAGAATTCAATGTTCTCACGTCCGAGCCATGTCCCGTCACTATGTATGGTTTATTAAAGAAAGATTGAACAATTCCTTGCGGGATAAGCCAATGTGCATGGATTATATCGTAATTCTTTAATTCTCCAAACAATCGGAAAAATAAAGCAGTAAAAAGAAACGGTATCAACAAGGCACGTGGTTTCTTTTCCTTTACCCTTGATATAATCGCTCCCGGATAACATAAACTCTCAAGAGAATGAATCGGGAAATAATGATAACGCTCTACCAAAACTCCTTCAAGAATTTCCCTGTCTTTTGCTCCTATTGCTGCAGGAGCCAATACCGTAACGTCAAAAAACCTGTTCATTGCTTTGGCATAATCCAGAATGAATCTCGGCTCAGTATCTCCTTTCCATCTTGGAAATGTGGATGCCGTAATCAGAAGCTTCTTTTTCATATTATTTACCTTGTTTTTTTTCCCCGCATTCCAACCGACGTACCCGATACTGAATATCTTCCAATAGTTTCCGATTTGCCGCCAGCAAATCCCCCAGCAGTCCAAGCATCAGCGTCAAGAAACCGATGATCACCATTGTACATGCCAAAATCAGCGATTGGATGTGCCCATCACCTTTCCCAGTCATAAAAAAAACCATAAACCGTACGCCAAGACCGACTCCAATCACAATCAACGGAATGCTCATCAGGGTAAAACACTGCAGCGGCTTATACATGGCAAATGCGCGGATGATTGTCAACACGGATTTCTTAACATATCCCCACATGCTGCTGAAAAGTCTGGACGGCCTCAATTCCGCATTTGTGCGCACCGGCACACTGACCATGGGGATTTTCTCCCGCCCCGCCTGCACTATGGTCTCCAACGTGTATGTATAGTCGTTCACTACGTTCATCCGCAGCGCCGCTTCTCTGCTGTAGGCACGGAAACCGCTCGGCGCATCCGGAATATCGGTTTTGGACGCTTTCCTCACCACCCAACTGCCGAAGTGCTGCAGTTTTTTCTTTACATAAGAAAAATGTTCTGTCTCATCGATGGGGCGAGCGCCGATAACGATATCCGCTTTCTCCTCCAGAATCGGCCGCACAAGCTTTTCTATATCATCCGCACAGTATTGATTATCCGCATCCGTGTTGACGATAATATCAGCTCCATGCCTCAAACAGGCATCCAGCCCGGCCATAAATCCCTTCGCCAGGCCTTTGTTTTGCCTGAAATTCACCACATAGTGAACTCCCCATTCCCGGGCGACTTCAACGGTATTATCTTTGCTTCCGTCATTGATGATCAGATATTCTATCTGGTCAACTCCGTAAATTTTCTTTGGCAGCGCGTCAAGAGCGATTTTCAGCGTCCCTGCCTCGTTGTAGCATGGCATCTGAATGATCAGTTTCATATGTATTTCCTATTTCCTTTACCACTGCGTTTACTCGTTATAGTAGACAATGAAATGTGCGTTTTCCAGTGTACAGCTAAATTTTTTTAATACCACCGCGTCTGCCTCTCGCCGATTCATCACCAGAATATCCTGATCGCTGATAGAATGCAGCAGCGAAAAAAACGCATCGCCGTATTGATTCAGCTGAACCACACAGATTGACTTATCCTGCAAACCAAACTGCAGGTCATCGATACATCCATAATTATCCTTGAAAACGTATTGTATTTTACGCTCTTCAATATTGGGCAGGTTGAGGATACGTTCTGCCATGATAATGTCTTTTTCAAACTTCTGATGGTTCGGATAGACCTTCCACTCGCAATACAACTGCGCCAGAAACACCTGACCTATGAAAACGGCTGCCAGAATACGGACAGAAAGTTTTTTTTCTGAAATCAGCCATGCGCATGTGGTGAAGGCCAGCGCCGCCATGCTTCCTGCGACATAAATGCTGCCAAGCAGAATGCCTGTGTTGTCCTCTGTCAGATGAAACGCGTACATCGCGCCAGGAATAAACAGTTGATAGATACCGACCAGCTTTTTTTGAGCTACCGTATAGATCACAATCATAGTCAGCACGCTTTGGAGGCAGACAATCAACAGCGTTCCTCTCCATATTCTCTTTTTCCGAATCAAAGACAACAATCCCAATGCCATGATGGGCGGCACCACATATTCATTGTATCGTCCATAGATCAAGCCATCAATGCGGTCAGTCCACATCATTGCGACAGCGGAAATTCCAATCGCACTCAGTGTTGACAACAACAGAAAGACCATAAAGAGGCAATTTTTGTTTCGGGCTTGTCTTTTCCGGACTTCCCCAGCAATCAGCCAGATACCCCAGTAAAATAGACCACCCGTTGCACTTCCCAGGTAGAAAAACTTCCCAGCAGCTGAAATCATGGCATCCCTGATTCCTGGCAAAGTAAACAACCCCACGATTTTCCCTGCCTGCCCCGCAAAATCATTCGTTTCAACCAGCGACGCGGCAGCTCCTGCATAGACAATTTCTTTCCACACAGCTTTGTACAACAGCGCGGCTGCAATCATCAGTGCATATACTATAACTCCGGCAGCCGCTGTTTTGGTTTGTCTCCTGTCTGTTCCCGCCGTCATGAACATCACAAGACATAGGACAACACCGATACCGATGCAGCGCATGTGCAGCCAGAACAGATACCCCCCGGCCCCTGCGGCCGTCAGCATCCACATGGGTTTCCCCGTCGCCAAATACCGTTGCAGTGAAGTCAACACAACCAGATACCAGAACAGCAGCATCGTCTCCGTCAGAGAGTGCAGCGCATAAATCACATAGGAAGGATATGCCATGGCAATCAGGGTACATAATGCGCAGAGCCGCCTGTCCGCCAGTTTGGTTCCTTTCAAAAATCCATATAGTAGCCTGCCGGCTAAGCCAAGCAGCACGAAATTCACCGTCACTCCCGCGCGATACTGCAGGACAGGATGCCTGAAGAGCTTCATAATTGGAGCGAGGATAAGTCCGTAGCCAAAGGAATAGTACGGATGGATCGAAGATACATTCTTCCAGTCGAAACCTATCCACTGTGCCGCATGTGCCCAGTACCCAAATTCATCCGACATAATCGCCGGCGCATATACCCTGCAAATACCACACAGGTAAAAAATGGCCAGGGCAAAGATTCCTATCATTCCCCAAACCACAGGTTCCCTTTTCATATCCCGCACGGCATCCCCTCAAACTCATTTCTTTTTCAGTCTTCTTCATAAAGAATGGCTAGCGAAAATCTGCTAACCATTCTCAATACACAATTCTTTAACTTCAATCTTCTATTATCTGAACGAATCAAAACTTCCAGCAGGCGCCTTCACAAGTGTAAGTGTTCCATAGGATGTAAGATTAAAGATAACCGTATACGGATCCGATCCAACATTCGGGAAAAGAACAGTGGTTCCATCTGCCTCCACGACAACAACCGCGTAATCCATGTCAGTCTGTATAAAGCTGTCCGGAAGACCAATGGATACACTGACTGGTCCGGCGGATTTGTATAGATTCACAAAATTGCCGTTCGCATCCGGCGCCCTGAACCTAAAGTCGATCATCGGTCCCTTTACAATATTCGGGATAGTCGGGGCAAGCGTGCTCAGGAAATTATCCAAGCATGAATAGGTACCCTCTCCACATGCGGTATTGGTCACAAAAGCGCTTAAATAATCGGCATTGGCCAAGCCAAGCGCTGTGGCGACATCCGCGAGCGGAGTTAAAACAGCCACACCATTCACTGCCGTCTCCAGATATGTGCCTGGAACAGTAGATGTCATAATCACTCCGCCAATAGTCGTTTTATTATACATCACAACAGGAACAGGGGTATTACTGCCGTTTCCATCACTTCCGGATGAATGTGACCGTTTTGCAGGACTGGCCGGGGTATCATAACTATAATTTCCGTCGCTGGCAGCGTCAGTCTGGGTATAGGTAGACCCGCTCGCAACAGCAGCCATGACCGGCGATGCTGCAAGCATTACTACCAGAAAACTGATGCTGGCTTTTTTAATCAGTTCTTTTTTTACCATCTTTTTCTCCTTTTACCTACGATCCTTTTTAGAAATGCATCGTAGACCCTTTCCTTTTTGGAAATTATATCACAACCAATAGTTGTTTTCAATACAATTTTTAAGATTTTTCATTTTAACAATCAGGTGTTAATATCACACTAAAAGGAGGTTTAAATCTTGAAAAACCTGAAACTATTGCGACAGCAGAAGAACTTAAGCCAGGCACGGCTGGCAGAAATGTTTCATATTACCCAACAGTCTATCTGGAAATATGAAAATGGCCTGTCGCAACCAGATCTTAATCTCTTGATTCAGTTTGCTGATTATTTTGATACATCCATTGATTATCTTGTCGGATATACGGATAACCCCAGAAAAAACGAATATCTGATAAAAGAAGAACTGAATGCGGAAGAATACAAATACCTCTCGCAGCTCCGCAATGTTTCGCCGGAATTACGAGAAGTATTGTCAACTTTATGTGATTTGTTTCTAGAAAGGAAAAAATAAAGCAGACGCGTGCACTGATTTCCGCTCTATTCCACGTCCGCGATCCAGACCTTCATCTGACCGCCGCAGACCATCCCTTCCTCCTCGGCCACATCATTGCTCATATCGATGGTGACCGTGCGGCTTTCCCCGGTTCCGATCAGTCTTCGCGCCTCATGAAGAACGGCGCTTTCGCTGCAGCCTCCGCCGATGGAACCTTTGATCTGCATTTCTTCGGTGACCGCCATATAGGCCCCGGATTTCACAGGCGTGGAGCCGGTGGTCTCATACACCACCAGCACGGCCTTGGGTCTGGGATCCTCCGCAAGAAACTCGAGTAATTCCAGATCGATCTCCTCATTGGTGAGAATCTGGCTTTTGGATCTGCGGCTGGTTTCCCTTCTCCGGATCTG
This sequence comes from uncultured Lachnospiraceae bacterium, assembly GCA_964537765.1. Classification (GTDB taxonomy): domain Bacteria; phylum Bacillota; class Clostridia; order Lachnospirales; family Lachnospiraceae; genus Brotaphodocola. The sequence continues at coordinate 22,447 of CAZICB010000027.1, forward strand.
AATCAGCTCCGCCACGATGGAGATGGCGATTTCCTGGATAGTAAAGGCATTGATAGGAATCCCGATGGGGGTATGGATCCGATCCAGGGCCTCGCGGGAAAAGCCTTCCTCCTCCAGCATATGTAACAGCTCGATGGTCCTGCGCCGGGAGCCGATCATGCCCAGATAAAGGGGCTCCGTACCGGCAAGCAGTACCCGAAGGCAATCGGCATCATACCGGTGCCCCCGGGTGATCACTGCCACATAATCGCTGCTTTGGATGTCCAGCGCCCGGATCGCGGAAGGGAAATCCGCGCAGACGACGCTCTCCGCCTCCGGAAACCGCGCCCGATTGGCAAAGGAAGGGCGGTCATCCACCACCGTCACGCCAAAGCCCAGCGCGGCAGCAAATGTGCATACCGGCTGAGAAATATGGCCTCCGCCCAGTAAAATCAAACGTTCCCTGGGGCGGAAATTCCGGGTATAGATGACATGCTCCGCCTCAAATTCCAAAGTCCCGGGAATTTTCTTATAAACATCATCCAAAACCTTCTGAAATTTTTCTCTCATAACTTTCTCCCGGTTGGCTGGGAATCTTTATTATTCAAATAACGGAGTAGAAAGATATCGATCTCCGGTATCCGGAAGCAATACTACAATGGTCTTGCCCTTATTTTCCGGGCGTTTTGCCAGCTGAAGCGCCGCCCACACAGCTGCTCCTGAGGAAATACCTACCAGCACGCCTTCTTCTCTGCCAACTCTCTTGCCGGTGTCGAAGGCATCCTTATTTTCCACTGCGATAATCTCATCATAAATCTTTGTATTAAGCACATCCGGCACAAAGCCAGCGCCGATTCCCTGAATTTTGTGGGAGCCGGAAACGCCCTTGCTCAATACAGGTGAGCCTGCCGGCTCAACAGCCACCACCTTCACCTGCGGATTCTGGCTCTTCAAATACTCGCCCACGCCGGTCACCGTTCCGCCGGTACCGACACCAGCCACGAAAATATCAACCTTTCCGTCCGTATCCTCCCAGATCTCCGGTCCGGTGGTAGTTCTGTGAATCTCCGGATTGGCCGGATTCACAAACTGTCCCGGGATGAAGCTGTCCGGAATGGTCTTTGCCAGCTCATCCGCCTTGGCGATGGCGCCCTTCATGCCCTTAGCGCCCTCGGTCAGCACCAGCTCCGCCCCATAAGCCTTCATCAGCTGACGGCGTTCCACGCTCATGGTCTCCGGCATAACAATGATGATCCGATAGCCTCTGGCTGCTGCCACCGATGCCAGACCGATACCGGTATTACCGGAAGTAGGCTCAATGATAACGGAGCCGGGCTTTAACTGTCCCTTTGCCTCGGCGTCATCGATCATCGCCTTGGCAATCCGGTCCTTCACAGAACCTGCCGGGTTAAAATATTCCAGCTTTCCCAAAAGCCGTGCCTTCAGCTCGTCTTCCTTTTCAATGTGGGTCAGCTCCAGCAGCGGAGTCTTTCCGATTAACTGGTCTGCAGAAGTATAAACCTTGCTCATAATATCATCCTCCAATTTTTATTTTATGATGGTGGGTTGTTTCTATTCTAACCTACCTTTTACATATGTTTATAGGGATTATATGCCTTCTTTTAAAAATTGTCAATACTCTATTTACAAAGTTTCTGCACGATTTTAAGTTGATTTTCTTATTTCTCATATTATATAATGATACCAGAACAAAATTACAGGAGGGGATTCTATGTTGGTTTCTACGAAGGGGCGCTACGCCCTGCGTGTTATGATAGATCTGGCAGAACATCAGTCGGAGGGGTACGTTCCTCTGAAAGAAACGGCGGCCCGCCAGGAAATATCAGAAAAATATTTGGAAGGAATTTTAAAACTGCTGGTGCGCAGCAAGCTGCTGACCGGACTGCGGGGCAAGGGCGGCGGCTATAAGCTGACAAAGGCTCCTGAGCAGTATACCATCGGCAGTATCCTGCGGGTGACGGAGCTTTCCCTGGCCCCCGTATCCTGTCTGGACGCTGGCCAAAGCCCCTGCACCAGGATGACCGAATGCCGGACATTTCCCATGTGGCAAGAGCTGGACAAGCTGATCAATAATTATCTGGACAGTATTACTCTGGCAGATTTGATGAATATGGAACACCCGGGAGACGACTATGTGATCTGACCCTACAACAGCCCGGTTTACAATTCCGTAAAAGGGATCCCCCGCTCCCTCAGATAACGTCGCACGGCTTCATCCCACTCGTATCCAATCTGCCTGTCCAGAGTAAAGATGTTGAGGGACATGCCTGTGACACAATGCAGCTCCCCCTCCTCATAACGGATATTCAAGTACAATCCACCGATCTGTTCCGCCCTGAAATCCAGCCGGGCTTCCTTCAGAAACGCCTCCACCTCCTTTGGCGGAAGCTGCAGCGTAATCTGAAAACTGCCCGGCAGCTTTTTCCCTTTAATCAGGGAAAAGCAAATGGGACGGACCACCTTCCAGGCAGAATATTCCTCGATCTGATTCAATTCCAACTCCGTATCCGTATAATACCCATGCCGGACACGCCCGTCAATGGTAAAAACATTGAAGGTGGTGACGGACGCCTCCCGCACCAGCCAGGTATCAAAGGTATCCCCCACAAACAGCTTCAATGTAAAGCCCTTCAAATCCTCCATCCTCAATGCAATCATATTGCCTTCTCCCCATTCTATGGATTCATGGTTTCCTGGTAAAGCTCAAACAAATTTGTGGTTGTGGATGCGCTTTCCTCCGACAGGGAAAGCTCCTCCCACACATCGCTTTTGATCTCCACCGTGGATTCTGCCACAAAGTTGTCGTAGATCTGCCGGAAGGCCTGGTTTTTCCGTGCCGCCGCCAGCTTTTTCTTTCTCTCCAGGGTCGCTTCCTCGTCGTAATCATCCAGACAGCGGACAATGTAATATTTGCCTCCCTCGCTGATCACCGGACTGATCTGGCCGATCTCCAAAGCAAACACCACATCCTCATATTCCTTTGACCGCTCATTCCGGCCAATGGGCTTCTCAATCTCCTTATCCTCCGACACGCTGCGGGCCAGAGACAAAAAGTCTGCATTCTCCGCGGCCGCCTGCCCGAAAACCTCCTGGGCCTGATTCTCGTCGGAAAGCACAATTTCCTGCACCCGGATAACCTTCGCCTCGCTGTCGCTGATCTCCAGATTCACATCCCTGGTCAGCTCGTCCACCAGCCGGTTGGCCAGATGATACTCCACATAAAAATCATAGACGCCCGCCTCATCGATCCCGGTATACTCCAGATCTTCCTTTGTCAGGCCGCCATAAAAATCCGCAGCCAGCCGCTCCAGCTGCTCCTTTTCCTGCCCGGTCAGCCTGATCCCCCGTTCGTCCGCCAGACGGTTCATGGTCTTTAACTCCTGCAAAAAGCTTTGGATGGATTTCAGCAAATAGGTCTGAAATAAGGTTCCCTCATCGTCCACCTCCACCTGCCAAATCTGGTCCGTATACACATCCCGGTAACGGTTCCGCTCCGTCGCCACCACCAGCATAATCTGCGCATCACTATAGCCCTGCCCGTCCCCCGCGTCCGACACCATGGGAATGCCGCTGCCGCAGGCAGTCAGACATAATCTTGTCAGAATCAGAAGTGCCAGCCACGCGGCAAGCCTTTTTCTTTTTTTCATAGACACATCTTCTCCTAAAGCAGCAGCTTGAGAATTTTCAGAACGCCATCCCGCACATTGGTGTCTGCCTGGAATCTGGCAGCCGCCTTCACCTCATCCCGCGCGTTGCCGATGGCAAAGCTGTAATACGCCCGTCCCAGCATCTCCAGATCATTCAGCTGATCGCCAAAAGCCATGGTCTCCTTCGGTGAAATGTTCAGGCCCTCCTGCAAAAGCTTCACCGCTTCCCCTTTATTCACGCCCACTGCCATGCAGTCCATCCACATGTCGCCGGAAATGGCGATCTTGACCTGATCCTTATATTTTTCCCGCAGCGCTTTTGTCGCCGGTTCAATCTCACCTTTCCGGTAAACCGACACCTTGATAAACTGATCTTTCACCTGCAGAACATCCTCCACACACTGAACCCGGAACTGGTATCCCTCCACAAGCCATTGGTGCAGCTCTGCGTCCCTGGAATCCAGATATACCACATTGGGACCGCTGAGCATGGGAGTCAGACCCTCCGCCCGAATATCCCGGACCAGATTGAGAGCCAGCTCCGTATCAATGGTATTTAAAAAAAGGTTTCTGCCGCAGCATCCCACGTAAGCGCCATTATCCGACAAATAAAATATCTTTTCCTTTATCGGGTCAAACACCCGCTCTATACTCACCCACTGTCTGCCGCTGGCCGCCGCAAACTGCATGCCCTTCTCCCGCAGCTTCCGGATCACCTCAAACAGCTCCGGGTTTAATTCATGGCCGCCATCCTCCAAAAGTGTTCCATCAATATCGGAAACTATCAGCTTGATCATCCCAGCCCTCCTCGTATAATATATGTAAGTTACCGGCAACGGTCGGATTATTTTATCATTTTCATCCTATCTAACTTAACACATCTTCTGCCTCTCTGTAAATAGAAAAATACATCCTGGGGCAGAAAAACAGCAGCCAATCTGATAAATAAAAAAACTCTCCTAAAATTTAAGAGAG
>CAZICB010000028.1:0-7118 GCA_964537765.1 uncultured Lachnospiraceae bacterium
AAAAAATATAAGGAGGAGTTTCTTATGGCACCAACAATCACAAAAATGGAAGTCTGGCCGGTAGCTGGAAAGGACTGCATGGAGCTGAATTTAAGCGGCGCGCATGCACCCTACTTCACCAGAAACGTGGTGGTTCTCTACGCTGACAATGGGGAGATGGGCGTAGGCGAGGTTCCGGGCGGAAAGAAGATCACCGCTGCTCTGGAGGAGTGCATCCCGCTGGTAGAGGGAACCAAGGTTTCCGAGTACAAGAGCACCCTGCTGAAGGTGAAAAAGCATCTGGATTCCAAGGGCGAGGAGGATGTCCGCGGCAACCAGACCTTCGACCTGCGCACCGGCGTTCATGTAATCACCGCAATCGAGGCTCCGTGCCTGGATCTGCTGGGCAAGTATTTAAATGTTCCGGTTTGCGAGCTTCTGGGCGACGGACAGCAGAGGGATAAGGTCCGCATGCTGGGCTACCTGTTCTTCGTGGGCGATCCGAACAAGACCGACCTGCCCTATGATCATGAGCCGGATGCTGACTGCGAGTGGTACCGCATCCGTCATGAGGAAGCGCTGACCGCGGACAAGATCGTTGCTTTCGCGAAGGCTACCCATGAGAAGTACGGTTTCCAGGATTTCAAGCTGAAGGGCGGCGTATTGCCGGGCAATGAAGAGATGGATGTGATCCGCGAGCTGAAGAAAGCATTCCCGGATGCGAGAATCGATCTGGATCCCAACGGCGGCTGGCTGCTGGAGGAGGCTGTCGAGTATGTAAAGGGTATGAAGGGTATCCTGACCTACTGTGAGGATCCCTGCGGAGCAGAAGGCGTATATTCCGGACGTGAGATCATGAGCGAGTTCCGCCGCCGTACCGGTTTCCCGACCGCTACCAATATGATCGCCACCGACTGGAGAGAGGTAGGCCACTCCTTAGAGTCCCAGGCCGTGGATATTATCCTGGCTGACCCGCATTTCTGGACCATGAGCGGCTCTGTGCGTGTGGCTCAGATGTGCCATGACTTTGGTTATACCTGGGGTTCTCATTCCAACAACCATTTCGACATCTCCCTGGCTATGTTTACCCAGGTAGGCGCCGCGGTTCCGGGTGAGTACAATGCCCTGGATACCCACTGGATCTGGCAGGAGGGTCTGGAAAGACTGACCAAGGAGCCGCTGCAGATCGTAGATGGCTGCGTAGCTGTTCCGAAGAAGCCGGGCCTTGGCATTGAGGTCGATATGGAGCAGGTGAAGAAGGCTCATCAGGTTTACCTGGACAATTGCCTGGGCGGCAGAGATGACTCCATCGGCATGCAGTATCTGATTCCGGGCTGGAAGTTCAATCCGAAGAAGCCCTGCCTGGTTCGCTAATCCATAGATAATCGGGGAAGAGGCGGTGATTAGCCGCCTCTTCGAATATGCGCCGTGCATACCGTTTGGTACACGGCGCTTTCAATAGTTGACACGCACTGACTGGTAGACGGTGGCGAAAACAAAAAAGCCGCTGTTTATCAGTCTTTTTTTGTTAAAATCAGTTTTCTGCTTCCTGCTCGATGGCAGTTGCCAGCCGGACGATGTAGCCCAGTTCCGGGAAGGGATCAAAATCCAGCACGGCCTCCGTCGGCGGTTTGGATACGGATACCGGACGAGCCAGGAAACGTCCGCGGACGAAGACATCCAGCTGGCTGCCGTGGACACTGAGCGCCACATATCCGGGGGTGTAATTCATCAGGTCCTTCAGGTTTTTCAGGACAGCCGGGGACGGATGCTGATCCGTATTTTTCGGGCGGTAGAGGACGAAGCGTTTTGCCACATCCGGATCATCAATAGGGGCGGTTTCATTGCCCCAGTGCCTGGCAAAATAGTCCATGCGGATGGGTGTCGGCACAGAGGTTTCATCCAGCAGTTTATAATGCAGCTGAGTGTCCATCGGAAGATCAATATGAACCCAGACACCGGAGTTGAAATGGACACGCCTTTTTCCTTTTTCCGAAAGGCGGAAAATCTGCGGAATGGTAGCGTCACACATGGCCAGACGGAAATCCCGCTTTTCTCCGTAGATGCCCCAGAGCAGAAGAGGCGAACTATTCTCGTCACCGCAGGGCATCAGTCCGGCCTGTTCGATGATCTCCGGAGTGATCGGGACCAGGTCGTCAATAGTGAGGCTGCACATGGCCAGTTTCTGGCAGACCGTCCGCTCCAGAGTCGCCTGATTAACACCATCGGTGTAGAGCTGCTGGCTGGGACGCAGGACCTTAAAATGCCAGATGAGGGCCACAGCCAGAACGGGAAGAATCATGGGCCGACAGACAAAGGCTGCGGCGAAAGCAGCAATCAGAAAGAGCAGCATGACCAGCACGTTTCGGCGGTATTCTTTGTAATATTGCCGGAGCTTCGGAAGCTGATAAGCGTTCAATTTCATAGTGGATAATTCCTTTCTTCATCGGTTGTTCTGTATGCTATTCTAACACAGGACCGAAAAAAAGGGAAATCCCAATTTTGATGAAGTAAAACTAAAAAAACATTCAGATAATTTAATTTTACTTATTTAAGGCTGGATGTTATAATCATAACACGAAAGCACTTTGCAAAGTTGTGTTCCCGTGCAGGGATGCACGTAAAAACTTTTATAATGAAGGGAGACTATAATATGAAAAAGGTATTTAAGAAGTTTGCAGCAGCAGCAGTTGTCGCCGCTATGGTTGTTTCCATGACGGCATGCGGCGGAAGCTCTTCCAGTTCCGGAACTACCACTGCGGCAGCTGGGGCAGCAGCAGATCCGGCAGCGGCTGAGGCAGCAGCAGCCAGTGTTGGCGGCGGCGAGAGCAGTCTGAAGGGACAGAACGTTCGCGTGGTTATCGGTTCTACCTCCACTTCCGGTGATTCCTACATGATCGCGGATCTGGTTACCCGTTATTTAAGCAAAGAGATGGGCTTTAACGGAAAGGTTGACGCTATCGGTAATGCAGCGGCCCTGGATGAGATGCAGAATGCAAAGGGCGACGGCAAGACCGTAATGATGTTCCATGATATGACTTTCTTAAGCGTACTGTTCGGTTCTGTTGATGAGGCTTATTCCTTGGAAAACATGACGGTTGGACCGCGTATCGGTCAGAACCCGGGTGCCTGCTTCGGTGCAGCGGCTGAGGATAACTGGAACAACTTAAGCGATGTTGTGAAGTATCTGCAGGACAACCCGGACGCAACCGTTTCCTGCAACATCGAGTCCGGCGCTACATCCCATCTGGCATTCGTTGCCTGGTATCTGTATGTAAAAGAAACCTACGGCGAAGAGGTTTCCAGCAGAATCAAAGCGATCGTTGGCGGTACCACTGCTGAGAAGCTGCAGAGGCTGTGGGATCGTAATGCGGACATCATCTATGGTGATACCTCCGCATTTGAGCAGTATACAAAGGACGGTGTTGAAAATCAGCTGAAGATGACTATGTTCGGTTCCTGCGGTGAAGTTTCCGGTCTGGAGATCGACTCCATGGCAAAGGATGGCGTGACCTTCGAAGGCAAACCTTTTGAGTTCGCAAAAGACTTCTGCATGTACTTCCCAAAGGATATGGATGCAGCCGTTCTGGCCGAGTACGAAGCTGCCATGAAGGCTGTTACTGAGAATCCGGACTTCCAGGCGGATATGGCGAAGCTGTATTACAATGTTCTGAGTGCTGACGAGGTCGGCGTAGAGGCTTCCAAAGAGTTTATTTATAATAAGCGCGAAATGTGTAAAGCCCTGATCGAGCAGGCTCCGTCTCTGGATGAGCTGACCCAGTAATTTTATAATCGCAATTCGACAAAACGCGTCACAGGCGCGCTTTGCCGGATGCTTCGCGACAAAATACTCTGTGAGGCCAGGCGCTGCACAGAGTATTAAAAAAGAACAAACATCTAAAAGGGGGAAGACGAAATGATTCAGGTAGTATACTCTACTCAACACTGGATCGTGCCGAAGATCGTTATGGGAATTATCGCGGTTCTTCTGGTGGCGATTATCGTGACTGAAGGCTCTGCACGAGTCAAGGCCGGCGGGTCATTTTTTGCGAAGCCCGGCAAGTTCTTTATCGATGGATGCGACCATCTGAAGCTGTGGGGGACCCTGGTGCTGTTTGCCGCTTATATTTTCTGTCTGGATATTATTGGCTTTACGGTTACCAGTATTATCTTTGTATTCTTGTTTAATTGCCTGTATGCAGGCATGGCAAAGAAAGCATTGATTTTAAGTGTGTTTCTTGCCGTAGTCAGCTCGCTGGTGATTTCTGTGCTGTTTGGTGTTGTTTTCAACATCACGCTGCCCACCGGCATCTGTACCATGGCATTTCCAAACTTTGGCTTTACGATATATTAAGGGAAGGGGGAAAACATTGTGATATCAATTGCTCATGTTTTAATTGCGGCGCTGGGCGTTGTGGCCGGTATTGTTTTCGGAGCGATTCCTGGTATGACGGCAACAATGGCAGTAGCAGTTTTCCTGCCGATGACTTATGCATATGATCTGGATATGGCACTGTATCTGCTGTTGGGTCTGTACGTAGGCGGTATTTCCGGCGGTCTGGTTCCGGCTATTTTGATCAACATTCCAGGGACTCCGTCCTCCATCACCACCACCTTTGATGGCTATCCCATGGCAAAGCGCGGCGAAGGAGAGCGCGCTTTGAAGATTGGTATTATGGCCAGCTTTATGGGCGGTTTGATTTCTCTGGTCTGCCTGTGGCTGTTCACTCCACTTTTAAGTGCGGCGGCCCTGAAGTTCAGTGCAGTTGAGAAATTCCTGATTATTCTGTTTGCATTGACGGTTATCGCCGCTCTGTCCAAGGGGCAGATGCTGCGTGGTATTTTTGCAGGCTTTTGCGGCGTTCTGGTAAGCCTGGCCGGTATGTTCAGCGTAAACAATGCTTACCGTATGGTGCCGAAGATGTTCAAGGCGAAGATGCAGGACGGCTTCCAGCTGCTGCCGGTTCTGATCGGCCTGTTCGCTATCGCACAGATCTTCGAGGAAGCCGAGGAGGGCATGCGTTTCAAGATCGAGAAAGTAGACAATGAAGTGGGCGGAAAGTCCACCTTCTCTCTGAAGGATTTCAAGGGCCAGGGTGTCAACGTGGTACGTTCCTCCCTGATCGGTACCTTTATGGGTGTGCTTCCAGGCGTAGGCGGCTCCGCAGCCTCCATCCTGGCCTATGCGCAGGCAAAGAACTTCTCCAAGCATCCGGAGCTGATGGGCACCGGTGTGGCGGAAGGCCTGATTGCATCCGAGTCCTCCAACAATGGACTGACCGGCGGCGCATTGATTCCGCTGTTAAGCCTTGGCATTCCGGGTGACTCCACTACTGCGGTTCTGATCAGTGCATTTATGCTGCAGGGCGTACAGGTAGGCCCGCTGTTCATCACCCAGAACCCGGACACCTGGAGAACGATTTTGCTGGCGCTGCTTGCATGTAACATTATCATGTTCATCTGCATGTTTTACCCGATTAAATGGATCAGCAAGATCATCTACATTCCGCGTCAGCGCATGTATCCGATCATTATCATGATCTGTATCGTAGGCGCTTACGCGACCAAGAACGGTCGTATCTTTGATGTATGGGCGCTGCTGATGTTTGGTGTTATCGGATATATTTTCGGCAAGATCAAGATTCCGGCATCCTGCTTCCTGATCGGCTTCATTCTTGGTAAGGATCTGGAGAACTACTTTATTCAGGCAATTTCTGCTTCCAACGGAAGCCTGATGGTATTCTTTAGCAGACCGATCGGCCTGTTCATCTGGCTGCTGATCATCGCATCGGTTGTTTATGCAATTTATGATGACAGAAAGTCCAAAAAGAAAGCGAAAGCAGCATAAACTTTACGTGAAAATGACTCCAACGGCATGCGATATCTGATTCCAGGCCGGAGGGCCAATCAATCCATATAATAAAATGAAGGGACTGTCCTGAATGGGCAGTCTCTTTTTTTCGATTATTTCAGCAAATGCACTGCGTCTTTATATTTTGAGATTTCACCCTGTCGAAGTTTACAATAAATCTTTTTTGCGCTATAATAAAAAGATATAGCTATAGCAAACGGTAAATAATTTTGTCGTTTGCTATGGTACAGAAAGCAGAGAATGGATAACCGTTATGAAAAAGATTCTGGATGTGTACATAACCCCCTTTTACCCACGAATGGCATTTGGATTTTTTATTAAATTTACGGGGACGGTGATGGATCTTTTGCTGCCCTGGACGTTGGCCCATATGATCGATGTGGTGATTCCGGCGAACAGGCAGAGGGAGATTCTTATGTGGGGCGTATTTATGCTCCTTTGTTCGGTGCTGGCAGTCACCTTCAATATCCTGGCCAACCGGATGGCATCCCGGGTGGCCAGTGATGCCATGTACGTGATCCGCAATGACCTTTTTGCCAAGGTTCTGTATTTGTCCAATGGCCAGATCGACGGTTTTACCCGCCCGTCGCTGGTGTCTCGTCTGACCACAGACACCTATAATCTGCACCAGATGCTGGCCAGAATCCAGAGACTGGGGGTGCGCGCGCCGATTTTGCTGGCCGGCGGCATCATTATGACCATGCTGCTGGACCCGGTGCTTGCCTGCGTACTGCTGGCGACCCTGCCGCTGCTGGCAGCGGTGGTGGTACTGGTGTCGCGAAAGAGCATCCCGCTTTTTTCCCAGACGCAGGCCAGTGTAGACCAATTTGTGCAGATGCTGCGGGAGGATATCGTGGGGATCCGGGTGATTAAAGCCCTGTCTAAAGAGGATTATGAGCGGCAGCGGTTTGACCGGATCAATCAGGAGGTGGTGGAGCGGGAGCGCCGGGCGACGGTGACCACTGCGATCACCAATCCTGCGATGAATATTTTGCTGAATTTGGGGCTTGTGGGCGTGATTCTGGCGGGCGCTTACCGGGTGAACCATGGCACCTCGGAGGTAGGTAAGATTCTGGCGTTTATGACCTACTTTACCATTATTTTGAATGCCCTGCTTTCGATTTCCCGCATGTTCGTGATTATTTCCAAAGCGGTTGCATCTGCGGGGCGGATCGAGGAGGTGCTGGATGCGGAGGATGAGCGGCAGCTGATCCTGGAGGCAGCCGATGGCCAGAAAGCGGCCGACAAGCCGGCGGCGGAGGCAGCC
>CAZICB010000028.1:7218-10548 GCA_964537765.1 uncultured Lachnospiraceae bacterium
CCTGGAGGCAGCCGATGGCCAGAAAGCGGCCGACAAGCCGGCGGCGGAGGCAGCCGAAGGCCAGCGCCAGGCGGAGAAGCCCGGAGCAGATTCGGAGCGCCCGCCTCACATCGCTTTCGAGGAGGTTTCCTTCTCCTACAATAAGGTCGCGGACAATGTAAGCGGCATCACATTTTCTTTAAAGCACGGCGAGACTCTGGGCGTGATCGGGCCGACCGGTTCCGGAAAGTCCACCCTGGTTCAGCTGCTGATGCGCTTTTACGATGTGGACCGGGGCGTGATTCGCTTAGACGGGCAGGACATCCGCAGTATGGACCTGCGCGGGCTGCGGCAGCGGTTTGGCGTGGTATTCCAGAATGATACCCTTTTTGAAAATAGTATTTATGAAAATATCGACATGGGCAGAGGTTTGAGCCGGGAGCAGATCCAAGACGCGGCAGTATACGCCTGTGCCCGGGATTTTGTGGAGGAGAAGGGCGGATTTACCAAACGCCTGGATATCCGGGGCACCAATTTAAGCGGCGGCCAGAAGCAGCGGCTTTTGATCACCCGCGCTCTGGCAGGGCAGCCGGAGATTCTGGTGCTGGATGACTCCTCCAGCGCGTTGGACTACCGCACGGACGCGGCAGTGCGCAGGGCCCTGCGGGAGCATTTCCCGAAGACCACCTGTATTCTCGTCGCCCAGAGGATTGCCGCGGTCATGGAGGCGGACCATATTCTAGTGCTGGAGGAGGGGCGGATCGCGGGCTATGGCACCCACGGGGAGCTGATGAAGTCCTGCGCTCTGTATCAGGAAATCGCCCGGTCGCAGTAGTTCATCGATCGGAAACGACAATGTTTTATTGGAGAAAGCAAGAAGGAGGATCCATCCATGGGAATGAAAGCGAGGACCGATGGAATCGAGATCGAAGGCACTACCCTTCAATATATGAAGCAGCAGAAGCATACCATCTGGCGGCTGGGCGGCTACCTGATGCGCTATAAAGGGCTGCTGGCGCTGGCGCTTGGTATGACCATGGCCAGCAATGCTTTCGCTTTGGTGGGACCGCTGCTGTCCGGCTATGCGGTGGACGCCATTGAGCCGGGACCGGGGGCGGTGGATTTTCACCGGGTATTTTACTTTGCCCGGTGGATGGCCGCTTTTTATGTGGCCTCGGCGCTGCTGTCCTATTTCTTGTCCGTGCTGATGGTGACCATCAGCCGGAAGGTGGTTTATCAGATGCGCAAGGATGTGTTTGACCGTTTGCTGTCCCTCCCGGTGGGCTATTTTGACCAGCACCAGACAGGGGATGTGATCAGCCGGATTTCCTATGATATTGACACCATCAATGAATCCCTGTCCAATGATCTGGTGCAGATGCTGACCACGGTGATCACCGTGGCGGGAGCCTTGTCCATGATGATTGCCATTTCCCCGCAGCTGGTGCTGGTGTTTGTGGTTACCGTGCCGTTGTCCGCATGCATTACCCGGTTTATTACCGGAAAGACCCAACCGCTGTTTCGCGCCCGTTCCGCAGAGCTGGGCAAGCTCAATGGCTTTGCCGAGGAAATGGTTACCGGGCAGAAGGCGATCAAGGCCTATTGCGAGGAGGAGCTGGTGAACCGCCAATTTGAAAAGAAAAACCGGAGTGCGGTGGAGGCCTACTATCAGGCGGAGTATTATGGAAGCATCGTGGGTCCCATGGTGAATTTTATCAATAACCTCTCTCTGTCCTTGATCAGCGTATGCGGAGCGTTTTTGTATCTGTTCGGCATGCTGCGGATCGGGCAGATTTCCTCCTTTGTTTTGTATTCCCGCAAGTTTTCCGGCCCCATCAACGAGGCGGCGAATATTGTCAGCGATCTGCAGTCGGCCATAGCCGCGGCAGAACGGGTCTTTAGCCTGATGGACCAGGCACAGGAAGAAAAGGACCGGGAGGGCGCGGTCGATCTGGGCAGCTGGGAAGCCACAGAAGCAGCGTGGCATAAGGGATCTGCCCCGGAGAAGGCTTCTGGCCGGGATTCCCGGATTTCCGGGCAGGTGGTCTGGTCCGGCGTGGATTTCGGCTATCTGCCGGGTCATCAGATTCTGCATGGCATCTCCTTCACGGCAAAGCCGGGCCAGATGGTGGCGGTGGTGGGCCCCACCGGGGCCGGAAAGACTACGCTAATCAATCTGCTGATGCGGTTTTATGACGCGGACGCGGGGGAGATCCGTATTGACGGCAGAGAGATTCACGATATTACGAGAAAAAGCCTGCGAAAGGCATTCGCCATGGTATTGCAGGATACCTGGCTGTTTCAGGGAACCATTTATGAAAATTTAGCTTACGGAAAAGAAGGCATCACCCGGGAGGAAGTGATCCGCGCGGCGAAGGCCGCTCATGTTCATTCCTTTATCATGCGGCTGCCGGAGGGCTATGATACAGTCCTGAAGGAGGATGGCATCAATATTTCCAAGGGGCAGAAGCAGCTTTTGACCATCGCCCGCGCCATGCTTCAGGACTGCCGGATGCTGATTCTGGACGAGGCTACTTCCAATGTAGACACCCGCACGGAGCTGCAGATCCAGGAGGCCATGCTGAAGCTGATGGAAGACAAGACGTGTTTCGTGATCGCTCATCGCCTTTCCACGATCCGCAGCGCGGATCAGATTCTGGTGATTGACCGCGGAAGGCTGGTGGAGCAGGGAACCCATGAAAGCCTGCTGGAGCAGAAGGGATTCTACTATCGTCTTCACGAAGCGGGAAGACTGGGCGAGCTGGCCTAGGCTTTGGCGGGCCGGGAAGTGTTTTGCAGGTGCCGCCAAAGCTGAACATCATAGCGACACAGAATAAGTATAAATAGCCCATGGAGAGCCTCCTTTGTATGAATACCTTTTTCGCAAGTTGTTGTTGAATTTTTCTGATCCTTGCCGTATAATACACTTAACAGGACAGCCGGAAGGTGAATGCACCTCACCCACTCTGGCGAAATAATGAACTATAAGAGATAGCCGTTTACTTTGTCAGGGTAGGACGGCTATTTCTTATGTGTATAAGTTAGGATTGCAACGATCAGTAATGCTGTGGTAAGTATGATTTGCAATTCTTCATATGTACTCATAAGCTATCACCCCTTCTGTAGGACTCAGAATGGATGAAAAGCACGTCCCCCGGCTGCCCGGGTAAGTATATTATGTTGGGAAAATACAGGTCTTTGCAGGTGCTGTGTTGGAATATACAATGTTTTTAAAAAAATGTCAAGAAAATACTTATGTACACGATGGCCGTTTCGGCTTAACGGTTTTTTAACGCCTCCCATTCTAAAATATTTATAACCTCTATTGACAAAGTGACAAAGTGTCATTAT
>CAZICB010000028.1:10648-26679 GCA_964537765.1 uncultured Lachnospiraceae bacterium
CTCCCATTCTAAAATATTTATAACCTCTATTGACAAAGTGACAAAGTGTCATTATAATAAATGACAGGCTGTCATTAAAGTGACACCCTGTCACAAAAGAGAATCCTGTTCATAAAATAAATCATGGAAAGGGAGGGAGCGCTATGCCGACGGAACGATTTTTCCGGCTTTCGGAAAAAAAGAAATCGATCATCCGGGAAGCGGCAAGGAAGGAATTTTGCAGAGTTCCTTATGACAAAGCGTCGATCAATCAGATTATTCACAGCGCCAATATTTCACGCGGAAGCTTTTACACATACTTTGAGGATAAGCAGGATATGGTGCGGTGGCTGCTTGAGGACAGCGCTGTGAAACTCAGGGAATTCTGCATAAAATTACTGGAGGATAATCATGGCGATTATTTCGCCCTGATGGGAAGCCTGTTTGAACTGTTTGCGCAAACCATTCAGGAGAGTACGGGCATTCTTGATCTGATGCGGAATATCTTTTCCAATCAGGATAATATCTCCATGATGGGTTTCGGGAACATGCCGGATCCTATGGCGGTTGACCGTCCGGACAGCGCGGTGCGGTGGGCATATGACCACATCGATAAAAGCCTTTTGCGCCAGGAGGGAATTGAAGATTTCCAGCCGGTATTGATGTTGAGCGCATCGGCTTTGATACTGTCTGCCATGCAGTATTATGATTATCCGGAACACCAGCAGATGATCCGTGAGAATTATCACAAGGCGCTGGAGGTTTTACAGCACGGCGCATACCGGTAAAACCGGTGACAAAAAGGAAAGACTGGAGAATAAGAGGAGACGACAATGAAAAAAAGTGTGGTTGTTATAGGAGCGGTTGTGGTTGTCCTGGGAGGCCTGGTTGCTTTCCGGGCATTGAAGCCGACGAGCGGAGAGACGGAGGCGCCGATCCCGGTGGTGGAGGTCCAGACTCCGCGGCCCGGGACCATTGAACTGTTCCGGGATCTGGTGGGCACGGTGGAACCGTCGGATGTGGTTTATATCTACCCGAAGATGGCCGGGGAAGTCCTGGAGGTCTTTGTGAAGGCAGGCGATATGGTAGAGAAGGGGCAGGCGATCTGCACCATCGATACCAAACAGGTGGACAATGCCAGACTGAGCCTGCAGTCCGCGGAGATCGCGAGAAATGACGCCCAGAGAAATCTGGAGCGCCAGCAGGCGTTGTTCGCCGCCGGGGATATTTCCAGCGCGGCCTTCGAGCAGGCGCAGACCCAGGCGAGAAGCACCCAGATCCAGTACGAGACGGCAAAAATCAATTACGACAACCAGATGGAATACAGCAACGTCACTGCGGACATCGCGGGGAAAATCGAGACCTGCGATATCGAGGTCCATGACAATGTGTCCTCCCAGAACCTGATCTGCGTGATTGCCGGGGAGGGCAGCAAGGTGGTATCCTTCGCTGTCACGGAAAAAGTGGTAAACCAGATGCACGCGGGCGATGAAGTGAAGATCGAAAAGAACAGTACGGACTATCACGGGACGATCACGGATGTCAGCACCATGATCGACGCGTCTACCGGCTTGTTTAAGATAAAAGCGTCGGTGGAAAACGGCGATGCCCTGCCCACCGGTTCCACGGTGAAACTGAGCGTGACCTCCGACAAAGAGGAGGATGTGATGACCCTTCCGGTGGATTCCGTGTATTATTCCGGCGGAGATGCCTATGTCTATACCTATGACAATGGCACAGTGCATTACGTTCCCGTGGAAGTGGGCATTTATGATTCCGAACTCATTCAGATTCTTGGAGGAGTCAGTGAGCAGGATCAGGTGATCACCACCTGGACTTCCGAATTATATGAAGGTTCCCAGGTGCAGATAGCGGGAGAACAGACAGCGGAAACGGAAAACGCGAAGGCAGAATAGGAGGAGACAGCGATGGGATTGACAAAATTTTCCCTCAAACGGCCGGTTACTACCGTGCTGGTAGTCCTGTGCCTGATTGTGTTTGGACTTCAGTCCGTATTGTCGGCAAAGATGGAATTGATGCCGTCCATGGATATGCCCATGCTGATTATTGCCACTGTCTATCCGGGCGCCAGCCCGGAGGATGTCAATGACCTGGTGACCACGGAGGTGGAGGATGAGATCGGTTCCTTAAGCGGCGTGGATCAGGTGCAGGCAGTGTCTATGGATAACATGTCCCTGGTAGTGATTTCCTATGACTATGGCAAGGACATTGACGAGGCTTATGATGACCTGAAAAAGAAGATGGATACCCTGGAGGCATCCTTGCCAGATGATTGCGAGTCTCCGATGGTAGTGGAGATGAATATCGACGATATGGCTACGGTCTATCTGGCGGTGAACCATAAAACGGAGTCGAATCTTTACAACTATGTGGATGAGAAGGTGGTCCCGGAGCTGGAAAAGATCACGACGGTGACGGAGGTCAGTGTCAGCGGCGGACAGGAAGAGTATATCAAGATCGATCTGATTCCGGAAAAGCTGGAGCAGTACCATCTGAATATGAGTTCCATTTCCTCGGCTATCAGCAGCGCGAACTTTACCTATCCGGCAGGCGATACCATCGTGGGCGGCCAGAAGCTTGACGTCAGCGCCGAGTCCGAGTACGATACCCTGGAACTGTTAAAAAAGATCCCCATCTCCCTTGGCAATGGAAACGTCATCTATATGGAAGACATTGCCAATGTACATAACAACCTGGAAGATGCCAGCGGCGTGGCGCGTTACAATGGCCGTGATACCATCTCTCTGGGCGTGAAAAAACAGCAGAGCGCTTCCGCCATGGAGGTATCCAAGGCGGTTCAAAAAACAGTCAAGGAACTTACCTCGGCGGATGAGAATCTGGAAATCGTGGTGGTAAACGATACCAGCGATGAGATTACCTCCTCCCTGAAGAGCGTATGGCAGACCATGGCGATGGCAGTGATTGTCTCCATGCTGATCATATTCCTGTTTTTCGGAGAGATCCGCGCGTCCCTGATCGTCGGGACATCCATCCCGATTTCGATTTTGGCCGCGCTGATCCTTATGCAGGTCATGGGCTTTACCCTGAATGTTATCACCCTGAGCAGCCTGGTGCTGGGCGTCGGCATGATGGTGGATAACTCCATCGTTGTGCTGGAAAGCTGTTTCCGTTCCACCAAGGGAAAAGGCATTGTCGGTTACCGGGAGGCGGCCCTGGAGGGCAGCGGCATCGTGCTTCAGTCCATCATCGGCGGGACCGCGACGACTTGCGTCGTATTTCTTCCGCTGGCGATGCTGGAGGGCCTGACCGGCCAGATGTTCAAGCCTCTGGGCTTCACGATTATTTTCTGCCTGGTGGCTTCCCTGGTCAGCGCTATGACGATCGTACCCTTGTGCTACTGCTTCATGCGCCCGCAGGAGAAAGAACATGCCCCGGCCGGCGGATTGGTGAAAAAGCTGCAGGAGGGCTACCGGGAGATCATGGAAGTGATCCTGAAGAAGCCGGTTCTGGTGATTGGCTTCTCCATACTGCTTTTGGTTGTTTCCATCTGGATGGCGACTCAGCTTCGTATGGAATTGATGGTGGAGGATGACTCCGGTACCATCAGCGTCTCCATCGATACCAGGCCGGGCCTGAAGGTGGAAGAAGCGAACAAGATTTACGAGCAGGTGGAGGCTTTGATCGCGCAGGATCCGGACCTGGATTCCTACCTGCTGACATCCGGAAGCAGCGGCATGAGTTTGAGCAGCAGCGGAGCTTCCCTGACCGCTTATTTAAAGGACGATCGCTCCAGGGAAACGGATCAGGTGGTGAAGGAATGGAAAACGATGCTAAACCAGGTCGCGGGGGCCAATATCACAGTGGACACTTCTTCCACGATGAGCAGCCTGCTCTCTTCCGAGGATCTGGAATTCATCCTGCGCAGTACCCAGTATGATGAGCTGAAGGCGGCTTCCGACCAGATTTGCAATGAGCTTCTGGAACGGCCGGAGGTGACGAAGGTTCATAGTACCCTGGAGAACGCGGCTCCGGTTGTGAAGCTGGATATCGACGCGGTGAAGGCACAGGCGGAAAACATCACGCCTCTGCAGATAGCCTCGACAGTCAGCAATATGATTGACGGGGTGAAAGCTACCACTCTGGATATTGATGGCGATGAAGTGGAGGTCCGGGTGGAATATCCGGATGATGAGTACGATACCATTGATAAACTGCAGGGAATTGTCCTGACCAACAATGTGGGCGGTTCCGTGGCTCTGACCGATGTGGCGGATATTATCTTTAAAGACACTCCTGCTAACATCATTCGTATAGACCGGGAATATCAGGTGACCATCACCGGCGATCTGATGACGGATGATCCCCGGGAGATGGACGCTATCGAGCAGACGCTTTATGACGAGGTGATCTCCAAACATCTGACGTCCAACATCCATCGGGCGACCAGTTCCCTGGATGAAACCATGATTGAGGAATTCCAGAACCTGGGAGGCGCGATCGCCATCGCGGTCTTTTTGGTGTTCGTGGTCATGGCGGCTCAGTTTGAGTCCCCGAAGTTCTCCTTCATGGTTATGACGACGATCCCCTTTGCATTGATCGGTTCCTTCGGCCTTCTGTATCTGACGGATGTCCCGATCAGCATGGCGTCCCTGCTGGGATTTCTGATGCTGGTAGGTACGGTGGTAAACAATGGTATCCTGTACGTGGATACGGTGAACCAGTACCGGCAGAATATGGATATGAAGACAGCCTTGATCGAGGCGGGCGCCACCCGTCTGCGCCCGATCATGATGACGACCCTGACCACCATCGTGGCGATGATCCCCATGGCATTTGCCTACGGCGACAGCGGCGCGAGCATGCAGGGTCTGGCGCTGGTGGATGTGGGTGGTCTGATCGCCTCCACGATCCTGGCTCTTCTGGTGCTGCCGGTTTACTATCAGATCATGAACCGGAAAAAGAAACCGGCGCCCAGCTACGATTGACAGATTGGAGGTATGACATCATGAGAATGAGAAAACGTGTTCTCCCCATAGGGGTGGCGGCTGTGATGCTGGCCGCCGCTCCCCTGTCCGCGGCGGCGGCAACGCCGGAGTTTGGACGGTCTAAGGAAGAATGGGAGACTCTGCGGGATGATGTGATTGAATATGGAGAGCTGGCCGATCTGATCCATGAGTACAATGCGACTGTGAGGAAGAACCAGATTGATTTAAACACCTTCCGCAAGGATTACGGGGAGACAAATACCAAGTGGGCGGATCGGTACCGGGAACTGGCGGACGATCTGGAGGACAGCCTGGACTACCCGGATGTGGACGACAGCAGTTACGCGACTGTGATGAGCAGCATAGTGACCAGCGAGATGCAGATCGAAACCTGGCGGGAGACAGCGGACGACGCGGTTGAGGATTACCTGACCTATTATTACGATTTCAGCTCGGCGGAGGCGCTGCTCGTGTCGGAGGCCCAGACCGGCATGGTCAATTACTACCTGAATCAATTGCAGCTGGAGACCGATCAGAAAAACCTGGAGCTTTTGCAGGAGAACCTGCGCAGCGCCATCAGCTATCGGGATCTGGGTCTGGGAACGGAGGTTCAGGTGCTGACTGCCCAGGAAAATGTCAAAAACGCGGAAAAGGCGATCCAGGATGATGAGTCCGCCATCGAGAGCGGCAGGCAAAGGCTGCAGGTATTGCTGGGCTGGAAGCATGACGACAATCCGGAGATCCGTGAGATCCCGGAGGTGGATATGGAACGGATCGCGGCCATGAATCCGGAGGAGGATAAGGCTCAGGCGATTGAAAACAGCTTTACGATGAAGTCCAACAAGCGCAAGCTGGAGAACGCCCTCGCGGAGGATGTGCGTGAGGATCTGCAGGAAACCATCCGGGAGGAGGAGCAGAGCATCGGCGCTTCCCTGCTCTCCAGCTATCAGAGCGTGATCGCGGCCCAGGCATCCTACGAGCTGGCTCAGGCCCAGGCGGCCCTTTCCCAGCAGAATCTGGAAACTGCCCAGAGGCAGTTTGACCTGGGGAATCTGTCCCGGATCGATTATGTAACTCAGAAAAATGCCACGGAGACTGCGCAGATAGCGGTGGAGACAGCCCGGCTGAACCTGTTTCTGGCGGTGCAGAACTACGACTGGGCGGTCAATGGGCTGGCGGATGCTTCATAAAGGAGGGCAGCATGAGAAAATTATCGATTGGCTGCCGGATTTTTGCCGCTCTGCTTTCCCTGACTTTGACCTTCGCAACCTGCGCGGCGTTTCCGGCCTGTGCAGACACGGTAGGACCGCTGGGTGATCGGATTGGCTCCGGCTATGATGAGGAGACGACGGCCCGGCTGGAGGACAATGTGCTGGAATACGACGAGATCCCGCTGCTGGTCCACGAATACAATACGACGATGACCAATATCTGGGATGATCTGGAGGATACCCGGCAGACCCTGCTGAGGAATATACAGGAGCTGGAAAGCGGCCAGGGAGCGATGGAGCGCAAAAAGGACAAGGCCAAGGATGAAGGCGATTACGAGGGACTGATCCAGTACGCGACACAGAAAGCGATCCTTGAGATCGTGATCGAGAGCATGACGGAGTCCACGAACGCGATCCTCAGCCGCGGCACCCAGGCGTCGATGCAAAAGGTGGAAAATCAGCTTGTGAAGGTCGCCCAGTCCCTGATGATCAGCTACGATTCCCTTTCCAAACAGAAGGAGACGCTGGGTAAGCTGGAGGAGCTGTATGCGGAGCAGTATAAGCTGGCGTCTGATAAGCAGGCATTGGGGCTGGCCACAGCTCAAGAGGTGCTGGAAGCCCAGACGAACCAGCTTTCGGCAAAGAGCAATCTGGCCGCCATAGAGGGAGGCCTCTTGCAGATTAAGCCTACCTTGTGTACGATGACCGGCTGGCCGGCGGACGGAGACCCGGAGCTGGCGCCGATTCCCACCACGGACTTAAGCCGTATCGATGGGATGAATCTGGAGGAGGATACCAGAAAGGCCATCGGCAACAATTCCACCCTGATTTCCCAGCGCACGTCGACACAGGGGACGTCCAATGCCAGCATTGCGGCCCGGCTGGATGTGATCAATGAGGGGGATGAGAAGCTGACCATCAAGATGAAGCAGCTGTATGATGACGTATTTGCCAAAAAGACCGCCTATGAGGCGGCCAGCGACGGATACCAGAGCGCTTTAAAAAGCAGAGACGGCTATGAGCGGATGTATAATCTGGGCTTACTCAGCCGTTCCGATTACCTGGGGACGGAGATCGCTTTCTACCAGAAGAAGGCCGCGTGGGAGACCGCGGACACGGCGCTTCTGCTGGCGATCGAGACCTACGACTGGGCGGTTAAGGGCTTAACGGAGATTGAATAGCCGCGGCAGCAGAAAACGGATTTGAATCTGAGGACGAGGATCGGCGAGAGCCTGATAATCGTCCTCTTTTAGTATGTCCTTCAGCCGGGCCAGCGCCTGCTCCTTGTGCGGTTCGGTCTGGCAGGTCACGTCCAGAAAACAGAACTGGGGATACAGCACGCACCACCAGTTATGTCCCCGGCCGGAGCCAAGGGTAACGCGGACCGCGTCATAGCTGCCGCAGGGAAAGGTGACCCGTCCATAGGAGCGCGTCGGAAAATGGCAATGAGTGATCTGCAGGCGGCTGCGGTAGGGAACCTGACGGGCATGCAGATACTGATCCGCCAGGTCCCGGATTTCTGATGAATGGTCCCGGATATAATCCAAGGTTGCCGATTTGTCCGCGTCCGGGGAAAGCCGCTCCCGCAGATAGTTCAGGATCCGGCTGCGCACTTCCAGCTTAATCTCCTGGTCTTCCTTCCGGTCACTGTTTGCCATCACGTGAAAGCGCAGCACGGCAGGCGCGATCCGCTCCGCCAGAGCCTCTTGTCGGCTCCGGTCCGCGCCGCCTGCCAGAAGAAGCAGGAAAAGACCGGTCAGGAGCAGGCATCCAAAAGCCAGATAAAAACTTCGCCGCGTCCGGCGAAGGAAGCTGTTTTGAGACATGGGTTTTCCTCCGTTTTTGTGAAAGGTTTCTGTTTTTAATTATTGACAGGTATGATATACTTATACAGACATCGAACCATCAGGAGGAACATGATAGAATGAAAAAAAAGAGAGTTGCGGTGCTGTTCGGCGGCCAGTCCTCGGAGCATATAGTATCCTGCATGTCGGCGGCAAATGTGATTGAACAGATAGATACGGATCGATATGAGCTGCTTTTCATTGGCATTACGCAGGAAGGACATTGGCTGAAGGCGGATTCTTTGGAGGCGGTGAAAACCGGCGCTTGGCGGGAAAGCCGGACGGAGGCGGTTATTTCCCCGGATGCCACGAAAAAATGCGCGGTGGTCACCGGGCCTTCCGGCAGCGAGAATGTTCCGCTGGATCTGGTATTCCCGGTGCTTCATGGCCTGTACGGCGAGGACGGCACGGTCCAGGGACTTTTAGAGCTGGCGAAAATCCCTTATGTGGGCTGCGGCGTGCTGGCATCCGCGGTTTCCATGGATAAATTATATACCAAACAGATCGTGGATGATCTGGGGATCCGTCAGGCGGATTATGTGCCGGTGATGGTATGGAGACTGAAAAAGGATCCGGACAGCGTCATCCGGCGGATCGAAGAGAGATTTTCCTATCCGGTGTTTGTGAAGCCATCCAATGCCGGCTCCTCCAGAGGGGTCACGAAGGCAAACAGCCGGGAGGAGCTGATCGCCGGGCTGTGGGAGGCTGCCCGCCATGACCGGAAGATTTTGGTGGAGGAGATGATCGTCGGCCATGAGATCGAATGCGCGGTCCTGGGCGGCGGCGATCATCCGGTAGAGTCCTCCGGCGTGGGGGAGATTCTGGCAGCCGCCGAATTTTATGATTTTGAAGCAAAGTATTTTAATGAAGATTCCAGGACAGTAGTCAATCCCCAGCTGCCGAAGGATGCGGCCGCCCGGGTGAAAAAGGCGGCGGAGCAAATCTTCAATGCCGTGGACGGATACGGCCTGGCGCGGGTGGATTTCTTTGTGACCGACGAGGGGGAGGTGGTGTTTAATGAAATCAACACCATGCCTGGTTTTACTGCCATCAGTATGTACCCGATGCTGTGGGAGGCGGCAGGCATCTCCAAAAAGCAGCTGATCGGCCGGCTGATGGAGCTGGCGTTTACCCGATAGGACAGGAAAAGACAGGAAAAGAGGATATTGTGATGGACAGAAACGCACCCATAGGCGTATTTGATTCCGGCGTGGGCGGGCTGACCGTGGCGCGGGAAATCATGCGGCAGATTCCGGAGGAGAGGATCATCTATTTTGGAGATACCGCGCGGGTGCCTTACGGCAGCAAATCAAGGGACACAGTGGTACGCTATTCCCGACAGATCATTCGTTTTCTGAAAACACAGCAGGTCAAGGCGATCGTCATTGCCTGCAATACCGCCAGCGCCTATGCGCTGGAAACAGTTCAGGCGGAATCCGACATTCCGGTGATCGGCGTGATCAATGCGGGGGCCAGGACGGCAGTCCGCGCCACCCGCAATGGCAAGATCGGCGTCATCGGCACCGAGGGCACCATCGGCAGCGGCATTTATACGGAAGTGATGAAACGGATGCGGCCGGACATTGAGGTGACCGGAAAGCCCTGCCCGCTGTTTGTGCCGCTGGTGGAGGAAGGGCTGTTCCACGATTCCGTGACCGATGAGATCGCATCCCGCTATTTAAGCGTGCTGAAGGGCAAATATATTGACACTTTGGTGCTGGGCTGCACCCACTATCCGCTTCTGCGTTCCACGCTCGGACGGCTGATGGGCGAGGAGGTCACGCTGGTCAATCCGGCTTATGAGACCGCATTGGAGCTAAAGGAGCAGCTTTTGCGGCAGGGTCTGAATCGGGATCCGGCGGAGCCGGAGACGGGGGAGAAGTATCAGTTTTTTGTCAGCGATCTGGCGGAAAAATTCACGAATTTTGCCACATCCATTCTCCCGAATGAAGTGAAGGAAACCAGAAAAATAAATATTGAGGAATATTGATATGACAAAGGATGTATTGATCCGGATCAGCGGCCTTCACCTGATGGAGGAAGACCAGAACCAGGTGGAGATGATTCTTACCGGAGAATATTATTGGAAGAATGGCAAGCATTACCTGATTTATGATGAGATGATGGAGGGCTTTGAGGGAAAGGTTCACAACCTGGTGAAGATCACGCCGGAGGTGATGGAGATCCGCAAGCAAGGAATCACCACCGCGGATATGGTGTTTGAACAGGGGAAAAAGCGGATGACCCGCTATGCGACGCCCATGGGAGAAATGATTATCGAAATCGGAACCAACCAGATCCAGGTGGACACCCAGGAGGATAATCTGAAGGTGTCCGTGGATTATGGTTTGAATATTAACTATGAACATGTGTCGGACTGCACCATTTCCATGGATGTGAGTTCTCTGGAAAAGGCTCAGCTGCGGCTTTAGCGAAAAAATTATTTGTCTTTCCGGAATCTTGCGAAAAAGCCTTTCTTTTTCGGCGCCGCCGGGATCGCCCCGCCGCGGACACTCTTGATTGCTGTGATGTATATGCCGCTGACAACGACCTTGACCTCGGTTTTGATGGGGAGAACGGCAAAAACGCTCTCATCCGCGATCAGGGTCATGACCTTCGGCCCGACCTTGGCTTTGACAATCGGAACCTTCGCCCGGGACATGTACCAGGGGGTCTGGTCGCTGACGATCTTCGGCAGGCCGGCCTCCTTGACCTTCATTTTCTTTTTATCAATGATCAGCATCGATACGGTCTGCGCTGCCGCTTCCAGCATCTGCTGCTGCTCTACCTGGCGTTTTTGCATTTTCCTTCCCAGAAAATACAGGATGACCAGCGCAATGGCGGCGATCACCAGGATAATAAGTAATACATTCAAGAATGTGGACATGGGGAAACCCTCCATTTAATCATTTAGTATCAGGCACAGCCTGCCCTATCAGTATAGCATTTTTCTGCCAATATTGCAAGATATTTAGAAAAATTATGCTTGACAGCTTGACAAGGCTATGATATTATGGAGTGTGCACTATTGTGGCATCATGGGCTTTTTGCGCCCTGAAGCGCCGCTAAATTGATTAGAAAACAGGGGTGAAACGTCAATGGAGAAAAGCAGAATGCGTCCGGTGACAGCCGGGAAAAGCGTTAGAATGAGCTACTCAAGACAGAAAGAAGTTCTTGAGATGCCGAACCTGATTGAGATTCAGAAGAACTCCTATCAGTGGTTCCTCGATGAAGGTTTAAAAGAAGTATTTGAAGACATATCCCCGATCTCCGATTTCGCAGGGCATTTAAGCCTGGAATTTGTAGATTTTACATTATGTAAGGATGAGATCAAATACAGCATCGAAGAGTGCAAGGAACGGGACGCGACCTACGCAGCACCTTTAAAGGTAAAGGTAAGACTTTACAATAAAGATAAAGAAGAAATCAATGAACACGAAATTTTCATGGGCGATCTCCCGCTCATGACAGATACCGGCTCCTTCGTGATCAACGGGGCGGAACGTGTGATTGTCAGCCAGCTGGTGCGTTCTCCTGGCATTTACTATGGCATCGGGCACGACAAGATTGGCAAAGAACTGTTCACCTGTACTGTTATTCCGAATCGCGGCGCATGGCTGGAGTATGAAACCGACTCAAACGATATTTTCTATGTCCGTGTGGACCGTACCCGTAAGGTGCCGGTGACTGTGCTGGTGCGCGCTCTGGGTTACGGAACCAACGCAGAGATTCTTGATCTGTTCGGCGAGGAGCCGAAGCTTCTGGCAAGCTTCGGAAAGGATACTTCCGACAATTACCAGGATGGTCTTCTGGAATTATATAAAAAGATCCGTCCCGGCGAGCCGCTTTCCGTGGACAGCGCGGAGAGCCTGCTGAACAGTATGTTCTTTGATCCGCGCCGCTACGACCTGGCAAAGGTGGGCCGGTATAAGTTCAACAAAAAGCTCCATTTTAAGAACCGTTTGAAAGGCCATGTGCTGGCTGAGGACGTGGTGGATGTGACGACCGGCGAGGTGCTGGCCGAGGCAGGCGCCACCGTAAACAAAGAGCTGGCGGAGACTTTGCAAAACGCGGCTGTCCCTTACGTGTATCTTCAGGGACCGGATCGCAATTACAAGATCCTTTCCAATATGATGGTGGATCTGGCTGCCTATGTGGAGTTTGATCCGAAGGAAGCGGGGATTACGGAGTTAGTATATTACCCGGTTCTGAAAACTATTCTGGAAGAAGCTGGCGGGGATCAGGAGCTTTTAAAGGACCTGGTGCACAGAAATGTTTCTGAGCTGGTTCCGAAGCATATCACGAAGGAAGATATTATTGCTTCCATAAATTACAACATGCATTTGGAGGGCGAGATCGGCAATGCCGACGATATCGACCATCTGGGCAACCGCCGTATTCGTGCTGTGGGCGAGCTTTTGCAGAACCAGTACCGCATCGGTCTGTCCCGTATGGAGCGTGTGGTCCGCGAGCGTATGACCACCCAGGATATGGACGGCATTACCCCACAGTCCCTGATTAATATTAAGCCGGTGACCGCGGCGGTGAAGGAGTTTTTCGGAAGCTCCCAGCTGTCCCAGTTCATGGACCAGAACAACCCGCTGTCTGAGCTGACCCACAAACGCCGTCTGTCCGCGTTGGGACCTGGCGGTCTGTCCCGTGACCGTGCCGGATTCGAGGTGCGGGATGTACACTACACCCACTATGGGCGTATGTGCCCCATCGAGACCCCTGAGGGACCGAACATTGGCCTGATCAATTCCCTGGCTACCTATGCGCGGGTAAACCAGTACGGCTTCATCGAGGCCCCCTACCGTGTGGTAGATAAGTCTGACCCGGCAAATCCCGTGGTTACCGATGAGGTGATCTATCTGACCGCGGACGAGGAGGATAATTTCGTGGTTGCGCAGGCAAACACGCCTCTGGATGCCGAGGGCCATTTTGTAAATAACAATGTATCCGGACGTTTCCGCGAGGAGACTTCCGAGTTTCAGAAGCGCACCATCGATTTGATGGACGTTTCCCCGAAGATGGTATTCTCCGTGGCGACATCCATGATCCCGTTTTTGGAGAACGATGACGCGAACCGCGCGCTGATGGGATCCAACATGCAGCGTCAGGCTGTGCCGCTTTTGAAGACCGAGGCCCCGGTAGTGGGTACCGGTATCGAGGCGAAGGCGGCGGTGGACTCCGGCGTCTGCGTGCTGGCGAAGCATGCCGGCGTGGTAGAGCGTTCCGCTTCCAATGAAATCATCATCAAGCGTGATGATAATGGCGATCGGGATGTTTACCACCTGACCAAATTTAAGAGAAGCAATCAGTCCAACTGTTATAATCAGAAGCCGATTGTTTTTAAGGGCGCTCACGTAGAGGAGGGCGAGGTGATCGCGGACGGACCCTCCACTTCCAACGGCGAGATCGCGCTGGGCAAGAATCCGCTGATCGGATTCATGACCTGGGAAGGCTACAACTACGAGGACGCGGTTCTGCTTTCCGAGCGTCTGGTGCAGGATGATGTCTATACCTCTGTCCATATTGAGGAGTACGAGGCTGAGGCCCGCGATACTAAGCTGGGGCCGGAGGAGATCACCCGTGATGTTCCCGGTGTAGGAGATGACGCGCTGAAGGATCTGGATGAGCGCGGTATCATCCGCATCGGCGCGGAGGTTCGTGCCGGAGATATTCTGGTAGGTAAGGTGACGCCCAAGGGCGAGACGGCGCTGACTGCCGAGGAGCGCCTGCTGCGGGCCATCTTCGGTGAGAAGGCAAGAGAGGTAAGAGATACCTCCCTGAAGGTGCCTCACGGCGCTTACGGGATCATCGTAGATGCCAAGGTATTTACCAGAGAGAACGGCGATGAGCTGGCCCCCGGCGTGAACCAGACTGTCCGCATCTATATTGCCCAGAAGCGTAAGATTTCCGTGGGCGATAAGATGGCAGGCCGCCATGGAAACAAGGGTGTTGTTTCCCGTGTGCTTCCGGTGGAGGATATGCCGTTCCTGCCCAATGGACGTCCGCTGGACATCGTATTGAATCCCCTGGGCGTGCCGTCCCGTATGAATATCGGGCAGGTATTGGAGATTCATTTGAGCCTTGCCGCAAAGGCGCTGGGCTTTAATATTGCGACTCCGGTATTTGATGGAGCAAACGAGTCCGACATTATGGATACCCTGGATGTGGCAAACGACTACGTGAACACCTCCTGGGAAGAATTTGAAGAGAAATACAAGGACGTCCTGAGGCCGGAGGTCATGGATTATCTGGGTTCCCATCTGGAGCACAGGGAACTGTGGAAGGGTGTGCCCTTAAACCGTGACGGCAAGGTACGGCTGCGTGACGGACGGACCGGAGAATATTTTGACAGTCCGGTTACCATCGGACACATGTATTACCTGAAGCTCCATCATCTGGTTGATGATAAGATCCATGCGCGTTCCACCGGACCATACTCCCTGGTTACCCAGCAGCCGTTGGGTGGTAAGGCGCAGTTTGGCGGACAGCGTTTCGGTGAGATGGAGGTTTGGGCCCTGGAGGCTTACGGCGCGTCTTACACTCTGCAGGAGATCCTGACTGTGAAGTCCGATGATGTGGTCGGACGTGTGAAGACCTACGAAGCCATTATCAAGGGCGAGAATATTCCGGAGCCGGGCGTGCCGGAGTCCTTCAAGGTATTATTGAAGGAGCTGCAGTCCCTGGGACTGGATGTGAGAGTATTGCGTGATGACGGTACGGAGGTTGAAATCGGCGAGAATATCGATTATGGCGAGACCGATCTGCGCTCCATCATCGAGGGCGACCGCCGCTACAATTCCGAGGAATCCTTCGGCGATTACGGTTACCAGCAGCAGGAATTCAAAGGCGGCGAGCTGGTGGATGTGGACGCGGAAAGTGATGATGATTATGAAGAGGATTCGGATTCCGATTTTGAAGAATCTGATTTCGAAGAATCTGATTTCGAAGAATCTGATCTCAATGATTCAGATTTTGAAGAAGAATAGAAGGGAGTATCGCTCATGCCTGAGACAAATGAAGTTTATCAGCCATTGACATTTGATGCCATCAAGATTGGTCTGGCATCGCCGGAGAGAATTCTGGAGTGGTCCCACGGCGAAGTCAAGAAGCCGGAGACCATCAATTACCGTACCTTGAAGCCGGAGCGCGACGGACTGTTCTGTGAGCGGATTTTCGGACCGAGCAAGGACTGGGAATGTCACTGTGGTAAATACAAAAAAATCAGATATAAAGGCGTTATCTGTGACCGCTGCGGTGTCGAGGTGACCAAATCCAGCGTCCGCAGAGAGCGCATCGGCCATATTCAGCTGGCGGCTCCTGTGTCCCATATCTGGTATTTTAAGGGAAT
This sequence comes from uncultured Lachnospiraceae bacterium, assembly GCA_964537765.1. Taxonomy (GTDB): domain Bacteria; phylum Bacillota; class Clostridia; order Lachnospirales; family Lachnospiraceae; genus Brotaphodocola. The sequence continues at coordinate 26,010 of CAZICB010000028.1, forward strand.
TCCCAGCCGGATGGGATTGATTCTGGATATTTCTCCGAGAGTGTTGGAGAAGGTGCTGTATTTTGCGTCCTATATTGTGCTGGACGCAGGGGATACCAATCTGCAGTACAAGCAGGTAATGTCCGAAAAAGAATATCGGGAAGCGCTGGATACCTATGGCAGCGGCAGATTCCGCGTTGGTATGGGCGCGGAGGCGGTGCTGGAGCTTTTGCAGGCCATTGATCTGGAAAAGGAGTCCGCGGCCCTGAAGAAGGAGCTGCAGGATTCCAGCGGACAGAAGCGTGCCCGCATCATCAAGCGGCTGGAGGTTGTGGAGGCATTCCGCAGCTCCGGAAACAAGCCGGAGTGGATGATTATGACTGTGATCCCGGTCATTCCGCCGGATATCCGCCCGATGGTACAGCTGGACGGCGGCCGTTTCGCCACTTCCGATCTGAATGATTTATACAGACGAATCATCAACCGCAATAACCGTCTGGCACGGCTTCTGGAGCTGGGCGCTCCGGACATCATTGTCCGCAATGAAAAGCGTATGCTTCAGGAGGCGGTGGATGCCTTGATCGATAACGGCAGACGGGGACGGCCGGTTACCGGACCGGGCAACCGCGCTCTGAAATCCCTGTCCGATATGCTCAAAGGCAAGCAGGGACGTTTCCGTCAGAACCTTCTG
>CAZICB010000029.1:0-22420 GCA_964537765.1 uncultured Lachnospiraceae bacterium
AGTAACCTCATGCTTCGCCTTCGGCTCGCATTCGCTAACTGCTCACAGTATATCATAAAATGCATATGGACGCTATAGTTCCCTTTTACTTTTTGTATCATGTTATTATTCACAACCGATTTGGGCAGGTATACCGCTTCGTTTTATATCCCAATTATAGCACAAAAAGTCTGCCATGTAAAACATGACAGACCTTCTAAGCTTATTATCTGTATTCTTTTTGAGATTATTCATCCACGCTGTAATTGGGAGCTTCCTTGGTAATATGAATATCATGGGGATGGCTCTCTTTCAGGGATGCTGCGGAAATCTTCATGAAACGTCCGGTCTCCTGCAGGGTCCTGATGTCCTTGGCGCCGCAGTAACCCATACCGGCGCGCAGGCCGCCCAGCATCTGGAATACCGTATCCTCCACCAGTCCCTTGTAGGCGACACGTCCTTCTACACCCTCCGGTACCAGCTTCTTGGCATCGTTCTGGAAATAGCGGTCCTTGCTTCCGTTTTCCATGGCGGCAATGGATCCCATGCCGCGATATACTTTATATTTTCTGCCCTGATACAGCTCAAAGGTTCCCGGGCTCTCGTCGCAGCCTGCAAACATGCTTCCCATCATGCAGACATTACCACCGGCGGCAATGGCCTTGGTAATATCTCCGGAATACTTGATGCCGCCGTCTGCAATAATCGGAATGCCATATTCCTTTGCCACCGCGTAGCAGTTCATCACCGCAGTAATCTGCGGAACGCCGATACCTGCTACCACACGGGTGGTACAGATAGAGCCTGGTCCGATACCAACCTTCACCGCATCCACACCTGCCTCAATCAGTGCGCGGGTGCCCTCTCCGGTAGCCACATTACCTGCAATTACCTGGAGATCCGGATACTTTTCCTTGATCATGCGGACACAGCGCAGCACATTTTCAGAATGGCCATGGGCGGAATCCAGCACGACCACGTCAACCTTTGCCTGCACCAATGCCTCCACGCGCTCCAGAACATTTGCCGTGATGCCTACGCCGGCGCCGCAGAGCAGCCGTCCCTGTGCGTCCTTGGCGGACAGAGGATATTTGATCTGCTTTTCAATATCCTTGATCGTGATCAGTCCCTTTAAATTAAAATCATCGTCCACGATCGGCAGCTTCTCCACCCGTGCCTTTGCCAGAATCTTTTTGGCCTCCATCAGGGTGATGCCTTCCTTCGCAGTCACCAGATGCTCGGAGGTCATGCACTCCTTGATCTTCTTGGAAAAATCCTCCTCAAATTTCAGATCACGGTTCGTGATGATGCCTACCAGACGGCGGCCCTCGGTGATCGGCACGCCGGAAATCCGAAACTTGCCCATCAGCTCATCCGCATCCTTCAATGTATGCTCGGGAGAAAGGAAAAATGGGTCCGTAATTACGCCGTTTTCAGAACGTTTTACCTTGTCAACTTCCTCTGCCTGTGCTTCAATCGACATATTTTTATGAATAATGCCGATTCCTCCCTGGCGTGCCATGGCGATTGCCATGCGGTGCTCAGTAACCGTATCCATACCGGCACTCATCAGCGGAATATTTAACTTGATTTTCTTGGTAAGATAGGTCGTCAGATCTACCTGGTTCGGAATCACCTGGGAGTAGGATGGAACCAAAAGCACATCATCAAATGTAATGCCTTCACCAATAATAGTACCCATTCATTTTTCCTCACTTTCTTCTTTTATTTATAATAATGCAGTGAGACGCGTCACTGGCGCGTTTCACTGCATTTAATAGTTGCACCACTCATTAGTTATTTAGTCTAGCAAATTTCTGTCCGCTTGTCAACTACAAAAGCGGTCAACATTTTCATGTTGACCGCTTTAAAAAATCGCTTTTTATTATGCTCTACTTTTGCGAATGGTCTTACATCATGCCGCCCATGCCGCCGCCTGCAGGCATGGCCGGAGTCTCTTCCTTGATGTTTGCCACCACGGACTCGGTGGTCAACAAAGTGGAGGCAACGCTGTTCGCGTTCTGCAGAGCGCTTCTGGTAACCTTCACCGGATCCAGGATGCCTGCCTTGATCATATCGACATACTCTTCCTTGTATGCGTCGAAGCCGGTACCTACCGGAGCCTCTTTCACTTTATTGATGATCACGGAGCCTTCCAGACCTGCATTCGCCACAATGTGATACAGCGGGGCCTCCAGCGCCTTCAGGATAATCTTTCCGCCGGTCTTTTCATCGCCTTCCAGCTGGGCAACTACCTTCTCAACATCCTCGCATGCATGCACATAAGCGGAGCCGCCGCCTGCGATGATGCCTTCCTCCACTGCAGCTCTTGCCGCTGACAGGGCGTCCTCCATATGCAGCTTGGCTTCCTTCATCTCGGTTTCGGTGGCAGCGCCTACGCGGATCACGGCTACGCCGCCCGCAAGCTTTGCCAGCCTCTCCTGCAGCTTTTCCTTATCAAAATCAGAAGTGGTTTCCTCAATCTGGGCACGGATCTGGGCCACTCTCGCGGAAATCTCCGCCTTATCGCCGCAGCCATCCACGATGATGGTATTTTCCTTCTGGACCTTCACGGATTTCGCGCGTCCCAGCTGATCCATGGTGGTATTCTTCAGTTCCAGCCCCAGCTCCTCAGAAATCACAGTGCCTCCGGTCAGGACGGCCAGATCCTTCAGCATCTCTTTTCTTCTGTCGCCGTAGCCCGGAGCCTTTACGCCAACCACGGTGAAGGTGCCGCGCAGCTTATTGACGATCAGGGTGGTCAAAGCCTCGCCTTCAATGTCCTCAGCGACAATCAGCAGCTTAGCGCCGGACTGTACAATCTGCTCCAGAACCGGAAGGATCTCCTGGATATTGGAAATCTTCTTGTCCGTGATCAGAATATACGGATCGTCAAGATTCGCCTCCATCTTATCCATATCGGTACACATATACGCGGATACATAACCACGGTCGAACTGCATGCCTTCTACCAGATCCAGCTCGGTCTTCATGGTCTTGGACTCCTCGATGGTGATCACGCCGTCATTGGACACCTTCTCCATAGCCTCTGCTACCATCTCGCCTACCTCGTCATCCGCAGCGGAGATCGCAGCTACCCTCGCGATACTATCCCTGCCCTCGATCGGCTGGCTCATACGGGCGATGGCTTCTACCGCCGCCTGAGTGGCCTTTCTCATGCCCTTTCTCAGAACGATCGGGTTCGCGCCCGCCGCCAGGTTCTTCATGCCTTCGTTGATCATCGCCTGTGCGAGAACCGTCGCGGTGGTGGTACCGTCACCAGCCACATCATTGGTCTTGGTAGCTACTTCCTTTACCAGCTGGGCGCCCATGTTCTCAAACGGATCCTCCAGCTCGATTTCCTTCGCGATGGTCACACCGTCATTGGTGATCAGCGGAGCGCCGAAGGATTTATCCAGAACGACATTACGTCCTTTCGGTCCCAGGGTCACTCTCACGGTGTCTGCTAACTGATTTACGCCTGCTTCCAGAGCTTTTCTGGCGTCTACGCCATATTTAATCTGCTTTGCCATTGTCTCTTCCTCCAAATATCAAATAATAATAAACCAACTTATTTCACTGACTCTTATTCAATCACTGCCAGAATATCATTCTGCTTTACAATCACGTATTTCTCGTCCTCTACTTCCACTTCGGTTCCTGAGTACTTGGAATAGATGACCTTATCCCCCGGTTTCACCTGCATGGTGATCTCTTTGCCGTCTACCACTCCTCCGGGTCCCGCCGCGATGACTTCAGCCTGCTGCGGTTTTTCCTTTGCCTGCCCCGGAAGCACAATGCCGGACTTGGTAGTTTCTTCCGCTACCAGCTGCTTTAACACAACCCGATCAAATAAAGGTACTAATTTCATGAATAAATCCTCCTTTACGATTATCTTCTTTTACAGAATCGAAAAACCAATCGATTCCTCTTTTGATTTCCACTACCATTTATACCACGGGTTGTTAGCAGTGTCAAGAGTCGAGTGCTAATTTTATAAAATTTTTACGAATAAGCCCTTTCTTTTTTTTTGCATCCGTATTACAATACTTTTAACAAATGCCAATGCAGTGAAACGCGTCACCGGCGCATTTCACCGCTTTCTGATGAATCAGACCGCAGAAATTGTCAATTGGAAGAAAGGAGTACGGGTATGTCAAAAAAAGGAATGGGGAAATTCGTGGCATTGGCCGCTGTCGCTGGCACTGCCGCCGCTGGAATCTCTTATCTGACCAAGTATCGTTCCTTCAATAAGGAGCTGGATGAGGATTTCCATGATTTTGAAGATGATGAGGAGGAGGCGCCGATTCCGGACAGCACCATGGGCCGCAATTATGTTTCCCTTCACGCAGACAAGGACGAGCTGCTGGTGGCTGCCGGCGATATGTTATGCGCTGCCAAAGATGTGGCCGGCGCCGCAAAAAATGTGATGAAGGATGCGGCCGCCATCGTTGCGGATACCACCCGCGAAGCCATGAACTCCGCTTCCGATTCCGCCGCCACCGCAAAATCCGCAGTACTGGAAAAGGAAGGCGCTGTCAAGGATGTGATCCGCCAGGTAAAGGATAAATTCACCGATGCCAAGGATGAGGCTGTGGAAGTGGTGGAAGAAGATGCCGAAGCCGCCCAGGAGGCTGCCGATGCCGCAAAGGAGGCTGCCGGAGAGGCTGCAGAGACCGCAAAGGATACCGCCGCAGAAGCCGCAAAAACCGTTGCCCAGGAGGCTGCCGATGCCGTGGAACCTGCCACGACTGTTACCGAGGAAGAGCCTCAGGAATAAAAGCGCCTCAGGCATAGATTCAAAATATACAAACAAAATAACGCAATGAGACACATCACCGGCACGTCTCATTGCATTCTGATGAATTACAAAGCCCTGCGGAAGTTCGAAAACTCCCGCAGGGCTGTTTTTATGCACACGGGGCGCGTGTGGAATTTTGCTGCTGTACGATGAAACGCGTCGCTGGCGCGTTTCCCTGCATCCTAAGGGAAAGCAGCACGCGCCCCGGCGCAGGCGAGTAGGTCAGATTGCATTTTCCCTACTCGATTTGATCCTATTTTATTGATCCTGTTTTTTATTTCGGCAGCTTGAAGGAGCTCTTTAAGGATACGATCCGGTTAAATACCGGAGCACCCTGCTGACTGTCCTTACAGTCCGCACAGAAAAAGCCCGTCCGCACAAACTGGAAGCTGTCGTAAGCCTTCGCCTCTGCCAGCGCCGGCTCCACATAGCAGTCCTTCAGCACCGTCAGGGAATTGGGATTCAAATTCAGGGTTCCGTCTGCGTTCAGCTTGCCCTTTTCCTCATCCACAATGTTCTCATACAGGCGACATTCCACCTTTTTCGCAGTGGAGACAGCCACCCAATGGATCGTGCCCTTCACCTTGCGCTCTGTGAATCCCAAACCGCTCTTGGTAGCCGGATCATAGGTGGCATGAACCACCGTCACATTGCCGTCCGCATCCTTCTCACATCCGGTGCAGGTCACGAAGTAAGCGCTCATCAGGCGCACCTCATTGCCCGGGAAGAGACGGAAATATTTCTTCGGCGGAACCTCCATAAAATCATCCCGCTCAATATAAAGCTCCCGTCCAAAGGGAACCATACGGCTGCCCAGCTCCGGATTCTCCAGGTTGTTGGGCACCTCCAGCATCTCAGTCTGTCCCTCCGGATAGTTATCAATCACCAGCTTCACCGGATTTAACACAGCCATCATGCGGGCTTTTTTCAGCTTCAGGTCTTCACGGATGCAGTACTCCAGCATCGCGTAATCCACGGAGCTGTTGGCCTTTGCCACACCTACCAGGTCCACAAACATGCGGATAGACTCCGGCGTATAGCCCCGTCTGCGCAAAGCCGCGATGGAGACCAGGCGCGGATCATCCCAGCCGTCCACAATGCCGTCCTCCACCAGCTTTTTAATATAACGTTTTCCGGTAACCACATTGGTCAGGTACAGCTTTGCAAACTCGATCTGCCGGGGCGGATTCTCAAATTCACATTCCCGCACCACCCAGTCGTACAGCGGGCGATGGTCCTCAAATTCCAGCGTACAGATGGAATGGGTGATGTGCTCGATCGCATCCTCAATGGGATGGGCGAAATCATACATGGGATAAATGCACCACTTATCGCCGGTATTATGATGGCTCATGTGGGCCACCCGGTAAATCACCGGATCCCGCATATTAATATTAGGGGAAGCCATATCAATCCTGGCGCGCAGCACCTTTTCCCCATCCTGATATTTGCCTGCCCGCATCTCCTCAAACAGACGCAGGTTCTCCTCCACGGAACGATTGCGGTAAGGACTTTCCTTTCCCGGAGTCTTAAAATCGCCGCGGTAGGCCTTGATCTCATCGGCGCTCAAATCGCAGACGAATGCCTTGCCCTTTTTAATCAGCAGCACCGCGCACTCATACATCTGCTCAAAATAGTTGGACGCGAAGAACAAACGGTCCTCATAATCCGCTCCCAGCCAGTGAATGTCATCCAGAATGGACTGGACGAACTCCGTCTTCTCCTTCGTCGGGTTGGTATCATCAAAACGCATATTAAACTTGCCGCCGTATTTCCGGGCAAGCCCGTAGTTTAACAGAATGGACTTGGCATGTCCGATATGCAGATAGCCGTTTGGCTCCGGCGGGAAACGGGTCTGGACGTGATTATAAACACCTTCTGCCAAATCCTTCTCGATCTCCTGCTCGATGAAATTCTTAGAAACAACTTCCTTTTCCGCTGTCTCTGCCACTGCTTCTTTTTCCATGCTCTGCACTCCCTCCAAGGTATGATAAAAAAGAACCCTGACTGCCAGAGTTCTTTCTCTTTTATGAAGAGCTGCTGACGGGAATCGGACCCGTGACCTCCACATTACCAATGTGACGCTCTACCGACTGAGCCACAGCAGCACCTTTGATTCTGTCCATCCAAAGATGAACCTTACCTAGCATATCATGACGGTTCTGTTTTGTCAACCAATTTTTATTTTCTTTCTGTCCACTGGCACCTGCTTCTTTTTTGTTTCATACAGTAAAGTAAAAACGACAGCGAGGCATTTTTATGGCTGAAAATGATAATCATTACAATGACACCACCGATAGGAGTGGCCAGACAGAGGACAATGAGACCCAGTCCCGTCTTTTGCTTCCCTTCCCCGGAACCAATACCTGCGGCAGTTCCAATACAAACTCCGGCAGCGGCTGCATCACCTGTGGATGGCTCCCCGGCTTTCCGTCCGTGATGCCCCAGTACTACAGCCAGGTGCGCTTCCTGAACGCATCCACCAATTCGTTTACGGTGAACATCAGCATTGATAATACCGCATATGCCATCAATTCCAGTTTTGGTGCCATGTCCAACTATGACCGGGTCACCGATGGCTTCCACACGATCACTGTCCGGCGGGCGAACGGCATGCGCTCCATCCTGCTGCAGCAGACCTTCCCCTTTGTCGCCGGGCAAAAGGTGACCTTCGTTCTGGTGGATTCTGCATCCGGCGGGCTGGAAATGGTCCGGGTCATCGACTCGGCCTGCAATAATCTGCCCTCCAATTCCGGCTGCTACCGCTTCGCCAACATGTCCAACAGCGACTCCCAGGTGGACCTTTTGCTGAACAACGGCGAAACCATCTTCCGGAACGTGGGCTTTTCGCAGGTAAGTTCCTACAAGCAGGCGGTTGCCGGCTCCTACCAGTTTATGGTGTTTTCTTCCAATTCCATGAGCTTAAGCCGGGAACTGCAGATCATCGTCATCGGAGTCCTGGGCACCTCTACCAGCACCCGCACTCCTCTGCTAACCTTCTCCGCCGACATTGCCGCCGGAAGTTCTTACACCTCCTATCTGATCGGCAATACCTGGTCTGGCAACAGCCTGCGGGTACTCACTGTCAGCGATTAGCGCCTGCAGAATCATGTAAAACAGATTTTTTGCGGGACTGTTCACTCGGACAGTCCCGCAAAGCTTTCCCTAAGCACATCGCAGGAAGCGCCCAAGCGGCGCATCTCCTCCTGTCCAAGCTTCAGGGAAAGCACCCTCTGGATGCCATTCTGGTTTATGATGCAGGGCACGCCGGCATATACGCCGCTTTGCCCGTACTCCCCGCAAAGATAGGCGGATACGGTCAGGATACTGTTTTCATCCCCCAGAATTGCCTTGGTGATGCGGGTCATGGCCATGCCAATGCCGTAATAGGTGGCACGCTTTGCCTCAATGATTTTATAAGCGGCTCCCTTTACCTCCTGGGCGATCTGCTCCAGCTGCTCCTCGCGGATCGGTCCTTTTGCTCCATGCTCCTCAATGATTTCCTGGATGGAGCGGGTGGCAATCATGGCCTGGCTCCAGGGGATAAATTCACTGTCCCCATGCTCTCCCATCACATAGGCATGGATATTGCGGGGATCCACATGCAGCGTTTCCCCAAGCAGATACCGCAGCCTTGCCGTATCCAGGGCCGTCCCGGTCCCCAAAACCCGCTTGGGATTAAAGCCGGACAGCTCATAGGCAATCCGGGTCATCACATCCACCGGATTGGTGGCAATCAAAAACAGGCCGTTAAACCCGGACTGGGTCACCGGGCCGATGATGGAACGGAACACCTCCTTGTTGCGTTTTAAAAGATTTAAGCGGCTCTCCCCCGGCTTCTGGGCCACTCCGGCGCAAATCACGGCGATGTCCGCATCCTTGCAGTCTCCATAATCCCCCGCATAAATTTTCATGTGAGAACTGGAAAAGGCAAGGCCGTGGTTTAAATCCATCGCCTCACCTTCTGCTTTTTTCCGGTCCACATCGATCAGAACCAGCTCGTCACAGACATTCTGGTTTAACAGACAATAGGCATAGCTCATGCCCACCATTCCGGTTCCGACCAATACGATTTTTCTCTTTTCTGTTTTCATAGCCGCCTCCTGGTTTTTCTATTACCTTATCCAGAAGGAAGCATTTTTATTCATCCCATGCGACCCGCCCTGGGTTCATAGCCTGGCAAGCTTTTTCTCCATCAGCTCGCTGTTGTTGCTGTGGGCAATGGTATCATCCCTGGTGATCAGTCCCTTGCGGTACAACTCGATCAGGCTGGCATCCATGGTCACCATCCCCTCGCTCTGGGATGTGGCGATCATATTGTCAATCTGGTGGATCTTCGACTCCCGGATCAGGTTGCGGATGGCGTTGTTGAAAAACATGATCTCAAACGCCGGATATACTTTTCCATCAACACCCGGAATCAGCTGCTGGGACACGACCGCCTGCATAACCATGGAAAGCTGCGTGCGCACCTGCTGCTGCTGGCTGGGCGGAAAACTGTCGATCACCCGGTCAATGGTATTGGCCGCTCCCACCGTATGCAGGGTGGAAATCACCAGATGTCCGGTTTCCGCCGCCGTCATGGCGATCTTGATGGTTTCCTCGTCCCGCATTTCCCCCACCAGAATCACATCCGGCGCCTGGCGCAGGGCGGCCCGCAGCCCAGTCACATAGCTGTCTGTGTCGGTGATGATCTCTCGCTGGGTCACCACGCTCTTATTATGCCGGTGAAGATACTCGATGGGATCCTCCAGGGTAATCACATGGACATTGCGGGTGCGGTTGATCTCGTCAATGATGCAGGCCAGGGTCGTGCTCTTTCCGCTGCCGGCCGGCCCGGTCACCAGCACAAAGCCCTTGGTCATCCTGGCGATGTCAATCACCGTCCGGGGAATCCGCAGACTCTCAAAATCCGGCAGGTCGAAGGTGATGACGCGAATGATCGCCGCCAGGGAGCCTCTCTGCCGGAACACATTGGCACGGAACCGGGAAAGCCCCGGAATGGCCATGGAAAAATCATCGTCGCCCTTTTGCAGTACCCGGGCCATATTCCGCTCTCCAGCCATATGATAAAAATCCGTGATCAGCGCGTCCATTTCCTTCGGAAATATTTTCTCCGGACTATGACTTATAATCCGACCGCCCACCCGGTAGGAGGCCGGCAGTCCTGGGATCAGGAATATGTCCGCCGCCTGATTTTCCACCGCGCTTTTTAAAATTTCTTCCATCTGCATGGTTTCCATCCTCCACCTTCCTCGTTTATGACTCTCCGTCCCATACCTTCATGGACTGATCAATCTCATAGTCTTCTTTATTGTATACCTTCCAGGTCAGAACCCGGCTGCCCGCCTGCTCCCAATCCACCTGGATCCGGATCTGCAAGGCCTGCCCTGCGTTCATGGCAATCTCCGTCTCAAACACATCGTCGGATGCGTCGTAGTAATCCTTCCACTGCCTTGCGACCGCCTTCTTTAAGCCGTCCGGATCCGATGTCTGCCTTGCCGCCGCGGCCACGCTGCCATCCAATTGCCGGTAGAATTCGGTTCCCAGGCTGTCCGCCCGGTAATACTCCCTGACCGCGTCCGCGTTGCGCCCGGACAACAGAGCATCGCTTTTGGCGTTGCCCAGAGACAACAGACTGAAAGTAGTCAGGCAAAGCACAATAAAAATTACAATCAGCGTGGAACTGCCAATATTTGCCCGCCGTTTTATTTCCTGACTTGCCATATGCTATTGCCCCTCCTGTTCCCGCTGCGTTGCCGTCAAATACCGGGAGGCCTCCAGCTCAAACAGCGGCCCGGCTTCTCCATACCGGCTGATGGCGATGCGCATAGTTTCCAGCCCGTCCCCCTCATCCGCTACTTCTATATCTGCCGAATAGGCCGGACTGCTGTCCCGGGAACTGCCTTCCTTGCAGACCTGCCAGCCTGCATCCCAGATCATTTCATAACCACAATCCTCGTCGGCCAGCTCTGTAAGGCCCATCTGTTCCGCCAGACCTTCCAGTCCCTCCGCTTTCCATATTTCCGCCGCGCTCTGGGCGGCGATCACCGCCCCATTCTGATCCTTGGCCAGCCGGCTCATGGAATCCGCCTTCGCGAAGGCCAGGATACAGGTGGAAGCGCAGAGCATAAAGAAAAAGACAGCCACAATCATTTCCATCAAAAACATTCCGGAACCGCTTTTCCTATTCATATCCTTCCCCCATACTCCGAAGCGCCAGGGTCAGCGTAGCGCCCTTGCCGCCCTCGGTGGTCACCGAAAGCAGCCTTCCCTCCTTTGAAAAGGAAAGCCCGCCGCATTCCATAATCTCAATCCCGTCGCTTAGTCCCAGCCCGCTGTCGGCGCTGGTGAAAAGCTCCCGGATACTCCCGTCATAATAATAAATCCAGCTGATATACTCATAGCCCTCGATCTGCTGGGAAAGCTCCAGCACCTGGGTGCCCTCCATATCCAGCACACGGATCCCGTCCGCCTCATCCCCCTGGCGCACCTTGTTGGCAATATACTGCAGCGCCACGCTTCCGGTATAATTATCCTCCATGCGGGCGCTGATATTTTCATACACCTTTCCCCCGGTCAGGACCGTAAATAAGGAACATAACACAAAAACCAGGAACAAAAGCATGGTAAACAGGGTACTTACCGTCTGTTCCTTCCGGTCAATCCTTCGACGCACGGCCGCGCCTCCTTCTTTTATTGTTCAATGGGAATCACGGTGATATCCGGCATCAGATTGGAAGCAAAGCCGCTGTAGAAAACATTGTACTTTCCTTCATCGATCTGAATCCCGTATCGCTCCGTCAGATAGTCCACACTGGGCGGATACCGCCCCTCGATAGCATAGCACTGGACACAGGCCCTGGTGATCCCTTCCCGCAGGGTCTGGGCGCCCTCCGCCTGCGCGCGCTCCAGCATGGAACCCATGGCAGTTGCAAAAACGCTTATAATCACGCCGAAAACCGCCGCGGATCCAATACAGCCGCCCACAAATCTCCAATCCAATTTCCGTTTCATAGCAATCCCTTTCCTAAACGGACATATCTGCTGACACAGACATCAGCCGATCCCGGCCAGCACGCCTGCCAGAGGCAGCATGACCGAAAGCAGGATCAGTCCAACCACAATCGCCAGAACCGCCACCATGGTCGGCTCAATGCGGGCAATCATATTTTCAATGGAGGCATCCGCCTGCTGCTCATAGTCGCTGGAGATTTCCTCCATCACCTGATCCAGCCTTCCGCTGCGGGTCCCCACCTTGATCATCTGCACGTGGAAACCGCTGAAAAGATTGGTTTTTTTCATGGCCTCGTCATAGGGAACGCCCATTTCCAACTCCCCGGCACAGGCGTGGATGGTTTTGGCAACGCTTTCATTGCCCGCCAGTTCCTCCGCCAGCCCCATGCCTTTCTCCAGCTCCAGACCGCTTTTCAGGGTCAGGGCCAACACAGCCGTGAAACGGCGGCGCGCCGCCAAAAGAGCTGTCTGATTATGATTTTTAGCCCATTCCTTCACACGTTCCGCCCAGGCAAAGCCGTGTCCCGTGCCGGAGGCCAGAGCCGCCGCGCCCAGTACCACCCCTGCCAGAACAAAAACCACCAGGGCCGCGCCGGAAAAAATACCGCCGAAGCGGGATGCCGCGCGGGAAAGGGGAGACATCTGCACCCCCAACTGGGAATAGACCTGCTCAAAAATCGGCATAACCCTGGTAAACAGCACAAACAGCACAATCAGAAGCATGCCCGCCATCATCACCGGATAGGTGATGGCATTGCGGATGTTTTTCATCATCAGAAATTCCTTCTCATAATAAACGGAAAGTTCCTCCATCATCTGATCCAGTGTGCCGGTCTCCTGGCCCAGCTTCGCCATCTTCACCACATAATCCGGGAAACAGTCGGCACGCTCCAACGCCATGTAGAAGGGATCCCCCAACTCCACATCCTCGGAGAGGGTTTTTAGCAGCTCCCGCTCTTCCTTTGTGGAAGCATCCTCGGACATGATGGACAAGCCCTCATACAGCGGCACCGCCGCCTTCAAAAGCAGCGATACCTGCAGACAGAACGCGGAAAGTTCCCTGCCGGAATAAATAGTTTCCGCCTTTTTCTTCATTTTCAATCCTTCTCCTTAATAGGAATATTTTGCCTGATAGTTGGATGCGTTGCCGATATACTGTTTAATCTGCTCACTCTTGTTCGCGGAGGACATAAAGGTGGGATCCATCAGGGACCACTTCTGTCCGTCGAAAAAGATAATATTATCCACCCACCCGATGCTCTTGACATAAACACTGACCCAGGCGTGATAGGCATCGCCTGTATAGCCCACCACCAACTTGGTCGGGATACCCTGGGAGCGCAGCATGGCGGTCATCAGGGCCGCATAGTCAAAACAAATTCCCTTTTTCGCGGCCAAAACCGCGTCGATGTCCGGCAGATAGCCGCTTTGCACCGTCTGGGCCTTCTGCACATCATAGGTCAGGTTATCCACCACATAGTTAAAGACCCTGCTGACGATGTCAAGCTCATCCGCCGCTCCCGCGGCCACCTGATTCCCGGTCTGAATCGCCGTGCTTCCCTCCGTAAAATTCACATACTGGTTGGGATACAAAAACGGCAAAAAAGGATCCGCCATAGTCACGGCAATATCCTTGCTGAAAACCTGGGCATACTGGCTCCCCGTCACATTTTCAAACACCTTCACCGAATAGGTGCCGTCTCCCTCGGAGAAGGGGAACACCTCATAGGAATCCCGCGCATTCAAATCGTAGGTATAGGTCACTTCCCCTTTGGATATCTGTACCTTGATTTTTTCCTTGCCGCCGCTGTAAAGAATCATCACATAGCCCTGGCTGACATTGGAAGCGTCCACCTTCACCTTCCCATTCTGATAGGTCACGGAATTGCTCGCCGCAGGCACCAGCACCGCCGCCTGGGCAGGAAAAATCAGGGGCTGCATGGTCAATGCCGCCGCTGCCAACACTGCCACCGTCTTTGCAGACTTTGAAAAATAACTCTTCTTTTTCATTTTATTTCCCTCCACCGTTTTTTATCTCATCCTCTGCCGGACGATCTCATAAGCCAATACTCCCGCCGCCACCGAAGCGTTCAGCGAGTCAATATCTCCCCTCATGGGGATGGAAGCGGACATGTCACATGTTTCCCGCACCAGACGGCTGACCCCGCTCCCCTCATTGCCGATCACCAGGCCGATGGGTCCGGTCAGATCCAGACGGTACATCAATTCACCGCCCATATCCGCGCATACGAACCACAGACCCCTTTTTTTCAAATCCTCGATGGCAGATGCCAGATTGGTCACCTTCGCCACCGGCGTGTAATTCAGCGCTCCCGCGGAAGTCCGCGCTACCGTAGCCGTCAGACCAACTGCCCGATGCTTCGGAATCACCACCCCATGAGCTCCCGCCAGATTCGCGGTACGGATGATGGCGCCCAGATTGTGGGGATCCTCAATGCCATCCAGCAAAAAGAGAAAGGGCGGTTCCCCCTTTTCCTCCGCTGCTTTTAAAATATCGTCCAGGCTGGCGTATTCGTAGGCTGCCGCGCAGGCGATGACCCCCTGATGCCTGCCGGTCTCCGACATCTGATCCAGCCGCTCCTTTGTCACATAGCTGACGATGGTATCCCGCTTTCGCGCCTCCCGGAGGATGGACAGGATCGGGCCGTCCTTGCAGCCGTCCTGGATAAACAGTTTGTCAATCGGTTTTCCGGAGCGGAATGCCTCCAGCACCGCGTTTCTGCCCTCAAGGGTCAATTCCTTGTATCTCATGATGATTCTCCTATTTTTTCAAGGCCGGAACGCACCAGGCCGATCATCCGCTCCTGGCATCCCTTCAGATAAAGGTATCCCATCAACGCCTCAAAGCCGGTGGCCATCCGATAATCCGCCATGGTGGCATGCTTTGCCATAGTGACGGATTTCGCGTTGCGCCCCCGTTTGTAAATCGCCAATTCTTCCTCGGACAGTTCCTCAAGCAGCGCTCTCGCCAGCGCCGCCTGGGTCCCCGCGTTGACCAGGGAGGCGCTTTTTTTATGCATTTTACTGACCTGCATACTTCCATGGCTGATGACCTTGGTGCGGATCAAAAGCTCATAAACCGCGTCCCCGATATAGGCAAGGGCCAGCGGAGAGTAAGCCGAGGGGTCCGCCTGCTGCAGGGAAAGCCCTTTCTCCACCAGACTGCAAAAATCCGGCTGCTTTATGCTCTCTTCCATTTGACCCCTTCCCGGGTATCTTCCAGGATGATTCCCATATCCAGAAGCTTCTGACGGATCTCATCAGCCACGGCAAAATTCTTCGCCTTTCTCGCCTGCTGCCTGGCGGCGATCATTTCCTCGATCTCACTGTCCAGCACCTCCGCCTTACGCTCGGTGATCACACCCAAGATATCGCACAAGCTTACAATCCGGTTTTTCATATCGTCGGCATAAGCCTTGGTGCTGGCTTCCGTCACGGTGGAATTGCTCAGCTTTACAAGCTCAAACACCGCGGAAATCGCATCCGCCGTGTTAAAATCATCGTCCATGGCCGCTTCGAATTTGCCTGTCAGCTCTCTGGCAGCCGCCGCATTCTCCTCCTCAGTAGCCGTCATGACATCGCCGGAAACTTTTTTTTGCACGTCTGCGAGGCGCTCCACAGCTGTCAAGATCCGCTCCAGACCGTTTTTGGAAGCCTCCATCAGTTCCGCGCTGAAATTCAGCGGACTGCGGTAATGAGCGCTCAGCATAAAGAAGCGCAGCACTTGCAGATCATATCTGTCCGCGATTTCCCGCACGGTGAAAAAGTTGCCCAGGGATTTGGACATTTTTTTATTGTCAATATTCAAAAACGCGTTGTGCATCCAGTAGTTGGCAAAGGTTTTTCCGTTGGCCGCCTCCGACTGAGCAATCTCATTTTCATGATGGGGGAAGATCAAATCCTCGCCGCCTGCATGAATGTCAATCTGATCGCCCAGGTATTTTTTGGACATGACGGAGCACTCGATATGCCAGCCGGGACGCCCTTCACACCACTCAGACTCCCAGAAAGGCTCCCCCTCCTTTTTCGGCTTCCAAAGCACAAAGTCGGACGGATCCTCCTTCCCTTCCTCGCCGGTTACCTTGATCTCACGAAAACCGGACTGCAGCTCATCCAGGTTTTTGTGAGAAAGCTTTCCGTAATCCTTAAAGGACTTGGTGCGGAAATATACCGTGCCGTCCTGAGCCACGTAAGCATGCCCCTTCTCAATCAGAGTCCGGATCATCTCCAGCATGCCGTCGATCTCCTCGGTGGCAAGGGGATGGGTGGTGGCCGGCTTTACATTCATCGCCTCCATATCCTTTTTGCACTCTGCAATATAGCGCTTGGAAATGGTATCGGAGTCCACGCCCTCCTCAATCGCCTTTTTGATGATCTTATCATCCACGTCCGTAAAATTGGACACAAAGTTTACATCATAGCCCTTATACTCAAAATATCGGCGCACCGTGTCAAAGACGATCATCGGGCGGGCATTGCCGATATGGATATAGTTGTAAACGGTAGGGCCGCACACATACATGCGCACCTTTCCCGGCTCAATCGGCACAAATTCTTCTTTCGTTCTGGTCAATGTATTAAATATTTTCATGGCCTTCTCCTCGTATAATATGTTTGCAAGTTACCTGCAGCCCGGGCAGCCTGCACAGCTGCGGTCCACCAGTCTGTCATCATAGCAGAAATCCCGGAAATTTGCAAGCAGCGCAACCGCCTGCGCGGAAATTCCCTCTCCGCTTCCCGTAAATCCAAGGCCTTCCTCAGTGGTAGCCTTGACGCTGACCTGATTTACCTGCAGATGCAGGGCCTCCGCCATATTTTCCGCCATCTGCGGCCGGTAAGCCGCCAGCTTGGGACGTTGGGCAATGATCGTGGCGTCGATATTTTCAATCACATAGCCCTCCCGCTCCAAAAGCGCGCCCACCTCTTTTAACAGCGCAATGCTGGAAATCCCTTTATATTGAGGATCCGTATCCGGAAAATGCTGCCCGATGTCCCCCAGCGCCGCCGCGCCCAAAAGCGCGTCCATCACCGCGTGCACCAGCACATCCGCGTCGGAATGCCCCAGAAGCCCCAGCTCATATGGAATCGTCACACCGCCCAATATCAGCTTACGTCCCTCCACCAGGCGATGTACGTCATATCCCTGTCCAATTCTCATAATATCTCCTTATCTGATTTCATCCGTCCTATACCAGCATCCGCACCTTCCGTCCGATACAGCGCAGATGGATGTCAGTCTGGCTGAAACAATTCTCCCCATCCGCGTGAACACTCAAAGGGGAATCCACATGGATCCGCACCTCTCTGCATGTATAAGAACGGACGCCATGGCGGCATTTTACCTTGCCGAACAGAGCATCTGCCATAATGGGGATCAGCTTGCGCTTTGCGGACGGCTGCATCACGCAGACATCCAGAAGCCCGTCGCTGCCGTCCGCCTTAGGAGCGAAGCGGAAGCCTCCGCCCTCAAAGGGCTGAATATGGGTAGATATAAAATAAATATGATTAAACTCAATCCGCCTGGTACCGTCCAGAATCAAATAACCGTTTACCGGACGCGCCGTCACAAGCTGACAAAGCCCATACACAATATATTCCAGCCGGGCGGGAACCCGCATGCGGCCTCCGCTTTGCAGACGGGCCTCCATGATTTTCCGGCAGACCTGGGCATCCAGTCCGATGCCGCTGCTGATTAAAAAGCGGCGACAGACCGGCTCCCCGCACTCATAGGAAAGCACGCCGTAGTCCAGAAGCTTTACGGTTTTCTGGTTCAATACCTTTTTCAGGCAGCGCTGCGGGCTGCGGGGCAGCTTCAGGCTCCTGGCCAGATCATTCCCCGTGCCGGCAGGGATATAGCCCAGGGTCACCTGTCCGCGGAAGGAAATGCCATTGACCACCTCATTGAGGGTGCCGTCTCCGCCGACCACCACCAAAACCAGTCCATCAGATCCCGGCTCCGTCAGCCTGGCAGAAAACCGCCCCGCATCCCCTGGCTTCTCCGTCATAAATAATTCGTATTCCAAGCCGGAACGCCACAGCCGCCGTTCCATTTTTCTCCATATCCGTCCTCCGCGCCCTCGGCTGGCATTCGGATTCACGATAAAATAGTACATGGAAACCTCCATAAAAATTCTACTTCATAGTATAGCAAAAAAATAGTAAAACATCTACGAAAATTTCTATAAAGTATACTCCTGCGGCAGATTTCTCCCATTTCTTTGTTCAATCGAGCAGAGAAGATGCAATCTGACCTACTCGCCCGTGCCTGGGCGCGTGCATAAAAAAGGAACCAGTCCATCAAGACCGATTCCTTTCTCATCTCTCCGATTTTTATCCCAATACCTTTTCCCGTACTGGCTTCCTTCCGGAAACATATCCGATGCCGTACACAAAGGACTCCATCACATTTGCCAGAATCACGGCTCCCAGCACGTCCAGCACCGAATGCTGCTTTAAAAATACCGTGGACAGACAAATCGCCACCATCAGACCGAAGGAGAAGCGGCGCACCGCCGTTCTTTTTCCAAGGCGTCTGCTGTGAACCACCGCCAGATGCACGCCGATGGAATTGTACACATGAATGCTGGGAAATACATTGGTGGAGGTATCCGCAATATGAACCAGGTGCACCAGATAGCTGCACAGGTTCTTCGAGGGATTCACCGCCTGGCGCAGGTCTGTGCCATTGGGGAAAAACGTACAGATCAACAGGCTGATAGTCATACCCGTAAATAAAAAGGTACACAGCCGGTAATAGTCCTGTTTATCCGTGAAGAGAAAATAAAAGACCGCGCCAGCCACATATAAAAACCACAGCAAATAAGGGATGATGAAATATTCGTTAAACGGAATCAGATCATCCAAAGCCGCATGCATCACCGTATAGCCCTTCTTAACCGTCCGTTCCAGATAAAGGAACCAGGGCATGTAGATCAGACCGTAGCACAACGTCCACGCGTGACCATATTTTCTTAACAGATTCTTCACTTGACATCGCCTTTCCTCAAAATTTTACCCGGATTATAGCACACTCCACCTGCAAGCACAAGCCATTTTTGAAAATGTTCAGAAAAAATGTTACTATTCACAGCCGATTTGGGCAGGTATACCGCTTCGTTGTGCTTGCACATAAGAAGCGGTATACCTGATCCAAATCTGACTGCGAAGCAGGAACTCCACTCACATGAGCAAAACGCACGCCGCAAAGCGGGGTGCAAAAAGCTGCGCAGCAGCGAGTTTTGCGAATGAGACGTGGAGGGCTGTGAATTGTAAGTAAAAAGTCAGCATTGCCGCCTGCAAGCTCCCTGGTTAGTATATGCGGGGAAAGGTGAAAAAATCCATTCGCTGTCTGTCGCACACGAGGCGGCAAGGAATATCAGCGGCTCTAGCCGCTGATATTCCTTGCCGCCTTGTGTGCACAAAAAAACTGTGTATTGATCACTCAATACACAGCCATTCGGAGTAGCGGAAGGGAGACTCGAACTCTCGACACCACGGGTATGAACCGTGTGCTCTAGCCAACTGAGCTATTCCGCCATATTCTGTTAAGGTATGGGGCCTATAGGGCTCGAACCTATGACCCTCTGCTTGTAAGGCAGATGCTCTCCCAGCTGAGCTAAGACCCCATATCCAGCGCCTTGAAATTTTGCTTTTTCAAGACTGCTTACCTAGTATAAGCTTTATTGTTTTAATTGTCAATACTCTTTCTACAATTTTTTTCATTTTTTGTTACTATTCACATGAGCAAAACGCACGCCGCAAAGCGGGGTGCAAAAAGCTCCAGGCTTTCTCTCTGATCCGGCTGTCTTATTGCAGCTGCGCAAACAGCTCGACAGGCACATATGCCTTTACCAAAATGCCGTCGCCCTGGTATTCTTCGGAAAGCAGCTCTCCAAATTTGCGGATCTGCTGGATTTTTCCTGCCTCCTGATAAGGGAACACCCGCTCCAGATAGATATTTTTGCTGCGCAGAATGGACTCCAGCACATCCAAAAGCTGGTCAAGCCCGGCGCCGGTTTTTGCGGAAATCTGCACCTGGTAATCGGACTGCAGGTCCCGCGGATATTCCTCGTCGGCCTTCCGGTCGATCTTATTAAATACCGTCACAATGGTCTTGTCTCCGATTTCCAGTTCCCGCAGCGTCTGGTACACCACATGCATCTGCATATCCATCTGCGGATTGGAGCAGTCCACCACATGAAGAATCACATCGCTGTATTTGGCCTCCTCCAGCGTGCTCTTGAATGCCTCAATCAAATGATGGGGCAGCTTGCGGATAAAGCCCACCGTATCTGTGAGCAAAATCTGCTGTCCGCTTTCCAGAGAAAGGCTGCGGGTGGTGGGATCCAGGGTAGCAAAAAGCTTATCCTCCGCCAGGATTCCCGCGTCCGTCAGGCGGTTTAACAGCGTAGATTTCCCCGCGTTGGTATAGCCTACAATCGCTGCCGAGGTGGTATGGCTTTTCTCCCGCTGCCTGCGGATCACATTCCGATGGCGTTTTACCTCCTCCAGCTCTTCTTTCAGCTGTCCGATTCGCTCATGGATCAGCCGGCGGTCCATCTCCAGTTTTTTCTCACCCGGTCCGCGGGTGCCGATCCCGCCGCCCAGTCTGGACAGAGAACTACGAAGTCCCACCAGACGCGCCGCCCGGTATTTTAACTGGGCAAGCTCCACCTGGATTTTTCCCTCACTGGTGGTCGCCCGGGACGCAAAAATATCCAGGATCACCATGGTCCGGTCCATGACCTTGGTATCCAGGGCATCCTCCAGATTGCGCAGCTGTGCCGGGGACAGCTCGTCGTCGCAGACCACGCCCGTGGCATTCAGCTCCCAGACCCGCTCCCGGACCTCATCGATCTTGCCTTTGCCCAGATAAGTGCCTGGATGGATTTTTTCCCGGTTTTGGATCATTTTGTCCACGGTCACCGCCCCCGCCGTGCGGACCAGCTCCTCCAGCTCGTCCACAGAGGCCCGGGTATCATCTTCATCATAGGTGCTGACCGCAACCAGAATCACCCGCTCTTCTATCTTTTTTATCTCTACTAATTCTGCCATTCCATCTCCTGACTAACTGCCCTGGCGGCTTTCCAGAAACCTGATTTCCCGCTCCGCCTTTTCATCGCTGCCATATTGGGCGACATAAGACTTATATAATTCCAAAGCCTTCTGGTAATCTCCCTTGTATTCATAGGTCGCCGCCTGATTGTATAAAAGATCGGCGGCCGCGGAGGTCTCCGGCGCCTGCATGCCAAGAGCTATCGTTTCCAATGCCTGGTCATACTCTCCCGCACGAATCTGTTCCACCGCCATTCGGTTATAAACACGGCTTTGCAGCACATTAAGGGACAGTGCCCGGTCATAATCTCCCGTCTCCAAAAGACATAAAACCGCCCCTTCCTTGTAGGTCTGGTTTTCTGTCTCCTTCTGCAGCAGCAGCTCCCAGGTACGAAGGGCCGCCTCGTAATCCGCCTTTCTATATTCTGCTTCGGCGCGCAATTCTAATACATCCGCCTCGAAGTTACCGATTTTCCCTCCGGCAGCCTCCAGGGCCTGATCAAATTTCTCAATCGCTGCCTCATAATCCCCTGCATCCAGGCTGGCAATGCCCTGATCCCGCAGCTCGCCTCGGGCCTGCGCCTTCAAAAATCTGTGCACCCCAAAAATGCCGCCGGCCACAGCGATCACCAGCACCAGCAACAGACAAAAAAGCATCCTTCGCTGCCGACGCTTTCTTTGGCGCCTCCGCGCCCGGTACTGGGAACGGGTAGCGACTGCGCTGCCGTAGGATTTTGATGAGCGGGACTGCCCCGCCCGGGGGCGCTGGCTTCCCGCCCCACTCGTCCCGGAGACGGCTCCGGTGCTCCGGGTCTGCCCCTCTGTGGTCCCCGCGCTTCTTCCGCTTCTTCTCTGTCCGGCTTCCTGCCCGGACGTTCTTCTCTCGTAATTATTCACGTTTTCCTTCACTTTCTCCCGGTACTCCCATGACCGCCCCGGTCCTGATTGCCCAGCTGCTTCGTCTCCTCAAAACATATTTCCGGCTGATGCTCCATAATCCGGAACTGACAGATCCTGTCTCCCACATGAATCTGTGTATCCCGCAAGGCATAGGCCGGAAAAAACCACTGGTCATTGTCCCCGCAGTAGCTTTCATCAATCACGCCCATGTGATTGGTCTGGATAATGCCGAAGTTTTTGAAGGTGCTGCTGCGCGGAACCACATGAGCCTCATAGCCGGCCGGCAGCTCCATGGCGATCCCCAGCGGAATCAGCCGAAACTCCCCCGCCTTCATCCGGATCTCTTCCGCTGCCCGCAAATCGATCCAGTCGGACTTGCCGTCCACATACTGCAGCCGCTCCATATCTTCCCTGAAATATTTAATCCGGATTTTCGCTTCCATCCCATTCTCCTCCCATATCTTCTGACTGTTCTTCCACGGCGCTGTCTGTTTCCGCTGCTTCCGGCACAGCCTCCTCCGGCCCTGTTTCCGCCGCCTCCGGCGCAACCTCCTCCGGCCCTGTTTCCGCCGCTTCCGGCACAGGCTCCTCCAGGCTTCCGTCGGTATTCAGCTTCATCTGAAGCTCCTCCTCCACCTCCTGGATGAT
>CAZICB010000029.1:22520-26495 GCA_964537765.1 uncultured Lachnospiraceae bacterium
GTATTCAGCTTCATCTGAAGCTCCTCCTCCACCTCCTGGATGATTTCCTCCTCCTGCTCCGGATTCATGGTGGGCAGATCGGTGGTGGATTCCACGCCGAACCGCCGCAGAAACTCCTCCGTGGTGGCAAACTGAGCCGGCCTGCCCGGCGCATCCAGACGCCCCACCTCATAAACCAGCCCGTATTCCACAAGACGGTTCACCGCATGATCCGAGGACACGCCGCGGATCTTGGAAATCTCCATCTTGGTGACCGGCTGCTTGTATGCGATGATGGACAAGGTCTCCAGCACCACCTCTGTCAGCACATGCTTTTTCGGCGTCGCCGCCACCCGAATCAGATTCTCATAATATTTCGCCCGGGTGGACATCTGGTAGGAGTCCTCCAGGGCAATGATCTGCATCCCCCGGTTCTCCGCCTCATAACGCTTCTGCAGATTTTCTACCACCCGCTTTGCCACCCTTTCGCTCTGGTCGATGGCCACCGCCAGCTGCCGCAGCTCCACGGAATTCCCCATGGTAAACAGCACTGCCTCCACGATGGCCTCCCAGTCGCTTTCCGGGAACTGACCGGAGGACTCCG
Organism: uncultured Lachnospiraceae bacterium; assembly: GCA_964537765.1. GTDB lineage: Bacteria > Bacillota > Clostridia > Lachnospirales > Lachnospiraceae > Brotaphodocola. The sequence goes on from CAZICB010000029.1 coordinate 23,104, forward strand.
CCTCATCCAGCTGGGACTCCGCCTCATCCAGCAGGGACTCCGCTTCCATCTGCGCGTGTCGTGCTTCTACCGCTGCCAAATCAAATGCTTCCTCATCCTCTTCAAAAAAACTGCCCATAGCTTCCTCTCTATCCTTCCAGCCCGTCCAGATCCTCCAGATCCAGCTCCGTCTCTTCCCCCTCTGCTTCCAGAGTTTCTATCATCATATCATCAAAGGTATGTTCCTGGGTCAGATGAAGCTTTCCGATTTTCATCAGCTCCAGCACCGCCAGAAAGGTGATCACCACCTCCAGCTTGTCCCCCTGACGCTTAAGCATCTGCCGAAAACTAAAGCTGCGGTGCTTTCTGGCAAAGGTCATCACATCCATAATCCGGGTTTCCAGACTCACCGGCTCCCGCTTGATCGTGCCGAAGCTGCTGCGGATCGGGTCTACTTTTTCCCGCTGGCGTTTCATCACCGATTCAAAAATCCCCTGAAGCTTTGCCAAGGTCAGGCCGTCCAGCAGCTGATCCAGATCCACAGGCGGTTCGTACTTTGCCACCTCCTTGGGTACCGTCGGCGCCTTAAAAAGCAGACCTCCGGCATTCTCCTCCAGATCCAGAAGCTCCTGGGCCATCATCTTATAACGCTTATATTCCAAAAGCCGGGCAACCAGCTCAGCCCGGGGATCCTCTTCTTCCCCTTCTTCCTCCGTCTCCACAGGAAGCAGCATCCGGGATTTAATGTCCAGAAGCGTTGCCGCCATCACCAAAAAATCGCTGACCACATTTAAATCCTCCCGCTCCATCTGGTTTACATAGTCCAGATACTGCTGGGTAATCTCCACAATAGGAATATCATAAATATCAACTTTATTTTTCTCAATCAGATGAAGCAGAAGGTCCAACGGGCCCTCAAACTTCTCCAGCTTATAAGAAATCGCCATGCCATCCTGCCTTTTCTTCCACTTTCCGCCCTTTTTCCAGGATCTGGTACCGATGCCGCGCACAATACCACATGATAATGAGTATAACAAAAAATCCCAGTTCTGTAAACGGATAACTGGGATAAGAAATCAAGCCAAAAAGCCGGGTTCCGCCGCACTATGCGCAGCAAGCTCCCGATTTCGAGGGGAATAGCTTTATTACCACCACCTGCGGCAGGTTGCAGAACCGGATATTGATGGAATGGGTCCCCAGACCGCGGCTGACGATCATGGACCTGCCATCCTTTTCAAAGGTTCCGGCACAGCAGGGAAGGAAAAACTGGTATTGAGGAGTCATGACGCCGCCCAAAACCGGCAGACGGATGGTGCCTCCATGAAAATGTCCCGCCAATGCCAGATCCGCGCCCCAGGCTCCATAGGCCTCCTGAAACAAAGGAGAGTGTACCAGCAGGATCTGATAACGCTCCTGATCCGCCGCCCCTAGCCGCCTGGAAATATAATCCTCCCGCATTTTCTCCGGAAAGAAATTCCGGTAATAGGGCTTTTCCACATCCAGCCCGCTGATACGAATATCCTCACCCAAATCCGCCGACTGATTCTGCAGATACACCACGCCGTACCGCTCCAGCAATTCGCGAAATCGCTGATACAGACCTCCATAAATGTTTGTCTCCCGTTTCAGACGCTGCTCGTGATTGCCATTGCCGTAATAAACCGGGCAAAGCTCCGAAAGTCCCGCAAGGAGCCGCCCCGTGGCGCCCAAATCCGCCTTTTTCTTTTTGACGATCATCGTATCTCCGCCAATCAGCACCGCATCCGGGCTCTCCCGGCGGACCGCATCCAGCAGGCGCTGATTTCCCTTGCCGAATTCCTTATCATGCATATCGGACAGAAAAACCAGAGTTCTGGGAGAACGAAGCTTTTCCGAAGACAGCTCTGCCGTCTCCACAACAAAATGATCCCGCTCATAATGGGAACGGATCAATCCCCCTGCCGCTGCCGCCGCACATACTGCCCCCACGGTCATCATGCCTGTCTTTATTTGCAATCTTTCATTCCTCTTCTTTCTATCATCAGTCCGTCCTGATCAAAAATCGCTGCCCGCAGAGTCCTTTCTCCTCTTTCCCTTTTTTACTGCTGCCAGATTCCATTGGCATCCACCGAATAACCATCCGGTGTGGTGGTATTGGTCAGCAGCGCGCCGTCCGCGCCCAGATAATACCAATTTCCGCCGTCGCTGATCCAGCAGTCCTTCATCATATACCCGATGGACGGCTTAAAATAATACCACGCTCCGTTGGTATACTGCCGCCATCCGGTCGCCATATAGCCGTCGCCGTCAAACCAGTAATCCAGACCGTCAATGGTCTGCCAGGTATTGGCCGCCTTTTTGCCGTCCACAATGTAATACCAGCCCCGGTCATCCTGATACCAGCCCGGCTCCTGACTCTGCTGTGCTGCCACCCCCGGGCCGTCTCCAGTGCTGCTTAAGCTTCCTTCCGTGACAGTGCCTTGGCTGGTTTCGGACGGTGCCGTCACCGTGTTTCCGGAGCTGCTGCCGGACGGTCCCACCAATGCGCCGGGGTCATTATCCGTGCTTTCCGAAGCCATGACCGCCGTACTTCCGGCCGATTCCGCGGCGGCGCCAGCGCTGGTGCCCACCAAGGTCTGATAATTGGCAAACCCATAATCCAGCATGGCCTTCGTATCCGTATAATGAGTCTGGGAGCTTTTCATGACCACTGCAATCAGGCGGATGCCGTCCCGCTCCACGCCGGTCACCAGCGTATTGCCTGCCTTGGAGGTGTAGCCGGTCTTGCCGCCGATGATGCCGGGATAATACCGGGAATCAGTGGGATACATCATTTTATGGCCCATGGTGATGGTCTTTGCCGGCTCATTCTTCAAAGCCGGAAAGCTGTAGCTGGTGGTAGTATCAATTTTGCGGAAGGTTTCATTCTGCAGCGCCGCCCGCATAATCAGCGCCATATCATAAGGCGTTGTCAGATGATTGGGATCATTCAGTCCGTGAGGATTGGCAAAATGGGTATTCTGGCAGCCCAAAGCCTTCGCTTTCTCATTCATCAGATCTGCAAAAGCACTGACGCTTCCGGAGACATGCTCCGCCAGTCCGTTTCCGATTTCATTTGCCGATTTTAAAAGTAAGCCGTAGAGGCATTGCTCCACAGTCAGCTGATCCCCTTCCGACACCCCTAATGCCACCGCACCGGATTCCAGGTTTGTGGTGGCTGTGGCAGAAAAGGTCACCACATCATTTAAATCGCAGTGTTCCAGAACCAAAAGCGCCGTCATGATTTTGGTGATGCTTGCCGGATAAAACTGCTGATTTTCATTTTTGCCAAAAAGCACCCTCCCGGTGGCGCCGTCAATCAGCACAGCGCCCTCGGCAGCCACCTGCGGCTGCTGGAGATCCTCAGCGGCAGACGCCGTGCCCTGACCGGTATC
>CAZICB010000030.1:0-25729 GCA_964537765.1 uncultured Lachnospiraceae bacterium
AGGGTTCGAATCCCTTTATCCACCCTCGAAAGCCTCAGCTATTGGACTGCCAATAACTGAGGTTTTCTGTATACCTTTTCTATGCGCGGGCGTGGCGGAATGGCAGACGCACCAGCCTTAGGAGCTGGCGGGTAACCGTGCAGGTTCAAGTCCTGTCGCCCGCATAGAACGATTCCGGTATGCTTACACAAGTCGCAAATATAGAGGGCTATCGCCAAGCGGTAAGGCACAGGACTTTGACTCCTGCATTTCGTTGGTTCGAATCCAACTAGCCCTGTCAGAAAACAGCTGTAGGACCGTTTCAGGGCGGGGACAGCTGTTTTTGTTTTATGCGCGCGAGGCGGCAAGGAATATCAGCAGCCAGAGCCGCTGCAGCCTCGGCGCGGGCGGATAGGGTCGAATGCGCTCCCCTATCCGATTAGGATGTGCCCATAAAATAAAAGCCCTCCGGGCAGGATCGCCCTGCAGGCAGAGAGAAAAATCGCTTTTTGTGAAATAAAAAAGCTGCTGCAGAATCTGCAACAGCTTTCATGACCTCGCCGGGAATCGAACCCGGGATTACGCCGTGAGAGGGCGTCGTCTTGACCGCTTGACCACGAGGCCAAAATCGAGGCGACAAGATTCGAACTTGCGGCCTCTGCGTCCCGAACGCAGCGCTCTACCAAACTGAGCCACGCCTCGAAGCGAACTACTACATCCTATCATTTTTTGACGAATAATGCAAGCATTTTTTTGAAAAAAATAAAAATTAAAATAATTTCAGCAAAGTCCCGGACAATAGCTCCACGTCCTCCTCCTGATGGGTGGCGACCAGCAGCAGGCGGCTGCCGATACGGCTGCGGATATAGGAGATGACCCGGCGGCGGGTTTCCTCATCCAGGCCGGTAAAGGGTTCATCCATCAAAATCCCGCAGGAGGGCGTCAGCATGGCGCGTGCGATTGCCACACGGCGTTTCATGCCGCCGCTTAAGGTGCTGACCGGACGCAGGACGGATTCCACCGGCAGAAGGCAGCAAAGCTCGTGAAATGCTTCCTGGCGGGAGATGGTATTGCCTGTGGCCAGCAGTATATTATCCAGGGCAGAACGGGTTTCGCAAAGGCGGTTTTCCTGAAACACGGCGGTCAGCGGGTGTTTCGGCGCAGGGACGCAGCGGCAGGAACCGCCGTCAGGCTCCTCCAATTCCAGGAGAATGCGGAAAAGGGTGGTTTTTCCGCTTCCCGACTGGCCCATAAGGCAGTAGGTATGCCCGGATTGCAGCGACAGAGTCAGGTCTTTCCAGATGGAACGCCCGTCGTAGGATTTGGAAAGATTTTGAAGGTTCAGCCGGAAAGGCGCCGGGGAGTTTTTTTCTGTCCGGACAGCGGGTACCACCCTGGGATTCAGGGGCCGGTCCCATAGCTTTAGAAACGTCTGGAGCAGCAGCAGAAATGTCCGCTCAAACAGGGCGCTGACCAGGATAATGACAATGGTCCAGGCGAACAGCTCGGCAGTGTTCAGGTAAATTTTTGCCATGTAAAGATTTTCACCGATGGTGTGGGTGGGGATGCCGATCACCTCGGCGGCGATGCCGGATTTCCAGCTCATGCCCAGGGCCACCTTGCAGCCGCTGACGAGGTAGGGAACCAGGGCCGGCAGGTAGATGTGCCGGATTCTGCCGACGGGGGATAGCCGGAAAACCCGCGCCATTTCCAAAAGTTTTTGGTCGGTGCTTTTTAAGCCCGAGATGGTATTGATATAAAGGATCGGGAAAACCACCAGGAAGGATATGAAAATCGCCAGGTTGCGGGAACCGATCCAGATCAGTGCCAGAATCACGAAGGAGGCCACCGGGACGGATTTCATCAGAAGGACGGCCGGCTCTAAAAATTCCAGAAGACCCGGAAAGCGGAAGGCAAGGCTTCCCAGCAGAAGCCCCGCGCCAAAGGCCAGCAGGAAGCCCAGGCTGATCCGCCCGAAGGACCAGCCGATGGCCTTCCAGAAATCTGCTGTGGGCAGCAGATCAACAAAGGAGCGTACCACGTCGCCGGGTCCTACCAGCACAATGTTATTGTCAATCGCCATACTGGCAAATTGCCAGATCGCGATCCAGAAGAGGAAAATGATCAGCTTGCGCGGGTGGAATTGTTTGGACATGGCCGCTCCTTTTGGTGTTATTTATGGAAGGTAATAAAATGCATCTTTTAAGACTGTGCCGGGCGGATTTTTTTAAATCGCGTCATATCCCGAAGATATCGTGCAGCTCCTCTTCCGGGATCACCCGGTCGGTCTTCTTTCCGGCATTTTTCAACATGCTCTTCATCCGGCTCTCCACGGAGCGGCGGATCAGTTCCTGCATATCCACGCCGCGCAGGGTAAAAAACAGGAGCGGCTTGTCGTCCAGTCTCGCACCGATGCCGTAGAGGACCGCGGCCACATGCTTGCACATATAGGCGTAGTCAGGACAGGAGCAGGAAAAATGGATTTCCTTAGGCGCGGGGAAAAGCCCGTAGGATTTGTCCGTAAAAATCTGTTCCAGCTCTTTCGGAAATATCCCGGCGGCCAGAGCCTCCACGGATTCAATCTGACGGTTGCACAGCGCGGTCAGGTTTTTCCAGCGTTTCTTGCTCAAGGCGTCGATGAAGACACTTACCTGATATGGCCGGGAAGAGGAGCCCTGGACCAGCGCTTCTGCCTTTCCAGGTGAGATTTGCAGATCCAGCACAGCGCCGTTGCGCACGTAGCTGCGTCCCCGTCCGATGCGGTTTTCATAATCCGCATAGCTTTCCAGGTTCTCATTCCATGCTTTCCCCCACCAGCTCCTGGCGATTGTTCTTCCCTCGATTCGCACCGGGGCGAGGTTCGGGTTTTTCTTTTTCAATTTAGCGATCTGCTTTTCCACTTTTGCCCTTTTTTCTGCCACAGACACATAAGTCGGAAAACCGTAATAAGAATACCTCATTTTCCCTCACCTCCCAGGCGGAAGAGACCTATCAGCTCCTCATTGCTCAATTCGGTGATCCACTTTTCTCCGGCGGAACTTAAAATGTCCCCCGCTAATCTTTGCTTCTCCTCGATCATCGCATCGATTTTTTCCTCAATGGTCCCCTTCGTGACAAATTTATGTACAATCACGTTTTTCGTCTGGCCGATGCGGAATGCCCGGTCCGTGGCCTGATTTTCCACCGCGGGATTCCACCAGCGGTCAAAGTGAATGACATGGTTTGCCCCCGTCAGGTTTAAGCCCACGCCGCCCGCCTTCAGGGAAAGCACCATGAAGGGCACGTAGGACTCCCCGTTAAACTGCTCCACCATCTGCGTGCGTTTCTTTACGCTGGTTCCGCCGTGCAGCACCAGCCCATCCCGATGGAATACGGTTTCCAGAAATTCCGCCAGCGGCTCCGTGAGTTCCCTGAATTGCGTAAAAATAAGCACGCGCTCCCGCTTCTCAGCGATGGTCTGGCAGATCTGCTCCAGGCTTTCAAATTTTCCGCTGTTTTCTTTTTTATAATCCTCCAGCCCCAGATACTGGTCCGGATGGTTGCAGATCTGTTTCAGCTTCATCAGGCTGGCAAGCACCAGGCCTTTTCGCTCAATGCCATCTGTCCTTGCGAGCTTCTTTTCCAGATCTTCCACGAACTTTTTGTAAAGCGCGATCTGTTTTTTGGAAAGGCTGGGATACTCCTTCACCTCCACCTTGTCCGGCAGGTCCGCGATGATGGAACGGTCGGTTTTCAGCCGCCGCAGGATAAAGGGCGAGACGATTTTCTTGAGCGGCATGTAATTGCGGCCGTCATCCTCAATGGATTTTACCAGTGCGCCGAATTCCTTTGCGGAACCCAAAAGACCCTGGTTCAGAAAATCAAACAGGGACCACAGATCCCCCAGGTTATTCTCGATAGGCGTGCCGGTCATGGCGATCCGAATGCCGGAGGGGACGGCTTTCACCGCCTTCGTCTGCTTCGTTCCCGCGTTTTTGATCGCCTGCGCCTCGTCCAGTATCAGAATATCCCAGTGTCTCTTTGCCAGAAGCTCCAGCCGGGAGACCATACCATAGGTGGTGATCGTCAGAAATGCCTCATCCTCTATCTGAAGTTCCCCGGACGCGGAGGTTTTATGGAGAATCTGATAGGGAAGCCCAGGCGTGAAGCGCTCGATTTCCTTTTGCCAGTTTCCCAAAAGGGAGGCCGGGACGACCAGCAGGGCGTGGCCGCCCTTTTGGATGCGGAAATGTTCCAGCCAGGCGAGGATCTGCACGGTCTTCCCGAGGCCCATGTCGTCTGCGAGGCAGGCCCCGAAGCCCATATCCCCCATGAAGTTCAGCCACCGGTAACCTTGATCCTGATAGGGTCGAAGGGCAGCCTTAAACGTAGCCTCTACGGGGACCTCCGGAGCGGTGGCGGGGTTTTTGAGCATTTCACGCACTTTTTTCAGCCAAGGACCGTATTCAACTCTGGTCGGAATCCCGCTATCCTTTTCGCTTTCCGTTTGAAAATCTAGTTCCAGTCGCATCGCCTCGGAAAGCGAGAGAGTTCCGTCCTTTGCCAGGTCATTGGCGCGGTCCAGAGCCGCGAGGGCTGCTTCCAGCTTCTTTTTGTTGATTTCCACCCATTTTCCTTTGTAAAGCACAAGGCCTTCAGCCATCTTCAAAAATTCTTCCAGCTGTTTTCGGGAGAGCTCGTCCTCCCCGATCATCAGAGACGGGGAAAAATCCGTGATGGCGTCCAGACCCACGCTGGACTGCCTCTTTTTCCCGACTGTCAGAGAGATGCCGATGGCATTCGTGTGGCGGCGCCACCAGTCCGGAACCCGGCACATGATCCCTGCTTCCTCATAGATAGGGATCTCCCTCAGAAAGGTATAAGCGTCCTGCGCGGTAAACCGAAGCGGCGAGAAAAGCTCCCCGCTGTCCATCAGGCCACCGATCAGCGCGCTGTTGTCCGCTGCCTTCGCCACGGCAGACAGGAGGGATAATAGCTTTTCCGAGTCCCGCTTATATTCCAGAAGGGCATTTTTTAAGGGCGTATGGATAGCCTTTTTGCTTTTCTCCGGTTTGGTGGAATAGGTAGCCATAAAAGCGAAAGGATATTCCTCCTGATGGCTCTCCACCAGATGGAAAAACACCCGCCCGGCCACGCTGATGCCGGAATTATATTCCGCGAAATATGCCGCCGCCGTGCCGTCATATTCCCGGATTTCTTCCCGGAAACAGGCGAGCAGCTTCTCCCAGGCATTCATCAGCCAGTTTTTGTCCACAAATTCGCTGCCCACCACGAAGGGAAGCGCCGCCAAAAGCTCTTCCGTGTCTTCCTCCTTAAGCGGCAGTTCCACGTCAGAGCGCACCAGTTCCAGCTCCGGAAGGGAAGAAAGTCTGCGCAAAAGCCTGGAGGAAATCAGGTGGAGATAGCTCACGGTCGGGTCCATCCAGCGATTGTCCGCCAGAAATCCAAGATGATAGACGCCGCCCCAGGGATCCTTTGAAAGCTCCTGATACCATTTCAGGTTCAGTTCCGACACCGCTTCATCCGGGCGCTTCCGGCCTGCCCCCGGTTTTTTCGCGCCAGCTGCCAGATCCGCCATAAAGCCCGACGGCCTGTAAAAAATCTCCAGCCGCTTTTCGTCTGCTATTGTCATATGTCCGATTCCTTTCCATGTCTTTGCGATTAGTATAATGGATTCTTCCTATTACTGCAAGATTTATTTCTCTTCCTTGCTGCAGATGGCTATCCGGTGCTGATACTTCTCCCGAGTGGCAAGGCCTCCGCGGATATGTCGTTCCGATTTATTCACGTCCAGCACGACACGTGCGCGGGCGGCGAGGGAAGGATTGATGCGCTCCAGCCGGTCAGTCACGTCCTTGTGTACCGTAGACTTGGAAATTCCAAATTTCTTCGCTGTCTGTCTCACAGTTGCATTGTGGTCTATGATGTAATTGGCGATGGCGACTGCACGCTCTTCGATATATTCCTTCAAGGTATTCTCCCTGAAAACTTTTTTACATCTTATGTGAGCGATTTTTTAAATATTCTTTTTATTCTTAGCCCGATCAGTATATCCCTTTATCATCTCCAATAGCAATAAAATATCTCCGACATTTTTTTCTTACAATGACGGAGATAAAGTCTTTAGATATTATATGCGGACATAGCCTGTTGACGGGCCAGACCCAACTTTTGCGATATACCCGCTCTTAACTAAATCTGTCAGCGTTCTTTCCACGGTAGTTTTGCTTATATCCGGGCAAAGATCCATGATTTCCTTTTTCGTAATTTTTCCGACTTTTTGATCTATGACAGCCTTCATTCTCTCAGGTTTGGAAAGCTTACGGTTTTTCAGATGTTCAACACGGCTTTCAAACTCATTGCAGGCTTTTATCATGATTCCAAGATAATACTTCACAAAAGGCTCATAGCTGTTTTCTCCCTCATTTTATCATCAAATGAGGGAGATTTCAACAGGCATGACGGAGATCATTATTTCCATCCGCAGTGTTTACACACTTATCATGATTCGTATATCCTACGGATTGATCACGTTCACCGGATTTCCGGCCAGGAACGCTTTGATATTATCAACCGTGATGTCCATAATTCTCTGGCGGGAAGCCCTGGCCGCCCAGGAAATATGGGGAGTGATGAGGCAGTTTGGCGCGGTCAGCAGCGGATTGTCGCCCTTGATCGGCTCCGTGGACACCACGTCCAGGCCGGCGGCATAGACCTTTCCGGACTGAAGGGCGTCGGCCAGATCCTGCTCCACGATCAACTGTCCGCGGCTGTTATTGATAAGGATGACCCCGTCTTTCATTTTGCTGATGTTTTCCTTGTTGATGATTCCCTCCGTATCCGGGAACAGGGGGCAATGCAGGAAAATCACATCGGACTTCGCAAACAGTTCGTCTAAGTCCACATAGCTTGCAAATGTCTTGCATTCCTCATTTTCATAATGATCATACGCAATCACATGCATACCCATGGCATGCAGGATTTTCGCGGTAGCCTGGCCGATACGGCCCAGGCCGATGATACCGGCGGTCTGCCCGTACAGCTCGATCATCGGATAATCCCAATAGCACCAATCCTGATTATTTTCCCACTTGCCTTCCTTGACGGTTTTGTCATGGTAAGCGTAATGGGAACAGATTTCCAGGAGCAGTCCCACCGCGTACTGGCCTACAATCCAGGTCCCGTAGGTGGGGACATTCATCACAGCGATTCCTTTTTTCTTCGCATAGGTGTAATCCACCACATTATATCCGGTGGCCAGAACCGCGATCGCCTTCAGATTCGGGCATCGGTCGATGGTCTCCTTTGTGATCGGAGTCTTGTTGATCACCGCGATATCCGCGTCCCCGATGCAGGACGCGATCAGCGGGGAGTCTACATAGGACGTGCGGTCATAGACAACCAGCTCGCCAAGACTTCTCAAATCATCCCAACTCAGATCTCCCGGGTTTTCCGTATAGCCATCCAAAACAACAATTTTCATGTTATCGTCCTTTCTTGAAACATCATTTTCGCGCATTCCTGCGCTATCCCACAAAAGGATTTACGGCAAACGGCGAATGCGTTTACCGCACATTACAAAACTATATACCGTGGATTACAGCCTGTCAACAATTGCCTTCATCCGGGAACCGTCCTCCACCCAGAGCTCCCGCAGCTTTTTGAATTCATCCCCCATCGAGAAGTCGCGGACGCCAAGATCGATATAGTACTGCAGATCCTCCGGCTTCAATACTTCACAGCGCGGGTGTACGCCATGTTTCAGCGCTGTCTCGATCATGCGGCGCTCCTCCGCCTTCCATTCTTCTACATAGTCCTTGCTGTTTCTTCCGAGACTCATATTGTAATCCGTCGGTCCGAACTGCACCATGTCCACCCCGGGAATCGAACAGATCTCTTCGATTTCATCCATCGCGGATTTTTTCTCAATCATGAACGCGATCACGGTATCATCGATTCGCTTCGCGTGCTCGAGCTGGGTCAGATATACCTGGGTTCCGATAAAACGGCGGCTGGGGCATCCAAACCGCCCATGCGCCTTTGGAGTGTCAGACTTTACCATCTCCATGGTTTCCCGCACCTCCTTCGCGCTGTGGTGGTCAGCGAACAGAATTGCCTGGAATCCTGCCGCGATCGCCTTTTGCGCGACGTAGCCCCGGTTCTGGAAATCCACCTTCATCATGCTCCCCATATTGTGAAGCTCCGCCGCTCTCGCGATATTTTCCAGATCCAGCGTGGTATAAGGGGAATACTCTCCGACGTATTCAACATAAGTAAAATTTCCCGTAGCGCCGATCGCTTCGGTATAGAAGGGCCAGGTACTCCAAACGCGGGTGGTGGTGGTGCACTCCCCGGCATCCAGTTTCTGCCTGATCAGATTATTAAGCATAGCCATATTTTTCTCCTGATTGATTTATTTTTTATCGGTACAAGCCTTTCATTGCGTTTGCTGTATCCGCCGCGTTGGCGCATTTGCGGATACCTTCCTGCCTTTTCGCGTCCTTGGCGGCAATTCGTTTACATCGTTCCAGAACTTCCGGCAGATACTTTGCCGGGAATTTTACAGCTCCGTTTTCATCCATATGGATGACGTCTCCGGGCATAACGTCCATGGAGCAAAGGGAAACCGGCACATTCACCGCTTCCACGGACAAAAAACCATGCCCCGCCGTCAATCCGGTAAACATACACTGTACGCCAAGGGACTGCATGCCCTTGTAATCTCTGGCAGGGCCGTCTCCCAGCACGCCGATGGCTCCCATCTGCCGGAAGCAGGTCATCATGTTATCGCCAATCAACGCGTTCTTTCTACGATATTCCTCCGGCGCGTTCAATTTCATCGCAAGGATGGCTGGCTTCGGGGATTCCTCCAACGCGGCCAGAATGTCCCCCAGCGCGAGGCGGCCGTATGGCATTTCCGGCATCCCATATACACAGGTCACGGCAAAGCCGCACCTTGCGCCAAGCTCCGGGTACAGGCAGCGCATCCGTTCATCTGTGTACCAGGAGGTTTTATGAGGTTCATAAAGCCCCAGGCAGTTTTCTGTGTCGGCCGGGTAGGTTGCCACCGCGTTGGTGACGGTGGGGGTATCAAAGCTTTCCAGCTCTTTCATAATGGAAGCATAAAATGCATTTTTTTCTTTCAGATCCATTGTTTATCCTCTCTTTTCCTGTGCTTTTTTCAGTTCGCCCCGGATTGTCAGGCAGACGGTGATCAGCGTCGCGATCAGGCAGACGATGACGACCGGCGAGGACAAAATCGGGAGAATCGCACCGTCTGTTTTCATCAGGGAGCGTCTCAGATATAGTTCCAGCATCGGAGCCAGGATGAACCCCACAATCATCGGAGCCAATGGGTAGCCATATCGTTTCAGGATATAGCCGATGATTCCGAAAATCACCATGATCAGCATATCCAGGCTGTTGTTATTGCCGCAGTAAGAACCGATAAAGCAGCACACCATCACGATCGGCAGCAAAAGCATGGATGGGATGGACAGCATCTTGATAAAGATCGACAATCCGAAGTATTCCATGACGAAGAAGAGAATATTGGCGAGGACGAATCCGGCCAAAATCGCGTACACCAGCTCTCCCTGTGTCTTAAACAGCAGCGGCCCCGGCGCGATATCGTTCATCTGGAAACCGGCCAGGATTACGGATGTGGCGTTATCTCCAGGAATACCAAGCGTCAGAAGGATGATCATCGCTCCGCCGACGGTGGCATTGTTGGCTGTCTCCGCCGCGATGACGCCGTCCACCTGCCCTTTTCCGAAGCTGTCAGGATCCCTGGAGGTGTTTTTCGCGTAAGAATAGGCCATCAGATTGGAAATGTTTCCGCCAAGTCCGGGAAGAATGCCGATTACCAGGCCAAGCAGGGACACCGGTATGATCATCTTTATCCGTTTCAGGTACTCGCCGAAGGTAAATCGTTTTCCCATGTCCGAATGGCTTCCGCTGAAATCCAGCGCTTTGATATCATTTTTGTCACGTGCGTTTCCCATGATCTGGGAGACCGCAAACAGTCCGATCAACACCGGGACCAGGGTGAATCCGTTTGCCAGCTTTGTGATCCCGAAGGTATATCGATATACGGAGCTTAAGCCGTCGGTGCCTACGCAGGCCAGACAAATGCCCAGAAGGCAGGCAATCAGACCCTTGATCAGGTTTTCACCGGCCAGGGAAGATACGGTACACAGGGCAAACAGGATGATCGCAAAATAGTCATAAGAGCTCAGCTTCAGCGCTATTTTTGCTATGTACGGACCGACAAAGGAGAGCACCACAGCACCGAAGATTCCACCCACAAAGGAGGAAATGATCGCTGCGCTCAGCGCTGTCTTCCCTTTCCCTTGTTTTGCCATTGGATAACCGTCAAAACAGGTGGCAATGGAAGAGGGGGTACCCGGAATCCCCAGAAGTACAGCGGAGATCAGGCCGCCTGAGCTTCCGCCTACATATACGGAGACCAGAAAACAGAGTCCGTCAATGGAACTCATTCCGTAGGTAAACGGCAGCATGACCGCCAGCGCCGTGAAAGCAGAAAGTCCGGGAAGAGCCCCTACAATCAGACCGCCGAAAGTTCCGATGATCATCAAAGCCATGGTCTGCAGATTCAGTATGGTTTCAAATCCATTCAATAATTCCATGATTTTCCTCCCCTTTAGAATAGCTTTCCCTTGGGCAGCATGATGTGGAACACCTTAAAGAATACGGTGTTTAAAAAGACAGGGACCAGGACTGCCACAAGCAAAACCAGAAGCAGGGTCTTTTTGTCCTTTTTGCTGTCGGCCGGCATCAGAACCAGGCTTGAGCACACCAGGTAGACCATCGATGTGAGGGTAAAGCCAATGCCCATGCAGAGAAAATAGTATGCAAAAAGCATAACGGTCGTAAGTACCAGCGGACGGTTGATCTGGTCTGTTTTCGCGATTTTTGCTTCCTGTTCCTCCGTCAGGACTTCCTTCGACCGTAGATTTCGGAAAATCTGAATCACGCCAAGCAGAACCAGACAGACGGCAGCTGCCTGCGGGAAAAAGCGGGATCCCAGCACATCTGAGGTGGTTGCCTGGATCTTGAATGAAAACGCGTAAAATACCATCGCGAACAGAATAATTGCAATCGCAGACTGGACATCCTTTTTATTATTTGTATTCATATTCATCTGCCTTTCTGAAAACCGGGAGGGAATGCATCCCTCCCGATTCGCGCATTCCATAAAAAAACGGAATCGGATCGTTTACTGCGCCGCCAGGAATTCATCCTTATACGGGAGCAGTGTGTCCGTGTACATCGCGTTGCAATAATCCTGAGCTTCCTTGCCCACTATGGAGACAACGGTCAGGTAGTTGCTTTCGATCGTGGAGATGAAATCCGGATCCTGGGCAACCTGTTTTAATACTTCCTGCAGGGCTTCCACCTTCTCATCCGGGACATCCGGGCCGGTTCCCACCCAGAAGAACTTGGAAAAGTCGACATCCTTTAAACCATAATCGGCGGCCAGCGGAACATCCTGCGGAAGCAGATCGTTCTTTTCCGTGCCAAGCAGGACCAGCGGAAGAAAATCGCCGGTGGCGAAATAGTCATTTGCCAGGGAATAGGAAATATTGATCACCTGGGTCTGTTCGCCGAGAAGGGCGGTCATCTTCGCCGCGTTATTTCCGACGTCCACGAAGCGAAGAGCGGCGTCCCATTCCTTATTCATGGCGATTCCGCAGATCTGATTTGCCGCGCCGATCTTTCCGCCGTACTCAATCTTATTGGGCTCAGCCTGGGATGCTGCCAGCAGTTCCTCCAGCGTGTTCCACCCGGAAGCCTTGTTCACGGCGAGAACAGTGGTGTTGTCGATGATCGGGATGCCTACGGTCTTGAAGCTGTCGATGGTGATCTGGGAAGTTCCCTGCATGTACGGCACAAAGATGTCGGTGCCGTTTACAATCAGCGTATTGCCGTCCGGTTCCGCATCCAGGCATTCCTGCATGCCCATAACCGTGGCTCCGCCGTCCACGTTTTTGACAATGACATTGACGCCGGTATACTTCTGCATCGCTTCAGCCAGAGTGCGCGTGTTGCGGTCTGTATCGCCGCCTGCCTTAACCGGGCAGATGATCGTGATATCGTCCTTAAATTCATAAGCGGATGCCTCCGCCGGTGCGTCCTCTTTTTTGGCATCTGTTTCCGCCGGAGCCGCAACGGCGGAGGCCGCTGCGGTGGTGGATGCCGCCGTGGTGGTCGCTGAGGAAGACGATGATCCGGAGCACCCTGTAAGGGCTGCTGCCGCCATGGTCAGTGCAAGAGCAAAACTAAGAAACTTTCTCATAAATACCTCCTTTTTTTCGGGCTTCTGCCGGAAATTTGTATATTTTCTTCTCTTTTATTGTGACATAGTTATACAAATTTGACTAACACAAAAATCTGGTTGCGCCATCGAAAGAATCTATGGTATGATTTAATCGGATATTTTGAGAAACCCATCTGTCGCGGGAGGATTTATGAATACCAAGCACCTGCAATACATCGTGATGATTGCCAAGGAAAGAAACATTACCAAAGCCGCCGAAAAGCTGTACATCTCTCAGTCTTCGCTCAGCTATACCCTCTCTTTGATCGAAAAAGAGGCCGGACAGCCGTTGTTTTTCCGGCAGAAGCAAGGCCTTGTGATTACTCCGGCGGGGGAAAAATATGTGGAGGCTGCGAATAAAATCCTTCATATTCAAAACGAGCTTATGCGGGAACTGCGGATCATGCAGAAAAACAGCAATATCCGGATTGCCTCGTCTTCTGTCTGGGGCTCTCAGCTGATTGAGGAGATCCTTCCGAAATTTCGAAAGAAACATCCGGAGACCTATTTTGACGTGACAGCTCAGGTGGAGCTATATTATCTGGATGCGGAAATCCAGAAGGGAAAGTTGGATTTTTCTTTTATCTCATTGAGTCCTTTTGACCGTCTAAACAGCAATACGCAGATTCTCAGGGAGGAGCCGATTTTTCTGGCTGTTCCGGCCGGACATCCTTATTGCCGGTTCAATCCGGGAGATGTGATGCCTGTCGATGATATAGCGGGCCATTTTAAGGACGATACCTTTTTGCTTTCCCGTCCGGGTTCCTCTATCCGGACGATCATCGACCATGTATTTGAAGCGTTTTCGTTCACCCCCAGGCGGATTTTCGAGGTGAACGGACTGCATCTTACCAGAGGGATGGTCGCGGAGGACGAGGAACCGGCTTTTATCCCCCTATCCGCCTGCCTGCCAAATCCGAAGATCCATTATTATCGGACGGATCCGCTTCTTTACCGGTATAATGTCCTGGTCAGTAAGCCTTTAAATAATTGCAATGAGACAGAACAAACCTTTTATCGGTTTATTCTGTCCTACACACAAAGGAAAGCCGAAAGGGGTGCGGAGTTCGTATGCTGACGGCCGGAGGAGGAGCAGCCCTTCCCCTCACCTCACAAACAGCCGGATCAGCTTCCCATAGATCTTCCGGTAGGGCTGGTAGCGCATGGGCAGGTCGATCCATTGCTTTTTATCCACAATGCTCTTGTAGTGGGAGAAGGTCCGGAAGCCCTCTTTGCCGTGGTAGGCGCCCATGCCGCTCTCTCCGAAACCGCCGAAGCCCATCTCGCTGGTGGCCAGATGGATGATGGTGTCATTGACGCAGCCTCCGCCGAAACCGCAGCGGGCGGTGATCTTCTTCGCGGCCTGCCGGCTGCGGGTGAAGATATAAAGCGCCAGCGGGTGGGGCCGGGAATTGATGGTATGGATGGCCTCCTCGAAGGTGTCGTAAGTGAGGATGGGCAGCACCGGGCCGAAGATCTCCTCCTGCATCACCGGGTCGTCGAAGGTGACATCCTCCAGGATCGTGGGAGCGATCCGCAGGTCCGCCGCGTCGGCGATACCGCCGATGGCCGCCTTGTCCGTGTCGATCAGCTTCAGGATGCGGCGGAAATGTTTTTCATTGATGATTTTCCCATAGTCGGGGTTTGCGAGCGGGTCATTGCCGAACTGGCGGATGATCTGCTTTTTTAATTCTTCCAGGAGCTGATCTTTGACAGCCTTGTCGCAGTAAATATAGTCCGGGGCGACGCAGGTCTGCCCGCAGTTTAAAAATTTTCCGAAGACAATGCGTTTGGCCGCCAGCTTTAAATTGGCGGTTTTTTCTACCACGCAGGGGCTTTTGCCGCCCAGCTCCAGGGTCACGGGAGTCAGATGGGCGGAGGCATGGCGCATCACTTCCCTGCCCACGGCCTGGCTTCCGGTAAAGAAAATATAGTCAAAATGCTCCTCCAGAAGGCTGGTATTCTCCGCCCGTCCTCCGGTGACCACCGCCGCGTATTCCGGCGGGAAGCTTTGGCGGATGATTTTCGCGATCAGAGCGCTGGTGCGGGGCGAGTAGGCGCTGGGCTTCACGACCGCGGTATTTCCGGCGGCGATGGCGTCCGCCAGCGGCTCCAGGGTCAAAAGGAAGGGGTAGTTCCAGGGGCTCATGATCAGCGCCACGCCGTAGGGCGATGGCTTCACATAGCTTCTGGAGTGGAACTGGGCCAGAGGTGTCCGCACGGTTTTTTCCCTGGCAAACCGATAGGCATGGCGGATCATGTAGTTGATTTCGCTCAAGGTCAGACCCACCTCGCACATGTAGCTTTCCTGCCTGCTTTTGCCTAAATCTTTTTGCAGCGCCTCGTAGATTTCCTCCTCATGGGCGAGAATGCATTTTCTCAGGCGTTCCAGCGCCTGGATCCGGCTGCGCACCGGGAGGGTGGCGCCGGTCAGAAAATAGCGGCGTTGGGTATCGACGATCTCCTGGATTTCCTGTTTATTCATGGTCTGTTTCCTCCGTTTTTTTCATCAGGCGTTCATAGAAGGGAGCCAGTTCCCTGGCATCCATCAGTACCGGAACCGGGTAGAGGGGATTTGCTTCCTTGTCCGCGCAGCGGGACAGCTTTGCGATATCCTCCCGGCGGATCTGGGATACGGTATCTGTGATGTGATAGCGGCGTTTCATGCCTTGGATGGCATGGATAAACCGTTTTGCCGCCACCTCATCCGGCGTATGCTTATCCGCCAGCCCGGCGGCGATGGCCAGCTCGTGGAGTTTCTTGTGGATGGCCGGGCCGTAGGCTTCCAAAAACATGGGCAGCAGGATGGCATTGGCCAGGCCATGGGGAACATTGTATTCCCCGCCCAAAGAATGGGCGACGGCATGAATGTAACCCACATAGGAGACGGTGAAGGCGTAGCCTGCGTGAAAGGAAGCCACCAGCATGCCCCGGCGGGCTTTCAGATTCTCCCCGTGGGCATAGGCCTCATCCAGGTTGGCAAAAATCAGCCGTACCGCTTTTCGGGCAGAGCGGCGGGTTTCCCGGGTGGTGGAATGGCCGATGTAGGCCTCCACCGCATGGGTCAGGGCGTCCAGTCCGGTGGTCGCCGTGACAAAGGGCGGCAGGCTGGCGGTGATTTTCGGGTCCAGCACCGCATATTTGGGGATCAATGGAAAATCATTGATGGCGTATTTATGGCGGGTCACCGCGTCGGTGATGACCGCTGCCAGGGTGGTCTCGCTTCCGGTTCCGGCGGTGGTGGGAATGGCGATCAGCAGGGGCAGCTTGCGGCGCACCCGCAGGATTCCTTTCATCTGAGCCAGGGACTGGCGTGGCTTGGCGATCCGTGCGCCTACTGCCTTTGAGCAGTCCATGCTGGAGCCGCCGCCGAAGCCGATGATGGCGTCGCAGCCCTTTTTCAGGTAAAGCTCCCGGGCCTCCTCCACGTTGGCGGTGGTGGGGTTGGCGACGGTTTTATCATAAACCGTGCAGCGGATTTTATGCTGCTTTAAAGCTTTTTCCAGTCCGGCAGTCAGCCCCAGCCCATACACGCCGACGTCCGTCACCAGCAGCACATGCCGGCAGCCGTGCTTTTTTAAAATTTCCGGCAGCTTCTCCACACAGGAAACCACCTGAGGCTTCCGGTAGGGAAGCAGGGGAATGGCGATTTTAAATGCCGTCTGAAAGGAGCGGCAGTACAGTTTCCGAAAAATATTCATAAAGGTCCCTTCTTTCAAAATCCAATTATCTTTCAGTTTAATCAAAAACAGAGAAATTGACAAGAGCTTTTGCGCATAGAATGAAATCTTAACGAATACATTATTGTGGAACAAATCTTTTGGGGAGGTATCGCCATGCGCAAAATAATGAACGGGAAAATCCTGCTGGCTTTCAGCCTTCTGGCGTGGGTACTCATCGTCCGCATGCTGACCGGATGCAGTGTGGAAAAGGAGAGCCAGGAAAAGGTGCGGGACCTGGAATTTACGGTGGTGGGGGCGCAGGAGCTTCCGGAGGAATTAAAAAAGCTGACGGAGGAGAAAAAGGCCGCGCCCTTCAAGCTGACCTACAGTAATGACCAGGGGCTGTTCATCGTGGTGGGCTACGGGGAACAGGCGACCGGAGGCTACAGCATTACCGTCAACGAATTGTATCTGACGGAAAATGCCATTGTCATCGACACGGAGCTTCTGGGGCCGCCAAAGGGGGAAGAGACAGGCGTGGAAAAATCTTATCCATACATAGTGATCCGCACGGAAATGCTGGAGCAGCCGGTGATCTTCCAGTAGGTCTTAACGCCTGGAATTACCATGCATATCCCGGGGAAAATCCACATACACTTGCTAAAGAACGAATCAGGTTTGATGCCCGCCGCCGGCTTTCGGCATGGACGGGACGATGGAAGAAAAGAGGGTGCTGTTATGTTGGAGCTGGTGAAGCAGAATATACATATGAACCGCTGGAAAAATCAGGTGGATACCCAGATTACGCTGGATGATGATTTTATCGTGCCCGATACCATGAGCGATATGGCGGAGGTGCTTTTGGCCAACGGGGAGCTGCAGCTGGAGCCGGTAAAGCAGCAAAAGGAAAAGGCGGTGGTCCGGGGCAAGCTGGATTTCCATGTGCTCTACCGCAAGGAGGAAGGCGGGCTGCAGGCCATGGGCGGATTAATCCCCTTTGAGGAAGTCATCAACGTGCCTGGACTGGAGGAAAAGGATTATGTGAGCGTGGCCTGGCAGCTGGAGGATCTGCACGGGGAGATGATCAATTCCCGCAAGCTGAACGTGAAGGCGATCGCGACCCTGGAGATCAAGGCGGAGTCCCTTTTTGACGCGGAGGCGGCGGCAGATGTGAGGGCCTCCACCGCGGACGGGACCCGCACCCCCAATGTGGAGCTTTTGAAATCCAGCCTGGACGTGGCGGCCATTGCCCTGCGCCGCAAGGACACCTACCGGATCAAGGAGGTCATCACCCTGGCCAGCAATAAGCCGGCGGTGGACCGGGTCCTGTGGACGGAAATGCGCCTGGGCGGCGTGTCCACCCGGCCCATGGACGGCAGCATCCATTTGGAAGGCTCTCTGCTGGTGTTTGTGATCTACGAGGGAGAGGGGGAAAACGCGGCGATCCAGTGGATGGAGGAAAGCCTGCCTTTTTCCGGGGACATTGAGATGCAGGGAGCCACGGAGGAAATGATTCCTGCCATCAGTGTGCGCCTGGTCCACAAGGAGTTGGAGGAGAAGCCGGATTACGACGGGGAAATGCGGGAGTTGGAGGTGGATGCGGTCATGGAGCTGGATGTGCGGCTTTATGAGGAACAGACCCTGGAGCTGCTTAGCGACCTTTATGCCACCAATTATGAGCTGAACATGGATTCCGACCAGACCCATTTTGACCGGATCCTGATGAAAAATACGGGGAAATGCAGGCTGGCCCGGAAGCTGCAGCTGAACGGACAAAGCCGGATCCTCCAGATCTGCCACAGCAGCGGCAGCGTCAAGCTGGACGATGTGTCGGCGGGGGAAAATGTGCTGAATCTGGACGGCGTGCTGGAGGTGCGGATCCTGTGCATGACCGACGATGACCGGCAGCCGGTGCAGGTGTACACAGAGCTTTTGCCCTTCCACCATGAGGCGGAAGCCCCGGGAATCGAGAAGGACAGCGTTTGGTATCTGGAGACTGGTGTCGAGCAGCTGACCGCCGTCATGACCGGAGGTGACAGCGTGGAGGTGAAGGCGGTGGTTTCCCTGGATCTTCTGGTGCTGCAGCCGGTGGAGCAGACGGTGATCCGCCAGGTGACCTTAGAGCCGTTGGATGAGGAGAAGCTTCGCCAAAGTCCCGGCATTGTGGGCTATCTGGTGCAGGAGGCAGATACCCTGTGGGACATTGCCAAACGTTTCCGCACTACCATGGGAAAAATCCGCGAGGGCAATAACCTGACCGGGGAAAGCGTTTCCCCGGGAGATTGTCTGATTCTGATGAAAGAAATTCCGGAAAATGGAAGAAGCTGACGGATGCACCTTTTTTTCAAAAACTGATATACTGATATCAGGGAATGCGCAATTTCCGCATTGGCTGATGCTTTTCATAGATCAGGGTGACCTGGGCAGTGTTCGTGAACTTGCAAGCGCGGATGCTGCCTACATAATTCTTAAGTTCTTCCTTTTTCTTTCGATTCATGGTATCATATCGATAGAAACCAAATCCCGTTTCCGGAGGAGAACCCATGGAGCAAAATTACACCTATCTTTTACAGTGCGCCGACGGGACCCTGTATTGCGGCTGGACCAATCATTTAAAGGAGCGGGTCCGCGCCCACAACGAGGGCCATGGGGCAAAATACACCAGACCCCGCCGTCCGGTGAAGCTGGTATATTACGAAGCTTTCGCCACCAGGCAGGAGGCCATGAAGCGGGAATGGGCGATCAAGCAGATGACCCGCGCTAAAAAGCAGGCATTGATCCGGCAGGGGACATTGGCATCAGAAGAACAGGAGAGAAAAGGAGCGGTCATGAAAAAATACGATTATGTGTTGGTAGGAAGCGGTTTGTACGCCGGAGTCTGGGCCAGGGAGGCCAGAAAGCATGGAAAGACCTGCCTGGTTGTGGAAAAACGGGACCATATCGGCGGCAATGTTTATTGTGAGGATGTGGAGGGGATCCATGTCCACCGCTATGGCGCCCACATTTTCCATACCAGCGACCGGAGAGTCTGGGATTATGTCAATGAGCTGGCGGAGTTCAACCGCTATACCAATAGCCCGGTCGCCAATTACAAAGGCGAGATGTACAATATGCCTTTTAATATGAATACCTTCAGCAAGATGTGGGGCATCAGCACCCCGGCCCAGGCGAAAGCCATCATCGAGGAGCAGAAAAAAGCGGTGAGCGGTGAGCCAAAGAATCTGGAGGAGCAGGCCATCAGCCAGGTGGGCACCGACATTTACCGGAAACTGGTGAAGGGGTACACGGAAAAGCAGTGGGGACGGGACTGCACCGAGCTGCCGTCCTTCATCATCAAGCGGCTTCCGGTGCGCTTCACCTATGACAATAATTATTTCAATGATTTGTATCAGGGCATTCCTATCGGCGGTTACAATGCGATCATCGGGAAGCTGTTTGAGGGCTGTGACATTGAGACCGGCGTGGATTATCTGGAGCATAAGGAGCACTATGACGCTTTGGGGGAGAAGGTGGTTTACACCGGCATGATCGACGCTTATTATCAGTACCGTTTCGGCAAGCTGGAATACCGCAGCCTGCGGTTTGAGACGGAGGTGCTGGATGAGGAGAACCATCAAGGAGTTGCCGTGGTCAATTATACCGACCGGGAAACGCCGTATACCCGGGTGATCGAGCACAAGCATTTTGAGTTCGGAACCCAGCCGAAAACCGTCATCACCCGGGAGTATCCGGCGGACTGGCAGGAGGGCATGGAAGCCTACTATCCGGTCAATAATGAGAAAAACCAGGCATTGTACCAGCAGTACGCGGACCTGGCGGCCCAGGAAAAGCAGATGATTTTTGGCGGGCGTCTGGCGGAATATAAGTACTATGATATGGACAAGGTGATCGCGTCCGCCCTTGCCCGGACCCGGGAAGAATTCGGAGAATGAGATGAAGATCGTATACGTATCCAATGACGAGTATGCCAGGCATCTGGGCGTGTCCATGTGCTCCTTGTTTGACAGCAACCAGGGAGCGGAGGAGATCCAGGTCTATGTCCTTTCCATCGGGATCGGCGCTGACAGTCGCCGGAAGCTGGAGGAGCTTGCCGTCCGGTATGGGCGGGAGCTTATTTATGTGGAAATGGAGGATCTGAAGGATCGGATCCCGTTTTCGGTGGATACCGGGCGCTTTGACATCAGCACCCTGGGGCGGCTGTTTATGGGGGAAGCGCTGCCCCGGGAAGTGGAGCGCTGTATTTACCTGGACTGTGATACGGCGGTGATCCGCAGTCTGGACAGGCTGTGGCAGGCGGATCTGGGCAAAGCGGTGATCGGCGCTGCCCAGGAGCCGACGATTTACCGGAAGGTGAAGGAGACCATCGGCCTGAAGGAGGACGAGCCTTATTATAATGCGGGCATGCTGCTGGTGGATTTAAAGGCCTGGCGCCAGGCCCAAACCGGCAGAAGGCTGATGGAATTTTACGCGGAGCGAGGCGGCAGACTTTTGGCCAATGACCAGGATGTGATCAATGGAACCTTGAAGGGCAGCATCCGCACCCTTCCGCCCAAATATAATTTTTTCCCCAATTACCGGTATTTTTCTTACGAAGCATTGGTGAATTACGCTCCGGTTTACAGGGAAGTGACAAAGAAGCAGTTTGAGGCGGCAAAACGCCGCCCGGTGATTATCCATTACATGGGGGATGAACGGCCCTGGATCGCCGGAAACCTGAATCATTACCGCCGCGCCTATGAGAAATATCTGGCCCGGACGGGCTGGGCGGGCGCTCTCAAAACACCGGGAAAGCGGCTTTACATGTTAGCTTATCATGGGATGGATTATCTGACGGCCATTTGTCCGCGGGCGCGTTTCGCGATCGGCCGGCGGCTGGGCGTGAAGCTGATGGAGGATCAGATGAGGCAAAATCAGGACAGCGGAGAAAATGCCGCCGGGAAAAATCATCCGGAAAAGGAGAATATGCCAGAATGATTACCGTGCTGATGGCAGCTTATAACGGGGAAAGCTATATCCGGCAGCAGCTGGATTCGATTCTCGGGCAGACGGTGCCGCTGCGGATCGTGGTATCCGACGACGGCTCCCAGGACAAAACCAGGGGGATTTTGGAGCAGTACCGGGACGCATATCCGGGGAAGGTGATTCTGCGCCACCGGGGAGGAAGAGACATCTGGCCGGAAGGCGCGGCCGGGGATGGGGCCGTGCCGGATACGGCGGCGCCTGTCAGGGGCAGTGGAAAAGCCTGCCCGATGCCGCCTGCGGCGGCGAATTTTTTCTGGCTGCTGCGCCATGCGGCGGAGGAAGGAAGCAGCGACTATGTGATGCTCAGCGACCAGGACGACGTGTGGATGCCGGATAAGGCGGAGCTTTTGCTGAAGCGGATGAAGCAGCTGGAGCGGCGGCTGGGAACGGCCCGTCCGCTTCTGGTGCATTCTGACATGGAGGTGGTGGATCAGGACCTTCGCCGGATCCATCCCAGCTTTTTTTCCTATGCGCATTGTGACCCGAACCGGGTGTTTTTTTCGGAAATACTGGTGGAAAATCCGGTGACAGGCGGGGCCATGCTGATGAATCGAGCGCTGCTTTTGCTGGCGGCGCAGCCGCCGGAATATTGCTTTATGCATGACTGGTGGATCGCTTTGATCGCTTCCTGCTTCGGCACCATTGACTGTGTGCGAAAGCCCCTTAGCAAGTATCGCCAGCATGAAAAAAATCTGGTGGGAGCTACGGCCACCGGGAGCGCGAAGGATCTGAAAAACCGTCTGGGAAGGCAGAGACAAGTGCGGGAAAATTACCGGAATATGATGCGACAGGCGGCGGCCTTCGGCAGACATTTCCGCGGACGTCTGGACCCGGAGCAGAAGCGGATCCTGCGTGCTTATCTGCGGCTTTTCCGACAGTCCCCGCCGGCGAGATGGAAGAATATCCGGCGAAATCATTTTGAAAAAAGCTCCCGGCTGCAGACTCTGGCCATGTGTGTGACCATTCCCCGATTTGAGGGGAAAAACGGACATAAAAGGGAAACTACACGAGGTGAGGACTCATGAAGCTGAATTGTGTGATTTTAAATTATAATGACGCGGACACGGTAAAGAAGCTGCTTTCCCGGATCCATGACTACCCGCTGCTTTCCCAGATCGTGGTGGTGGATAATCATTCCACGGATGATTCCCTGGTTCGGCTGCGGGAGCTGGAGGATGAGAAGGTGACGGTGCTTTGCGCCGAAAAAAACGGCGGCTATGGCTATGGAAATAATCTGGGAGTCCGCTACGCGGTGGAGCAAAACCAGGCGACCCACGTGCTGATTGCCAATCCGGATGTGTCCTTTTCAGAGCTTTGTCTGGCCCGGCTGCTGCGGATCTTTGAGCGTCATCCGGAGGTGGCTGTGGCTGCGCCTGTGATGCATGACCGGCAGTATGGGAACCTGAAAAACGGCTGGCCGCTTCGAGGCTACGTAAAGGAGCTTTGCTCCATGGGGCCGGTCTGCCGCCGGGTGTTCGGGCGTTTTCTGGACTATCCGGATTCCTATTATGAAGGGGAAAAAGCGGTTTATGTGGAGGCGGTCCACGGCTCCTTGCTGATGGTGGACGGAGAGAAATTTCTGAAAGCGGGCGGATATGATGAGCAGGTTTTTCTCTATCAGGAGGAGGCGATTCTGGGCTGCCGCATGAAAGCCTGCGGCTGCCGGACGGTGCTGCTTTTGACAGAAAGCTACGACCATGCCCACTCCACCTCCATCAGCAAAACCTACGACAGTATGATCAGGCGCCAACGGCTGCGGGAGGAGAGTGAGCTGTATTATATGAGGCAGTATCTCCATATCGGACCAGTCAGAGCCGCTTTTGCCCGGCTGTGGTTTGCCGTGATCCGGATGGAGGTCCGGGCGGCGATAAGGCTGGGGATTTTATAGCAAACGACAAAAATATTTGCCGTTTGCTATAAAGCAATGAGACGCATCGGTGGCGCGTCTTACGGAATTTTGATGAATATAAGGCCTGCCGCGGGATTTTGGATCCTACGGCTTTTTGTTGTTAATGGAGTAGAAATGTTTATAAATCTGTGATATAATAAATTGTAGCGGAAGTGCAATATGTGTTACTGTAGTAAAGGAGAGTCGGGATGCTGAGGAATAACGTGGAAGTCGATGTAAAAGTGAAGTGTATAGAGGGCAATGTTACCCAGGCAAAATTGGCAGAAGATATCGGAACTTCGGCACCATATGTAAGTCGGCTCATAAGAAACAATGAAAAAATCGTCAATAAGACTTTTCTCCAGTTGATGGAAAGGCTGGGATACGATGTGGAATTGGTCTATGTGAAAAGAGATGGCATCAATACTACTGATGCAAGAAAAAATGAATGACACGATAACAAATAGATAATTCGCGCAAGAAGCAATAAATGCGATTGCGGATAAAATCAAAAATTTGAATACATTAAACATCATCGTGGCTGGTAAGACAGGTGTTGGGAAAAGTACACTCATCAACTCTGTGTTTAAGGAACATTTGGCTGATACTGGCATGGGAAAGCCGGTTACAACGCATATGCGAACGAATGCGAGGACAGCATCACCATCACAAATCCGGGAGATTTTCTTCCAAAAACAGTAGAAACTGTGTTGCAGGCGACATATAACCCACCGTTTTACCGCAACCAGCTACTGGCAGACTCGATGGTCAAATTTCATATGATTGACACTGCAACCAGCGGGATAAAGAAGGTGTATCGAATTCAGAGAGACAAATATTTCCCGATGCCGGATTATGATTTTTCAACCAGGAACCAGGTATCGGTTACAGTATATGGGAAAACATTGGATGAAAAGTATACCTATATCCTGTTTGATCATCCGGAGCTTGATTTGGAGGACGTGTATCTGTTGGATCAGGTTCAGAAAGGAAAGCCGATTCCAAAGGCAGACTTGCAGCGTCTGCGCAAATATCACCTGGTGGAAGGACGAGCAAACAGTTTATTTCTTTCTGCCGAGGTAGCACAGAGCGTGGAAAAAGAAACACAATATATACGAAACAAGGCATTTGACGATCAGTATTATCGAGATATGATCATGAACTATATTAGACAATATGGAAAGGCCAAAAGGAGCGATGTAAAAGCACTTTTGTGGGATAAGCTTCCTGATGTCCTTAATGAGTCACAAAAGGAAAACAAAATTCGAAATCTTCTGACTGCATTACGGAAGCAAGGTATCATAGAGCAGGACTCGGATAACCACCAAAAGGGGAGCTGGATCTTGATTAAAAAGTGACTGATACTCGGTTAATCCAACAAGCTTCAGTCAAGGTTTCATCAAGCGACTGCGCCGCGTCTGTCGAAGACAGTCATCAATTCTTGTTTAAACTTTTCGTTTTTAAACAAGATTTAAACAAGATTTAAACGATGAATTACATACTTTTGATGGTGCACAGGGTATAATAGATGAAGGCGACTGTTCATTTCTACCATTGGAATTTATCAAAAATCCGGAAAACGACAATACTATCGTTCGCTTCTCTGTGTATAAGACCAGAGGTACAGATGAGGATGACGATGGCAATACGACGAGGACTATCGTTCCCTTCCAGATAGCATACGCTGTATCCATTCATAAGGCGCATGGTTTGGAATATGAATCAGTAAAAATTGTAATTACGGATGAGGTGGATGAACTTATTACGCATAACATTTTCTATACCGCGATTACAAGAACCCGGAAAGATTTGAAGATTTATTGGACAGGCGAGGTCGAAAAGAAGATTCTTGCAAGGATTAAGCCGATGAATATTGATGCGGATGTTGAAATCCTGAGGAAGCATATTTCAAACTCCGCTTCGGGTGCTTAATTGATATGCTGTGGCGAGTCTAAAGTGAGAGCCATAATTAAGATCGAAAAGGATTTGCTAAACCAGGAACAGCACTATGGTAGTGATGTGCAAAGGAAGTCATCGCTTTCTGCTAAGATTGTGGCATCAGCTATCACCTAAAAGCAAAAACAATGACGGAGAAATGACCGGCTTGGTTGTAGATATGGTTATAAACAAAAATAGGAAGGAGGGGTTCCCTCTTGTGGAAAAATTGATAGATATCAGCAGTTATCCGGTCGCAAATGTGCTGGATATACTGCTTCAAGATAAATCGACAAAAAAGAATATCATTTGGGCTACGGATACCTACGAGGAGTTTGGAGAGAACTTTACGGATAAGGTGCAGATGGATGCAGATTCCCTTTTGCGGCGCACCGATATTATCCGTCCCCGCATACAGAAGTCGCTGGAGGCGCAGGCACAGCGAACCCGAAAAAAGGCGGAGGTGTTCACTCCTGCGTGGCTGTGTAACCGAATGAATAACACGCTGGATGAGGACTGGTTCGGACGCACAGGCGTCTTCAATACAGAAAATGAGGATCACACATGGACGGTCACAGAGGGACGGATTGCATTTCCGGAGCGAAAAATCGGAATGCTTGACAGAAAACTAAGAATCGTCAATGAAAATACCGATACCTATGATGACTGGCTGAAATGGACGATCCGTGCCTTTGAGGCGTCCTACGGTTATGAGTACCAGGGCGACAATGTTCTGATTGCGAGGATCAATCTGCTGCTGACCTTTGTTGATTATTTCGAGGAACGCTGGGAACGAAAGCCGGAGGACAAGCTGCTGCAGCAGGTGGCAAATAAAATCGCATGGAACATCTGGCAGATGGACGGACTGAAAGATACCGTGCCTCTCGGCAAGCCATATGAAGA
>CAZICB010000031.1:0-21397 GCA_964537765.1 uncultured Lachnospiraceae bacterium
TTTTTATGAACAGGCAGCAGCTTTCCGGCCTGGCCGTGATTGCCAGGGAAAAAAATATTCTTCAGGCCGCGGCCCTGCTCTCCAAAAACCCCTCCACCCTGACGCGCATGGTGCGCAGCCTGGAAAAAGAGCTTGGCGTCACGATTTTCTGGCATACCTCGGAGGGACTTTTACCCACGCCGGAAGGCCGTCAGCTATTATCTGCCACGGAAAAAATTTTAGTCAGCTTTGAAGAGCTGGATCATCTCTGTGTTGGCCAGGAGGGCCGGAATTGGACGGAACAGGAGCTTCGCTATCTGACGGTGATCCGGGAAAAAAGAAATCTTTCCCGGGCCGCCGAAGAGCTTTTCGTCGCCCAGCCCTCCCTCAGCCAGCTCATCCATGAGCTGGAGACCTGCTATGGCAGCGGCATCTTCCGGAGAACTCACGGAGGGATCGAGGAAACCGCCTCCGGCGCCCTGTTTTTAGACCAGACGGGCCGGATTTACAGCCTGTTTCGGCAGTTGAAACTGGATCTGGAGGATTACGGACAGCTGAAAAAGGGCGTGATCACCTTCGGCATCCCCATGCATGCAGGAGCCTACCTGCTTCCCCAGGTTCTGCCGAAATTTCACAGGACCTACCCGGGCATCGATATACGGATACGGGAATACTCCTCCATGGAGCTGGAGCGACAGCTGAAAGAGGAAAAAATAGAATTCTGCGTCAAACACGTCGATGAACTGCAGGAAACGGAAGAATATGAGATTCTGTTCGAGGATCCGTTTTTTCTGGTCATCCCGAACGATATGAAAAACCAGTTTGACTTTCCTTCTGACCGGCCTTTAAAAGCCGAAGACTTAAAAAAGCTGGATCATGCTCCCTTTATCATGCTTTCCAGACACCAGAAGCTGCGCATGGTCGTGGATCGTATTCTCAAGCAGGCAGGCGTCAGACCGCACGTCCTGTGCAAATCCAGGAACGCTGTGACGGTCAAACGCCTCGCCGGCGCCGGCATGGGAGTCACCTTCCTGCCGCGCACACATATGACATTTTTTTCTCAATCTGAGAACCTGACCAGCTACCAGCTGGATCCGTCCCTGAATGCCGGCTGGAAGCTGGTCGTCTCCTATTCGAGAAAATACAGGCTTTCCCGCGCGTCGCGGGAATTTATCGACATGCTGAAGGAATCCTTATCTTAACAGATCCCTTCTGCTGTGGTAGCTGGTATGCAACAGCTCATGGGCTTTTTCGCCGCATGGCTTGCCCATAAACTCCTCGTAAAGCGTTTGTACATACGGATTTTCGTGCGAATATCTGAGGGGCAGCTTCTCATCCTCCTCATAGATAGCCCTGCGCCGCTCGGCAAGCTTTTTCAGGGTCTTCGGCGCGTTTCCGCCTCCGCCCACGCAGCCGCCCCTGCAGGCCATCACCTCGATAAACTGGTAGGGGCAGGCGCCCGCCTTGATCTGATCCAGCAGAATCTTCGCGTTGGCAAGGCCATGGGCCACAGCCACCCGGACTTCCTTCCCTTGAATATTCAAGGACGCCTCCCGGACTCCGTCCATACCGCGGACGCCCTCGAACTGCAGCCGCCCGATGGGATCTCCCGTCAAAATCGTGTAGACCGTGCGCAGGGCAGCCTCCATCACGCCTCCGGTGGTGCCGAAAATCTGACCTGCGCCGCTGCCCAGGCCAAAGGGCGCGTCAAACTCCTGATCATCCAGATCCTCAAAGGCGATCCCCGCCGTGCGAATCATTTTCGCCAGTTCCTCCACCGTGATCACGATATCCACATCCGTGAAACCGCTGTCCGCCATCTCAGACCGCTGCCGCTCGAATTTCTTTGCCGTGCATGGCATCACGGAGACGCTGCAGATCCTGGCCGGATCGATTTGCTCCTTCTGGGCAAAATAAGTCTTGATCACCGCGCCGAACATCTGCTGCGGGGACTTGCAGGAGGAGAGATGTCCCAGCTGATCGTATCCATAGGTTTCACAGTATTTCACCCATGCCGGGCAGCAGGAAGTAATCAGAGGGAGTCCTTCCCCGCTTTCCAGCCGGTTCAAAAACTCGGTCCCCTCCTCCATGATCGTCAGATCCGCGGAGTAATCGGAATCGAACACCTTCTGAAACCCGATCTTTCTCAGGGCATGGACGATTTTTCCGGTGGTCACTGTCCCCGGCTGATAACCCAGGGACTCTGCCAGGGTGATCCGGACGGAGGGCGCGATCTGCACCACCATATATTTGCCGCGGGCAAGCTCCTCATAGATGCGGTCCGTGTCATCTTTGATGGAAATGGCGCCCACCGGGCAGACCTGGACGCACTGGCCGCAATTGACACAGCTGGTGTCCGTCAGCTTCTTCCCGTAAGGCGGCACCACTACCGTCTCATAGCCGCGATTTTCCTTCGCCATAACCGAGATGCCCTGGCCCACGCTGCAGGCCTCCACGCACCGGTTGCACAAAATGCACTTGCTCATGTCCCGCAAAATGGAAGGGGAAGAGTCGTCCCGCCTGGCCTCCCGCACGTCCAGCTTATAGCGGCTTGGGCGGTTCATATTCAGATCCTGGGCCACCTTCTGCAGCTCACATCGCCCGTTCTTTGAGCAGATCAGGCAATCCTGCGGGTGACGGGCAAGGATCAGCTCCATGATATTTTTCCTTGCCTTGATGACCTTCGGAGAGGCAGTCTTTACCACCATCCCCTCCGCCACGGGAGTGCTGCACGCGGTGGGCAAGAGCCGCTGCCCCTCCACCTCCACCACACAGATCCGGCATACGGCCTTCACCGCCTGATCCTCATGGTAGCAAAGGGTAGGAATATGGACATGCAAGAGACTGGCCGCCTCCAAAATGGTCGTCCCCTCGTTTACCTCGATGGGTTCTCCGTCTATCGTCAAATGAATCATTCTTATTCCTCCTCCTAGAATATGTTTGAAAGGTTTTCCTCCCCGCACACCGGACACGGATCCCTGTCAATATGTTTCAGATATACGTCATAGAAATTCTGGATGCTGCTGGTCACCGGAACCGCGGTGGAATGCCCAAGCCCGCAAAGCGCCGTCAGACGCATGGTTTCCGCCAGATCCTGGATGGTTTCCAAATCCCGCATGGAGCCGCGCCCCTCGGCGATTTTCGTGATCAGCTTGTACAGACGGGTACCGCCCTCCCTGCAAGGCGTACACTTCCCGCAGGACTCATCGCGGAAGAAATCCAGGTTGTTCCGGACGATATCCACGATGCAATTGTGATCGTCGATCACCAGGATTGTGCCGCACCCCAGACGCCCTCCGGAATTGGACACCGCGTCGATATCCAGCACCATATCAATCTGCTTCGCGTTGATGATCGCCCCGGATGCGCCGCCTGTCTGGACCGCCAGCAGCTTCCGGCCCTCCTCGACGCCGCCGCAGACCTCATAAATCAGATCTTTTAAATTGATGCCCATGGGGAATTCGAATACTCCACGCCGTTTCACATTGCCGCAAACCGTGAACAGCTTGGTCCCCGGACTGTTCTCTGTCCCGATGGTCCGGTACCATTCCCAGCCCCGATCCAGGATCGGGCCGATGTTTGCCAGGGTCTCCACATTGTTCAGGACGGTGGGTTTCCCGTACAGGCCGCTGATGCTCGGGAAGGGCGGACGGAACCTTGGCTCTCCCCGTTTTCCTTCAATCGACTCAAACAGGGCTGTCTCCTCACCGCAGACATAGGCTCCCGCGCCGGAACGCAGATGCATCCGGAAGCTGAATCCGCTCCCCATGATGTCGTCCCCCAGGCAATTGTGCTCCACGGCGCTTGCGATGGCTGCCTCCAGGATGGGCACCAGATAGGAATATTCCGCCCGCAGGTAGATATAACCGTCATGGGAATTGACGGCCTTGCCCACGATCGCCATCCCTTCAAAAATCGCGCATGGATCTGTGGAAAGCAAAATCCGGTCTTTGTTTGTGCCGGGCTCCCCCTCATCCGCGTTGCAGACGATGTACTTCACCTCGCCCTCCGCGTCATGAGTGAACTGCAGCTTGCGCCAGGTGGGAAATCCCGCGCCGCCGCGCCCCCGCAGCCCGGCTTTTTTCAGTTCCTCGATAATCTCCTGCCCGGACATCCCAAGGGCGCGCCTCAGACCCTGAAACCCTCCGGCCTCACAATAATCACCTGCGTCCATCGGGTTGATTTTTCCCCGGTTTCTCAAAAGTATCAGCTTTTGTTCCATCAATCCTCCACCTCCTCGCGGATATACCGCTTCACAATATCCCGCACCGATTCCGGGGTAAGGTTCACATAGGTTTTCTCATTGATCATCATGGCCGGCGCCTGCTCACACAAGCCGATGCAAGGGCAATATTCCAACGTAAACCGGTGATCCTCCGTCGTCTCGCCCATCTTGATCCGGAGCAGATCCTCCAGGGCCTTCACGACTTCCTTGGCCCCGCGGACATGGCAGGGTGCGCTCTTGCACATGCGGATGATATAGCGTCCCCTTGGCTTTACTGACAGCATGGCATAGAACGTGACACAGCTATAGACCTGAGTCTGGGGAATATCCATCTCGCGGGCGATGGTAGACGCCACGGCCGCGGAAAAGGTCGGGATGATTTTCTGCACCTGGATAATCACCTTCATCAGCATTTCCGGCCTGCCCCTGTAGCGCGAGGCGATCTCCGCTACCTTCACCAGCTGAGACGACGGGGTCTGGTAGCTGTAAACTTCTTCTTTCATGTAACTCCCTCCTGTACAAAATTCTTAAAAGGACTCGTTTCTTTTTGTTTCTCCCACATTATATAAAAAAGGCAGCTTCGCGTCTAATACGGAAACTGCCTGACAATTATAAATTATTTGCAATTGTAGTTTGATATTTTACAAACTTTAAAACCTTTTTCCTTCACAGGACATTGCTCGTCGCTATGATGTCCACTCCCGTGGCAGCGACATCCGTCACAATCACATCCCCGATCCGGACGGGAGCATGTACGACGACTCCCTTCAGCGCCCTCATACAATCAAAGATCTTGTCTTTCGGAATGTCGGTGCGGGTTTTTACCGCCACCGTCACATCTCTTCCGCCCTCCACCATCACCGTGCTGGTGACGATGCGGGTGGGATTGGTCACTTCTTTCCTGGCGTAGTCATCCCCACGCTTACAGGTATTTCCTTCCACCTTCACCACCTCGGCGGCTTCCATAGTCACCGTTATCGGGCAGCCCAGGGGACAGCCTATGCAGATCAATTCTCTTTTTTCCATCGCCTATGCCTCCTCGATCTTTACGGTTATGGTCTTTAAATCCGGACGGGAAAGAAGCTTCTCCTTTTCCAGCCTGATCTCTTCCATTTCGCCGGGAGCCACCACCGGACGTTTCCGGCGCATCACCCGTTCCTCATCAAAGTATACGCTGATATAACAGTTTTTATAGACGCCGCCCACGCGGAATCTGACTGTCAGCTTGTCGTCCATCTGGTCCGGACGGATCACGGACGGCACCGTATAGCGGACGCCGCAGACCGGATTCAACCGGATTTCTTTCCCTTCCGTCTTCCCACGGTGACCCTGGACATACAGGGCCGCGTTTCTCCCGGCGGCTCCGGCCTCCTCAGACACAAAGTCCACCAGATCATGTACGTGGAGCACATTGCCGCAGGCAAAGACGCCTTCGATATTGGTCTCGAGGCTTTCGTTGACCAACGGGCCGGAGGTGACCGGATTCATCGCGACACCAGCCTCCCTGGAAAGTTCATTCTCCGGGATCAGCCCGACGGACAAAAGGAGCGTATCGCAGTCGTAATCCTCCTCGGTGCCGGGGATGGGCTTGCCTTTCTGATCCACCTGGGCGATGGTGACGCCGGTCAGACGCTCTTTCCCCCGGATTTCCACCACGGTATGGCTCAGCTTCAGCGGAATGCCATAGTCATTGAGGCACTGGACGATGTTTCTTTTCAGGCCTCCGGAATAAGGCATCAGCTCCGCCACTACCTTCACCTTTGCGCCTTCCAGGGTCAGCCGCCGCGCCATGATCAGTCCGATGTCACCGGAGCCCAGGATCACCACCTCGCGCCCAGGCATCAGACCTTCACGGTTTACCAGACGCTGAGCCGTACCTGCGGAAAAGATGCCCGCCGGACGATAGCCCGGGATATTCAGCGCACCCCTGGAACGCTCCCGGCAGCCCATGGCAAGGATCACTGCCTTTGCCTGGATTGTGAACATACCATCCTCGCGGTTCATCGCAGTCACTACCTTATCATGGCTGATATCCAGGACCATCGTATGAAGCTTGTACTCGATGCCCAGCTCTTGTACCTGCGTGATAAATCTGGCCGCGTATTCCGGACCGGTCAGTTCCTCCTTGAAGGTATGAAGGCCAAATCCATTGTGGATGCACTGATTCAAAATACCTCCCAGCTCCTTGTCCCGCTCCAGGATCAGGATGCTGTCACTTCCATTATTCTTTGCTGAAACAGCGGCTGCCAGCCCTGCAGGGCCGCCGCCGATGATTACGATGTCATATGATTTCATTTTCCGACGCCCCTTCCTATATCCGATCCTTATTGGTTCCGACCACGATCTTCGATGCTCCGCCGCCCTTGGTGATCTCCATCATGTCCTTGCCCAACTCCCTGGACAGGATTTCCATGGTGCGCGGGGAACAAAAGCCTGCCTGGCAGCGTCCCATGCCTGCGCGGGTTCTGCGTTTCACGCCATCCAGGGATTTCGCTCCCAGCGGACGGTGAATCGCGTCCAGAATCTCCCCCTCCGTGATCGTCTCACACCGACAGATGATATTGCCATAAGCGGGGTTTTCCCGGATCAGGGCGTTTCGCTCTTCCATAGAAAGAGTCTTCGGGTTGCGGATCCCCTTCCGGGTTCCGATGAAATCCGGATTCTCCTGCGGATGCAGGATCCCTTTCACGATATCCGCCACCATCCGGCCGATAGCCGGGCTGCTGGTGAGCCCCGGGGATTCGATGGCCGCGCAGTCTACAAAGCCCGGCGCTTCCGCGAGCTCACGGATGATAAAATCGTGATGCACTTCATGAGCGCGCAGACCGGCAAAGGAAGTGATCACCTGGCGCAGAGGCACATCCTTGACCGTAATGCTGCACTTCTCCATCACCTCATCCAGGCCGGCCCGCGTCGTGTTGACGCCTTCTTTGTCTTCAATGTCGATGGCCGTAGGACCAACGATCAGATTACCGTGGACAGTAGGGGATACCAAAACCCCCTTGCCGTATTTGCCCGGGAGCGCGAAGATCGTCCTCTTCACGTGCCCTCCCGCTGATTTGTCCAACAGAAAGTAATCACCCCTCCTGGGGATGATGGTGATTTTCTCCTCGCTGACCATGTTGTGAATCTGATCCGCGTAGACACCGGCCGCGTTCACCACACAGCGGGTTTCGTAATCTCCCTTGTCAGTGTGGATGCGAAAACCGCCTTCCATTTTTTCAATGTCCTCTACCTTCGTGTCGAAATAAAATTCCGCGCCGTTGGTATAAGCGTTTTCCGCCATCGCGATATTCAGGCTAAACGGGCAGACGATGCCGCCGGTGGGCGCGTAAAGCGCTGCCAATGCGCCGTCCGAAATATTCGGCTCCATCTCCTTAAGTTCTTCCCGCTCCACGATGCGGAGACCCTTCACGCCGTTTTGGATTCCACGTTCCATCAGGGCTTCCAGCCCGGCCCGTTCCGTTTCCTCCGTGCAAACGACCAGGGAGCCATTTTGAATAAACTCAAAATCCAGTTCTTTGGAAAGCTCCTCCATCATCTGGTTCCCTTCCACATTCAGCTTTGCCATCAAGGAACCGGCCTCCGCGTCAAACCCGGCATGCACGATGGCGCTGTTCGCCTTCGATGTACCACAGCACACATCTTCTTCTTTTTCCAGCACACATGTCTTCAATTTGTACCGCGTCAGTTCTCTGGCACAAGCGGAGCCGGAGACTCCGGCGCCGATAACCACCACATCATACATTTCTCTCTATTCCTTTCTCTTTCTGTTTCATTCGTCCGGTTCTGCCAAACCTTGAGCAGTCATTTCTCACAGCCATAGATTTCACAGAGCAATTCTCCCATCTCGGCCAGGTTTTCAAAAACCGCGCTGGGCTTCGTGGAAGAATTTTTCAGATCCTCCACTGTCGTCTCCCCGCTCAGCACCAGAAAGCCCTTAGCTCCGTGATCGACTCCCACAGCGATATCCGTGTAAAGGCGATCCCCCACAAAAGCCAGCCGCTCAAGAGGGGCCCGGACCCGATCCGCGACCATATCCACGGTCTCCTGATAGGGTTTCCCCAGAAATTTCGGCTGCTTCCCGGTGGATAAGCTGATCGCCGCGCAGATCGCGCCGCTGTCCGGGATGAATCCTCCCTGCACCGGGCAGTTGATATCCGGATGGGTCGACAAAAACAAGGCTCCCTCACGGATATAGGTGCAGCCTCTTTCCAGCTTCGCGTAGGTCAACGTCTTGTCAAAACCGACCATCACGATATCCGGCATCTCCCTGGTAAGGGGGATCCCCTCCCGCAAAAAATCCGCCTCCAGCTCCGGAGTCCCCATCAGAAAGACCGTTTTCCCGGGATAATTTCTTTTCAGATAGCGAATCGCCACATCGCCGGAGGTCATGATCTGATCCCGGCCAATAAAACAGCCCATTCCCGCCAGCTTGTCCAGATATTCCTTCGGCGCTTTTGAGGAATTGTTCGTAAAGAACATAAAATGCTTTCCGCACTGCCTCACAGCGTCCAGAAACTCCAGCGATCCATCGATGATTTTGTCGCTGCAGTAAAAGGTGCCGTCCATATCCAGGATAAACCAGTCGGTATCCATCAACATCTGTCTTTTCAGCTGATCCATGTAACTTTTATCCTCACTCACTGATCGAGATCACGTTCTCCAGCTCCGCGATCTGCGCCCGCAGGCGATCCTTATCCATGCCCGGCGGATAGACCACATCAAATTCA
This sequence comes from uncultured Lachnospiraceae bacterium, assembly GCA_964537765.1. Taxonomy (GTDB): domain Bacteria; phylum Bacillota; class Clostridia; order Lachnospirales; family Lachnospiraceae; genus Brotaphodocola. Next base: position 8,938 of record CAZICB010000031.1, read on the forward strand.
AGCTTGATCTCGTTCTTTTTGTTTTTTGCGATCTTAAGGGAGACCACACTCACCTTTGCGTTTTTGAGAAAATTCTCCATCTTCAGGACGGCATCCGGCTCCTGGGCAATGGTCATCCGGATGTATCCCCCGGACGCCACATTGGAAAAATAGGCGATCCGGTGCGTCACCATCTGCATGAACATGATCAAAATCGCCGACGCAATGCCGACCACGTACATTCCCGCTCCCATAGCCATGCCCACGCCGGCCGTGACCCACATACCGGCAGCTGTCGTCAGACCGCTGACCAGATTGTTCCGTATAAAAATCACCCCGGCGCCCAGAAAGCCGATGCCGCTGACCACCTGTGCCGCCACACGGGAGGCGTCCGCCCCCGCTGTGTCCAAAAAACCGTACTTGGACACTACCATCATAAGGGCCGCTCCGAGGGCAATGATCGCGTGAGTACGGACGCCGGCCGATTTATTCCGGTTCTTGCGTTCAATGCCGATCATCAGCCCCAACATTCCGGAACTAAAGATGCGAAGAAGATATTCCATCTGAATGAGCAGTTCTTCCGGCTGAAACTGCTCCAGCACATACATATCCATGTTATTCCCCTTTATGAACATTAGAATGGTCAGATATCCAGCGGAGCAGACGAATAATCGGAGCTGCGCGCACGCGAACGATCTGCCCGGCTGCATGCTGCAAGAACGAACGGAATTCATCCTCCAGACCATGCAGCCCTTCCTTCGGAACCATGTAACCGCCGTACCGATCCCGGAAGATATAAAAATACCCGGCATCCTCGCCCAGACGGTAAACGTCGCTGTAAGCCAGCCTCTCCGCTGGTTCCTCCTCGGAACGAAGATTGACAATCTCCATTCCATCCTCTCGGAAGATATACCGGGATGCGGGAAACTGCAGGCCGGCGTCCCGGATCTGAGAGGCAAGCTTGTGGGCGGTGTGATTGGCGGAACTATAGGTGCTGGTCATCAGGTAACAGGCGTAGGCCACGATCAGAATCCCCCACCAGGAGGAAAATTCCGATATCCCAAGAAAAATCAGCACGATGCTTATCATCATCCGTCCCACACGGTTCCCTTTACAGAACAAATCATATTGCATATGAGCAAGACTCTCAAAAGTCTTCTCCGTGTGCCGCATTTCCACCTCATAGCGGGCCGCGGCATCCTTTTCATCAGGCCGGCCCATAGATCAGATCCGGCACGCACGTGATAAGGAACGGACAGAAAGTGAGAATCAGCAGTACAACCATCAGGCAGACGATAAAGGGCCACACTTCCTTCAAAAAGTCGCTGATCGGGCATTTGGTGATGCCGCAGGTAGTAAACATCATGGAGCCGAAGGGCGGCGTAATGCCTCCGATCATAATATTTACGATGGCAACCAGTCCAAAGTGAACGTCATCGATGCCCAAAGTCCTGGCGACAGGTAAAAGCAAAGGCGTGATAATCATCAGGGCCGCGCCGCCTTCCAGGAACATACCCATGATCAGCAGGACGACATTACACAACATCAGGAAGATGTAGCGGTTGTTCGTCAATCCGAGAATCGTGCTCGCCACGATCTTTGGCAGGTTGATCCAGCTCATGTAGTTTCCGAAGGTATTCGCGGCGACCATGATCAGGACAACGCTGGAGGTACCGGCGATACTATCCAAAAGGATCGGGATCAGATGCTCGCGCAGGTTCAATTTCTTGTAGACAAAAATACCGATGATAAAGCAATAGAGCACCGCGACCGCTCCTCCTTCGGACGGTGTAAACAATCCGAAACGGATGCCCAGGATAATGCCAATCGGGAAGAAGACGCCCCAGAAGGAAGTCAAAAACTGCTTGCAGATCTCTATGATGGAAGCGCGTTTCTCCCGCGTCCTCTCATATCCTCTCTTGTTGGAGATGATAGCGACGACCACCATCATGGACAACGCCATCAAAATGCCCGGCAGATATCCCGCGGCGAATACACGTCCCAGGGAGATCTGCGCGATCAGACAGTAGACGATCAGATTGACTCCCGGAGGAATCACCGGGGTAGCCGCGGAGGACGCCGCCGTGATCGCCGCTGAGAAGGCCTTGGAATAACCGCGTTTCTCCATCTCAGGAACCAGCATCTTGGACTGCATCGCGCAGTCGGCGTTGGCGGAACCGGAGCAGCCGCCCATGAGCATGCTCAGCACCACGTTGACCTGAGCCAGGCCGCCTTTCATGTGGCCTGTCAGGCACTCAGCGAAATCCATCATCTTATCGCTGATTCCGCCATAATTCATGACGGAACCCGACATGACGAAAAAGGGGATCGCCAACATGGAGAAGGACTGGGTGGAGTTCATCACCTTCTGAAGAATCAGCCAGGCCGCTGAGGACGAGTCGATCACCAGAAAGAAAAAGAACGTCGCGCCAAACAGGGCATAGACAATAGGAAGCCCCAAAAAGTAAAGGATAAAAAGCATAAAAATGGGGATCAATTGTGCAAATGTCAGCGTCACGCTTTTTCACCTCCTTCTTCCGAACTTATTTGATCTTTCCCGGAACGGCCCAGGCGGTTCTTAAACAGGTCAACCAGGGAAAAGATGACGGAAAGCCCAAAACCGATGGGTACCGCGATCGCCGTATACCATTTCGGCATTCGAAGCACGTCCGAAACAACGGGCTTATATTTTCCGGCGGCGTTGAAGATCAGATGGTAAACATATTGCGCACTGATGATGGTAAGCATGATAAGAATCGCCAGTTCGATCAGGAAAACGATGTCAGCGACGATCTTTTTCGACTTTCCAGGCAGAAGATTCACAAGGATATCTACCCCCAGATGCGAATGCTTCCGATGCGCGTAAGCGCTTCCGATAAATACCGTCCATACAAAAAGATTCGTCACGATCTCCTCCGCTCCCACAACAGGGCTCTTCAGAAAATACCGTGTAATAACGTTTACATTGACCAGAATCACGCAGATGGTCAATGTCACGCAGGTAATGATAGCATCCAGATTGCCGAAAATGGTTCCGACAGTAATCTTATTTTTCTTCACGAATGAACCCCCTATCTCAAATTCCGGGCGATCCGCGCGGCTTAAGACGCCATGCGGACCGCCCATGACTTCACGTTACTGTTTTGCGCGGTACTCCGCGACGATAGCGGTCAGTTCGTCATAAGCTTCCTGGCTGGAGCCATATTCTTCGATGATCCAGTCAATTACAGGCTTACAGGCTTCCCGGAAAGCGTCCAGATCCACCTCGTTCCAGGTCACGCCGTTCTCAGCCAGCATCTTTTTCTGCACTTCCTCATCCTCGTCACAGGATGTCTGCTCCCACATTCCGCACTCATAGGCGCTTTCCTCGATGATCTTTTGATACTTTTCGGGGATGGTCTGCCATACGTTCTCGGGCATGAAGAGCCAGCGGGTAGCGATCAGATGATTGGTCAGGGCCACTTTTTTCACAAGCTCATAAGGGTTGCCCGCGCCGGCAAGGGTGGAGGTGGAACCCTCGAAGCCTTCCACAACGCCGCTCTGGATCGCCTGCAGACACTCGGTGAAGCTCATGGCGTTAGGCGTAGCGCCCAGGCACTCCAGCGTCTTGGCAAACAGCGCGGAAGAAGTGGCACGAAGGATATGACCGTGCAAATCCTCCGGCTTCGTCACATCCAGGTTCGTGACGACACTGCGGAAACCGAAGGAATAGTGGGTATCCAGGACATGGATATTCTCCTCAGCCAGGCGGTCGCACAGATCAGCCACGAAATCCGAATCCATCACATAGTTATATTCCGCCGTGCTGCTGTAAAGCATCGGAGCGATTACCATAGCCGCATCGCCCACATAGTCGGCAAAAAGGGACGGCTCCTCCAGCCCCATCCAGTTCGAACCGGCCACCGCCTGGCTTACGGAATCGCCATAGCAATCCAATTCGTTCTGTCCGTAGTAAGTCACGTTGACATGGCCTTCCGTTCTTTCGGTAATCATCTCCGCCAGCTTCTCGGATGCCTTGTAGTTCCACTCTGTCGGCTGGAATACGTTGGAGAACTTGATGTCGATATGGAAATCATCCGCTCCATCGTCCGCTGCTGCCTCCGCTGCCGCAGTTTCCGCTCCCGCTGCCGCTGCCGTTGTCTCCGCCGCCGCGGTGGCTGAAGATCCGCCGGAGCTGCTGCCTCCTCCGCAGGCTGTCAGGGATGCCATCATGGCCGCTGCCGTCGCCAACGCAATCCATTTCTGTTTTCTCATTTTCTTTTTCCTCCTCTTGTTTTAGAATAATCTCATAGCAAACCTGTGATGGTTCAGCGCATAAACCGCCACGGGCAAAGGTCCGCGCATCATCGCCTTGCGGCTTTGTAGACAAAGACCTTCGCATTTATCAAAACCAGGGCATTATTTCTTTAGCCCCGGACGCGCCCAAAGATATGTCCTCACATCGTCCACACCTTCTGGTTGGTGGAAGATACGGCGATGGCGCCCGCATCCAGCGCCGCCATGATATCCTCCTTGTCATTGATCAGGCCACCCGCGATCACCGGCGGCTTGACACGTCTGCAGACCTTGCGGATGATCTTCGGCATCACGCCGGGCAGGATCTCGATGAAATCCGGCTTTACCATCGCAAGCTGCTTTTCAATATTTTCAAAAGAGATCGAGTCCAGGATAAAAAACCGCATCACCGTGTAAAGACCTATCTCCCTGGCTCTCCGGATCATGGTGGGCTTTGTGGAAATGATCCCATCCGCCTTCGTGTGCTGCCTGATGAAATCCACCGCTACCTCCTTTGTCCCCAGGCCTGCCACCAGATCCAGGTGCACGATGGCCAGCTTTCCGGTTTCCTTGATCCGGCTGACAATCTCTGTGATATTGCAAATATCCCCATACAGGACAAAAATGACTTTGATTTCCTGAATCTGACAGCACTTTTCCAGCCCGTTCATATCCTTGATGGCGGCAATCACCGGATTCTCTTCCACCATGTCATAAAACCTCTGTTCCATCGCCTGTTCCTCTTCCCGCTGATCGGATCTCCCGGCTTGACATCCCAGTCCACCTCATAAAAAAGAGCGCACCTCCAACCGACATTTCTGTCATCAGGCCGCGCTCTCTCATCTCAGCATGCTATTTTTACTAACACTTAACACACGAATAATATAGCATACTATACATATTTTTTCAATATTAGATAAAATTTTATCATACAAATCCACACGCTCGGGCCCAAATCATATGGTATTTTTAGATAAAATCGGCCTTTTTTTCGTTATCTTTTTGTCATTTTTCACAGTTATCCGGCCTCAGATTTTATGGATCCCCCGAAAAACCTTTTCCGCTGTGATCGGCAATTCCCGGATATGCAAACCTCCGGTGGCATTGGCGATGGCATTGGCAATAGCCGGGGAAGGTGTATTGATCACAATCTCACCGATGGATTTAGCGCCAAAGGGGCCGGTCGGCTCATAGCTGCACTCAAACTCCACCCGCAGGTCGCACAGATCCATACGGGTCGGCAGCTTGTACTGCATGAAGGAATTCTCATAGACCCGGCCTCCCCGGGAGCGAGTCACATCCTCATACATGGCCATGCCGATGCCCTGTCCTAAGCCGCCCTCGGTCTGAACCCGGGTCAGGTTGGGATTGATGGGCGTCCCGCAATCCACCACCGCCACATAATCAATCAGATCATAATGCCCGGTTTCTTTGTCCAGCTCGATCTCCGCGATGCCCACCATAAACGGCGGCGGAGAAACCTCGGAAGTGCGGGTCGCCACCACCTCCAGGGCTTTGTTATTGTAGCACATCACCTGGTTTGCCAGGTCCTTCAGACTCATCTGGGCCGTCCCGTCCAAACGGTATATCATTTCCCCGTCAAAATCCACCTCATCCACCGGCCGATCCAGGTACTCCGCGCCCTTCTCGATGATGGCCTTTACCATCTTCTCACTTGCCTTCACCGCCGCCATGCCGGTCAGGTAAGCGGTGCTGGAGGCATAGGAGCCGGAATCATAAGGGGAGACATCCGTATCCACGCCATGGGGGATCACATTGTCCAGATCACAACACAGGCAGTCGGCACAGATCTGCGCCAGGGTGGTGTCGCAGCCGGTGCCCATATCCGCCGCGGCGATCATCATGGTGTAAAAGCCGTCGTCATTGAGCTTTAACGCCACAGAACCTACGTCGCATTTGGAAATGGAGGATCCCTGCATGGCCAGAGCCACGCCCACTGAACGGACTTTGCCGTTTCCCATATCCCGGAAGGGATACTTTCCATCCCAGCCGATCATCTCCTTCGCCCGCGCCATGCAGCGGTCCAGAGCGCAGCTGTTGGCCGTCTCTCCATAGTAGGCGGGCATGAAATCGCCCTCCCGCACCATATTCTTTTCCCGCAGCAGCGTAGGGTCCATGTGCAGCTTTTCCGCCAGCTCATTGACCGCGCTTTCCAGGGCAAAAATTCCCTGGGTAGCGCCATAGCCCCGGTAAGCGCCTGCGGACATGGTATTGGTATAAACCACGTCATAAGAAAAACGGTACGCCTTCGTCCGGTACAGAGGGATCGACTTATGGCCGGACAGGCCCACCGTGGTCGGACCATGCTCGCCAAAGGCTCCCGTATTGGACAGGGTATAAACATCGATAGCCTGCAAAATGCCGTCCTTATCCGCGCCCACCCGGACTCTCACCTCCATCTCGTGGCGGGGCGAGGATGCAATCTGGGACTCATAGCGGGTATAAATCATCATGGCCGCCTTTCCGGTCAGCCAGGTCACCAGCGCCGGATAAATCTCCGACACCGCGCTCTGTTTTGCGCCAAAGCCGCCGCCGATCCGCGGCTTAATCACCCGCACCTTGGATTTGGGAATATTCAGGGCATTGGCGATGATTCTGCGGCAATGGAATACCACCTGGGTGGAGGAGGTGACCACCAGCCGCCCATAAGGATCCATCTGGGTAAAGGTGCGGAAGGTCTCCATCATTGCCTGCTGGTTGGCCTTCACATGATAGGTCTGCTCGACCTTGTATGCGCATCCGGCCAGCACCGCGTCCACATCCCCCGACTCATCCAGCCCGCTTGCGCACAGATTTCGCTTATTATCCGCGCCCACATCGCAAAGACTCTCCCAGGTATCCTCCGGGTGAACCAGGATCGCTCCGTCCTTGGATTTATGGAAATCCAGCACCGGCTTAAGCACCTGATATTTCACTTTTATCAGCTTTAACGCCTTATCGACGGCTTCCTCATTCTCACCGGCCACAACCGCAGCCACATCTCCCACAAAGCGCATCCGCCGGTCCAGAATCAGACGGTCATAAGGGCTTGGCTCCGGAAAGGTCTGGCCTGCCATGGTAAACCGCCGCTTCGGCGAATCCTTCCAGGTCAGCACAGTCTCGATGCCTTCCACCGCCTGCGCGCGGCCGATGTCTATCTCCTCTATCCAGGCATGGGCATGGGGACACCGGAGCACCTTGACAATCAGACAATTTTTCGGGGCAATGTCCTCCGTGAAGACGGGCTTTCCGCCCACCAGCGCCTTCGCGTCCTTTTTCATCACCGGCATACCCACATAATGTTTTTTAATCTCCATTTGCCTTACGCCTCCTTATCCCGGTTCAGATACTTTTCCACCGCCCGCATCTGGCTGGCGTAGCCGGTGCAGCGGCATAGATTTCCCGCAAGAAATTCCCGGATTTCCTCCATATCGGGATGATCCAGCTCCCGCTCCATGGCCAGCACATTCATGATCAGGCCGGGACTGCAAAAGCCGCACTGCTCCCCGCCTTCTCCCGCCAAATACATGCCGAACTCCTCCGACTCCTTCTGAAGCCCCTCCAGAGTGGTCACCTCCCGGCCATTCACCCGGGCCGCCAGGGTGGAACAGGAAAGCACAGGCATGCCGTCCAGCCAGACCGTACACAGGCCGCAGTTGGAGGTTTCACAGCCCCGTTTGACGCTATAGCAGCCCTTTTCCCGCACCACGTCGATCAGCAGGGTGGAGGCCGCGATTTCTGTCCTGACTTTTTTGCCGTTTAAGGTAAAACGAATTTCCATGCTAATCTTCCTCCTGCTCCAGCTGTTCCATCAGCCTTCTGATATAGACGCCTGCCAGATGACGGCGGTATTGGCCGGACGCACGCATATTGCCCTCATAGGCAAAGCATTCCGCCGCCTCACGCGCCTGCACTTCCAGAGGCTCCCCCGTCGCCGGACGTACCGCCAAAGCGGCCCGGGAGGGGCGGGCCCCCACGGAAACATAATAATTGCCGTCCTTTTTTGCCACACCGCAGGCAATCACCGGAAAATCCGTCTCCGAATTCCGCTGCGTGCCATAGGCGGCCCTTCTGCCATCCTTTTTTATGATCACCCGGACCAGAATATCCCGGTCCGGCTTTTTCTTTGCAAATTCTTCCAGGGACATCATCCCTCCGTGATACAGCTCCACCGAAGTATCCAGCATCATCATACAGGTCAGAATATCGGAAAACCCGTAGCGCCCGAAGACGCTGCCGCCCACAGTCGCCCCGTTTCTAAACTGGGTGCCCACGATATGGCGGGTACATTCCTTAAAAACGCCCCCGAAACACGCATTCAGCCCGGAATGGGTCTCCAGCCTGCGCAGGCTGCACATGCAGCCGATCCGAAACTCCTTTTCATCCTCCTCGATCCCGTCCAGGCCAAGCCCGGACAAATCGATGATGGTTCCCTTCTGGTTACTTCCCATCTTCAGCCACATCATGCCGCCCACCAGCACACTGCTGCGCTTCTGGTTTAAGGCATAGGCCTCCTCAAGGCTGGCCGCCCTGACATAATCCTTTGCACGAAACACGATCCTTCCTCCCTGATTTTTATGTTGTTTATGATAGCGGCCCCTACTGCCCGGAAAAATACCGGTCAAACATGGCCCGGGCGATGGGGCCTGCCACCTGGCCGCCGGAGCCGCCCTCCTCCACTATGACTGTCACCACGATCTGCGGATCATCCGCCGGAGCAAAGCCTGTAAACCAGGCATGGGTTTCCTTCCCGGTCTCAAACTCCGCCGATCCGGTCTTTCCCGCCGCTGTGTAGGCATCGGTTCGCACCGCCGATCCGGTTCCTTCCGTAACCACCTGACGCATCAGACCGGAAAGCTCCTCCGCCTCCCGCGCCGTCATCAGATTTCCGTAGGACGAGGGGAGAAATTTCTCCGTCTCCTCCCCGGCCGCGCTCTCCACCCGGTCAATCAGGCAGGGGCGCATCAGCACGCCGCCGTTGGCGATGGCCGCCGTGATCATGGCATTGTGCATGGGAGTCATCTGGGTACTGCCCTGCCCGATGGCTGTCTGCAAAATCTCCCAGGTACTGGCCGGAGATCCCATGGCAAAGGAGCTTTTGCTATAGGCGATGGACAGCGGCAGCTCCTGATGAAACAAAAGCTGATCCGTCACCGCCTTCAGGGAATTTTCCTGAAGCTCCAGTCCCAGCTTTGCAAAGGCCCCGTTGCAGGAATTGGCAAAGGCCTGCTCCAGAGTCTGATGCCCGTGGGCGTTACCATGATAACAGGAGATCTTATAATCCTCGTATTCAAACTGGCCGTCGCAGTCGAAAGTAAAATCCCGCCAGGTATCCGGGTGCTCCCGGATATAGGCCAGCATCGTTATAATCTTAAAGGTGGAACCCGGCGGATACACCCCCTGGGAAGCCCGGTTTAAAAGCTGCGCCTGGGTATTATCCCCGGAAATCAGGCTGTCCCAGTCCGTGCTCAAAGTATTGGGATTGAAGGAAGGCTTGGACACCATGGCCAGGATTTTGCCCGTGTCCGGTTCCATGGCGATCACTGCCCCCTTCCGGTCTCCCAGCGCATCCCAGGCCGTCTGCTGCAGGCCCACATCCAGAGTGGTCACTACATGGTCTCCCGGATTTTTTACATCGGACAATTCATTGACCGTCTTTTCCACCAGATTCACATGGGAGCTTAAAAGATAAAAATTCGCCAGCGCCTCCAGCCCGGTTTTTCCGTGATCCGAATAGCCCACTGCATGGGCAAACAATTCACCGTAAGGATAGACCCGCGCCTCCTGTCCATCCTCCCCCGTCTGGGTGACGGCTAAGACCTCCCCGCCGCCGCTTCGGATCTCTCCCCGGACTATCCGGTCGGAAAAGCTGTCCAGACGGGCATTGTAGGAATTGTTGATGACACTTTCACTCCGCATCTGGATAAAATATCCGAAATAGCCGGCCATCCCCACAAATACCGCGACAAAGAAATAGACAACAAACAAAAGGCACTTATTTGCCTTTGGATTTGGTAAGGTTCTCTTCATAATCCTCCTCGTCATTCTTCTTTAAAATGTATAACCCCTGAATGACTCCAAACAGGATAAAAGTGCTGAGAATGGAACTGCCTCCATAGCTGACTAAGGGCAGGGTCACCCCGGTGGAGGGGATAAACTTGATCACGCCGCCCACGGTCAGAATCACCTGGACCATATATTCCACACCCAGGCCAAAAGCGATCAGCTTATAAAAGGCCGCCTGCATCTTCCCGGCAATCATCATAAACTGCAAAAAGCAGCCCAGACAGATGAGAAGCACACAGAGGGCGAAGATCCCTCCCAGCTCCTCGGAAATCGCCGCAAAAATAAAATCCTTCTCCACCACAGGAATCTTGTAGGGCATGCCCTGGTAAAGGCCCATGCCGAACCAGCCGCCGGTGCCGATGGCAAAAAGCGACTGGGTGATCTGATACCCCCGGTTGTCAATATCCGCCCAGGGATTGATCCAGGCCTCCACGCGCACCTGCACATGGGAAAAAAGCTTGTAAGCGCAGACGGCTGCCCCGCAGCCGCTTAATGTCCCGGCAAACAGATAGAGCCAGTTGGCGGTGGCCACAAACAGCATGGCCAGATAGGTAATGAAAAAAAGCAGCGCGCTCCCCAGATCCTTGGAAAGCACCAGGACCAGCACATGGGCCGCCGCCATGGCCGTGGCCGCAGCCACAGTGCGATAGTCGGTGGACTGATAAAATACAGATGCCACGAAAAATACAAAGCTGATTTTGACAAATTCCGAAGGCTGGAACGCGACTCCTGCCACGGTGATGGACAGCTGGGCGCCGTAGCTATTGTTTCCCACCATCCAGACCACCGCCAAAAGCGCTAGTCCCAAAATCCCGTAAACCCAGGCCAGCCGACTCAGCTGCCACACCCGATCCATGATAAAGGGAATCAGCCAGGTAATCAGCGCCGCGCCGGACACAATCAAAAACTGCCGCACCGCCTTATCAAAGGACAGCCTGGTCAGGATGATGAAGCCCACGCACAGAAGAATACACATATTATTGAGTAAAATCCGGGATACATTCCGGTAAAACAGCCGGGACAGCCCGATATAGGCGGCAAAAAACACCACCTGAGCCAGATAAAACAGCACAATCCGCTCATCCTCTGTCTTCAGATACAGAATCAGATAAGCGATTAAATGCAGAAAAAACATGACCACATTCTGCAGCCCGCATACCTTTTTTCTCCGCCGCTCCTCCCCAAACCGGAAATAGCTGAAATTCCAGTAGGTATAAAGCGCCATCAAAAGGATCATCAGATATTTGGACACTTCAATGATTACATTTACCATAGTACCTCACTCTACGCCGCGTTTCCAATGTCCCCTGGTAAAGTCCCCAAAAGGCGCGGGTACCTGATTTCCATACACAAAATGCTGAATATACGCATCCACCACTCCGCGGACCTGGTGCGCCTCCTCCACGGAAAATTGCAGCCGAAGCACCGACGGGCGCAGCCTTTCCACCTCCTGCTCCAGCCCCAGCAAAGAAAGAGGAGCCGGGTTGTAGATGGTATTGTAACAAAAACGGCAATGATTCTTCACCGGAAGCACCTTGCCCGTCCGGTCCTTCATGAAAAGGATGCCCGGCTTTTTGCCGCAGCCATAAAGGGTCCTTGTCACACACTGGGCGGAAACCATGGCCGGAAAATGGCCATAGGCCACCAGCTCCCAGGAAATATTTCCCTTCGCCAGCCGTTCCAGCTCCTTAAAATGAAGCTCCAGGGGCAGGGTGAGCCGCCTGGCTCCCGCCTCCAGCATCCAGTCCGCCGCCAGATGATTCATGGTATATAGATTGGCGTCGAAAATCATGGGAAAGCCAATATCATGATCCCTCAGGAAGCATACCTCCTCCAATGCCTTCACCAGTACCTCGTCAAAACCGGCTGCCTTCAGCTCCTTTTTATGCTCCGTAAAATAGCGCCGGGCCTCCGTCCGGAAAATGTGCGGCATCACCAGCACGCACTGCTTTCCGGCACTGTGACAGGATTCAGCCGCGGCTTCCCAGCTCTTTGCGCCGAAGCCGCAGCTATCTAAGTAAACGGACGCCACCTCCGGGAAGGACAAAACCGCCGGAAGGGTCTCCGGCTCCTCCAAAAGGACATGGATGGACGGGCGGACGGGAGATGGATCCAGCGAGACTGGGTGATCCTTCGGACA
>CAZICB010000031.1:21497-22852 GCA_964537765.1 uncultured Lachnospiraceae bacterium
AAGGCCCTTTTTGCTGCCGCACTGCGACTCTCTGCCGCACTGCTGCGCCCCACTTCCCTGGCCACTTCCACGCCCCGACACAGGCAGCAAATCATAAGGCAAACGGCAGGGCTGGGCACAACGTCCCCGGTTTCCGCTGCGGCCGCCGATCAGGCTGCTCATCAGACATTGGCCGGAATAGCAATAGCAAAGCGCCCCGTGGACAAAACTCTCGATCTCAATATCCACCTGATCGCGGATCTTGGCGATCTCCTCCAGGGAAAGCTCCCGGGCCGTCACCACCCGGGCCGCTCCCTGCTCCTTCAACATCCGCGCCATGCCAGGTCCCGTCACCGTCATCTGGGTGCTGGCATGGACGGGAAGGTCAGGGAAATACCTCCGCACAAAGGAGAACACCCCCATGTCCTGGACAATCACCGCGTCCAGACCACGTTCATAGCAGGGCTTCAAAAATCCGTACAGCTCCTCCATCTCCGATTCCTTCATCAGCGTGTTCACAGTCATATAAAGACGGCAACCATGCAGATGGGCATAGTCGATAGCTTCCAGAAACTGATCCTCCTGGGGATTGTCCGCGTAAGCCCTGGCTCCAAAACGGCTTCCGCCCATATAGATGGCATCTGCCCCGGCATTGACCGCGGCGATCATACTCTCCATGGACCCGGCCGGCGCCAGGACCTCAACCTGTCTTTTCAAAAGGCTCCTCCTGTTTCACATGACATATGGGATAAAAAGCGCGCTTCCACGCGGCGCCCCTTTCCTAACGGCGATTCTGGCTTGCCGCCGCAGCGGCGGACTGCAGCGCCTTGAGCTTTTGCAGCTCCGTCTTCATAGCGTCCGCTTCCCGCTTTAAATCCTGATACCGCGTTTTCGCCTCCTGCTCCAGCTTCTCGCGCTCTGCAGCGGTCGACTTTTCCGCCTCGACTGCCTTTTCCAGCTCCCGGCATTTCTTTTTCTCGTCCTCCAGTTCCTTCGCGATGCTTTCCAGCTTCATCTGATTGGTAATCAGCTCATGCTTTAAGCTGTAGGTATCCTTCTCCATGGCAGCCTTCTGAGCCGCCAAAAGGTCCGCTCGCTCCTGCTCCTTAAAATAATCATCCGCGAGATTCAGCGCCCCCATCACAAATTGATCGTCCGCGCTCATCCGGCCAAATCCCTTCTGCTTTCTCAGCTTGCCAATCTTTTCATTCAGATAGGAAGCGACCTTCTGGAGGTACAGCTCCTCCTCCGCGCCGCCCAGGGTATAAACTTTTCCATCGATCAAAACTTCCGTGTAATTTTTTCGATCCATGATCTGACTCCTACATTTCTTTTTCATTTTTTTAATGATCATACCGCTTTTTAAATGATCATAC
>CAZICB010000031.1:22952-24869 GCA_964537765.1 uncultured Lachnospiraceae bacterium
TTTTTAAATGATCATACTGCGCCGCGATCAGGCCATCGGGATATCCAGGTGCCGGTAGGCGCGCTCCGTCGCCACTCGCCCGCGGGGCGTGCGATTGATGAATCCGTTCATCAAAAGATAGGGTTCACACACATCCTCCAGAGTCCCGGCATCCTCACCCAATGTCGCCGCCAGCGTATCCAGCCCCACTGGACCGCCGCCGAATTTCTCGATAATCGTTAAGAGAACATTCCGGTCATTATTGTCCAGGCCGATTTTGTCCACATCCAGAATATCCAGGGCGAAATCCGCCACCTGCCTGGTGATCACGCCGTCATATTTTACCTGGGCAAAATCCCGGATCCTTTTTAACAGGCGGTTGGCAAGCCGAGGGGTTCCGCGGGATCTGCGGGCGATCTCCGCGGCGCCGGCCTCGTCGATCTGCACGCCCAGCACCACCGCCGAGCGCTGCACAATAATTTTCAATTCTTCCGGCGTATAATACTCCATTTTCTGGAGCACGCCAAAGCGATCCCTCAGCGGCGCTGTCAAAAGCCCTGCCCGGGTGGTGGCCCCTACCAGCGTAAAGTGCGGCAGTTCCAGACGAACAGACCTCGCCGAGGACTCCTTGCCCAGCATAATATCAATGGCAAAATCCTCCATAGCTGGATACAAAACCTCCTCCACCTGCCGGTTCAGCCGATGGATTTCATCCACGAACAGCACATCGCCCTCCTGGAGGTTATTCAAAATCGCCGCCATCTCCCCCGGCTTTTCGATGGCCGGGCCGGAGGTGACCTTAAGATTGACGCCCATCTCATTGGCAATGATGCCGGACAGGGTGGTTTTTCCAAGCCCCGGCGGCCCGTAAAAAAGCACATGATCCAGGGACTCTCCCCGCGCCTTGGCCGCGTCGATATAGACCTTCAGATTATCCTTGATCTTCTGCTGCCCGATATACTCCGACAGCCGCTGCGGACGCAGACTGGGCTCTATCTTTTTATCCTCCTGTGTAATTTCTGTGGTTATGATTCTCCGCTCCATATATTTGTTATCGATCTCCATATTCTAAACGAAAATTTCTGTCGGCGCACAAAAAGCGCACCTATCTCATGAGCCGGTCAGCCCGGTCACAGAAGGTGTTTCAAAGAAGCCTTCAAAATCGCTTCGGTGTCCATGTTTTCCTTAAGCTCCACCTGACGGACCGCCCGGCTGGCCTCCGTCAGGGAGTAGCCCAATGCCACCAGCGCATCCACCGCTTCCCTGGCCGCGCCCTGATCGCCAAATCCAGATGCGGCCTCCGCCGCCGCTCCCTTTTCTGCTCCCGGAAGATTGTCCGGCAGAATATCCTCCGCCTTCAGCTTGTCCTTCAAATCCAGGATCACCCGCCTGGCGGTCTTTGGCCCCACGCCAGGCGCCTTGGCGATGGCCTTCACATCCTCCGAAAGGATCGCCAGCCGCAGATCATACAGCCGCAGGCTGGACAGGATGGACAGAGCAGCCCTGGCGCCGATGCCATTGACACTTAAAAGCATCCGGAACATCAAAAGCTCCTGACGTGACAGAAATCCATACAACGTCATCGCGTCCTCGCGCACCTGAAAGGAGGTGTAAACGCAAAGCTCCTCCCCGATCCGGGGCAAGACCTCCATCACGGTCAGCGGCACATGGATGTTCCATCCAATCTGCCCCGCCTCAATCACAACCACATCGTCAAACGTTTCCACCAATGGTCCTCTGATATATGAAAACAAAATAATTTCCTCCCATGCTGATGCTTCCTTGATTTTATCATATTAACCGACACATCGCAAGGGAAAGGCGAACAAATATTCTGATTTCAAACTTACTATTCACAGCCGATTTGGGCAGGTATACCGCTTGCTAGCGTAAAATTATAGTCGGAAAATAAAAAATGGTATAAAAAGAGAACACCAC
>CAZICB010000032.1:0-24667 GCA_964537765.1 uncultured Lachnospiraceae bacterium
ATCAGATATGATCATTCTGCGTCCTCGCGATGATCTCATTCTGCATCATCCCGGTCAGCGTGACAAAGTACGCGCTGTAGCCCGCGACGCGGACGATCACGTTTTTGTAATCCTTCGGCGTCTCTTGGGCGGCCTTGAGCGTCTCGCGGGAGACAACGGACATCTGCACCTGCTTGCCTCCGTTTGTCAGATAGGTTTTCACGACCATAGCAAGCTTTCTCTTGTCAGATTCCGTGCGCAGCACGTCAGGATTAAATTTCATGTTGAGCAGCGTCGCGGAGAATTCATCCTGGGCGATCTTCCTGCCGCTGCCGAATACAGCCAGCGGGCCTTCCATATCCGTTCCCTGAGCTGGGGAGATCATGCCGTCGGCCAGGATCTCATTGGCCCCGCGGCCGTCCGGCGTCGCCGCGACACACTTGCCGCATGGCTGATGCGCGGAGATGGAGATACCACTCGGGATGGAGGAACTGTTCCAGCAACTCGGATAGTTCTCTACCTGCATGGCGAAGTGATGATAAAAATCAGCCGCGACCGCATCCGCGTAATCGTCATTGTTCCCGTACTTCGGCGCCTTGCGCACCTCCTCGCGCAGCTCATCATAGCCGACCCAGTTCGCGTCAAGCGCGTCCACGATATCCTTCATCGTGTACTTATGCTCATCATAGACCAGCTTCTTGATCGCGACCAGGGAATTGACCGCATTGATGCCGCCGACCGTCATGACCGTGCTTCCGGTGTCAAAGGGTTCGAAGCTGCGCTTCTCATACGGAATTCCGCAGGTGACGCCATCGTGCATCAGCGCGCTCGGGAAAACGTCCGGAATCACGTTCATCTTTACCAGAGAGTCGATGGCGCTGCGCTCGTTCACAAGCTCCGTGAACCAATTCTGGTACTCGTAATAGGCGTCGCACAATTCTTCAAACGTCTTACATTCGTGAACGGATTTCGGCTCCGGGCCATACTTCTTTCCAAGGGTTTCCATATAGCCGCCGTGCAGGAAAGCCTCCAGCACCTGGCACTGGTTGTAGAAAATGACGCCCATAGTACGCGCCTTGCCCGGAAGCACCGCGTCGAGGCAGCCGCAGATCGCGTAATTGCGGGCATCCTCGATGGCATAGCCCTTGCTGGTCCAGAAATTGATATAGGACCGGTCTGAAACAAATGCCGGCATGCCGCAGCCGGTAGCCACGCACTCAATTCCCGCTTCCACGACATCCAGCGGCGTATAGTCGCCGACACGGAGCGTGATGGTGTGGTGCGGAACGTTCATCTCGGTGGACGCCTTGATAAAGAGCTTCGTCAGCTCATTGGAAGCGTCGGTTCCATCCGCCTTGCAGCCGCCGATAATAAAATTCAGCCAACGCGCGTCGCCGGAGTGGCGTCCCCTTCCAAGGCCTCCGCGCGCCGTGTGGAAGGTGGTTGTCTTTACCTTGATCAGTTCCAAAAGCTCCAGAACTTCCTCATCCGTGATCCTTCCGGCTTCCTTGTCCGCCTTGTAGAACGGATAAAGATACTGGTCTATCCGCCCCGCGGACATGGTATTGGATGCCACGGACAGGAAGGTGAACCAGAACGCCTGCAGCGCCTCATAGAAGGTGCGCGCCGGGAATTCCGGCACACGGCGGCAGGTTTCCGCCATCTTGAGAAGCTCGGCCTTGCGGACAGGGTCCGCGCAGCCTGCTGCCATGGATTCGGCCAGGTCGGCGTGACGGTGCGCATAATTGATAAATCCCTCAAACACACGGACAACGCCCTTCCAGTAATTATGTTTATCCAGATCCTCATCTGTGATCAGATGTTCCTTCGCAAGGCATTCCTTCGCTTCATCGATGATCGCCCGCGCGCCCTCATTGAGGATGCGCTCGTATTCCACACACTTGAGCACGAAGCCCGGGCCAAGGCCAATGCCGGTCTGGCCAATGCCGTTGGTCGAACCGGAATCGCGATCCTTCCAGATGGGCATGGTGACGCCCGAGCGGATGAAATCGTTCATGCGCGGGTTATCCCAGGTCAGCTCAGCCAGATAGTCGCAGGTGCGGTAATTTCTGGCCAAAACATTCAGTTTATCCTTGATGATCTCCAGTTCCGCCTCATCCTCCGGAGAGATGTAATACATATCCCCCGTTTCTTCCTTCAGATGATCCAGCTCCGCCTTAGACCAAACGCCCATCTCATAATCCAGCTCAACGCCATTGGTGTGGCTCGCGCCGGTGCCGCAGAGCAGATCATCATCCGGGATCGTGATCGGGATCCGGTTGTAGTAATTGGCGTGAAGTGTGGAACGATACGTGATGATCGGCAGGTTTCTGCACTCTTCCAGCGTGTCGACCGCGATGCGCAGCTTTTCCAGCCCGATCACGATCGGCGTGTCTGCGGCAATCTGTTTCATTCTTCTGATTCGTTCTGTCGTAAAAATCCCTCCTCCATCGATTTATGATGTTTTTATTGATTCGTGATATCTTTGTGGATTCGCAATGTCACTATGCTCCAAAGAAGTTAAACAATCCAGCCTCCGCCGCGATGATCGTGATCACCGGGACAATGAGCGCCACGATAATCATCTTATTGGACAGAAGCTCTTTCTGATCCTCATATGGGTTGGCTGCGATACATACCGCGCCGCCTGTAGAGAACGGAGAGCAGGCTGTCGCCAGACCACCGAAGAAAATGCAGGTATACAGGGCGATCGGATTCAGTCCAAGCCCGGATGCCAATGCTGGTACCATCGGGTACATCAGCGGCATAACCGTGGATGTGGAGCTGGAGAAAAAGCTTAAGAACGCCGCGAACAGCACGATCGCGCCCGGCACCATCGCCTTCGGGATGCTGCTGGTCAGCACGCCGGAGATGAAATCCACCAGGCCGGCCTCGGTAGCTACCTTGATCAGGGAATACACGCCCACGATCATTACAATGGTGCTGATCGGGATTTTCCGGATCACTGTCTTTTCATTTCCAAGCTTCAGAATCGCGCACAGCAGCGCGCCCAGCATCATGATTACCTGCGGCTGGCAGAGCTGATTCAGGGTTTTCAGCAGCGGGACGCCCGGAATCCAGGTGTTTAAAATCGGCGGCACCACCATCAAAAAGAAAGCCGCGAGGAGAATCGTAAAGGTTTTGCTCTGCACTTCATCAAATTTCGGTGCCTCTCCCTCCATGGTCACGGTGCCGGCCTTGTGTCCTTTCAGAGCGAAATAGAACAGCACAATGACAATCACCGTGATAATGCAGCAGTTAAACCACACTTTTAAAGACCAGTCCATAGTCATCACCTCGTCAATGCCATTGGCGATGATCAGGTTTTTGGAAATGCTGCCGCCATAGCCATTGTACGGGTTGTTGGAGCCTATCAGATTCCCGAAGGTGATCGCCACGGCTGTCAGAACCGGATTGACGCCGGCGGTCGCCGCCATCACGAACGCGAAAGGTCCCACGATTGCCGGAGTGGACGCGCCGGCTCCCAGGCCTCCGACGATCGCGGAAACAATCGCGATGGCGAACGGAACCAGCTTCGCGTTGCCGCCCATAGCGTGAAGCAATTTCTGCCCCAGCACGTTCATTGTACCATTTTCCGTCGCGTAGTTAAAGAACAGAGCGATAGAAAGCAAGTAAAAAACAATGGTCGTCGGCCAGAAAGCGATGATATCATTTGCTTTCATGCCCATCACACAGATTCCGATCACAAAGGCAAACCCCATAGCCAGAATACCTGTGTTTAACTTGAATTTCCATCCGACCAAAATGGAAATTACGATTGCGATAATACACAACCACAGTGCCATAATAAACACCATCCCTTCGTTAAATTTAAAACTATCCTATCATTTTCACCAAATTGCAACAAGAATTCTCCCCTCATTTCCCCGTTTCTTGTGCAAACAGTACAACTCATTTTTAAATATTTGTGCAGCGTTCAACCTTTTTGCCGCCGACACCGGCGTTTTATTCCCTTGCCGCTTGAAATGCTGTTCTTTTTTTAGTAAACTGATGACAATGCAATGAGACGCGTCACCGGCGCGTTTCACCGCATTCTGATAAACAAAAAACAGGCAGTTTTTTGCTGCCTGTGTAGAATACCAAAAAATGTAGGTGAAAAAATGCTGGATATCACGTATCTGCTCCGTGCGCTGGATAAGACAATCCTGGAGCAGCAAATCGGTACAAGGAATCTGGAACCCTTCCAGGGAATTATTCTCCTGAAAAATCAGTCAAAGCTGCTTGGAAATTACCTCTATGTCGGATACTATTCCGATGGTCTGCGTCTTTTGGAGGACTGTCAGCCAAAAACGCCTGTCACGATGGTTTTGTCCGCCGAGGATGTCAATAAAGTAGCGCTTCCGGATTGGACCCGGCACAATCTGGTTATCTCCACGCTTGATATCTTTGACATTTATAATCGGCTAAACCAGATTGTCCAGAATTATCACACCTGGTCAAACTCCCTGCGGGAGGCGCTTTGCAGCGGAGATTCACTCCCTCAGCTTTTAGAACTGGCGTCCCGGATGTTAAAAACCCAGATTTTTATTTTGAATCCGGGTCTGAAGCTGATCGCCGGATGCTGCCAGTTATATCTGGAGGAACCGCTGGGGCGGGAGCTTTTATCGAATGGCTGTCTGTCCTATGAAGCCTCCCTGCAGCTGCTCGCCGGATCCACTCAGGCTAAAAACGGCCCGGAATACCGCGAAGTCCGGATTTCCGGCAGCACATATCACCTCTGTGAGATCAGGCACGGTCATCCTGTTCTGGCTGTGATTCTGCTTCCCGCGAATCCGGAACTAAAGCAAATCGATATCCGCCATCTGCTTCTGGATCTTGCGGACATGACGCGAAATTTCCTGCTGAACAGCCAGATGGCTTATCTGGAGCAGGACGCCCTGTGCGCGGCTTTTATCAAAGATATCGTGGAGGAACAGCTGACAGACGAGAATGAGATAATCACCCGGATACATTTCCTTCCGCATCCTTTAAAGGCCTTTGCTGCCTTTATCCTGATCCATTTCGACTCAGAGAAGCTTCCGGATCCGCCTTACGATTATATTTTCCGGCTCCTGGAAGAAATATTTCCAGGAGATAATATGACGGTTTACCAGAACGAAATTGTCATCCTTCATAGCCAGGAGGAACGCCCGCTGCATAACCTGAATTTTGACTATGAAAAGCTGGAAGCATTGCTGAAAAACTATCATGCATATGCTGGGATCGGCAATGCTTCCCGCCACCGCCCGCGCCTCCGCACCTTATATATTATCGCCGGTGAAGCTTTGCGTCTGGGCCGCTGTCTTCACCGGAAACAATTTTCCGATCGGATTTTTTCCTATGAGGACTACAGCTTGTATTATATTGTGTCCTTGTGCGCCGCTCAGTACCGAAACATCCATCATCATGACGACCTGATCTACCTGATCCACCCGTCGATCATCAATATCTGCCGCTATGACGCCGCCCATAAAACCAATCTGCGGGACGTGCTGTTTTATTACCTGCTCTGCGGCTGCAGCTTAAACCGTACCGCCTCCGCCATGTACATGCACCGGAATACGGTGCTTAACAAGCTGAACAAGATAAACGAAATCGCGGAGATCCCTTTAGAGGACGGCTACACCCAGCAGCGGATGATCATGTCCTGCATCATTGTGCGGTTTTATGAGGAGTATATGCATATGTCGATTCGTCTGTAGGCATGGTTTTATCGCTTTAATGTGTTAAAAATTCTTGAAAACGTGTAATTTTCCAGTTATAAAAAGTTTGAAAACGTGTTATAATAAGGATGTAAAAAATCTTGTTTTCGTGCATGCAAGAAAGGGCCGCCTTATGAAACGTAAAATTTACACCGAACTTTTAAATTGGAAACAGAATAGCGCAGGCAAAACGGCTCTTCTGATTGACGGTGCCCGTCGTGTGGGAAAAAGTTTTATTGCAGAGGAGTTTGCCAAAAAAGAATACAAATCCTATATTATGATTGACTTCAACCGGGCAAGTGATGAGATAACCGACTTATTTCTCCACTATCTGAATGATTTGGACACCTTTTTCCTTTATCTCTCCACCTATTACAATATCAGGCTTTATGAACGCGAATCTCTGATTATCTTCGACGAGGTTCAGCTTTTCCCACGAGCCCGCGCCGCTGTCAAATACCTGGTTGCGGACGGCAGATATGATTATGTGGAAACCGGTTCCCTGATGACCATTAAAAAAAATGTGAAAGACATTGTAATTCCTTCTGAGGAGCGCCATATCAGCCTTTATCCCATGGACTTTGAGGAATTCCTTTGGGCCATGGGAAACGACACTCTGATGGATATGATCCGCATCCGCTTTGAATCCCAAAAACCTATGGGTCAGACCATGCATCGGAAAACCATGGATTACTTCCGGCAGTATCTGATCGTCGGAGGAATGCCGCAGGCCGTACTGGAATATGCCCAGACCCGTGATTTCAATAAGGTTGACCGTATAAAAAGGGACATTCTCACCCTTTACCGTGCGGATATCATCAAGCATGCGCAGGGATATGAAATGAAGGTAGAAAGCATTTTTGACGAGATCCCTGCCCAGCTCCAGAAGCATGAAAAAAAATTCAAGGTATCTTCCCTTAAAAAGGAAGCGCGTTTACGTGATTATGAAGACGCACTGTTCTGGTTGAATGATGCCATGATTGTCAATATCTGTTTCAATACCACAGCCCCCAGCATCGGATTGAAGCTTAATATGGACCGGATGACCTTGAAATGCTACATGGGCGATACCGGACTTTTGATCAGCCATGCCTTTGATGAAAATGGAATCGTCAGCGAAGAAATTTACAAAAAGCTATTGTTTGACAAGTTGGAAGTAAATAAAGGAATGCTTCTGGAAAATATGGTTGCCCAAATGCTTGCCGCCAGTGGTCACAAGCTCTATTTCTATTCCAATTCCGGGCGTGATGACAACAGTGAACGTATGGAGATTGACTTTTTAATTGCCAAAAGTAAAATCAGCAGCCGACATAATATTTCCCCCATAGAAGTCAAGTCCGGCACGAACTATACCCTGTCCTCACTCCGCAAATTCATTAAAAAATATGCGGAGCAAACCCATATCCCTTACGTTTTGCATACCGGCGATTTCAAAAAGGAGGACGGCATCGTCTATCTGCCGGTCTATATGACCCCGCTTCTATAGGAAGTATATGCCACCTGGCTTTCCAAATGCGAAGAGACGCGTCACTGACGCGTCTCTTCTCGTTCTGATGAACCAAACAGCCTCCCGGCTGCCGACATAAACCGCGCCGACAGCCCTTCCAACCATGCAAATCTATGTATTTCTTATGCCCCAATCATCGTAATCGGAGTCGCGCAGACCAGCGCGGTGATAAACATAACCACGATCGCGGTCACCAGCAGGCGGTTGAACACCTTCGGGGAATCCTCATTAGGACAGCCGATCAGGCACAGAGCGCCTCCGGTAGAAATCGGGCTCATGGATGTACAGCCGGTGCCAAGCATCAGCGGAACCACCAACGCGCCGAAGGGGACTCCTGCGACCGGGGCCAAAGCCGGAATCATGGACATCATCAAAGGCTGAACGGTAGATGCCGAGGTCACAAAGCTCAGGGCAGAACCCAGCAGCGCGAAGGACGGGGCGATCAGAAATGCCGGCAGGGACTGCATGGCCTGGCCCAGAGTATCCACCACGCCCAGGGTATTGGCGAGCGTACAATACATGCCCATCCCGGAAATCATAAAGATCATATTCCAGTTGACGTCCTTAGAAAAAACTTTCTTTAAATCATTGCCGCCCAGAACTGCCACCAGGCTGATACCCGCGGTAGCGGTCACCGGCATGCTCAGGTTCTTGCTCATCCACTTGCAGAACGTATTAGGCGCAAACTGATTGATCACAGACGGAATCAGCAAAAGCCCGATACAAGTCAGGATAATCAGCATGGTGTTCTTCTGCTGAGTGGAAAACGCTTCCGGCTCATGCATGAAATCCTCCTTGCCGCTTTCATTCAGTTTCCATGCCTTATTGATCAAATAAACACCAATCAGCACACAGACGCCCAGGGCAAAGTTGTAAACCGACAACCGCATGCACATGGCCATGGGATCAACGCCCTCCAGGTACTGGCCGTACATGCCCACATGCAGGGAGCCGTTTGAGGTCCACGGCAGGAAGGAACCCATGAAGGAGCCGCTCCACAAAGCAAAGGGAACCACAAAGGGGCTAACGCCTGCCGCCACGCTCATGCCCCAGGCCAGGGGACCTACGATCGCGGTATTCATGGTACCCGCGCCTGCCGCCGCCACCACAGCCGCCACAATGGCAATGGCGAAAGGCAGCGCCCAGCGGGCGTTGCGGAACTTATAAGCGATCTTTTTGCCCAGAAGCTGCATGGTGCCGTTGGCGCTTGCAAAAGCGTAAAAGATCACCGGGATCGTGTAGTTCCAGAATAAGGTCACCGGAAATGCCTTGATAAAATCATTGGATGAGGCTTTCTCCCCGCCAAACATCCAGGTGATCACGAAACCCAGCGCGATGGCCACGAAGCCGCAGTTGATTTTCAGCTTCTGGCCAATGACGACCGCCAGGATAAAGCCCAGAAAGAAAATGATAACTAATGACATAATATTATCCCCTTTTTATTTTTTATCCATGTCCTTTTTTAAATCACTTTTTTCGATTTCAGCCCGGCCAGTTCCTCGGCAGAATGTCCCAGAAGCTGTCCGTAGACCTCCTCGTTGCTGCCGCCAAGCTCCGGACTGCACTCATACTCGACATGGTTCTCGCTCAGCTTCGGAGCGAAGCCCGGCAGCTTCACCTTGCCCCGCTGGGGATGCTCGATCTCCACCATCATGCCCCGCTCATAATACTGCGGATCATTTGTAATATCGTCCACGCTCAGAAGCGCGCCAGCCGGAATATCCGCCTTGCACAGGATATCCATGGCGGTAAATTTGTCATAATTGGCCAGCCAATCCTTGATGGCATTGTCACACATTTCCCGGTTTGCAAACCGACTGCGGGGAGTGGACATCTCGGGGCAAACATCCTGCTTTAAGTCCGGACGCCCGATCACGTCGCATAAGTTATCCCACTGCTTGCTGCCCGGATGGCGGCTGCAGTAGATGTGTACATAATCGTTCTTGCCGAAGGGCTTGCAGGGGTAGGTATCGGATGGAGCCACATCCTCCAGCGGCATCCCGTTGCCGACACGGCGGTTCGGGACGCAGCCATTGTTGTAATACGGCTCCCACTGGGAACGGGAAAGTCCGATCATGAAATCCTGCATGGCAATATCGATCCGCTGGCCGATGCCCTCGCGCTCCCGCTGCAAAAGCGCCGCGATGATGCTCATGGCCAGGGTCATGCCGGTGCCGGAGTCCGCCACGGAGATGCCGCATTTGATGGGCTGATCCGGAAGGCCGGTGGCCGATACCATGACGCCGGTGTGGGTGGCAATGGGGTCAAAGGCCGGGTAATCCTTATACGGGCCGGTCTGGGCGAAGCCCTTCAGGCTCGCGTAAATAATCCTCGGATTGATTTCCTTGCAAGCCTCATAGGTCAGTCCCAGATGATCCATGGAACCCGGTCCCATGTTTTCCACAATCACATCGGATTTCGCGGTCAGTTCCTTCAAAAGAGCAAGTCCCTCCGGGGTCTTGGCGTTGCAGGTGATAGATTTTTTATTCATGTTCATCACCAGAAATCCGTAGGTGTCAACCCCGGGATTTGCCTGGGAATACCGTCCCAGCTCGCCTTTTCCCGGGCGTTCCACCTTCAAAACCTCCGCGCCCAGCCAGGCCAGAGTCTCGGTGCAAACCGTGCCTGACTCAAACTGGGTCATATCCAATACACGATAACCGGAAAGCGGTCCTTTACATGCCATAATCTTGTTCCTCCTTTTATCATTTCTTTTGCTTAGCTTCTTTTGCTTCCCTTACCGGGATGACCCGGTTTTCGATAAATTCATCCACCAGCGCGGTCATGGTATCCGCGTTCCATTTGCGGGGGTTCACCGGATCCGCGTGGAAGGCCAGAACCGGAATGCCCGCCTCCTCCAGCCGCTTCTTGATGAAATAGCTTCCCTCCACGGCCTGCATGTCATTCTCCGGGATCATATAAACCACGCCGTCGATGTCATTCTGCGCCGCCTGCTGCACATACCACTCACTGTTCCACGGCGGCATATGGAGGAAATCCTCCATGCCGATAAAACGGGCAGCCAATGCGCGGAGCGGATCCTCCTCCACATGGTTACGGATATAGGCATCCGCCCCCATGGCCAGATACATGGACCACATAAATACCGCGCCGTATTTCTGCTCAAATCTCTGATAGAAGGCGAAATCCTGCCACATGCCGCGGCCCAGCCACATCAGGCGGTATCTCTCATTTGGGACCGCCGCCTCGCCCCGGTCGGCCAGCTCCTTGATCTCCTCATACAGGCTTTTCGCATGGGCGGCCGCCCATTCGGTTCCCCGCTGCCACTGGGCCTGCATCACCGCATTGATGGTATCCACCACCGTGACCGGAACCGGATGACACCGGGCAATCAGATCCCGGGTCTTTTTGTAGTACCCCTCCTGCTCATTGATCAGATCCATGACATGCTGCAGGCGGTTCATATCCAGCATCTTCCCGGTCTTCATCTCCAGGAAACGGATCAGCTCTTTCAGTTCCTCCACGGCCAGGTCCAGGCGGTCCTTATCATAAAGCTCCTCCCACCGGTCCGCCGTCAGCTCATACCAGTTTAAGGGAGTGGTGCGGGCAACTGTATTTTCCATCACGTACATCTGTGCGCCGTAATTTTCCGCCAGCAGCCCGAAGATCTTACTCTGACAATCCCCGGTCAGGCGGGTGACGGTCAGCGTGGGCTTCGGCAGCCCGCCCCAGGGACCCAGCGGCTTCCCCTCGGCATCCAGCTTATGATCATCCGGGTCAAAGCTTTCCGCCAGCGCCTGGGCGTCATAGCTGTTTAAATCATTGCGATAGCCATTCTCCGTCATCAACCGGGCATATTTTCTGGTCATGCGCTTGGCTCCGCAAATGGCCGCCCACCACTGGTTCACCACAAAAGGAATATCCATGGCCCGGAAGATTTCCATGGGCACATCCGCGTTCAGGATGGCAAAATCACAGCCTTCCCTCTCCACGCGTGCCTTCATGTCAAAAAACCACTGCTTCTGGTACGCGCCAGCGGCCGCAGTCGCCTTCAGCTTCTTCACCACGGAGGATTTCGAGCCGGTCGTTTTCTTTTCTTCTGCCATCACTCTTTCCCTCCTTCTTCCATTTTCTGATCCTGAGACCGGGTCGTTTGCTCATCCCGCCTCGACGCCATCTCCCCGGCAAAAGCGGCAAGCCGTTCTTCAAGCCCCTCGTTTTTCTCTGTCGGCCACAGCATCGCTCCGAAGACACAGGAGGCGATGCCCCGCTTTTCCAGACTCTTTTTCTGGCTCGGGATATCCCAGGTGGCAACCTCGTCATAAAGGTTGGTATAAAAGATTACCGCTTCGGCTTTCGCCTCGTCTACCTCCCGGTCCAATGCCTCCACCCGCTGGGAAACAAAGGCTTTCTTCGCCGAAAATTCTCTCAGCATATACCGGTCTACCAGGGCGCGGATCACCGGATATTCCGGATTAAAATCACGATTGTAATAGCGATCGCCCCAGTTGTGGTCCTCGCCCACAATCACCAGGCCCGCGTTCTCCATCTTTTCATATAATGCCGTATCCAGCTGATCGGCTCCGGTGTAAAACACCCGGGGACCGGAAAGCGCCGGCCATGCTTTGGCATCCTCCGTCACCTGACGCACCAGCGCCGTGTAGGCGGTCCGCTCCATGAAAAGCCCGGCTCCGATAATCACCAGGGCCTCGCTGCCTGCGATCCGCACTTCTGCTCCATGCCGGAGCATTGCCATTTCCCGCAGCGCTGCCCGGTTCTCATTGCAGATTTGGCCGGCCTGACGGATCTCCTCATCTGAAACGGCGTGCCCGGCCCAGTCCTCCACCTGTTTTTTAAACAACTCCATCACAAACTCATTTCGTCTTTGATGCAGGCGGTGTCTGGTAAACAACCAGTCGATAAACGTAAATTCCGGAATCCGCTTCTCCGGCTCCACCCGGTGCAGCTCCCTTAAATAAAGAAAAATACGGATAATCACGTCGGTACTGTTGGAGATCGCCAGCCCGTCCAGCTGCTCCCCGTAGGTACCGTCCACCAGCTTTTCAAACTGAGCCCGCATCACCGGGTCAAAAGCATACTCCAGATACTTGTCCGTCTCAGTCAATGGCTGATTTCCGTCCGCGTATACCTGCACCGGCAGCATCCCGGCGGCGATCAGCAGCTCATCCGGCACATCACAGCCCAGCTTCCCGATCACCTTTCCGCCCTTGGCACGCCATCTGGCGGCAGGAACATCCCGGTGATCGTAAACCTCCTTCAATTCCGCAAATGCTTTACTTTCCAATGCGCATTTCCGAATGCCCATGGGTCGTTCACATCCTTTCTATTCTACATGGTCTATATGTTTCTCTTTCATATGGATGAAGGTTCCGTCCTCATTCCAGACAAGCTCCACACCCAGATTCGCGCCGTCGGTCTGCCTGCGGATGAAATCCAGAACTTCCTCGCCGCCCCGATCCCTGGTCCGGACTGTGATATCGCCGGACTTTTCAATATAGCATGGAATCAGACCGGGTTCGAGATGTCCGTCCTCCTCATCCACCAGTACCCTGGCGATCATCGTGTAACGGGACACTGCGGACCAGGGATAGAAATCCACCTCATAATGTCCGTTTCCGCGCCCTTCCTTCGCCCGCTGCTTTAAATAGGCGATCATTTCCGGCGTGTCGTTATATCCGGCAGTCATGGCATAGGTCACGCAGACGAAATTGCCCAGACCATGATAGATGGGCTTTCCCTTGTAAAGTTCCACGCCCTTTAACACGTGATGATGATGGGCAAAGATCATATCCGCTCCGGCGTCGATGGCCGCGTAGCTGATCACCTGCTCGTACTCGTCGAGCCTCGGATGGTCGCCGCCGTTTCCCTTGTGGAAGGCAATGGCCACGATATCCACGTTCTCGCGCAGCGCAGCAATCTCCTCCTTCATCTTTTGCAAATTCCGTGGCCAGATGAAAGTATGAACCTTTGCCGGGCACCCCGGCATATCCCGGGCCGGTACATAAGCAGTCTCCACTCCCACATAGTTTGCACCCGGCTTCTGGGAGGTGGCCCAGCCAAGCTTCGGGCCTGTGCAGTTATAGGAGATCAGGCCGATTTTCTTGCCGTCCCGCTCTACAATCGCCGGCTTCTTCGCCTCGGTGATATTGGCTCCGCCGCCTGCCGGACGGATGCCCAGTTCTTTCAGCTTTTCCACTGTATCGATGACACCGTAAGGCCCGCAATCATACAGGTGGTTGCCCGCCACCGTGGCGATATCGAAACCGATATCCGCCAGCACATCCAGATGATCCGGATTGGACGGCGGCGCCTGGATATCGATACAGGACGGAAGGCTCCGCCTGGTGTGCGGCGTCTCCACATGGCCGATGAGGACGTCCTGCGCCTTCAAAACCTCCCGGCTTCCTTCAAAGTACGGCTCCATTGGTCCCGGCTCATCCAGGATCAGGTCACCCACACAACAGATACTTAGTTTTTTGCCCATGGGCCGCCTCCTTCCCTTTCTCGAAACCTTACATCGGGATCTTGCCGATCAGCATTCCGAATACGGTACAAGCCGCGCCCAGCAGCCAGATCCACTTAAAGGAGTACTTCAAATGCTCACCCATGGTAACATCCGCAAGTCCAAGTGCCAGGTATGGGGACGCGCCGATCAGGGTAACGTTCGCCGCCAGGGCACACGGAATCACAACGGAGGTTGCCAGCGCCAGGTCGGTAACACCGTAGGTGCTCACGATAGACTGCATGATCGGAGTCAGCGCAAAGTACACGTTATCGCTTCCGATGATGGTATTGATCGGAACCACAAACAGAGACACCAGGAAGCACAGATGCTTGCCCAGGCTTGCGGGAAGAATCGACAAAATCGCGTTGGTCATACCCTCGATCATGCCGGTGCCATTCATCACGCCTACCAGAACACCGATGGCGATAATGGTCATTACCATATTGATGGCCGGACCGCCGTACTGTTTGATTTTGCCGCCCTGTTCCTTTGAAGTGCGGAAGTTCACGATCAAAGCCAGACCAAAAGCAACGATAAAGCCGATCGCTGTGCCAAACCATCCCAGCAGCAAGCCCACCACCATGAACGCGGTCAGTGCCATATCAAAAATCAAAACCGGCCTGCTGACAGATACCTTTGCCGGCTGGGACAGGGAAGCTTTCAATTCCGCGAATTCCGCGTCACTCATTCCCGCTCCGTTTTTCTTTTCCAATGCCGCGATGGGAATCATCAACAGCAATCCGGCCAGAATCGCGAAACCCTGGATCGGCGCCAGGTAACGCCACAGAAGCTGGGCATCCAGACCGGTCACGGAGGTCACGCGCAGCATGGACGCGCACCACGGGGTAATATTCATGGCGCCGGACATGATGGACATGACGAACACGATGCAGACCGGGCGCATCTTCATCTTCTTGAAAATCGGAAGCATGGTCGGGATGGTAACCAGGGCGGTGGTTGCTCCGGAACCGTCCAGATGGGAAATCATGGTGACAAAACAGGCTACATAGAGCACCGCCAGCACATTGTTTCCCAAAAATTTCATCACGTGGTTCACAATCACGTCAAACATGCCCACATCGCTCAGCAAGCTGAAGAACATAACCGCGAAGGAGAACAGGATGATGGTGTTTAATACAGAACTGAAGCCATCATTCATAAATCCCTGGATATCTTTCAGGCCATATCCCAGAATCAGGGCCGCGATAATCGGGATAATGCCAAATACCGGAATAATTGATGTCTTATTGGTCAAAAGCAATACAACGATCACTGCCAACATTAGAAAGCCGATGGTTGTTGTCATAATAAAAATCCCCCTTTGATTTTTACAATCTTTCCTGAATCATTTTGATCAGCCGGTTACTTTCACCCAGCCGTCCTTCCATTCCATCTGGAAATGAAGTTTTTGTTCCCGGGAAATCTCCTGGATATAATTCATGACTTCCCTGGCATCCTCATACCTGGAGAGAATCTCCGGCGCTCCCGCCTTGTTGATATAACAAGGCACAAAACCGAATTCCCTGATGCCCTCCTTAGTGGCTGTCATGCGAGCCAGCATGGTTTTCCGACTCTCCGGATTAAAGGCATAGAAGGGCATATCCGGATCCGGCGTAAAACCAAACAGCTTTTTTCTCTGGGCAATCCAGCGCAGCCGTTCCGGGCTGTTATTGTCCCCGGTGGGCGTCAGCGCATGGGTCACGGTCACAAAATTGCCCAGATTGTGATAGATGGGCTTGCCCTGATAGACCTCGATGCCTCGCAGGATATGGGCGTGATGCCCGATCACCGCGTCGGCTCCCGCGTCGATGGCCGCGTGGGCCAGGGGCTTTTCATACATCTGGATCTCCGCGTGGGTGTGGACCATTCCCTTATGTAAGGCCACCAGCAAAATGTCCACCTGGCTGCGCAGCGCCCGAATCTCCTCCTGCATCTCCTCTAAAGAATCCGGCTCCGGGAAGGTATACACCTTCGACGGCAGCCCCGGCGTAGCCCGCGGGGACGGCTCGTGATGGGTCAGGATCTGCACATAGGAAACACCTGCCTTGTGGGAGGTGGCCCAGCCCTCCTTCGGTCCCACAGCATTGTAGCCCAAAAGCCCGACCCGGATTCCCTTTTTCTCCACAATCGCAGGAGTTTTTGCCTCTTGCAGATTCCGCCCGGTTCCGGTAACCGCGATTCCAAGCCCCCGCAGCAGATCCAAGGTATCCACGATCCCCGGGACCCCATTGTCATGGGCGTGGTTGCCGCAGGTGGTACACATGTTAAACCCGCAATCCTTCAGCGGATTTAAATTTTCCGGCGGCGCTGGCGGAGCCGGGACGTCAGTGCTGTTTGCCTCCCCCCGGTTCGTATGGGGTACTTCGATCTGTCCGATCACAAAATCCCCGGATGCCAGCAATTCCCTTGACGGCTCAAAAAAGGAATACGGGTCCGGTTCGTCGATGATGATGTCCCCGGTGGCAAAGATCAGCGCCTCATCTGCTTTGGCTTCTTTCATACAAAAACACCTCCTTTTCTATTTTTATAACCGCCGGCCTTTCTACCGGTCTGTGTTAACAGATTAACATTTACATGTCAGAAATAACAGGGATACTCTGCCTAATTCGCCTTACAGAAAAATGTGCATGCTGCACGGCTCTCTTTTCCGCGCCCGTTTTCTTTCTCCCGCGATTTTTCTTCACTTCCCACAACCATGGCCCTTTTCTCCTCTGTTTTTTAGGCAGTCTGCCTAATTGTTTCACTTGATTTTCTGTTCCTTTACCCCTATAATGAAATCATCCTGTGCTGTTTGCACAATCATTTATCAAGGAGGCCTTATGGGAAACTATACCTACGCGATGATTTATTTCTGGATACGGGATGTGATCCTTTTTGCCCAGGAGGGCATTTCCTGGCCTCACCTTGACGGCGGCATCAAGCTTTTGGAAACCGGCGCTTCTTTTCTGTCCCCAAACTGCCTTTATGTGGGGACTCCCGCCCTGGCGAAAGAGGCTATTTTACAGGGACGCATTCCCCGGGAAGGAGTCTGCATCCTGTGCAGTGGGGACCCAACGCTGATCGATGTGCCCCTGCCGCCGGAACTTTCCCTGATCGAAACCAGCCTGAGCCTGATCCCCTTATATAACCGGATCCACGAGCATATCCACCACTTCCACGAGTGGGACGCGCGTCTGCACCAGGTGGTATACACCAACAGCGGCCTTCAGGAGCTTTTGTCAAAGGCCTCCGAGGAAATCCACGCCACCATCCTGCT
Organism: uncultured Lachnospiraceae bacterium; assembly: GCA_964537765.1. Lineage (GTDB taxonomy): Bacteria > Bacillota > Clostridia > Lachnospirales > Lachnospiraceae > Brotaphodocola. Next base: position 16,932 of record CAZICB010000032.1, read on the forward strand.
GGTCAATGCGGGCTACAAGCATATGGCAGCCGTCTATCATCCGGAGGTCTGCGATGCCACCGCCGATGAACTGCGGGAAAACGGCTACCAGTCCTTTGACACCATCCAGGCCATCCGCCACGAAAAAGACATCCGCCGCCAGCCGGAGCAGAATTCCGTGGAATATATTTCCAGCCTCACCGGGAACTATACCATTGTCCGGCTGATCCACTATCATAGTGACCTGGTGGCGCGGCTGTGCATTATCCTGAACGGGCCGGAGTCGAACCCCTGCTACTCGGATTTTGCCAGGCTTCTTGCCGATTATGTGGCAGAATATCTGTTCAATGACCACGGCGCGGATTATGCAAGGAATGCGGAATTCGGCGTTCTGGTCGCGGATCTGATTGAATGCCGCCTCACTGACCCGGGAGAACTGGCAGAGCGTTTAAAACAGATCCGCCTCGCCACTCGCCGGTATTACCATGTGATGTTAGTTTCCTTTTCCGATACCGATGCCCGCGGCACCATTCCCTGGAACTACGTGATCAGCCAGCTGGAAACCCTGTTCCCTTTCAGCAACATCACCACTTATAAGGGGGAAATCCTCCTGCTGATCCGCAAGATGAAACGCGGCAGCCGCCCGCCGATCAATCAGGATGGCCTGATGCGGATTCTTACGACTTATGACGGCTATGCCTGCATCGGAAACACCTCCGAGTTTCTGACCTCCCTGCCGCCCATCTATCATCAGACCCATGACGCCCTGCGCCTGGGCGCCGCCATGCATCCGGAGCAGCGGATCTATTATTATGAAGAGTACAGCATCTACCAGATCATCGAGCTGGCCGCGGAGGCCGCCCGTCAAAAGCTGGGCAGCCGCAATCTGGCTCATCTGTGCAACAATGAAATCATCGCCCTGGTCATGTATGACAAGAAAAACGGCACGGATCTGGTTCACATTCTCCAGACTTACCTGATTCACGAGCGAAACACTACAGAAACCGCGAAAGCACTCTTCATCCACCGCAACACCATGCTCTACAAGATCCATAAAATCGAGGAGATCATCGGCTGCAGTTTGGAGAACCCCATGCTGCGCGAACGGCTGCTGTTCAGCTGCCGGGTACTGGAATATATGCGAAAATATTGTAAAGAGGATATTCTTGTGCTGAAACGCACGATGGTTCAGAATAATACGATAAAATAAAACAGCGATGAGATGCGCCGTCGGCGTGTCTCATCGCATTCAACCATTTTTTAAATTGCGGCTTTATTCGCTCAGTTTCTCAATTCCCTTACGGATCCGGCGCAGGGACTCTTCCTTTCCCAGCACCTCCATGATCTCCGTAGCGCCTGCCGGGGTCATCTGCTTGCCGGACACGGCGGTACGGATCGGCCACATGACGAATCCGGTCTTATAGCCTTTCTCCTCCACATATTTGGACAATACCTCATAGAGGGCGTCGTTGCTGAAATCCTCCTGGGCCTCCAGAATCGGCAGCACATCCTGCAGCACGGCCAGAGATTTCTCTGCATTGGTCTTCATCTTTTTGTGGGTGTACATGGCCACATCATATTCCGGCATCTCCTGGAAGAAATCGATATGTCCCGCAATGTCCGGGAATACCTCGATGCGGGTCTTGACCATGGCCGCAATCTTTTTCAGATCCAGATCCTTCTTGATCACTTCCTTGATGTACGGCTCCGCCATCTCATAAAACCGGTCAAAATTCATAGCCTTCAGATACTCGCCGTTCATCCATTTCAGCTTGGTCATATCAAACACTGCCGGGGACTTGCTCAGATTGTGGTAATCAAATACCTCCACCAGCTCCTTCAAGGAGAAGATCTCCCGGTTGTCCACCGGAGACCAGCCCAGAAGCGCCACATAATTGACCACGGCCTCGGAGACAAAGCCCTGCTCGATCAGGTCCTCATAGGAGGCATGACCGCTGCGCTTGCTTAACTTTTTATGCTCCTCGTTGGTGATCAGCGGGCAGTGCACATACACCGGAACCTGCCAGCCAAAGGCATCATAAAGACGGTTGTATTTCGGTGAGGAGGACAGATATTCATTTCCCCGGACCACATGGGTGATGCCCATCAGATGGTCGTCCACCACGTTTGCGAAATTGTAGGTGGGATAGCCGTCCGACTTGATCAAAACCATATCGTCCAGCTCCGCGTTGTCCACGGTAATATCCCCGTAAATCTCGTCGTGGAAGGTGGTGGTTCCCTCTGTCGGGTTATTCTGGCGGATCACGTAGGGCTTCCCTGCCGCCAGGTTTGCCTCAATCTCCTCCTTGGACAGGTGCAGGCAATGTTTGTCATAGGTCATGATCTCCTCGCCATTGACCGTAGTCTTTAAAGAATCCAGCCGCTCCTGCGTGCAGAAGCAATAGTAGGCTTCCCCTTTTTCAATCAGCTTTTTGGCATATTTCAGATAAATACCGGCCGCCTGACGCTCACTCTGCACGTAAGGACCTACGCCGCCGTCCTTATCCGGTCCCTCATCGTGGATCAGGCCGGTCTTTTCCAGCGTCCGGTAGATGATCTCCGTGGCTCCCTCCACATAACGTTCCTGATCCGTATCCTCGATTCGAAGCAGAAAATCCCCGCCCTCATGTTTGGCAATCAGATAGGCATACAATGCCGTCCGCAAATTTCCCACGTGCATGCGCCCGGTGGGGCTTGGCGCATATCTGGTTCTGATCTTGGTCATATCGTTAAATCTCCTTAGACTTTCCTTCATAGTGATGTCACCCTCTGGCGACATATCCGTTTTCTGGGGATATTATACATGATGAAGCCCCAAAAAGAAAGTGGTTTCTATAAAACTTCCATCTCATAAAATAATCTTATAATTTCCGTCCCCGTATCCGCAAATGGAGGAGGAAAACAGCACCCGCGCTGCCTCCGCCAGATACGCCGTATCCTTGGCGCCTGCAGTCTCATAAGGAGAATGCATCGCCAGCTGGGGAAGACCAATATCAACCGTATTCAGCGCCACTTTAGTATTGGAAATATTGCCCAAAGTGGAGCCGCCCAGCATATCGGAGCGGTTCGTAAAGGTCTGATACGGCACGCCTGCCTGGTCGCAGATCGTCCGGAAAATCGCAGCGGACACCGCATCGGTGGTATATTTCTGATTGGCGCTGTATTTGATCACGATACCGCCGTTCATGTAAGGACGGTTGGTGGGATCTGCTTTGTCCGGCTGATTGGGATGAACGCTGTGGGCATTGTCCGCCGACACCAGGAAGCTGGATGAAAGCGCCATCTGATAGCCCTCCTCATCCTTGCCCAACGCCCGACAAATCCGGTGCAATACATCATACAGGAAGGTGGATGCCGCGCCCTGCTTGGTGCCGCTGCCCACCTCTTCATTGTCCAATACACAATGAACCGCCACGCTGTCCTTGGGCTCCGCCGCCAGAAAACCCTTCAGGGAGGCGAAGGCGCACTGCAGATCGTCCAGCCGGCCGCTGGCAACAAACTCCCGGTTCAGTCCCAGAACCGTCCCCTTCATCCGGTTATACAGGAAAAGATCCGTGTCCAGAATATCATCCGGCTCCACGCCTGCCTCCTGGGCCACCAGCTTGAAAAATGCGCCCCTGGGATCCTCCTCACTGCATCCAAGCAGCGGCAGCATGTCCCTCTGGGCATTAAATTTGTAGCCTTCATTGACCTCCCGGTTCATGTGGATGGCCAGATTGGGAATGATTAAAAGATCCCGGTCCAGCTTTACCAACTTTGACGCCACGCCCTCCGGAGTGCGCACCACAATCCGCCCCGCCACGGACAGCGGGCGGTCCAGCCAGGGAGCGCAAAGCATGCCGCCGTATTTTTCCACATTCAGCTTCACATATTTTTTGTCCACTAAAATCTCGGCATTGGTCTTGATCTTAAACATCGGGGAATCGCTGTGGCTTGCCATCATCTGAAAACCTGCAAAATCCTTTTTGGAAATCCGAAAGGCAATCAGCGCCGAATCGTTGCGGGTCACATAGTAGCCCCTTCCGGCCTCCAGCTGCCAGGGCTGTCCCTCATACAGGCGGACCATGCCCGCCTCTGTCAGGAGCCGGCTCATATTTTCCACCGCATGGAAGCTGCTGGGACTATTGTCCAGAAAATTCAGCAGCTCCTGGTTTGTCTGCTCAAATGCAAATGTTTTTTCTCTCATCCTGTTTTCTCCTTAAATTCGCTATGCTATACCCGGCTTCGCCTTTACGGGTTTGCCTTATCAAGCGCCTCCAATACCTGCTTCAGCTTTTCCAAATCGCCGTCAGCGAAGCAATAGCCCTCCATGCCGCAGGCCTTCGCCCCGTCAATATTCATCTGCACATCATCAATAAAGAAGCATTCCTCCGGCATCAGCTCATATTTTTCAAAGAACCGCTCATAAATCTCCCGCTGAGGCTTAATGCACTTCTCCTCCGCAGAAAACAACACGCCGTCAAAATAATCGATGGCCGGGATCATATCCTCATAGCACTCCCTCAGGCGGATTGCCGCATTGGACAGCAGATAAATCCGCTTCCCCTTTGCTTTTAATCTGCGCACCACCGGCTCCATCTCCCGGATGGTCCACATGCAATCATTATGCCAGTTTTCCAGGCAAAGCCGGGCCGCCTCGTGAAGCCGCTCGGGCAGTCTCGCGCACATCCGCGGCAGCGCCTGCTCATCCGTCATCACGCCCATATCCAGATACACCCACTCCGGCGACACAAAAACAGCCGTGCGCACCAGCTCCCGGTCCTGCTCATCTGCAATGTAATGTTCACAAACCCGGCGGGAATCAAACCCCACCAGAACATTTCCCATATCAAATACAATATTCTTAATCACCGTCAATTTCCTCATTTCCTGACATTTTTATGTTACTATTTACAGCCGATTTGGGCAGGTAAACCGCTTCGTTGTGCTTGCACATAAGAAGCGGTATGCCTGATCCAAATCTGACTGCGAAGCAGCAACTCCACCCACATGAGCAAAACGCACGCCGCAAAGCGGGGTGCAAAAAGCTGCGCAGCAGCAGGTTTTGCGAATGAGGCGTGGAGGGCTGTGAATTGTAACTTTTTTATGCTTCTGCATTTTACCATACTTTGTCAGAAAAGAAAATCCCTCTTTCCGCGCACTTCCCGGATTCGCCGATTACGCCTTCGGAGCTGCTCCTTGCCATGCCTCATAGATCTTTTCCGTGTCGTAATCCGGCGCAAACGCCCTGGCAATCTCACAAATCTCGCGGATCAGCAAAACCCCCTCCTCCAATTCCTCTGCAATTACCTCCGGAGTTTTGCCTTTTTTCAGTTTTTTGCAAATCTGATTAATCAACATCTGTTTTTGACCGATTTCTTTTCCGATTTCTTTTCCGATTTCTTTTCCGATTTCTTTTCCGATTACCTTCCCGCGGTCCTCCAGCATCTGTCCTAAAATTGTCATTCCAAACACCTCCTCAAGCTTATCCAACTCTGCTTTTTTCAAAAACTTCAATGCAAACGCATATAACATTGATTCCATACGGATCAGGTCTTCCCTGTCCAAGTATTCCCATTCCCGATGAATCATCCGCACACTCCTGCGAATCCGCTCCGCCTGGCTCATTTCTCCGGACATCAGCGGCGACAGTAAAAGCTTTACCAGCTCCGGCCGTTTAAGACTCCTTCCCCTTTGCGCGATCTCCATCGCGCTGATCAATTGATCTGCATTCTCATTTTTCATTCGGACCAGTTCTACCCGGTAATAGCTGTTTCCCTGGAGCAGCTCTGACTGCAGTTCCTGCACATCGGAGGTACAAAGCACCGAAGTAATCACCTCGACACCATAGTAATAGCTGCAAACTGCCTCATATGCCCGAAAGCGCCGCAAATCCTCCAAAGCAATCCGGTCGCTTTCAAACTCCAGATGCCGCCAGGTCCCATCCTCCATCTCAAAATTAAAATCCTGCTGAAAATCTTTGATTTCCAAATGAACCTGCTCCGTGGGAGCAATTCGTTTTACTTTTTCCCGCACCCCCAAAAGCGGCAGCAGCTCCTCCCCGAAAAACTGAGCTGCCATTTTCAGTGCCCGGTCCTCAATCGGCTGCTTTCCGGTCAGTACAGCCCTTGCATCCCCGCGCTCCTTTTCTTTTGCCATATAGCCTCCTTTTCCAGCGACTATATAAGACCTATCCCCATTATAGAATTTTTCTTTTTCCCAGACAATAGCTCTGATTTTCTTTTTTACATTCTTTTCATGGATTCCATGCCTGATCTCAGGCTGAATACCAGAAGATTGACTTTTATGCGGGAGGAATTCCCGCAGATAGGATTCTTTTCATGTAATGAAATATACCGGTTACCTGCCCAATCCAATTATCATTGCGCATGGCACGGCCTGGTGATAGTCTCTTATATGGTCCTCTATCATCTGGTTTTCTGATTTTATCACAGCAGACCATGCCATGGCAAATGAAATATTTATAAATTCCGCTAGAACTTCATCCCATAAACTTCCCGTGCAAATTTCTCCAGAACCGGGATGGACCGTTTCACTTTTTCCGTATCGATGCAGTACGCCATACGGAAATATCCAGGCACGCCGAAATTGTCGGAGGGCACCAGAATCAAATCATATTCCTTCGCCTTCATGCAGAAGGCGTTGGCATCCTCCTCCAGGGCCTTGGGGAAGATGTAGAAGGTTCCGCCCGGCTTTACCACCTCAAAGCCAATGCGGGTCAACGCATCGTAAAGCAGGTTCATATTGGTCTCGTAAACGGACAAATCGCTGGTCTCATCGATCACCTTTGCCACTGCCAGCTGCACGCTGGAGGACGGGCAGTTATGACCGATGCCCCGGCTGATCTGGCCGCACATAACGGCGATAATATCCGCATCCGTTGCCCGCGGGTTCACCGCCACATAGCCGATACGCTCGCCCGGAAGGCTCAGACTCTTGGAGAAGGAGTAGCAGGAAATGGAATTGTCGTAGAATTTGCTCACATAAGGAGCATCTGCTCCGGCAAACACAATCTCCCGGTAAGGCTCATCGCTGATCAGGAAAATGTCATGGCCATATTCCTTCTGCTTTGCATATAGAGTATCTGCAAGCCGCTGTACGGTCTCGGTGCTGTAGGCGATGCCGGACGGATTGTTGGGGGTGTTTACCAGCACGGCCGTCACCTTATCGGTCAGCATTTCCTCAAAAGCTTCAAAATTGATCTGGAAATTCTTAGTATTCGCAGGAACTACATTAAGCACCGCACCGGTAAGATCCACATAAGGATGATATTCCGGAAAAAACGGTGCAAAGGTTAAAATCTCATCTCCCGGCTTGGTCACCGCGCGGAACGCATGAGCCAGGGCGCCTGCCGCGCCGGAGGTCATGAAAATATGCTTGGTCTCATAATCCATATCAAAACGGCGGTTCAGGCTCTCCGCCACAGTCCTGCGGACGTTTTCAATGCCCAGGGACGGGCTGTAGCCATGGATCGCCATGGGGTTGTCCTGCTGATGCATCCGGATTATTTCATCCGTATAGCTCTGGGTGGTGGGAACGCTGGGATTGCCCAGGCTGTAGTCAAATACATTCTCATATCCAATTTCTTTGCCCCGTTCTGTAGCATACTCGCTCAGCTCACGGATAACGGATTTGCCCTTCAACATGTTCTTATATACTTCGTTAATCATCTTGCCTTCTTCTCCTCATATTATATAATATGTTTTAGGCGTTTGCGAAACGCCGCAGCCCGCATAAAATCAGGCTTTTTTCTTTGC
>CAZICB010000033.1:0-6801 GCA_964537765.1 uncultured Lachnospiraceae bacterium
GGATCATGGATAAGATGGCGGGGAAATTGAACGACAAGACATAGGGGCATCTGCCGCGGAAAACCTTGTGCACTTTGTCCATACCTTTCCCCTGCCGTCTTTTTTATAATGGAAGCAGCCAATCATCCACGCCCTCGGGAGCTTGATTTTTGGGTTTTCCATAGCAGTAAGGAGGATTTTCATGATATTTGATTTAAAAAAATTTTATCAGGAACTGGACGAGCACTATGCCGCCCATGACAACGAGGCCACCGAACGTTTTCTGAAAAGCAGCCGCAGCCGTGCCTACCAGGAAGGCCTGGCGGATCCCATCCCCACCGGATGCCCGAGCTGCGCTCCGCCTCTGGAGCCCAACATGCCATACGTGTCCGTGTGCAATGAGATGGCCTGTTTTTACCGGGGCTTAAGCCGGTTCCAGGATTCCCTGGACTGCTTTACTTTGGCGCAGGAGGAGCTGGAAGCCCTCTACCTCCAAAATACGCCGGAATACGCCACCATCCTTTTAAACAAGGCCGGCACCTACCGGTATATGGGGGATCTGGACAATGCCCTGGACCACTTCTCCCGATCCGCCCGGATTCTCTCAACCGACAACAAAGGAAAACCGGACGTGCTTGCGGGCCTGTACAATAATATCGGACTGGTCTGGCTGGACAAAAAAGATCCAAAAAAAGCCCTCTCCTATTTTCAGAAGGCATTGCCCCTGGTATCCGCGGATGAAAACCTGATCGTGGAGCAGGGCACCACCTGGAACAATCTGGCTGCCGCCTACAATGCCCTGGGGCGCCGGGAGGAGGCCGATGAGGCCATCCAGAACTCCGTTTCCATCCTGTCCGGACTGGATTGCGGTGTCAATCCCCACTATCCGGCAGCCTTAAACACTCGCGGCACCTTTGCCTACCAGGCGGGAAATTACGAACAGGCACTTTGCGACTTTACGGAGGCTCTGGAGAAGACGCGTCTGGTCTACGGGGAAAACATCGAATACGCCTACGCCTGCGGCAATTGTGCCGCCGTGTGCAGCCAGATGGGGCGCAAGGAGGATGCCGACCGCTGGACAAGAGAATGCCAGGCCGTCCGCGATCGGCTGGGAATATGAGGCCGAGGTTTAAGAAGGAACCGCCGTTTTTTGAAGGCAAGCCCGTCAGGGCGCAGCCGAGCTTAGCATAGCCGTTTATAATGAAAATATACTAAAAAGAAGGAGAGGATACTATGCACGAGAGAATTGAACGAATCAAAAAAAGAGTCGTCGTAGACCACTATCCCATCTGCATTGAAAAATACCGCATCACCGCGGATGTCCTGGAGCATTCCAAGCATGACCCGGCCATGATACAGCGGGGCAAGATGCTGAAGGCCTACGCGGAGCGGATGCCCATCGCCATCGCGGACGATGAGCTGATCGTAGGCTTGGGCGCGTCCAAGCCCATGGGCCTGGAGATCGACCCTAACTACGGCATCTGGACCCAGGATGAGATCGACAGTCTGATCGAGGACGGCTACGAGATGTCCGAACAGGATCAGATCGATTTGCAGGAGTTAAACAAACATCATGACCCGGCAACCCAGATCGGCATGCAGGGCGACATTTTCTACGAGCAGGAGGACGAACGGATCCTGAAACTTTTGAAGGCCGGACTGATCCTGCCGCCCTGGAAAGATAAAGCCCAGGGACGCGGCGTGGGCGGCGGCTATGCCCAGAGCGGCCTCGGCCTTGGACCCAGCCTGGTGCTTTTGATGGTGGACTACTCAAAGATCCTGGAAAACGGTACCCTGACCCTGATCGAGCAGGCGAAGGAATGCCAGAAGGCCCTGCGGTTCACCGACGCGGACAGCATCGACAAATTCCGCTACTACCGGGCGGTTGTCATGGCCTTCGAGGCCATGAACACTCTGGCGGACCGCTACAGCGAGCTGGCCGGACAGATGGCGGAAAAGGAAACAGACCCGACCCGCAAGGCGGAACTCCTGACGATCAAGGAGACCTGCGCATGGATCCCGCGCCGGAAGCCGCGCACCTTCCGGGAAGCCATCCAGTGTTTCTGGTTCCAGTTTTTGATGTTAAGCCCCAGCACCACCCTGCCGGGCGGACGCTTCGACCAATTCATGTACCCGTTCTACAAGGCGGATTTGGAAGCCGGCCGGATCACCCGGGAGGAAGCCGTCGAGCTTTTGTGCTGCATGCGCTTAAAGGACATGGAATTAAACCGTACCTCCGGCAAAAACAACCGGAAGAAAAACGCCGGCTTCGCCAAGTGGCATAACTTCGTCATCGGTGGCTTAAAGCCGGATGGCTCCGACGCCACAAACGATCTGAGCTACATGCTTTTGGACGCGGCCCTGATCACCCGGACGCCCCACCACACCATCACCCTGCGGGTGGCTCCCTCCACACCGAAGGATCTGCTGATCAAGGGGGTCGAATGCATCAAGGCAGGCCTTTCCATGCCGGCCTTCATCAGCGACGGAAGCTATACGGAATTTTTCACCATGCATGGCGTTTCCATCGAGGATGCCCGCGATTTTGCCATCACCGGCTGTCTGGACGCAAACCTGCCGGGCAAGAGCCGTACCGGTCCGGTTCCCATGACCATCATGTCCGTGATCTTTGACCTGTTCCGCCACAATGGTGTCAATGTCAAGAATGGGGAGCTGGCCGGCATCGAAACCGGAGATTTCACCCAGTTCGCGGATTTTGAGGAGATGTTCGCCGCCTGGACCAGGCAGTTTGAGTACTGCCTGAGCATCGTAGGCGAGCGCAATAATGTGGAGCTGAAGGTGACCCAGGAGGTGCTTCCGGATCCGCTGCGCAGCGCCCTGATGTACCAGGGAATCGAGAGCGGAAAGGATATCTGGTGCCGCCACGACATCCCCTTCGATAACACCGCATCCATCTGCACCATTGGCATGGTCAATGTGGGCGATTCCTTCGCGGCCATCAAAAAGCTTTGCTTTGACGAGAAGAAATATACGTTGAAAGAGCTTTATGACGCCCTGGAAGCCGACTGGGTGGGCTATGAGGACATGCGTCAGGATTTCCTGGACGCGCCGAAATTCGGCAACAATGATCCCTACGTGGATGAGATCGTGGCGCGCTGCTATAAGCTGTTCACCGATTTTGTGCCCACCCTGCCCACCATCACCGGCGGCACCACCGTGCCCTGCGGCATTTCCATCACCAGCCACCAGCCCGGCGGTCTTTTAACCGGAGCTACCCCGGACGGGAGAAAGGCCGGAACCCTGCTAGCCGACGGAACCATGAGCCCCATGCAGGGTATGGATCACTGCGGCCCGCTGGCCGTGCTCCAATCCGCTATGAAGGTAGACCAGGATCCGTTCCAGGCCACCCTTCTGAACATGAAATTCCATCCGTCAGCGCTGAAAACCGAGGCTGACATGGAAAAGCTGGCCTCCATGATCCGCACTTACTTATCCAACGGCGGCAAGCATGTACAGTTCAATGTGGTAGACCAGAAGACCTTGATCGATGCCCGCGAAAATCCCCAGAAACACCGGGATCTGATTGTCCGCATCGCAGGATACAGCGCGTACTTCGTACAGCTCAATGACTCCATGCAGCAGGAAGTCATCAACCGGACCACGCATACGTTCTAAAAAATGCAGAAAATGAAGTGAGACGCGTCAATGACGTGTCTCACTTCATTTATTCATTCTTCTTTTCCAACCGCGATGATCGCTTCGATCACATCCATATAATCCGCGCAGAATTTTTCATATACGGGCAGAACGGCATCATGGAACCGCGCTTTTTCTTCCTGGGAAAGCTCAATCACCGTACAGCCGGCCTCCCGCACACGCCTTTCGGAGGCACGGCACCGTTCCTCCCACAGGCGGCGCTGATACCGCGCCGACTCCTTCGCGCACCGCAGAATCAGTTCCTGATCCGACGGATCCAGTTTCTCCCAGGTTCGGGTGGAAATCAGCTGCATCTCCGGAACACGGGTGTGTTCATCGATCGTATAATAGGGGGCAACCTCATAATGACCCATCGACTCATAGGATGGCCAGTTGTTCTCCGCTCCGTCGATCACTCCCGTCTCCAGCCCTGAATACACCTTATCGTAGGTCATCTGAACCGCATTGGCCCCCATGGCTTCCACCATCGCCTCCATCAGCCTGGACTCCTGGACACGGATCGTCATCCCGCGCACATCCTCCAGGCAAGTGATGGGTCTGGACTTCGTGTAGAAATTCCGCTCTCCGGCGTCGTACCACGACAGCCCGGTCAGCCCGGAACCCTCCATCGACTGCATAAAACTATCGCCCAGCTCACCATCCAGCACCTGCCACATATGGCCGGAATCCCGATACAGATATGGCATCTGCAGAACATTCAGCTGCGGTACAAACTCCGACACAGATGACAACGACGCGCGCACCAGATCGATTCCGCCGAACTGAAGCTGCTTAATCACAGACTGTTCGTCTCCTAACTCCGCTTCTGCATAAACCAGGATCTCGATCCGTCCCCCGCTCTCCTCCTTCACCAGCTCCGCAAATTTGTAAGCGCCCTGGGTGGTGGGGTAATTCTCCGTCTGGTTCTCCGCATAGGTCAGCACCCACTCCGGCTTTGCGGCAGTCTCCGTCTTCTTTTTATCCGCCATGCATCCGGCGATCGCCAGGGCTGTCAGCGTGCCGACAAATATAACTGACCAATTCCGTCTGCTTTTTCTCCTCACACAAACCCCCATATTCCTCTTTTACAGATATCACCATGCGGGAAAACCGACGCGATGAGACGCGTTACCGGCGCGTCTCATCGCATTTTGATGAATCAAAGCAATGTCTGTGATCAGACCCCTCCGAGAAGCATCGGAAGGCCCAGGCTGATCTGCGGAACAAACGTGATCAGCAGCAGCGCGATCAGCATGCACATGTAGAAGGGCAGGGTAGCCTTGACTACCTTCTCCATCGGTACCTTCGCGACCGCGGAACCGATAAACAGCACAGCGCCTACCGGCGGGGTCAGCAAACCGATGCCGCAGTTTAAGATCACCATGATACCAAACTGGATCGGGCTGAGGCCAATCGACGTCGCGATCGGCAGCAGGATCGGGGTAGCGATCAGGATGATCGGAGCCATATCCATGATGCAGCCCAATACCAGCAGAATCAGATTCAGAAGCAGAGCAAGCAAAATCGGATTGGTCGTCAGACCGGTAATCGCATTCGCGGCCAGATCCGGCACGTGAAGCGTTGTCAGGCAATAGCCGAATACGGAAGATGTCGCGATCAGGATCAACACGATAGACAAGGTGTCCACACACTCATCCAATGTCTTCCACACGCCCTTCCAATCCAGACCCTTGTAGATGAAAACGCTGACAATCAGGGAATAGATAACCGCGATTGCAGCTGACTCGGTCGCGGTGAATACGCCGCCGACCACGCCAAATACCACGATCAATACCGCGGCGAGAGCCCAGAAGGAAATGCTGAGCTGCTTGAGCAAAACGCCGATGCTGAACGGCTCGCCCTTCGGATAATTTCTTTTCACGGAAATAATATAGGAGCCGATCATCAGAGAAACCGCAAGCAGCGCGCCGGGAACATATCCGGCCAGGAACAGGCTTCCCACAGAAATACCTCCCGCGGTCGTCGCGTAGATAACCATGTTATGGGACGGCGGAACCAGAAGTCCCTCACAGGAGGAGGTGATGGTAACTGCTGTGGAGAAATCCGCGTCATAGCCCTGATCTACCATCATCGGGATCAGGATAGAACCGAGCGATGCCGTATCCGCCGACGCGGAACCGGAAATACCTCCAAAGAAGTAGGAGGCAACGATATTTACCATCGCCATGCCGCCGCGCATCCAGCCCACACAGGCATTGGCCAGCGCGATCAGCTTTTCGGAAATACCGCCGGATCCCATCAGGCAGCCCATCGTGATAAAGAACGGAACAGCCATCAGGGAGAAGGAGTTGATGCCCTTCACCATCTGCTGGCATACGACATTCAGCTTCAAGCCCTGGGAAATCAGGCAGAGAACGGAGGAAAGCGCCACTGCGTAGGCAATCGGGAATCTCAAAAATACCATGACAAAAAAGCTTCCCAGCAGCACAATAATCGCCATTGTCTGTACGGACATATCACGCAACCTCCTTTATATAAAATTTTTTGATATCATTGTAAATGGCTTCGATCTCAAAAACCAGCATGGCAACCCCCGCGAGCGGAACCGGGAAATACATCCAGAACCTGGAGAGCCATGGCATGCTGACATAGGTGCCCTTTGCGCCCAGACCGGACGCATATCTCCATCCGATCGTGATCATAATGATAGACAGAATCAGGACACAGATGTCCGCCAGCAGATCCAAAGACTTCACCAGTTTCACCGGAAGATATCGATCCAGCGCCGTCATGCGGATATGAGCCCCGCGGCGGATCGCAAGCGCCGCTGAAAGCACGGCCATATATGACATACAGGTCAGCACGACCTCTTCGCTCCATGCCGGGTCCGGAATAAACGGAATATAACGTCCGGCCACCGACATGCTCGTGATCAGAATATCCGCGATCAGAAGAATCTTGCAGATAAACATGACCACCTTGTATACCGCGTCGTAAGCCGGCTCGATTTTGTCAATCGTCTTGAAAATTTCGGGCATTTCAGAATTCCCCCTTCTTATACAGTTCTGTTAAGAACCTGTTAATATCCTTCCTTTACAAGCAAGGGCACAGAGACTTTTTGAATTCCTCTGTGCCTGTTGCCTGCGTCCATCTTTATGGAAACCTTCATTCCCCCTGCCTGTACGGCGGAACCTTATTATTGCA
>CAZICB010000033.1:6901-12739 GCA_964537765.1 uncultured Lachnospiraceae bacterium
GCGATCGGCTGCTCAGCGCCGTCCACCACACCGGTCTGCAGTGCGGAATACAGCTCGTTGAAGGATACTACGGTCGGGCTGGCGCCAAGGCACTCTACCAGACCATTCATAACCGGGTCATTGGACACACGCAGCTTCATGCCGGCCAGATCGCCGATATCATTGACTTCCTTGACAGTGAAGAAATGGCGGAAGCCCTCTTCGCCGTAGAACAGTCCGCGTACGCCGGAACCATTTTCCTGAGACTCATTCAAAAACTCCTGCGCCAGATCACTGGTAGCGAAGTTCCAGAAGTGCTCACGACTGACAAAGGTGTACGGAAGGGACAGCAGAGCGGATTTCTGTCCGCCGTAGCTGGTCAGCGCGAATGCGGAAATACGGGAAATATCGATACCGCCGCCCTTGCCGGAGCCAAGCATGGTATCAAGCACATCATTCTCAGAGCCGAGCACGCCGCTGGCCTGTACGTCGATGGTGATCTTGCCGTCAGATAACTCTTCCACCTTGCTCTTAAAATCGGTAGCAATCTGTCCGACAATGGTATCCAGCGGATTCACCTCCGCATATACCAGGGTGACCGCCGGCATGTTCGCCGTGTCATACTGGCCAGCAGGCGCTGCTTCAGCCGCGGCCTGAGTCTCTGCCGCCGCTGCCTGAGTCTCCGCCGCCGCTGCCTGAGTCGCCGCCGCGGTAGTGGTCTCCGGGGACTTCAGTCCGCATCCTGACAGGGCTGCCGCCGCCATGGCTGTACACAATACAACACTTAACACTCTTTTTCTCATAAAACATACCTCCTTCATATTCTGACACGTCTGTCAGTGCCTTGCAAGGCTCTTCTATTGTAAGTCCATTATAACTGAGAAGGTATCTCTGTGAAATGGTAAATTTTTGTGAATCTTAGTAAGATTTTATTCTCTTTTTATCGTCTGTTTATACATTTTTCACAATACGATGGGCGCGCCACCGCGAAATCTGAACCGATGATTCTGTCAGTTTTCCGTTCCCTTGCGCATCCGCTCCAACCGGTATTCCGTCGGGCTCACTCCTGCCACGCGCCTGAACACCTTGGCAAAGTAATTGGGATCCGCGTAACCGACCGCCTTGCTCACCGCCTTGATATTGGTCGTCGGCTCTTCCAGAAGCTTTCTGGCCACCTCCACCCGGTACTCTGTCAGATAAGAGGTGAAATTGCATCCGAAACACAGCTTAAACAGCTTGCAGAAATAAGCTTCCGAATAATTCATCCGGTGGGCCAGGTCATTCATGGAAATCTCAAACATATAATTATCCCGGACAAACCGGCTGATCTCTTCCGCCATGCGCAGCATACGTACGCTTTCATTATCCGATTCCGTGATCGGACTCTCACCCGGAGCTTCCTTCTCCGTTTCCTGTTCCCCCGACAGCGGCTGCTCCTGCGGCGGCTTTTCTTCCCTCGCGTTCCGAGACTCCGCTATGCGCATCGCTTCCTCCATGACCAGCATCAGCTCCTTCTCATCGTAAGGCTTCAGCAGATAGTCCATGGCGCGTACGGAGATCGCCTTTTTCGCGTAAGCGAATTCATCAAATGCCGTCAAAAAAATGATACAGCATTCCTTATCTTTCTCCCGGATCTTCTCCGCCGCCTCGATCCCATTGATCCCTGGCATCTCGATATCAAGAATCGCGATCTGAATCTGCTTTTCCTCATAGATGCGCAGCGCCTCCCGGCCATTCTCCGCCTGAAAAATCACACACCGATCGCCAAGATTTGTCCGAAGCGTCTTTTCCAGCACCGAACACTCGATCATCTCATCATCCGCAATCAACACTCGTACCATGATCTCCTCCTTTGCCTGAATCTGCCCACGCGGGATCCCGAGATAGCTCCGGACTATGTCCGGACTCCATGTCGGCTTTCCCCTGCGGAATCCGCATCTGGATCACCGTCCCGTACCCCGCACGGCTGTATACTCTCAAATCCCCATCCTGATAAAGGGAATGAATCCGCTGATAGATATTTCCCAGGCCGATTCCCACCCGGGCAGTCCCTTTCCCCTGCAGGGCTTCCAGAAGCGTTTCCCTTTTTGTCTCATCCATTCCCACGCCGGTGTCCGCCATCGACAAGATCAGCACATCGCCGGACATCCACGCCCGCAGAAGGATCCTGCCTCCCTGCTCCTTTCGCGCGATCCCATGGACAATGGCATTTTCCACCAGCGGCTGGAGGGTGAACGCGGGAATCTGCACCTGCAGCGCATTCACGCGCACATCGCTGTCATACCGGATCCGGCCCCCAAAGCGCATCTTCTGGATATACATGTAATCCTCCACAACCTTCAGTTCCTGCTCCAGCGGGACGATCTGTTCGGATGTCCGCAGATCATAGCGGAACAGATTCCCCATGCAGGTAATCATGCGCTCCGTGGTGGAGGCATCCTCAAGCTTCGCCATGCAGGCGATCATATTCAAGGTATTGAACAGAAAATGCGGATTAATCTGGCTCTTTAAAAGTTCCAGCCGCGCCGCCTCCAGGCGTTTCTCCGTCTCCACACGCTCCATCTCTTCTTTGTGAAGGAGCTCCGACATCTCGTAGTTTTTCATCAGGCTGTTGATGTAGCCCTGCGTGGCATGCTTCATTTTATTGAAGGCGTGCACCAGCTCCCCCATCTCATCCTGATTTTCCACCGCCAAATCCTCCCCGCCGAAATCGTTGGCGATGATCTTGCGGGTGGCCCTCACCAGCTTTCCCAGGGGATTTAAGACGGTATTGGCGAGAAGTCTGGTCATCAGCAGGGAAATCAAAATCATCACTCCGGAAACAAAGAGGATCAGCCTGGGCATAGCCGAAAAAATATCCGCCTTTTCCTGATACCGCGCATCCCCGTCAGTCATTGTCATCTGTGTCAGGCGGCGGGCGTAGCCCTGCAGATAATCCTGCATCTGATATACCTGATAAAGGCTGGGAATATACTCCCCATCCTCCGGATCTGTCTGAAGAAGCTGATCCCGGAAATCCGTGTATCCCTCATATCCATTGAGGACATTCCAGGTCTGCGCGTACCTGTCCGCCCCGATTCTCTGATAGTCAAAAGGGAGCTGTCGGATACACTCCTTCGTCCGCGCACTTGCCGTCTCGTAGCTTTCCCGGTTTTTCAGGTTCCGTTCACGGATGAACGCTTCAAACGCGCCTGCCTCTTCTTCGATCGCCTGTGTGAACTCCTGGCATCTGGAATTATCATCCAGAATCACGTCAAAGCTGTTCAGCGCGTAATGCACCAGCTGTATGGTAAACACCGCGGTGACCACCATCACCAGGATCACCATGGCGGAATAGGCGCTCAGCTTTCTCTTCAGTGGCACCTTCAGCCACATGTTTTTGATATACCCAAACATCCCGTACCGCTGCCTTTCTTATCCTCCGATCTGCACCGTCAGCCCGTACTTCTCCACAATCTCCTTTAAATGATTCATATGCTCATCGGAGGGCACATTGATGGACATATCCATTTCCTTTCCCAGGCTTTCATTTTTGGACTCGCCCAGCCTGTGATAGGGGAGCAGGCAGACCCGGGTGTCAGGAGTCAGGTTTTCATGGACAAAGCTTGCCATCGCTTCGATATTGGCGTCGTCGTCATTGTGCCCCGGGATCGTGGGCACACGAACCCAGACCGGAACCTTCAGATCCCGGTTGATGTGTACAATGTTTTCCAGGATCTGCTCATTGGGAACGCCGGTATATTCCCTGTGTTTTTCCGAATCCATGTGTTTGATGTCGCACAGAGCCAGATCCACATGAGCATATACCTGGTCGATCACCTCCCGGGTGGCAAAGCAGCTGCTCTCCACCGCCGTGGAGATGCCCTCCTCATGGGCAGCCATCAGAAGATTTTCCGCAAAATCAGGGCATGCCAGGCACTCGCCGCCGCTGATGGTCATGCCGCCTCCGGAAGTGTCCAGAAACAGCTTGTCAGCCACTACCTTTTTGATGGCCTCCGCCACGGTCGTGATCTTTCCAGCCATCTCTCTGGCATCCGCCGGGCAGGGCTTTTCGCAGGCGCCGCAGTCCACGCAAAGCGCGCGGTTCGTAAAAGCCTTATATTTGCCATCCCTCTCGCGGATCTCGATGGCCTTTTGGGGGCAGATCGCTGCGCATCGGCCGCACCCGGTACATTTATCCTTATAAAACATCAGCTGTGGCCTGCGAAGATTGGACTCCGGGTTTGCGCACCAGGTGCATCGCAGAGGGCACCCCTTCACAAATACGGTCACCCGGATTCCCGGGCCATCATGGATACAATAGGTCTGGATATTAAATACTGTGGTGCTTACACTGCGATCCGCTTCCATAATTCTCAACTCCCTTTAAATTGTAAAATTATTTTTTTTATGATAAAATACCATCACGAACAGTATAACATTATTTTGGAAAATGTACCATAGTTACTATGAACATACTTTCTTTCAATCTCCGGGCAGGGATGCCGGGGCGCGGCCCCGCCCGGAAATCCTATGGGAGGCCAGCCGAGTATGCCCGAACATCTTGATTTTGAACAATTCCGCCGTCTGATTGACCTGCTTCCGGGAAAGCGTGAAAAATATATGCGCACGATCCTGATCAGTCTGGATGACGATACCAGGCCAAATACAGACCGGCTCCGCTCTCAGCTTATGGAGGAGCTTCGTCCTCTGTTTCCCAGGGACAATGTTACCCTGCTGGAGGGTCATATTTTTATTCTGATTTCCTCCCGTCAGGCCCTATGCCCCATCCCCGCGAACAAGGATCTGATCGAGAAAATCCTCTCCCGCTTCCAGGCGACCGCCGTCGTCAGCCACGCCTCCTTTTCCATAAGCGCCCTCCATATGAACTACAAAAAAAGCAGGATCATCCTGCCTGTCATCCGGAAGGTACGCTTAGAGCCGGACACCCGCCTGGCCTACTTTGGCCGCTATAATCTTTACCTGACCATCCATATCTGCGCCCAAAACCTGAAAAATTCCCTTGGGAGCGACGATATCATCTATCTGTGCTCCCCGGGAATTCTCACACTGACCCGCTATGATCAGGCTTATCACAACAACCTGCGGGACGTACTGTTTCATTACCTTTTGCATGACCGGAGCATTGCCGAGACCTCCAAGGTCCTTTACATGCACCGGAACACTGTCATTTACAAAATCAATAAAATCGAAGCGCTGATCCACCATTCCCTGGACGACCCCTATTACCGCTTCCACCTGCTGTTCTCCTGCATGGTGATCCGTTACTATGAGGAGTACCAGGGACATAAGCTGGCATTGTCACCATTTATACGGGAGGATTATAAGGATTGACCTGAGCTTTCTTATTGCTGCTTTTCCTGCGGCCGGGCTTTTTCCTGGCCGCCCTTAAAATCCATAATATCTATACTCACAACGGTTTCCCCGTCCAGAACGGCACGGATGATATCGCCCTCGGCCAGATCCGACACGGAGGCGCTCTCCTCTGCTCCCTTTCGAATCACAATATCGGATGAAATCGTCCATGAGACTGTCTCCTCCGAAAATTCCATGTCACGCATCCCTTTCTGGCCGCCCCTGGGCATCATTTCCTTTCTGCCGTCCGCGTCCTGCGGCATGCTCTCGCCCTCCGCGGGCATCTCCGGCGGCGTTTCGCCCTCCGCCGGTTTCTCTGGCGGCGTCTCGCCGTCTGCAGGCGTCTCCGGCGGTGTCTCGCCGTCTGCCGGTTTCTCCGGACGGGTTCCTCTTTCCGGTCTTTCCGGACGGGTTTCGCCCTCCGCGAGGCTCTCCCCTTCGGCGGCATCCTCCGGACGGGTTCCTCTTTCCGGTCTTTCCGGACGGGTTTCGCCCTCCGCGAGG
>CAZICB010000033.1:12839-14530 GCA_964537765.1 uncultured Lachnospiraceae bacterium
CTCCGGACGGGTTCCTCTTTCCGGTCTTTCCGGACGGGTTTCGCCCTCCGCGAGGCTCTCCCCTTCGGCGGCATCCTCCGGACGTCCGCCCCGTCCCCTCTGTCCGTCAGATTCATCTGCCGTCACCACTGTGATTGTACTCCCGTCAATCGCCGTGATTTTGGCCAGGATACTTCCATCATCCTGCGGTCTCTCCGGACGGTTTTCGCCCTCGGGCGGCGTCTCCGGAAGTGTCTCCTGGGCAGTTCCCTGCGTGATCACGGCCGTCGTCTCTGCTTCCGCCGTCGACGCGCAGCCCGTCACGGCTGCCGCCGCCGCTGCGCAGAAGGCGGCAATCCATAGATTTTTCATTCCTTTCATTTTCATCCCTGTTTCCTCTCTTTCATTCTATTTTTCCCGGTTTCGCGAACCGTGAGTAAACGATAACCTGTCTGAGATCATGAAATCTCTTCCCCGTCCACATAAAGATGATATCCGCCAAAAACAATATCCGACACATCCCCGTCCAGGCTTGTGATATAACTGTCGCCGGTCAGCTTCCAGACGGAGCCGGATTTCAGAGTCACGTGAACCGGGCCGCCCTCCCCGTCCGGGTTGATCGCGCCCTCCAGCTCACTGCCATTGTCCAGGGTGAAATCCAGGGAGGAGATACTGTCCACCAGAATATTTCCCTTAAGCTTCTGATCATCCGCCATCAAAATCACATCGCCGCCGTTGGCGCCCTGTGTTCCCCAGCCCCTCCGGGAGGAATTCCCCTCTATCCGCAGGAGCGTATCGTTTGCCAGCTGCAAAGCCACATCCTTCAGTACGATTTCACAATCGGTATTGGTCACATAAAACATGTCCCCGGCCTTTGAGGTAATACTCCCGCCCTCGGCTTCAAAATATGCTTCGCCGATCTGCGCGTCCCCGGACATGCTCTGATAGATCATGATGGCATGGATATTTTCATCTGAGTCGTCCCCATAGGTATGATCCATGTTCCCGGTCAGGATGCAGTCCTTCAAGGTGACGGAATTTTTCCCTTCCACCACCACGCCCTCGCTGGCATTCGCCGTCAGCGCCGCATTGGATACCGTGATATCCGCCGTGCAGTAAATCGCCGGGCTTCCGGTCCCATTTGTCAGGTAAGAGCCGCCGTTTACATTGACCGTCCCGCCACCCCGGTCGCTGCGGATGGCTGCCGAGGAATTCCCCTGAGTCTCCACATCCAGGTTCGAGGCAAAGGTGACCGCCCCGCCGGTGGTCTGGATACCCCCGGAATTATTCCGGGCCGTGCGGATCACGGAGTCAGAAATATTGACTACAGTGCCCTCCCCATAGCTGAATACGCCGTTTCCGTTGGCGGCGTCGGTATCTACGGACGCGCCTTTGATCGTCACCTGCGCGCCGTTTATCGCGAGGAAAGCGGCATTTTGTCCGTAGAAATCACCATCCTCCGTGTTGGAGGACTTCCCTCCTGTTTTCTCGATAACAACGTCCTCAAGCGTGACGCTCGCCCCATCTACCCGCAGGGCGTTTTCATCATCCCCGGCGGAGGTATAGGTTTTCCCGCTCACGCTTCCATCCTCCTCCAGGGTATTGGCGGAGGAACCATGGGACACCTCTCCGCTGCCGCCGAAACCGCCGCCGGGGGCGCCAGAACCGCCGGGACCTCCTCCCGGACCGCCCTGACCACCCGGGCCGCCTCC
>CAZICB010000033.1:14630-24299 GCA_964537765.1 uncultured Lachnospiraceae bacterium
GGGCCGCCCTGCCCATCAGGCGCGCCCTGACCCGCCGGATGTCCGTCCCCGGGCATCCCCTCCGGCTTTTCTCCGCCATGTTCCGGCTCCGCCCGCTCTGACTCCGCCTCTTTAGATCCTGTCTGCCCGGCTCCTGCCTCGGCGCTGCTTTCTTCCGCCATCGTCACGGCTTCCTGACCCCCGGCGGCACAGCCCACAGCCATCCAGGCCGCCAGCGCCACGCAGCCAATCATCATCCACTTCCTTTTTTTCATGGAAACAAACTCCTTCCTCCCGCCACGGATTCGTTTTTCAAATCGTGTATCTGGAATTTTTTTCATGGGTCAACTATAACAGCCTCCGGTGAAAAATCTGTGTTTTATATGTGAACATTTTGAGCCGATATCCGCGAAAAATGTCATCGCGGCTGCCCCGACGCGGAAAATGCAGTGAGACGCGTCACTGGCGCGTCTCACTGCATCCTGATGGGTACGATGAGACGCGTCACTGGCGCGTCTCACTGCATCCTGATGGAAAAAAAGAAAGGCCTCTGCGTACTACCGCTTCCACCTGCTGCTCTCCTGCATGGTGATCCGCTACTACGAGGAGTACCAGGGGCATAAGCTGACATTTTCGCCGTTTATACGGGAGGATTATAAGGGTTGATCAAAGGCATTTTTTCAGCATATCCTCATCATTAATTGCCAGATCAAGCAGACGACTCAGCACAGATGTATAACCCTTCCCCAATGCTTTTGCCTTGCTCAAAGTGCTGGGCGAAAGCCGAAGGGACACGGTCTGTTTCACCCTCTCTGCTTTATTCATGCGCTTAAACTGCATCAGCATCTCCTGTGTCATTTCCGGGCTGTCCTCGTCATAAACCACTGGCTTTGACGCTGCCTGCTCCAATTCAAAAAGCTCTTCTGTGGTCAGCTCCGGAACCAGTTCATTCCCATTCATCTTCACCATATTCATACCTCTCTTTCTCAGGCACAGTCGCCAATCTTGCTGATATCAGGCGGACTACATTCCCTTCTTTAAAAGCACATACAACGAAAAGGATTCTGCCAACCTTCCCTAAAATATTATACCTGCTTTCTTCCGGATGCTCCTCGTCCTCCCGGATCAGTTTATTGGGATCAAGGAATACCTTTGCCGCTGTTTTAAAACGAATGCCATGCTTTTTAAAATTAAGCTCTTCCTTGGTTTCGTCCCACTCAAAAGAAGCATGCTCCATATCAAAATCGAAATATTCGTGCATAGAACCTCCTTATGATTCTATTATACACTGGTCACACGAAAATGCAATACATTTTGCAATACGCTTTCAAAAGCCGCACACAGAGGGCGAACCCTTTTATTTTCTTTTTTTCCGGTTTTTACATCATTGGCCGTGATTTTACCCGGCGTATGGATCATACCGCATCCTCTCCCCGCAAATAATCCAGCACCGCCTGGATGCTCTTTTCCCGCACCGGGATCGTCAGCAAGGGCTCATTGATATGCTCCAGGTAATGAGCGTCGGAATTGCTGATGATCCGGCAGTTATTTAAGTAAGGATGCTCCTTTCGCATCTGGTGCAGTTTTTTTAAGTCCTTTAATTCCGCTGTCTTAAACTTGCTGTCCGGCGGGATAAAGCCAAGGTTTGCGATAAGGCTGTTGGCGGATTTCTCGATGTGGGCCGGGAACATGACGCCCCCGTAGGAGGCAACCACATCCCAAAGCTCGTCGAAGGAAATATCCGCGCTGTTGATCAGCAGGCAGGGCTCTGTGCCGATGACCTGGTCATCCTCATCACAGATCTGCTGTTTGCCGAATACCTCTTCCTTGTTGGGAAATTTTAACAGGCGCTCATAAACATAGGCGTCAAACGCGAGAGCACGCTCCAGATCCGGAAACAGGCAGACCGCGTGAACTTCCTCCGCTGTATTGATTTCCATGCCAGGGATCGCCAGGACACCGTAGGCCTGCGCCAGCTTCATCACCGCGGGGCAGTTCCTGCAGGAATTGTGGTCGGTGACGGCAATCACGTCCAGGCCCTTGATGGCGGCCATGCCGACGATATTTCCCGGCGTCATATCATCATCCCCGCATGGGGAAAGGCAGGAATGGATATGCAAGTCATAGGACAGGTTAAGCATGGAGCTTCTGGTATACCGCCAGGGCAGCGTCAAAAATCGGCAGCTCCGTGGACAGCACGGTGATCTCCTGATCCTTCGCTTTTTTTACGGCAGCCTCGTCCAGAGCAGCGCCCTCCGCCATGATAATGCAGGCCGCGTCCGCCAATGTGGCCACCGCCAGCGTATTCATATTCCCCATCACAGTCACCCAGGCGCAGCCCGCCGGTGCCCTGCCCATGGCGATGCTCAGCAAATCGCAGCAGAAGGGAACCGTGATCTCCCGGTCCGTCTCTTCCCCGATATTCACCACCTGGAACAAGCCGCTGTCAATCAATTGTTGTATGGTCATATTTCCTCCTCATCCTGGATATCGAGCCTTGACATCTCATCTGATATTTTCTGGATATAATCTTTCAAAATCCGGATTGTCTTCCGTCCGGCCGTGTTTCCCGCCTGCAGATCGTCGGCGAGGACGGAAACCTCCTCCGACAGCTTGTGAAGATTCTCGCGCAGATAATAGACACAATTGGTTTCGCTGGCCTCCCCCCGCACGATGTCCTCCGCCAGGGCCTTACAGGTAGGCGCGCCGCAGGAGCCGCAATCCAATCCCGGCAGTTTCTTTAACAGCTGCTCCACCTGATTCAGCCGCATAAAGCTCTCCATCATGTTTCCGCCCAGGCTGAACACCGGCTCATACTCCACCCCGGTAGTCCAGGGCACCATCTGCTCCACGGCCTCCTCCATATCCATATGTCTGCGGGCCACCGGCATGTATTTGCGCAGATGCTTGAGCTTGACCTCCGCCACGTAGGGGTTCTCCACAGTCAGGACGCCGCCCACGCAGCCGCCGTTGCAGGCGTTCAATTCCACGAATTTTAAGTTGGTAAATTTCTCGTCCTCCAGATCCTCCAGCACCCGGATGACATTTTCAATGCCATCGGCCGCCAGATAGCTCTCCGTGAAAAGGCCGCCGGCTTCCCCGCCGCTGCGCCCCCAGCTGATGCCGATTTTCCCGGAGGTGGAAAGCTCCTCGGGATCCTCCGTCACATGCTTCATATGCTTCAAAAGCTCCGGGTACACATCCTTGATGGCGAGCACATGATCCACCTCGCTTTTTTCCGTGCCCAGAGGCGCCTGCACATAGGTTACCTTTGACGGGCAGGGGGAGATGAAACTGATGCCGATATCCTCCCTGGCGTATCCGGTCTTTTCCATAGCCTGGCGCACGGCCATCATGGCCGCCACCTCCACCGGCGGATTTAAGGGAAGCAGATGGGAAATCAGATTGGGGAAGCGCACACGGATCAGCCGTACCACAGACGGGCAGGCGGTGCTGATCAGCGGCAGGTTTCCCTCATGCTCCGATAAATATTCCCTGGTGGCCTCCGACACCAGCTCCGCCGCCGCGCTGACCTCAAACACCGCGTCAAAGCCCATCATCAGCAGGGCATTGAGCACGATATTCACATCATCCAGATTGTTAAACTGGCTGTAGAGGGAGGGCGCGGGCAAGGCCACATTATACTTATGCTGTTTCATGACAGCCAGGCTGTCATAGACCGCATGCTTCGCGTGGTGGGGGCATATGCG
Organism: uncultured Lachnospiraceae bacterium; assembly: GCA_964537765.1. GTDB lineage: Bacteria > Bacillota > Clostridia > Lachnospirales > Lachnospiraceae > Brotaphodocola. The sequence continues at coordinate 18,320 of CAZICB010000033.1, forward strand.
GATGCATTCCCCACAGTCAATGCAGAATTTGCTGTTGATCTGCGCTTTCCCATTCCGCACGCGGATCGCCTGGGTGGGACAACGCTTCAGGCAATTGATACAACCCTTGCACAGATCCGGATCCAGCCGGACAGAGTGGTAAAATTTGTCCAAAATGCAGACCTCCTTCTCACAGATTCACCCGCATCGTGATCGTCGTCCCGACGCCGATTTCTGTCTCGATCTTCAAATCGTCGGTATATTTTTTCATGTTCGGCAGTCCCATGCCGGCGCCAAAGCCCAGGTTGCGCACCTCATCCGGCGCTGTGGACCAGCCTGCCTTCATGGCCAGATCGATATCGGGGATACCAGGGCCCACGTCCGCCAGAACCATCTGGATCGCCTCCGGCGTGATCTCCACCGTGATCTCGCCTCCCCGGGCATGAATCACCATGTTGATCTCGCCCTCGTACATGGCGATGGCTACCTTGCGGATCGCAGCCGGATTCACGCCAAGCTGCTTTAACTTCCCTTTCACATCGCTGCTGGCCTCGCCGGCTCTGGTAAAATCATCGGAAGAAACCTTATACTTCAGCACAATCGCGTTCTCCATCAAATCTCACCTCCGGTCAGCCCCGCCTTAAACAACATGCCGCAGGAAGAAAACATCCGGTGGCCGGTCTCCATGATAATCAGCTCCCGCTCCCTGGCCATATCCAGGATTTTCTCATCCGCCTTCTTTCCCCGGACAAAAATCACGCAGGCGATATCCATCATCTCCGCCGTCCGGATAACCTGCGGGTTGCAAAGTCCGGTCAGCAGCACGGAATGGTTCTTGGTAAAGGCCAGAACATCGCTCATCAAATCGGAGCCGCATGCCGTGGTAACCTCCCGTTCCAAATATTCTTCCCCCACCAGCACCCTGGCTCCCAATACCTCCTGTACTTCTTTTGCAGTCATACGCTACTCCTCCTATCCTGGCGGTCATCGGCCCCGCATCCGGCCCGGAGCCATACCTGATCATTGATACTATTAAGGATACCATTGAATTTGTGAATAATCAACAGGTCGTTTCGGTTTGTTTTTTAACTATCACCAATTCCTGTGGATTTTTTCTCAATTTCATGGTAGAATGCTAGATATATTAACTAACACAACATAGGAGGAGGAATACACATGGCTCGCAAAAAAGAAGGTGTTCCTTTCAGCGGAACCCCGGAGCAGGAACTTGCCCTGAAAAAGGTCATCGCTGAATTGAAAGACACGAAAAGCCCTTTGATGCCGATTATGCAGCAGGCACAGGAAATCTATGGATACCTTCCCATTGAGGTTCAGACGATGATCGCCGATGAGATGGAGGTTCCCTTGGAAAAGGTATATGGCATAGCCACCTTTTATTCCATGTTCGCCCTTCAGCCAAAGGGCAAATACCGGATTTCTGTCTGCCTGGGGACTGCCTGTTACGTCAAAGGCTCCGGCTCCGTTCTCAGCAAATTGGAAGAGCTTTTAGGCATTACCAATGGCGAATGTACCCCTGACGGAAGATTTTCCCTGGATTCCTGCCGCTGCGTAGGCGCATGCGGCCTGGCTCCCGTCATGATGATCAACGACGAGGTATACGGACGGCTGACTCCGGATCAGATCCCCGGCATCCTTGCCAAATATAAATAGCGCCTATGATGCCGGAGATTTCACTGAATGTCCTGGATGTAGCGGAGAATTCCACCCGCGCGGGAGCATCCCTGGTGCAGATCACCGTGGATGCCGACTTTGAAAAAGACCGGCTGTCCATCACCATCGCCGACGATGGCTGCGGCATGAGTGCGGAACAGGTGAAGCAGGTGACCGACCCTTTCTATACCAGCCGCACTACACGCAAGGTTGGTCTGGGCGTGCCGTTTTTCAAATACGCGGCGGAGAGCACCGGAGGAAGCTTTTCCATCGAGTCCCGGGAGGGCGTCGGCACCACCGTCACCGCGGTGTTTGTCCTGTCCCATATCGACCGGATGCCCTTAGGCGACATTACCAGCACCATCCATACCCTGGTGGTCTATCATCCGGAAACGGATTTTCTATACCGCTACACTTACAACGGCCATTCCTTTGCACTGGATACCAGGGAATTCCGGGAAATCCTGGGCGATGTTCCCTTTGACACCCCCGAGATTTCCGAATATATTAAGGATTATCTGACAGAAAACAAACAGGAGGCAGACGGCGGCGCCGTCTACTGACACCCCAGTCCGGGCGGCTGCCCGGCATGAATGATTGGAGGAACCATATGAAAAGTCTTGAAGAATTGAGAGCCATCCGCGAAAGGGTGCAGAACCAGGTCAGCATGCGCGCGGAGGATCATGCCCATACCCGCGTTGTGGTGGGCATGGCCACCTGCGGCATCGCCAGCGGGGCCAGACCCGTACTCAACACCCTGTCCAATCTGGTTCAGGAAAAGAAACTTACAGACCGGATCGCCGTCACACAGACCGGCTGCATCGGACTGTGCCAGTACGAACCCATCGTTGAAGTGATGGAACCTGGCAAACCGAAGGTCACCTACATCAAGATGAACCCCGAAAAAGCTGCTGAAGTGGTGGAACGCCACCTGATCGGAGGTCATGTTGTAGAGGCATACACCTTAAACTCAGCAGACATCAAGTAAGGAGGACAACAGATGTATCGTTCACATGTATTGGTTTGCGGCGGAACCGGATGTACTTCCTCCGGCAGCCAGCAGATTATGGAAACCCTGAAGCTTGAGATCGAAAAGGCCGGACTGCAGGACGAAGTATGCGTGGTACAGACCGGCTGCCATGGTCTTTGCGCTTTAGGGCCGATTATGATTGTATACCCGGATGCCAGCTTTTACTCCATGGTCAAGGTAGAGGACATTCCGGAGATCGTGCAGGAGCACCTGTTAAAAGGCCGTGTGGTTACCCGTCTCCTCTACGATGAGACCGTGACCCCCGCCGGAGTCAAAGCTTTGGTTGACACGGATTTCTACAAAAAACAGCACCGGATCGCCCTGCGCAACTGTGGTATCATCAACCCGGAGGTCATCGACGAGTACATCGGTACCGGCGGCTACGAAGCTCTGGGCAAGGTCCTGACCGAGATGACTCCCGATGAAGTGATCCAGTGCCTGCTGGATTCCGGCCTCCGCGGACGCGGCGGCGCCGGTTTCCCCACCGGACTGAAATGGAAATTTGCGAAACAGAACGACGCGGATCAGAAATATGTCTGCTGTAACGCCGATGAGGGCGACCCGGGCGCGTTCATGGATCGTTCCGTGCTGGAGGGCGATCCCCACGCGGTACTGGAAGCCATGGCCATCGCTGGCTACGCCATCGGCGCAAGCCAGGGCTATATCTACGTCCGCGCGGAGTATCCCATCGCTGTACAGCGTCTGAAAATCGCCATCGGCCAGGCCCGTGAATACGGACTTTTAGGCAAGGACATTTTCGGCACCGGATTTGACTTTGACATCGATATCCGCCTTGGCGCCGGCGCCTTCGTCTGCGGCGAGGAAACCGCCCTGATGACCTCCATTGAGAGCAACCGCGGCGAGCCCCGCCCCCGTCCTCCGTTCCCGGCAGTGAAAGGCCTGTTCGGCAAGCCGACGATCTTAAATAACGTAGAGACCTACGCGAATATCCCGCAGATCATCTTAAACGGCGCGGAATGGTTCGCGTCCATGGGTACCGAAAAATCCAAGGGCACCAAGGTATTCGCCCTGGGCGGAAAGATCAACAATACCGGACTGGTGGAGATCCCCATGGGCACCACCCTGCGGGAGGTCATCGAGGAGATCGGCGGCGGCATCCCCAACGGCAAAAAGTTCAAGGCGGCCCAGACCGGCGGCCCGTCCGGCGGATGTATCCCGGCGGAGCATTTTGATATTCCCATCGACTATGACAATCTGATCTCCATCGGCTCCATGATGGGATCCGGCGGACTGATCGTCATGGACGAGACCGACTGCATGGTGGACATCGCCAAGTTCTTCCTGGAGTTCACCGTGGACGAGTCCTGCGGCAAGTGCACCCCCTGCCGTATCGGCACCCGGCGCATGATGGAGATCCTGGAGAAGATCACCTCCGGCAACGGCACCATGGAGGACCTGGACAAGCTGGAAGCCCTGTGCTACCACATCAAGGAGAACTCCCTGTGCGGCCTGGGCCAGACCGCGCCCAACCCCGTGCTGTCCACCCTGCGTTACTTCCGTGACGAGTATGTGGCCCACATCGTGGAGAAGCGCTGTCCCGCCGGCGTGTGCAAGGCGCTGCTGAATTTCGAGATCGACCCTGTCAAATGCCGCGGCTGCACCCTGTGCGCCCGCCAGTGCCCCACCGGCGCCATCACCGGCAGCGTGAAGCAGCCCCATGTCATCGACCCGGCCAAGTGCCTGAAGTGCGGCAGCTGTATGGACGCCTGCAAGTTCGGCGCCATCATCAAGAAATAAGGGAGGGAGACCATTACCATGGAGAATATCACCATTAAAATCAACGGCCAGGAGGTAAGCGCTCCCGCCGGTTCCACCATTCTGGAGGCCGCCCGTCTGGCAAATATCGAGATCCCCAGCCTGTGCTATATGAAGGAGATCAACGAGATCGGCGCCTGCCGTATCTGCGTGGTCGAGGTGAAGGGGGCCAAGACCCTGGTCACCGCCTGTGTATACCCCATCAATCCCGGCATGGAGGTATGGACCAGCACCCCCAAGGTCATCGAGGCCCGGAAGAAGACCCTGCAGCTGATCCTGTCCAACCACAAGAAGGGCTGTCTGGCCTGCGTACGCAGCGGCAACTGCGAGCTGATGGACCTGTGCCGCAAATACGGTGTGGACGACGCCCACCTGTACGACGGCGCCATGACCCCCTCCGAGATCGATGACTCCGCCGCCCACATGATCCGCGACAACAGCAAGTGCATCCTGTGCCGCCGCTGCGTGGCCGTCTGTCGTGAGACCCAGGGCATCGGCGTGATCGGCGCCAACGCCCGCGGCTTCGCCACCCACATCGGCTCCGCCTTTGAGATGGGCCTGGGCGAGACCAGCTGCGTGTCCTGCGGCCAGTGCATCGCCGTATGTCCCACCGGCGCCCTGCGCGAGAAGGATTACACCAAGGAAGTGTTCGCCGCCATCGCCGACCCCGAGAAGGTGGTGCTGGTGCAGACCGCTCCCGCCGTCCGCGCCGGTCTGGGCGAGTGCTTCGGCCTGCCCATCGGCACCGATGTTCAGGGCAAGATGGCGGCCGCCCTGCGCCGTCTGGGCTTCGACAAGGTGTTCGACACCAACTTCGGCGCCGACCTGACCATCATGGAGGAGGCCAACGAGCTGGTGGAGCGCATCCAGAACGGCGGCGTGCTGCCCATGATCACCTCCTGCTCCCCCGGCTGGGTGAAATACTGTGAGCACTACTATCCCGACATGATCCCCAACCTGTCCTCCTGCAAGTCCCCCCAGCAGATGTTCGGCGCCATTGCCAAGAGCTACTGGGCGGAGAAGATGGGCGTGGACCCCAAGAACATCGTGATGGTGTCCGTCATGCCCTGTACCGCCAAGAAGTTCGAGATCAACCGTCCCGATCAGGACGCCAACGGCATGCCCGACGTGGATTACGCCCTGACCACCCGTGAGCTGGGCCGCATGATCGACATGGCCGGCATCAGGTTCCTGGACCTGCCCGACGAGGCCTTTGACAACCCCCTGGGCTCCGGCACCGGCGCGGCCGTCATCTTCGGCGCCACCGGCGGCGTGATGGAAGCCGCTCTGCGTACCGCCGTGGAGACCATCACCGGCGAGACTCTGGGCGCTCTGGACTTCACCGAGGTCCGCGGCGTGGAGGGCGTGAAGGAAGCCAGCTACACCGTGGGCGGACTGACCGTCAAGGTGGCGGTGGCCTCCGGCCTGGCCAACGCCCGCACCCTGTTGGATAGGGTCAAGCGCGGCGAGGCGGACTATCAGTTCATCGAGATCATGGGCTGCCCCGGCGGCTGCGTCAACGGC
>CAZICB010000034.1:0-15519 GCA_964537765.1 uncultured Lachnospiraceae bacterium
CTGTAACTGTCCGGCCGGGCAAGCGTATGCAGCCAGACGGAACTGTTATAGTAAAGGATTGGCGAAAGCGGGTCGATTTATACGGCTGAAAAATGTACAAAATTTACCGGGGGAATTGGGGAAAAGGATGCCTTGACAAAACAAATACTGCATTCTGATGAAACAGGCTGCCGCCGGAAACAGCCCTATGGAAGGCCGCCGGCGGCAGTGTTTTCAGAAAACTATTCTCCGGTGCAGAATACCACAATCTGCTCCGGGGTGGTCTGGGCGGGGATGCTGCGGGTGGTGGCGCCGTAAAGGACCATCAAAAGCTTTCCGCCCAGTTCCCCCCAGAAGTTCTGCCCGTTCTGCAGGGTGACAGGGGTGTTGGCAGTCGTACTCAGTACCAGGGAATTTTCCGTGTTAGTGAGAGCGGAATTGAACACATCCAGGGCGGCGTTGGAGCCGTATGGGGTGTAGGCCGCGGCCACCGCCCGGTACTGGGGCGGATAGATCAGCGGCGCCGGGGCCTGGGAAAGGTAGAAAAAGGTAGCCCGGTCGCCGATCTGGAACTGACGTCCGTTTAAGACATAAGCTGTGGATGGCAGCAGAATATTGACCGACCCCTGGTTCTCGCTGTTCATATTGATAAGGAGCGTGCAGCCGGATGTGCTGGTTCCGGTAGTCTTGGTGCTGATGTGGGTAATGATCCCAACGACAGGCGTATAGTAAGTCATAAAATTCCTCCTGGAGGATAATAAACGTTACTATAAAATATGCAAGATGAGGGAAAAGATTGCAAATCCTGCGGATTTAGACATCCAATGCATATGCAATCAGCAGCTGTACGGTATTGGTAAGGCCCTGAATGTGGGTACGTTCGCGGCCGTGGCTGCAGTAAACGGCCATGCCGAGGGCGCCTGCCCGCAGGTTATTACCTGCCTTCAGTGCTGCGTTGGCATCGGTGCCGTAGCGGTAGAAGATATCCACCGCGTAATTACAGCCGGTCTCGGAGGCCTGACGGATCAGGCGGGAGACCAGATCGTAGTCGTAGGGCGTGGAATTATCCTTGGCGCAGATGCTGACGGCGTATTCATTGCCATCGTAATCCGGACCGATCAGGCCAATATCCACCGCCACAAATTCGGATACTTCTGCGGGAACGTAGGTGCCGCCAAGGCCGATTTCCTCATAGTGCGGGAACGCCAAAATAGTGCGGTATTTCGGTTTTAAGTGGTTTTCAAACAAATATTTGAGCATGGCGAAGCAGCAGGCTACGGCCGCTTTGTCATCCAGGAAACGGGACTTGAGATAGCCGTTGGCGGTCTGTTCAAACATCGGATCGATGGAGATCACATCGCCGTGACGAATGCCAAGCTTTGTAACGTCTTCTTTGCTTTTCACCGGTTCGTCCAATATGACGATCATATGGTTATCATCCCGATCCAGGGTGCGCGCGTCGTCAAATACATGTACGGAATGGGACTCGCAGGCCAGCAGGCCGGTGTAGGCCATGCCTTCGCGGGTATGCACCGTTACGGTGCTGCCTTCCGCACTGTGATAGTTTATGCCGCCTAACTGGCGCACGCGGATCATGCCGTCCTTATCGATACGGCGGACGACCATGCCGATGGTGTCCAGATGCGCGCCGATCATGACGGTCTCCGAATTGTCTTCCCCGTCGAGGGTAATATAAGCGGTGCTCTTATTGTCGTAGGTGACTTCTTTGCCGAACATGTGCGCATACTGTTCTACCACCGGCAGAATCTCACGGTAGTAGCCCACCGGGCTGGGAGCAGCCAGCAGGTCCTTCAGGCAGTCCACGGTAAATTGTTCGTCAATCTGGTATTTCATAGCTTTATGCCTCCAAAAAAATATTTTATCCGCATAAAAGAAGGCCTCCGTAAGCGAGCTTACTTTGCCTTCTTTTATGGAAATAATTACGTTAATTTAAAAGTCCTTGCAGAAATGACAGGCTACATAGTGTCCGGGTTCATTTTCCACAAGCTCCGGAGATTTCTCAAAGCAGCATGGTTTCGCGTACTCACAGCGGGGGGCGAACCGGCAGCCGGGCTTCGGATTGATCGGCGAGGTGATCTCACCCTTTAAGAGGATCCGTTCCTGTTTTTTATGGATGCTCGGTATCGGAATCGCGGAGAGCAGCGCCTTTGTGTACGGGTGAGTCGGATGCGCAAACAAATCCACGGAAGCGGCATGTTCCACAACCTTGCCCAGGTACATGACGATGATCTCATCGGAGAAATAATTTACAACGGACAGATCATGGGTAATAAACATATAGGTCAGTCCGAAATCCTTCTGCAGCTTTTTTAACAGGTTCAGGATCTGCGCCTGAATGGATACGTCCAGGGCGGATACCGGTTCGTCGCATACGATAAATTTGGGCCGCATGGCAAGTGCGCGGGCAATACCGATACGCTGGCGGCGTCCGCCGTCCAGCTCGTGAGGATAGGTGTTGACCAGACGTTCGGAAAGGCCAACCAGCTCCATCAACTCCAGGACACGTGCTTCCTGCTCTTTTTTCTTCTTGTAAACCTTATGAAGCCGCAGCGGCTCACCGATGATCTCACTGACCGTTTTGCGCGGATTCAGGGAGGCAAAAGGATCCTGGAAGATGATCTGCATTTCAGAGCGGAGCTTTTGCATCTCTTTCAGAGAAATTTTGGTAATATCTCTTCCTTCAAAGATAACCTCCCCGCTGGTGGGTTCGTGAAGACGGAGGATCGCGCGGCCGGTGGTGGATTTTCCACAGCCGGACTCCCCTACCACGCCCAGGGTTTTGCCTCTCTCCAGCTTGAAGGTGAGGCCGTCAACCGCGTGCAGCTTTCCGGCAGGCGTGTCAAAATATTTTACAAGGTCCTTGACCTCCAGTAAGATGTCACTCATTGCTGTTACCTCCTAAGTTTACGCCGGTGCCTTCTTCATAAGCGAGACAGCAGACGCTGTGAGTATCGCTCAGGTTTGTTTTCACAGGTATGCGTCTGGTGCAGATGTCCTGGCAGTATTTGCAGCGCGGATGGAACGGACAGCCGGACGGAAGATTGGTAGGATCCGGCATCAACCCCGGGATCGGTTTGAGCTCCTCGGAACGTTTTTCAATGTTCGGCAGGGACCCGAAAAGACCTTCGGTATAGGGATGTGCGGTGTGATCAAAAATATCTTCCAGTGAACCGTGCTCCACGATCCGGCCCGCGTACATGATGCTGACCTCATCGCAGACCTCCGCAACAATGCCCAGATCATGTGTGATCATCAGCATGGAGGTATTATACTTTTCACGGAGCTTCTTCATCAAATCCAGAACCTGCGCCTGAATGGTAACGTCCAGAGCGGTGGTAGGCTCATCGGCAATCAGCAGATGAGGGTTGCAGACCAGCGCCATAGCGATAATCACGCGCTGCTTCATTCCTCCGGAAAACTGGTGCGGGTATTCGCCGGCACGATTGCCGGGAATTCCTACCATCTCCAGCATGGTTTTCGCTTTCTGCATGGCGGCCTTCTGATCAATATGCTCATGGAGCTGAATGACCTCAGCGATCTGGTCGCCCACGGTCATGACCGGGTTTAAGGATGTCATGGGATCCTGGAAGATCATGGACACCTGACTTCCGCGGATCGTCTCCATTTCCTTTTCCGTATAATCGAAAACATTCTTTCCTTCCAGATAAATCGTACCGCCGGTAATCTCTCCGGGGGGATCGGGAACCAGCCGCAGGATGGAGAGAGCGGTGGTGGTTTTTCCGGCGCCGGTTTCTCCTACCAGGCCCAGGGTTTTTCCTTTTTCAATACTTAAATCTATGCCGTTGATGGCGGATACCACGCCGTCCATGGTTTTAAACCGGACGGAGAGGTCCTTGATCTCGATACTATACTGTTTGTCAGCCATAATGTCCTCCCTACTGTTTCAGTCTTGGATCCAGAGCGTCGCGCAGACCGTCGCCCAGAAGGTTTAAGGCCAGGATCGTAATCACGATCGCCAGACCCGGGAACAGTGTCAGATGAACCGCGTCACGCAAAAAGTTTCGCCCGCTGGAAAGCATGGCTCCCCATTCCGGAGACGGAGGTTGTACGCCGAGACCGATAAAGCTTAAGGACGCTGTGGAAAGGATTGCGCTTGCCACGGACAAGGTGGACTGGACGATGATCGGAGCCAGGCAGTTGGGTAAGATTTCACGGAAAATAATGGTTGGGTTGCTGGCGCCGATGGCACGGGAGGATTCCACAAATTCCTGATCCTTCACGCTCATGACCGCCGCGCGGACAATCCGGGCAAAGTTTGGTATACCCGCCACGCCGATGGCCAGCATGACGTTCACCAGATTGGTACCAAGGGCAGCAACAATGGTAATCGCCAGCAAAATGCTGGGAACCGCCAGAAAAATGTCCATCACACGCATGATGACATTATCCACCTTTCCGCCATAGAAGCCGGCGAAGGCGCCCAGGATCCCTCCCAGGGTCAGGGACACGGATACGGAGATCAGGCCCACCACCAGAGACACGCGGGAGCCGTGGATAATGCGGGCGAAAATATCGCGGCCGAATTCGTCAGTGCCGAACCAGTGCGCCGCACTTGGCCCCTGAAGACGTTCGGAAATATTCTGCGCGATTACCTTTGTATCATAGTCAGCGATCACATCCGCAAAGACAGCGCCAAAAATCAGTACCAGCAGAATAAAGAGGCCAAGCATGGCCATATGGTTTCTGCACATACGCTGCCAGACTTCAACAAGCATACTGCGCTTTTTCGTTTGTTGTGCACTCATGCTGTTCACTCCTTATTTATATTTTGATTTGATACGTGGGTCAATAAATGCGTAGAGCAGATCTACGCCAAGATTGACGATGCTGAAGCATATGGAGAAGATAATCACGCAGCCGAGAACGGCAGGCGTGTCCTTCGCCTTAATGCTGTTGACAAGATAGGTGCCTACTCCCGGCCAGGAGAATACAGTTTCCGTCAGCACGGCGCCGCCAAGCAGCGAGCCGAACTGAAGACCGATGACGGTGACCACCGGGATCAGCGCGTTCTTTAAGGCATGTTTATTGATGACCTTATTCTTCGGCACACCCTTTGCCTTCGCGGTTCTTATGTAATCCTGACGGATGACCTCCAGCATGGAAGAGCGGGTGGTACGGGTAATATTTGCCATACATCCGGTGCCCAGGGTAATTACGGGAAGCACCAGGGCACGCCAGCCGTCAGATCCGCCGGAGGGGAACCATTTGATATTTAAGGAAAAGCAGATGATTAACATCAGGCCAAGCCAGAAGTTCGGGGTAGCCACGCCCAGCAGAGCCAGTACCATGCTGACGCTGTCAGTCAGGGAATACTGTTTTGTGGCGGAGATAATGCCAATGGGGATGGAAAGGACGACCGCAAACAGCATTCCCCAAAAGGCAAGCTTTAAGGTCGCGGGAAAGCGGGAAACGATCTCGCTAAACACCGGGCGGCCGGATTTGTAGGAGGTGCCAAGGTCTCCGTGAAGCAGATCCAGCATATAATTTGCATAGCGGACAATGACTGGTTTGTTTAAGCCCAGCTCTTCACGCAGCGCCTCCACAGCCTCGATAGGGGCGTCTTCACCGAGAATGGTTCTGGCGGTATCACCGGGAGCCAGGGACATGATGAAGAACACCAGAAACGAGACGCCGAGAACAACCGGGATGAGCATCACAAGGCGTTTGATCACGTATTTGTGCATATATCAGGACTCCTTTTGCTATTTCATATTCCCTTTGACGCGGAGATCTCCGGGAATGAATTTTCTTGGTCGTTGTAACGTATTAAATCGGTAAATATTGAAAAAGCCCTGCTTCTGTCAAAGAAAAGCAGGGCTTTTCCAGGCTTCTCAAGTCGATCATTTTAATAATGCATTCCGTAAAAATCATGCATGCCGATTGCGGACGGAGTGAAGCCCTGCAGGTCCTTCCGGCGGGCAGTCAGTCCCTTCTTGGAGTAGAGCGGCACCCAGATCGCGTCTTCGGAAATCGTCCTGGTGATGGTTTCATAGTCCTTCTGAATGGCGGCAGCATCGCGGTTGGTAGCGGCATCGTCTACAAGCTTATCCACTTCCGGGTTTTTGTAGAATGAGCGGTTTCCGCCAGGGCCGGCCTTCTCGCTGGTGAACAGCGGACGATAGGTATTATCCGGCTCAGCGTTTGCAACCCATCCGGACAGACATGCATCATGTTCGCCATTGCCGGTCTTCTCATAGAAGGTGGAAGCCTCCATCTGGTCGATATTCATGGTAATGCCGAGAGCAGCCAGGTTTGCCTGAATGATGGTTGCGCTCTTTGCGCGGACATCGCCGGAAAGCATAACGGAGAACTCAAATCCGTCTGCGTATCCGGCCTGAGTCAACAGCTCCTTTGCCTTATCCGGATTGTATTCGTATTTGGCAGCCACATCATAAAAGCCGATGGCTGCCGGTCCGATGTAGCCGTCGAACGCGGTCGCCTCGCCATCCATGGCGGCGATTACGATATCGTCTTTATTGATGGCGTAGTTAAACGCCTGACGGACACGTACATCATCGAAAGGAGTCTTCTCCACGTTCATAGCCAGGTATTCGATATGGGTGGTCACATATTCGTCCATCGTAAGGTCCGCGTTTTCACGGATGCGGTTGGCATCGGTGGTGCTTACGTCGATCAGAAGATCGATTTCGCCGTTCTCCAGAGCGATGGTTCTGGCAGAAAGCTCCGGAATCACCTTAAAGGTAATCTTGCTGTTCTGCGCGGCGGTCTCCGTGTCAAAATAGTCATCGAATTTTACCAGAGAGAAGGATGCGCCCGGTGTCCAGTTGTCAAATTTGTAAGGGCCGGACCCCATGGGGGCGCTCTCTAAGGTTTTGCCCTCCGCTTCCAGCTGCTCCACATAGGACTTGCACAGAATTGCGCAGCCTGAGTGGTTCAGGGAGGAGATCAGGGCATTGCTGGGAGTGTTCATATGGATAATGAAGTGGGTGTCATCTACTACTTCCACATTGTCCACCATGGATACCAGGTGGCCTACCTTCGGAGCATCCTTCTGGCGCTCCAGGGAGAACTTCACGTCTTCAGAGGTGAGGGTTTCGCCGTTGTGGAACTTGACATCCGGCTTCAGAGTAAATTCTACGGTAACGTCATCCTTAAATTCCCAGTTCTCCGCCAGGTTGCCGACAAATTCGTTGGTTTTTTCATCCAGACGAATCAGATTGCTATAGATGTGGCGGGTCGCATAGGCGGATGCCGTGTCATTGTGATTGTGCGGATCCAGAGAGGTCAGATCGTTGCCGATACCGATAAACAGCTCAGTTTTTCCGGCATTTGCGGACGCTTCGCCGGTTCCTCCGGCTGCGGCCTGTGTGTTTGCAGACGCGCTGCCGGTATCTGAGGAACCGCCGCAAGCGGTCAACAGGCTGGCGCACATAACACCTGCAAGTAATACGTTGATTAGTTTCTTCACCTTTTTGTCACTCCTTTTTTTTCTTATGTTTATGCAAATAAACATAGCTATTATATAATAGAATTCACGGAAAATCCACATTTAATTTAGAAGAAAACGTCGAAAAAAGGGCAAAAAATGGTAACCATTCAGCCTGGCTGAAGATTCTTGTCCGGCGAAGCCGGACAAGAATCTTCAGGCTTTTTGCATAACGACGCATGCCGGGAGTGCCAGGCGCAGAAAGGCAAGTGGAAGAACTGCTTGCCCCGGATTCCGGGAAATAGTATAATGAAAGAGCAATAGAAAGAAAAGGAGCGCATTTGTTATGGAGGATAGGGAGAAGCGGGCGTCGGATGAGTGGTATCTGGCGCTGAATCTCTGCATAGGGGCGGCGGCCATCGGTTTTTTGGCGCTGAGGCTTTTGCATGTGGACCTGCGTCGGCTGATGCTTCCCTGCTTATTTCATTATGTGACCGGGCTGTATTGTCCGGGGTGCGGGGGGACCCGGGCGCTGATCGCTCTTTCCCGCCTGCATCTGATGCAGAGCCTCCGCTGCCATCCGCTGGTGCCCTACGGGGCGGTTTTGGCAGGGGGATTTTGGATCAGGAAGACCCTGGAGCTTTTGACTCATGGGCGGGTGAAGGGCATGCGGATGCGGCCTTTTTACCTTTATTTCGCTGTGGCACTGATTTTTGCGCAGTGGATCGTGAAGAATGTGCTTTTGGTTGGCTGGGGAATCAAAATAGAAACATTAATACTATAAAAAATTTATTTTTAATAATTTTTATATATTAATACTATAAACTTGAAATATTTAGAAATTTATAGTATGATTTTCACAGAGCAAAGAAGTGTTTTCCATCATGAAAGAAGCCACAGGGAGGAAGAATCATGCTTTATCGTCCGTTGACCTTGCATCCGCGGGACCATGATCTGCGCCGGTTGGCGGCGTTTCAGGACAAGGACCCGGTCAAAATCGTGACTGGTGTCCGGGGCTGCGGCAAATCCTGCCTTTTGAAGCTGATGGTCCGCCGCCTTCTGGAGCAGGGCATAGAAAACCGGCAGATTCTGGAGCTTAATCTGGAATCGGCACAGTGGGCGGGAGCGGACGCGGAATCGCTCTGCCGCTATGTGCTGGCCCACCAAATCGCTGGAGAGCGGCTCTATCTGTTTTTGGATGAGGTTCAGCGGGTTCCGGCGTGGCAGGCGGCGGTAAACCGGCTGCGCAATGAATTGGATTGTGATATTTACGCGGCGGGCTCTAGCAGTTGGATTCTGTCCTCCGAGTACGCGGCTTATCTGGCAGGGCGGTATGTGGAAATCCGCATGTATCCCCTGTCCTTCCGGGAATTTCTGGATTTTCACGGCTGCCGCGCCGGAAGGCAGCCCGGAAAGGAAGGTCGGGTGATCCGGCAGGTGAGAGAGACCGGGGAGCCGGTCCGCAGCGCCGATGAGTTTCTGGAGGCCTATCTGGTGTTTGGCGGCATGCCGGGGATCGCCGGGGTGGGGTTTGAGCAGGAAAAAATCCGCACGCTGCTGGACGGGATCTGCTCCGCCATCGTGATCCGGGAGATTCTGGAGCGGGAGCGGCATAAGGGCAGGCGGCAGATGACGGATCCGGAGCTTTTGCGGAAGGTGACCGGTTTTCTGGCCGGTCATATCGGAACCTCCGTTTCCGTCACGGCCATCGGCCATGCCCTGGAAGAGGAAGGCGCATTTTGGGACCGTTCCCGGAAGGGAAAGCCCGCGGTGCAGACCATCCAGGCCTATGTGGCGGCGCTGGTAGATTCTTTTGTTTTTTCGGAGGCGGCGCGGTTTGATGTGAAAGGCGGCGTCCGGTTAAAGACTCTGGGAAAATATTATATTGCGGATACGGGACTTTTCAGCTGCCTTTTGGGAGGCATCGACCCTGCCGGAAAGGCAGTGCTGGAAAATGTGATATATTTTGAACTGCTCCGCCGCCAGTACGATGTGGCGGTGGGAAAGGTGGGAACGAAGGAGGTCAGCTTTGTAGCCAGGCGAGGCGCGGAAAAGCTGTACATCCAGGTGGCGGAGGACATGAAAAAACCGGAGGAGAGAAAGCGCGCGCTCACTCCCCTTCGGATGATCCGGGATAACTATGAAAAGATCGTCATTGCCCTGGAATGCGAGGCATCTCTCACCCAGGACGGCATCCGTATCCTGCCGCTTCTGGAATTTCTGCTGGACGAATGACGGGGATCAGCCCTTGTTTTTTTGATAAAGGATCATCAGGCCCTTCATCAGCAGGTCATCGTCGTAGATGATTTTGTGGCGGCAGAGAGGAACCACAAAGCGGGACAGTCCTCCGGTAGCTACCACTGTGGGGGCTGCGCCGATCTCCTCCTCCATCCGCTCCAGGATGCCGTCGATGGCGCCGGCGTTGCCGTACATGATGCCGCTGCGCATGCAGTCAATGGTATTTTTCCCGATCACCTTTGCCGGAATGTCAATGCTGATGTTGGGCAGCTGGGCGGTTTTATTGCTCAGGGAATCCAGAGACACTTGCAGACCAGGCAGGATCACACCGCCGATGTAATTGCCATTTTGATCCACCACGGACATGGTGGTCGCCGTGCCCATGTCGATGATGACGATGGGGCGGGGGTATTCCTTGATGGCTGCCACTGCGTCTACGATCATGTCGCTGCCCACGGTTTTTGGATTGTCCATTTTAATATTCAATCCGGTTTTCATGCCGGAGCCCACCAGCATGGGCGGAAAACCGAAGATTTTTTTGACGGCTGAGGAGATCGCGGCATTGAGCGGCGGAACTACCGAGGACATGATGGAGCCCTCTACCTGATGTCTGTCAATGCTGTGAATCTCCAGGATATTTTTTATATTGATGGCGTATTCCAGGCTGGTTTTTACATGGTTAGTGGTGATTCGTTCCACGAAATAGGTCTTTTCGGAATCAATGCCGCCGATGACGATATTGGTATTGCCCATGTCGATGGCTAAAATCATAGGGGGCCTCCTTTGCGTTTATTTTTTGTAATCCTAACATATTTTCCCCGGAAATACAATTTTCTCAAAGAAAACATTTAAAAATATTCATCGGTGGGAACATTTGTGTTATACTGACTAAAGCAAACGTCAAAAATATTTGCCGTTTGCTATAGCCCCTCCGGGGGATGCGCTTTTTTTATGCAAGAGCCAGGATTGTGAGGAGGATGGAGATCGATGTTAAAAGGAAAGACCGTGGTGCTGGGCGTGAGCGGAGGAATCGCTGCCTACAAGATTCCAAATCTGGCCAGCATGCTGAAAAAGCTGCATGCGCAGGTGGAGGTGATTCTGACGGAGAATGCCGCCAATTTTATTACGCCTGTCACTTTTGAAGCCCTGACGGGGAACAAATGTCTGGTGGATACCTTTGACCGGAATTTCCAGTTTCAGGTGGAGCATGTGGCGTTGGCCAAGCGGGCGGACGTATTTCTGATCGCTCCGGCCACGGCCAATGTGATCGCCAAGGCGGCTCACGGGATTGCGGACGATATGCTGACCACTACCTTTCTGGCAGCCACATGCCCGAAGCTGATCGCGCCTGCCATGAATACCCGCATGTATGAAAATCCCATTACCCAGGATAATCTGGATATTTGTCGCAAATATGGCATGAAGATCATTGCCCCGGCGGAGGGGTATCTGGCCTGCGGAGATACTGGCGCCGGGAAAATGCCGGAGCCGTCGGAGCTTTTGCAATGGATTTTGCAGGAGCTTGCCTGTGAAAAGGATCTGGCCGGAAAGAAGGTGCTGGTGACGGCAGGACCCACCCGGGAGGCCATCGATCCGGTGCGCTATATTACAAATCATTCCACGGGAAAGATGGGCTACGCGGTGGCGGAGGCGGCCGCCCGCCGGGGTGCCAAGGTGATCCTGGTCAGCGGCCCGGTGAATTTGCCGGCGCCCTTTGGCGTGAAGCTGGTGCCGGTGGTCAGCGCCCGGGATATGTTTGAGGCGGTGACAGCGCTAAGCGGGGAACAGGACGCCATCATCAAGGCGGCGGCGGTGGCCGATTACCGCCCGGCCCATGTGGGCGCGGAAAAGACAAAAAAGACCGACGGCGACCTGACCATTGAACTGGAACGGACTGATGACATCCTGGCCTGGCTGGGCAGCCACAGGAAAGAGGGGCAGTTCCTCTGCGGTTTCTCCATGGAAACCCAGAATATGCTGGAAAATTCCCGGGTGAAGCTGGATAAAAAGCATATTGACATGGTGGTGGCCAACAACCTGCGGGTAGAAGGCGCCGGGTTCGGCACCGACACCAACGTGGTGACCTTTATCACCCGGGATGGCATGGAAAAGCTGGAAAGGATGAGCAAGCTGGAGGTAGCCCACCGGCTTCTGGACCGGATCTTTAGGAAGTGATCCCCGCGTAAACCCGGTTGCCAAAGCAGGGTTTCTCTGGTAAAATAGAACAGTTCAAGCGAAAAGCTTTTTTATAGCAAATGGCAAATAGTTTTGTCGTTTGCCATCGAATCGATATGTAGAATGCGGAGGACAAACCCTTGTCAAATATAAATGAAGAAATTAAAAGACGAAGAACCTTTGCGATCATTTCCCATCCGGATGCCGGTAAGACGACCCTGACGGAGAAGTTCCTCCTTTACGGCGGCGCCATCAACCTGGCTGGTACGGTCAAAGGCAGAAAAGCCGCCAGGCATGCGGTATCCGACTGGATGGAGATCGAAAAGGAGCGTGGTATTTCCGTCACCTCCTCGGTGATGCAGTTTGAATACGACGGCTATTGTATCAATATTCTGGACACCCCGGGACACCAGGATTTCTCGGAGGACACCTA
Organism: uncultured Lachnospiraceae bacterium; assembly: GCA_964537765.1. GTDB lineage: Bacteria > Bacillota > Clostridia > Lachnospirales > Lachnospiraceae > Brotaphodocola. The sequence continues at coordinate 12,255 of CAZICB010000034.1, forward strand.
CCGGACCTTGATGGCGGCCGACAGCGCGGTTATGGTCATCGACGGCTCCAAGGGTGTGGAGGCGCAGACTATCAAGCTGTTTAAGGTCTGCGTCATGCGGGGCATCCCGATTTTTACCTTTATCAATAAATTCGACCGGGAGGCGAAGGATCCCTTTGATTTGATGTCCGATATCGAAAATGTCCTGGGCATCCGCACCTGCCCCATCAACTGGCCCATCGGCTGCGGAAAGAATTTTAAGGGAGTTTATGATCGGTTTACCAGGCAGGTGACCACCTTCACCGCCGCCATGGGCGGCCAGAAGGAGATCGCTTCCGAGACCTTTGATCTGGATGCGGACAATGTGGACGACCGCATCGGATATGATTATCATCATCAGCTTCTGGATGAGATCGAGCTTTTGGACGGCGCGGCGGACGAGTTTGACCAGGAGCGGGTCAGCCACGGAAACCTGTCCCCGGTATTTTTCGGATCGGCGCTGACCAATTTCGGCGTGGAGACCTTTTTGAGACATTTCCTGAAAATGACCACCTCCCCGCTGCCCAGAAAAACTACCACCGGGGAGATCGATCCCTTTAAAGAAAAGTTTTCCGCTTTCGTGTTTAAGATTCAGGCAAACATGAACAAGGCCCATCGGGACCGCATCGCTTTCATGCGGATCGTGTCCGGCAAATTCGAGGCAGGCATGGAGGTCAATCATATCCAGGGCGGCAAAAAGATCCGCCTGTCCCAGCCTCAGCAGATGATGGCCCAGGACCGCAAGATCGTGGAGGAGGCCTACGCGGGGGACATTATCGGTGTGTTTGACCCGGGTATTTTTTCTATCGGAGATACCCTGTGCCTGTCCAATGAAAGGTTTGAGTTTGAGGGCATCCCCACTTTCGCGCCGGAGCATTTCGCCCGGGTGCGCCAGGTGGATACCATGAAGCGCAAGCAGTTCTTAAAGGGCGTCAGCCAGATCGCCCAGGAGGGCGCCATCCAGATCTTCCAGGAGTTCAATACGGGCATGGAGGAGATCATCGTGGGCGTGGTAGGCGAACTGCAGTTCGAGGTGCTGACCTACCGGCTGGAAAATGAATACAATGTGGAGGTGAAGCTGGAGAAGCTTCCATATGAATATATCCGCTGGATTGAGAATAAGTCTGAGGTGGATGCGGCGAAGATCCAGGGCACCTCCGACATGAAGCGGATCAAGGATTTGAAGGGGAATCCGCTGCTTCTGTTTGTCAACAGCTGGAGCGTGGGCATGGTGCTGGAGCGAAATCCTGGGCTAAAGCTCAGTGAGTTTGGGAAAAATTAATCATCATGGAGGATAATAAAATGAGCAAGATCGATGTGGTAAGAGCCGCGATGGTAGAAGCGATGAAGGCTAAGGATAAGCCCCGCAAGGACGCATTGTCCATGCTGTTAAGCGCCTTGAAAAATGCGCAGATCGATAAGCGCGCGGACCTGACAGAGGATGAGGAAAATGCCGTCGTCAAAAAGGAGATCCGCCAGACCCAGGAGACCTACGACACAGCTCCTGCCGACCGTACGGACATCAGGGAAGAGGCGGCCGCAAGGCTGGCCGTTTATAAGGAATTTGCCCCGGAGGATATGAACGTGGAGCAGATCACAGAGGTGATCCGGGCCGTCCTGGCGGAGCTGGGCATCGAGGCTCCAAAGGCTTCCGACAAGGGAAGGATCATGAAGGTGTTGATGCCCCGGGTAAAGGGCAAGGCGGACGGCAAGCTGGTCAATGAGACCCTGGCAGGAATGCTGGCAAAATAAAAACAGGGAGATTCAGTCATGTACAAGGAAAAGATCGAGCGTTATATGGATGCCCATCGCCAGGAATTTCTGGACGATATTTGTGAACTGTGCCGGATCAACAGTGAAAAGCTGCCGGCAGAGGAGGGGATGCCCTACGGACCGGGCGCCGCGGAATGTCTGGATACGGCCCTGGATATGGCGGAGAGCTATGGATTTGAGACCCAGGATTACGACGGTTATGTGGGATGTGTGGATTTTGACAGCACTTTGCCAAAGCAGCTGGATATACTCGCTCACCTGGACGTGGTGCCGGCCGGAGAGGGCTGGACGGTGACGGAGCCCTTTGCCCCCGTGGAGAAGGACGGAAAGCTTTACGGCCGGGGTACCGCCGACGACAAGGGACCGGCGGTGGCTGCCCTTTATGCCATGCGCTGTGTCAGAGAACTGGGAATTCCTTTAAAGAAAAATGTGCGGCTGATCCTGGGCACCGATGAGGAATGCGGCAGCTCCGACATCCGCCATTATTATAGTATGGAGCAGGAAGCGCCCATGACCTTCTCTCCGGACGGACAGTATCCGGTGGTCAATGTGGAAAAGGGAAGGCTGCCGGGACATTTCACCGCCTCTTTTGCTCCCTCGGATGCCCTTCCGCGGCTGGTTTGGGTGAAAGCGGGCGTAAAGACCAATGTGGTTCCCGGAAAGGCAAAGGCCTTGACCGAAGGCATTTCCAGAGAGGTGCTGGAGGCGAAGGCGGCGGAAGGCTTTGCCCGGACCGGAGTTCGCTATGAGCTTGACTGGGAAGGGGACTGCTGCAGTATCACCGCGGTGGGAGAAGGCGTTCATGCGTCCACCCCGCAGGCGGGAAACAATGCTTTGACCGGGCTTTTGGCGCTGCTTTGCAGCCTGCCCTTCGCGGCGTGCGAGCAGGTGAAGCTGCTGCATGAGGTGGCGGAGCTGATGCCTCACGGAGATGTGCATGGAACCAGTCTGGGCGTGGACATGGAGGATGCGGTATCCGGTAGAATCACCCTGGCCTTCTCCATGCTGACTGTGGACGCTTCCGGCTTGGACGGCGAGTTTGACAGCCGGGTTCCGGTCTGCGGCAATGAAGAAAATGTGCTGAAGGTGATCAAGAAAAAAATGGCGGAACGGGGAATGACGCTCCTCAACGATTCCATGACGCCGCCTCACCAGGTGGATGAAAATACCAAGTTTGTCCAGACTCTGCTGCGGGTTTACGAGCGCTTTACCGGCCTGAAGGGCGAATGTCTGGCCATCGGCGGGGGCACCTACGTGCACAGCCTGAAAAATGGCGTTGCTTTCGGCGCTTCCATGCCCGGCACCGACAACCGGATGCACGGCGCTGATGAGTTCGCGGTGATCGATGAACTGGTGCTCAGCGCCAAGATGTTCGCGCAGATTATCGTGGAACTTTGCGGCTGAGAAAGACTAAGATAATTAGAAGATTATTAGAAATTCACAGGAGGATGCGAGTATGGCAGGAGAAGAATCG
>CAZICB010000034.1:15619-17701 GCA_964537765.1 uncultured Lachnospiraceae bacterium
TTAGAAGATTATTAGAAATTCACAGGAGGATGCGAGTATGGCAGGAGAAGAATCGATTATCCAGCTGCGCGGCATGGGTAAGGAATTCCGTACCGCCAATGGTCCGGTGGTTGCCCTGGATGACATTAATCTGGATATTAAAAAGGGCGAGATTTTCGGAATTATCGGACTTTCCGGCGCAGGAAAAAGCACGCTGGTGCGATGCATTAATATGCTGGAGATCCCCACATCCGGGCAGGTAATTTTTGAGGGAAGAAACCTGGCCGCTTTAAGTGAGCGGGACCAGAGAAAGGCCAGACAGTCCATGGGAATGATTTTCCAGCAGTTCAATCTGCTGGCCCAGAGAAATGTAGTGCGGAATATCTGTTTTCCCATGGAGATTGCCGGTTATCCCAGGGCGAAGGCCCGGGCCATGGAGCTTTTAAAGCTGGTGGGTCTGGAGGACCGGGCAAAGGCTTATCCGGCGCAGCTTTCCGGCGGACAGAAGCAGCGTGTGGCCATCGCCCGCGCCATTGCCACCAGCCCGAAGGTGCTGCTATGTGATGAGGCCACCAGCGCCCTGGACCCCAACACCACCAAATCCATTTTGCAGCTGTTAAAGCAGATTAACCGGGAGCTGGGGATTACAGTGATTGTCATTACCCATGAGATGGCGGTGATCGAGGTCATCTGCGACCGGGTGGCGATCATTGACCACAGCCATATCGCGGAGGTGGGCCGGGTGTCTGATATTTTCACCGATCCCAAGTCCAAGATCGGCCGGCAGCTGATTCTGGGAGACGCGGTGCAGAATGTGCGGTTTGACAAATCCCGCAAGATCCGCATCACCTTTGACGGCCGGGAATCCATGGAGCCGGTGATCGCCAATATGATCCTGGCCAGCAAGGTTCCGGTGAATATCATGTACGCATCCACCAGGGATATCGGCGGCAAGGCGGTGGGACAGATGATTGTGCAGCTGCCGGAGGATGAGACCGATGCCAACCGGGCGCTAAATTATCTGAAATCCGTGAAGATTCTGTTTGAGGAGGTGACGGAAGATGACGTTTAGTCCGGAAATTATCGAATTGATTAAGACAGGAATCTGGGAGACCTTGTTTATGGTGTTTACGTCCTCCGCGATTTCCTATGCCATCGGAATTCCTCTGGGGATTATCCTGGTGGTGACGGATAAGGACGGCATCCGCCCGATTCCGATTGTGCAGCAAGTATTGGGAGTGATCATTAATCTGCTGCGCTCCATTCCTTTTATGATTTTGCTGATCATGGTGCTTCCCCTGACCCGCGCGCTGGTGGGCACCACCCTGGGAGCGAAGGCGGTGGTTCCGCCGCTGGTGATCGCGGCTGCTCCCTATATCGCCCGCATGGTGGAATCCTCCTTTAAGGAGGTGGACGCCGGTGTCATCGAGGCGGCAAAGTCCATGGGCGCATCCACGTTTCAGATCATCTGGAAGGTGCTTTTGCCGGAGGCGAAGCCTTCTTTGCTGGTGGGCGCGGCGATTTCCATTACCACCATTCTGGGCTATTCGGCCATGGCAGGCTTTACCGGCGGCGGCGGTCTGGGAACCATTGCCATCAACTATGGCTACTACCGTTATCAGACGGATATGATGCTTCTGACGGTGGCCATTCTGGTGATCATTGTACAGATCATCCAGGAGGTGGGCATGAAGCTGGCGCGGGTCAGCGACAAGCGGATCCGGTAATTTTGGATTTAGCAGTCCTTTTCGGGCTGTGGGCGAAAGCGCCCGGATATAGATCAAATCTTATTATACGAGGAGGAAAGGTTATGAAGAAATCACTGAGTATTGTTTTGGCAGCAATCGCAGCCGCGTCCGCGCTGACTGCATGCGGCGGCAGCAAGACGGCTGAGACCACCGCGGCGGCGACCGAGGCAGCCACTGAGGCGGCAACCGAGACTTCCGCTGAGGCAAAGGCAGAGGCAGAGACCAGTAAGGCGGCTCCGGCAGAGCTGACAGAGATCGTGGTAGGCGCCAGCCCGGCACCCCATGCGGAGATTCTGGAGGCAGCTTCCAAGGCTATGGAGGAAAAAGGCTACAAGCTGGTGATCAAGGAGTACAC
>CAZICB010000034.1:17801-20782 GCA_964537765.1 uncultured Lachnospiraceae bacterium
ACCAAGACGGATGTGGAGGAGAATCCGAAGAACCTGGAGATCCTGGAGATCGAGGCAGCACAGATTCCCCGTTCCCTGCAGGATGTGGACATCGCAGTTATCAACGGCAACTATGCCATCGATGCAGGTCTGAAAGTAGCGGACGCCCTGGCAGTCGAGGATGCGGAGTCCATCGCGGCGACCACTTATGGCAACGTAGTGGCAGTGCGTGAGGGCGACGAGCAGAACGAGGCCATCCTTGCTCTGGTGGAAGCTTTGACCAGCGATGATGTGAAGGCATTCATGGACGAGACTTATGCGGGAGCAGTGGTTCCGCTGTTCTGATCAGGTAAGATGTGGGAGGATTCCCGGGAGAGTTACCGAACCGAATGAACCGGATGCGCATAGGATGCACTAAGAACCTTTGAGGTGTGTCCTGTGCGTATTTTTGATTTAAAGCGAAAAGAAGTGATTAACATCTGCGACTGCAGGCGGCTGGGGTATGTGGGGGATGTGGAGTTTGACCCGGACACAGGCTGCATTACCCACTTGATTATCCCTGGACCCGGCTGTCTGTGCGGGATCTTCGGCAGGGAAAAGGAATTTGTGATTCCTTTCTGCGATGTAAGGCAAATCGGCGACGATATTATTCTGGTGGAGGCCAAAAAGCTGAAGGATCTGGAAAAGCCCTGCAGGAATGAAGGTTGAGCCGATGAAACCATGAAAAACTCCTTGCGCATCCATATAGGGTAGGGTAAAATAAAACAAATGATTATGATGAAATAGGGGGAATATGCGGTGAAATGTCCATATTGTAATGCATCTGACACCAAGGTGATCGATTCCCGCCCGGCGGACGATAACAGCTCCATTCGCCGCCGCAGGCAGTGCGAAAGCTGCGGAAAGCGTTTTACGACTTATGAAAAGCTGGAAACCATGCCGTTGATGGTGATTAAAAAAGACTGTTCCAGGGAAGCCTATGACCGCTCGAAAATCGAGTCCGGTATTATCCGCTCCTGTCATAAACGTCCGGTTTCCACTCAGCAGATTAATGCTGTCATTGACGAGATCGAAAACCAGATTTTTAATATGGAAGAAAAAGAAGTGGAGACCACGGTGATCGGCGAGCTGGTGATGGAAAAGCTGAAAAATCTGGATGAGGTCGCCTACGTGCGCTTTGCGTCGGTATACCGGGAGTTTAAGGACGTGAACACCTTTATGGAGGAGCTGGGCAAGCTTCTGAAAAACAGAGAAGGAGAAAAGACTTCGTGATATTGGAACGTTTTTATCCCGGGGAGTGGCTGGAAAGCACCTACCAGATCCCGTGGGAGCAGTGGAGGGAAAAGGGAATCCGCGGAGCCATTTTCGACATTGACAATACGCTTGTGCGGCACGGCGCGCCTGCTGATGGGCGGGCCGTCGCTTTGTTTGACCGTCTCCATGAGATGGGGATCGGCACCTGCCTTTTGTCAAACAATAAGGAACCGAGGGTGGCGTCCTTTGCCGCCCAGGTGGATTCTCCTTATATTTGCAAGGCCGGAAAGCCGTCTGTGCGTGGCTATGAGCGGGCCATGAAGCTGATGGGGACCGACAGGACCTCGACGATTTTTGTGGGAGATCAGTTGTTTACCGATGTGTACGGGGCAAACCGCACAGGGATTTACAGCATCCTGGTAAAGCCGATCCACCCCAGGGAGGAGATTCAGATTGTGCTGAAACGATACCTTGAGGCGGTGGTTTTGTTTTTTTATAAAATGCGCCGCTGAAACGCGTCATGATTGTATTTTTATCTCCGATTTTTTATCGTATTTTGCTCTTGACAGTATGCCGGGGGGGGGTATACTAATGTCAACTCTTTTTCCGTCCGGTTGTCCGTTATGATTGCAGCGGCCTGTGCAGCCGGTATGAAAGGAGGAGCAAAAAGGAGGGAAAATACATATGGGTAGAAAACATGGATTCGCCCAGAAGTTGGCGTGGTGCCTGATTACTGCAATGTTGATGACATCCACGGGCATTTCTTCATTTGCCGAGGCAGTTACGACAGGAAAAGCTGAAGGGTATCTGGTGCGGCTTCACTTAGACAGCGGTACATTTGAGACCCCTGTGGTTTATGAAAAAGTGGAGGAGGCCACAGGCAGCAACGCTACAGACAGCAACGCTACAGACAGCAACGCTACAGACAGCAATGCTACGGCAAGCAATGCAAATGCCGCTTATGCGGAGGACGACGAGGACGGGGACAGCGGAGATATTGAGCTGATTAATGACCTGTTTGACGACGAGGAAGACAGCTGGAAGCTGGTACAGAAGGCATCGCCATCCGAAGCCACGGAACTGGTGGTCACGAATAAATACCTGACGGCGGAGGATCTGGAAGCCGCGCTGGAAGCGGGCAAATATGTGAACAAAGAAGTTACTTCGCCGTATCTGATCTGGCTGGCCGAAGAAGGTGAACTGGATTCCGCGATCGATTTAAGTGGTGAAGGTTATAAGCTTGAAAAGCAGGAGACCAATCTTTACGCGGTGACCGTGAATGGCTCTGATGACGGCTGGGTTAAGGTAACGGTCGGATCTGACAGCAATTGGATGTACTTTAGAAACAATGAGTCGGTGAAGAATGAACTTGTTGAGAGCAACAATAAACCCGATAAGGATTCGGAAGACACTGATACCGAGGTTTATTACTTTGACAGCTGTGGATTGATGGTTACCGGCTGGCAGAAATTTGACGTGGGCTGGCGCTACTTCAATTCTGACGGAGAGATGAGTAAAAACAGAATAAAGAAAATCGGCGAAGAACGGTATGCGTTCGATAATGAGGGCGTTATGCTGATCGGCTGGGTGTCTGAAAATGACGAAGAAGGATACAAACATCTGGAGGATCCGGAGGGCTGGAAGAGAGCGGATTACTATTTCGGTGATGACTCGGATGACGGCGCACAGGTGACCGGTTGGGTTGAAATCGAAGTGTACGGCGGCTGGAAGAACGAGACAGGGACGGA
>CAZICB010000034.1:20882-23931 GCA_964537765.1 uncultured Lachnospiraceae bacterium
GGAAATGAGCCAGGAAATGAGCCAGGCAGTGAGAAAGAAATTGATACTAGCGCCATCGATGAGGCAATTGCGGCTGCGAACGCGGCGATGGAAGACATCACCGTCAGCGACAAGGCAGCCAGCCAGGTATCCAGGGGAACCAAATTTGTCACGACAGCCGAGATGCAGGCTTTGAAGGATGCCATTGAGGAAGCTGAAGAGGCGAAAGCGTCTGCCGCTTCCACGGAGGAAGCAGAAGCAGCGGCCGCTAAGCTTAACGCAGCAGTGGAAACGTTCCTGGCAGCCATCAAGACCGGGACGAAATCGTCCGCCAGCGGCGGCAGCGGTGGTTCCGGCGGCGGCTCCGGCAGTTCCGGCAGCACGTCGAGCGGGGACAGCGGCTATCAGTGGACCCAGGATGTCAGCGGCAATGATGCCAGCTGGAAGCTGAAACGCGCCGATGGAACCTACGTGACAGGCAGCATCGTCACAAATGCCGACGGCAGCACCAGTGAGCAGGTTGCGTGGGCGCTTGTGAACGGCGCATGGTATGCCTTCGGAGCGGATGGATATGCGGAAAGCGGATGGGTGAAGGATATTTCGTCTGGAAGCTGGTATTATGTGAATATCAACTCTGGCATGGCTACAGGATGGCATGCGGATTCACAGGACGGCGAGATGTATTATCTGGATCCGGCCAGCGGAAAGATGCTTACCGGATGGCAGGAGATTGAAGGGAAATGGTATTATTTCAATTCGAATCCTACCGGAGAGACCTGGTCCTTCAATGATGAGACCGGAGAATGGTTCTATCTTGGAAATGAGAACCGTCCGTTAGGTTCCATGTTTCGGAATGAAAAGACTCCGGACGGATATTATGTCGATGAGAACGGAGTCTGGAACGGGCAGTAAAAGGATTAAGGAAAAACGGAATAAATCGTTTCCGGGTAAAAAACAGGCGATGGCTGCAAAACTATAGGGAAGTGAGGCGCGTCTCACTTCCTTAGGATGAACAAAACCGGGCAGGGGACGTTTGGTCTCATGCCCGGTTTTGCTGAAAGTTGACGGTATTTTGTCCATGGATATCGGCCTTCTTTTTTCGTGCGCTCCGATCAGGGCTGGAAAATCAACGAAAAAGAGAAAATCAACGAAAAAGAGAAAAACAGTTGAAAAAACAGGTCTTTTATTATAGAATATAGTAGATTAAGAGCGAGTACGCGAATTCAAGGAGGAATATCACATGATTTCAGCAGGTGATTTTAGAAATGGCATTACCCTGGAAATTGAGGGTGCAGTATATCAGATTATCGAATTCCAGCACGTCAAACCGGGCAAAGGAGCTGCTTTCGTAAGGACTAAAATCAAAAATGTTATGACCGGATCCGTAGTGGAGAGGACTTTCCGCCCCACCGAGAAATTCCCGTCCGCGCGGATTGACCGTGTGGACATGCAGTATCTGTACGCGGACGGTGATCTGTACTATTTCATGAACATGGAAAACTATGAGCAGATCGCCCTGACTGCCGAGATGATCGGCGATGCATTGAAGTTCGTGAAAGAGAATGAGACCTGTAAGGTCTGCTCCTACAATGGCAAGGTATTTTCTGTGGAGCCGCCGTTATTTGTAGAGCTGGAGATTACGAATACTGAGCCGGGCTTCAAGGGCGATACCGCGACTGGTGCCACCAAACCGGCTACCGTTGAGACGGGCGCTACCGTATATGTACCGCTGTTCGTGGACAATGGGGACAGGATCAAGATCGATACCCGTACCGGAGAGTATCTGTCCAGAGCTTAAAGAAAACCTGTTTACGAAAAAAATGCTGCCGCTCAGTTCTGGGTGGCAGTTTTTATGCTTTGACGGCAAGTGAAAAGTGTGGGGGAATGATTATGGTTTCATTTGAAAATGATTATGTGGCAGGCGCTCACCCGAAGGTATTGGAACGCCTGATCGAGACCAATTTGGAGCCGATGACCGGCTACGGGGCGGATCCCTATTGCAGGCAGGCGGCGGAAAAAATCAGGGAGGCCTGCGGCAGAGAGGATCTGGAGGTCTATTTTCTGGTGGGAGGGACCCAGACCAATGCCACGGTGATTTCCACCATGCTCCAGGACTATGAAGGCGTGGTGGCTGCCGATACCGGGCATGTGAGCTTGCATGAGGCGGGAGCCATAGAGTATTCGGGACACAAGGTACTGACGGTTCCCCACCATAATGGAAAGATCGATCCGGAGGAGCTGCTTGCCTATCTGAAGCGTTTTTATGAGGACGGGAACCATGAGCATATGGTATTTCCAGGGATGGTTTATCTTTCCCATCCCACCGAGTACGGTACACTCTATACCAAGGCGGAGCTTGCACGGATTTCGGAGATTTGCGGCCGGTATCAGATCTCTCTGTATCTGGATGGAGCCCGTCTGGGCTATGGGCTGATGAGCCTGCAGGCGGATATGACTCTGGAGGATGTGGCCCGGTACTGTGATGCCTTTTACATTGGAGGGACCAAGGTGGGGGCATTGTGCGGGGAAGCGGTGGTATTTCATAAGGCTGCAGCGCCCAGGCACTTTTTGACCATGATGAAGCAGCATGGCGCGCTTTTGGCCAAGGGCCGCCTGCTGGGAGTCCAGTTTGATGCCTTATTCACGGACGGGCTGTATTTTCAGATCAGCCGCCATGCCATCGAGATGGCGGAGCAGTTGAAAAAGCTGCTGAAGGAAAAGAACTGCACCTTCTATTTGGAATCTCCCACCAACCAGCAGTTTATCATTCTGGAGGACCTGCAGCTGGAGCAGCTGCGGCAGCATGTGGCCTTCAGCTTCTGGGAGAAGGCCGATGAGGATCATACGGTTGTACGGTTTGTTACCAGCTGGTCTACCACGCCGGAGGAGCTGGAGGAATTGAGAAAATGGCTGTAATGAAACCTTGACAATTACTTAGATTATAGTAAAATATCCGTGAGTGAAAGCTATAGCAATGAAGCTTAAAAAAGGAGAAATTTAAAATGAACGTGACCATTTCAGACGCCGTAAAATATATCGGCGTAGATGATACAACCTTGGATTTATTTGA
>CAZICB010000035.1:0-23919 GCA_964537765.1 uncultured Lachnospiraceae bacterium
AACCATGAATGATATTATCCAGGCAATGAAGGAACGAAGAAGCTGCCGGGCGTATAAGCCGGATCCCATTCCACAGGAGATTCTGGAACAGATCCTGGAGGCAGGCACCTATGCGGCAAGCGGAAGGGGAAAGCAGTCCCCGCTGATCCTCGCGGTGACGGATCCGGTGCTGCGGAACAAGCTTTCGGCGGTGAATGCAGAGGTTATGGGGACTTCCATCGACCCGTTTTACGGCGCTCCTGTGGTGCTGGTGGTGCTGGCAGATAAGGCGTACCCCACGTATTTGTATGACGGAAGTCTGGTGATGGGAAACCTGATGCTGGCGGCCCATAGCCTTGGCATTGGCAGCTGCTGGATCCACCGGGCGAAGGAAACCTTTGAACGGCCAGAGGGAAAGGAACTTTTGAAGGCCCTTGGCGTGGAAGGGGACTATGAGGGAATCGGAAATTGCGTTTTAGGCTATCCGGCGGAACCGCCAAAGGAGGCGGCACCCCGGAAAGCGGATTATGTGTATTATGTAAAATAAGGGAATCGTTGCCCCTTAACAGGACGGAATGATATCCAGCCATGCCTGGTTTTCTTCCAGCTTCATCTGGAAGATCCGGGCATTGTTTTTTGGGTCTTTGGCCTGATGGTATTTAAAGAGCATCTGGCCGTCCGGGTTCAAGCCAAGGATCTCGATTTTGCCTGTGACATGGGAAAGGGCGTAGCGTGCGCCCTTTGACTGCCCGTTCATGAGCTGTCTGGCGGCGTCTACGATGCGGATCCCTTCCAGGAACGGTACCTGGAATTGGTTTTTGACGCCTTCCACCGGCCGACATTGGAAGATATAGTAGGGAAGGACCCCAAACGCGGCCAGACGGTTCATCAATTCTGCCATGACCTCCGGCCGGTCATTGATGCCGCGCAGCAGTACGGTCTGGTTGCGGATGGCGCAGCCGGTGCCCCGAAGCAGCTCCACGGCTTGCCAGGCCTGGGCGGTCAGTTCCCGCGGATGGTTAAACTGGGTCACAATGATGATTTGTTTTTTATGGCAATAGGATTTCAGAAGCCTGACAAGCTCCGGATCCTCCGTGATCCGCTGGGGAAGCACCACCGGAGTCCGCGTTCCAAAGCGGATAAAATCCAGGTGGCTGATCTGAGAGAAGCACTCCAGATAGCGGGCGAGCACCTCGTTGGAATTCAAAAAGGCATCTCCTCCGGAAATGAGTACGTTATTGATTTCTTTGTGCTCTTTTATGTAATCGGTCATTTCCGGCAGATGTCCGGATACCTCCTCGGAGGAGGTCCCTACCAGGCGTTTGCGGAAGCAATGGCGGCAGTACATGGCACATTGGTCTGTGGAGAGGATCATCACGGTCTGGCGGTATTTATGCTGCATGCCCCGGATCACGGTATTGTCCCCTTCGCCGCTGGTATCGGCATCGCCTCCGGCGGAAAATTCGGCTAGTTCGGGGATCGCCATTTTGCGGATCGGATCATGGGGATCCGACGGGTCAATCAGGCTCATATAGTAAGGGTTAACGCATAAAGGGTATCGGTCAATGATAGCCTGAAGTTTTTGTGTTTCTTCCTCAGAGAGTTTCAATCGTTCTTTTAATTCTTCCGCTGTTCGTATACTTTGTTCCAATAGCTGTTGCCATGACATGAGAATCCCACCTTTTTCATTTCAAATAGTTTAAATTTAAACAGTTTAATTTTAAACTATTATACGCCAAAAAAAAGAGGCGGTCAAGATCCTCTCTTTTTTATTGCCATTCTTATTTCTGCCCGCCCTGGCAAGGCGGCTGGATTTGGTGATTCAGGGCGTTTTCCATATTGGCGCGGATTTTGGCGGCGATCTGGTCAAAAAGCTGAAGATCCTCCTCACGGATCCCCGCGAAGATAATCCGGCGCAGATCCTCCCAGGCGTCGTTGATCTCCGCCACAATCTGTCTTGCCCGCGGAGTCAGGGAGAGATGAATGCACCTTCTGTCCGTACGGTCCGGAGTCATATCCAGAAGCTGCATTTCTTTCAGGCGATCCACTGCCTGGGAAATATGGCTTTTGGTCAGCGGGCTGATTTCCTTAATATCCTTGGAGGTGTCCCGTCCATCGCATTTGGAAAGGTAGTAAAGCACCTCGACGTCTACCTTCCGAAGATTATACTTTTCCCGAATCCGAGCGATCCGGCTTTCCAACAGCTGTTTGTAAGAGGAGCCATGTAAAAGGCGTTCAATCTGTTTCTCCATCTGTTTTTCCTCTTTCGATTCAACAGAATACAGTGAGACGCGCCGGTGGCGCGTCTCATCGCGTTCACATCAGCCCAGGCACGAGCATCGGCACGTACAGGATCAGGAAGAATACCGCGATCAGCCCGATCAGATAGGGGACTACCGCCTTGGATATTTTTTCGATGGGCAGCCCCGTGATGCCGGAGGCTACAAACAGGTTGATGGCCACAGGCGGAGTGATCATGCCGATGGCGATTCCGACGACAAACACGATCCCGAAATGCACCAGGCTGATCCCCATGGCTTTCACCAGCGGAAGGAACACCGGTGTCAGGATAATGATCGCGGAGGATGTCTCCATGAACACACCGGCGATCAGGATGATTACGGCGATCAGGAACATGATCATGTACGGGTTCGATGAGACGCTCAGCACTCCGTTGGCAATCGCCTCCGGGATCTTCCAGTTGGCCAGCACCCATCCGAAAGGCCCGCTGCAGGAGATGATGATCATGATAACCGCGGAGGTCTTCGCGCTTCCTTTCATGATTGTAAACAGTTCCTTGAGATTCATATCCCGGTATATGAAGAACGAAACCAGGATCGCGTAAATAACTGCCACGTCCGCCGCTTCCGACGGCGTAAAGTATCCGGAGAAAATACCGCCCAGGATGATAAGTGGCATCAGAATGCCCCAGATGGCCTTGAAAAATGTCCTGAAAATATTCTTCAGGGAAAAAGCGGCTCCCTTCGGGTAATTGTATTTTCCTGCCTCATACAAGGAAATGGCGATGAGGATCGCGCCCATCAGGATACCAGGAATAAATCCGTTTTTAAACAGGGTATTGACGCTCTGTTCCGCGATCACCGCGTAGAGTACCATCGGAACGGAGGGCGGAATCACCACGCCGATGGTTCCAGCCGCCGCGATCAGCGCCGCGGATCTGGCCTTGTCATATCCACGCTTTTCCAGCTCCGGAATCAGGGTCGCGCCCACCGCGGCCGTCGTAGCCGCGCCGGAACCGGAAATCGCCGCGAAAAACATGCCCGCCAGCACCGATACGATGGACAGGCCGCCCTTGATCATTCCCAGAAGCGCCTCAGCGAACTCTACCAGCACCCTGGAAACCTTTCCTTTCGCCATCAGATCCCCGGCGAAGATAAAGAAAGGCACCGCGATCAGGGAGAAAGAATCGGCCGAGGTAAACATTCTCTGGACCACCATCAGAAGCTGCACATCCCCTTTGACCAGCACAACCACCGACGCGATGACAATGGAAAAGGCTACCGGCACTCCCAGCGCCAGCATGACAATAAAAGTAGCAAACAACAGGACAGCCATCCTACGCCTCCTCCTTTCCCATCATATGCATCAGGGTCTGCAGCGCCGCGTCCACCGCATGCAGGATCATGATCCCGGATCCAATCGGGATGCAGGTATATACGTACCTCATCGGAAGCCGCATGGTCGGGGACAGCTGCTTCCCCTGTTTCCCAAAATATTTGATTCCGTAAAATACAATCAGCGCAAACAGGATCGCGCAAAGGATGTGGATTACGATGCGCAGCACGTCCTTCGCCTTATCCGGCAGGACGTCCTGCAGGATGGAGATAGAAATGTGTCCGGAGTGCTTGTACACACAGCCGGCTCCCAGAAGCGTGCTCCAGATCAGCAGATACCGGGTCGCTTCTTCACTCCAGGAAAGCGAAGTGAAGAAGACACGGCACACAATCTGGGCGCCCGTCACGACGACCATGATCCCCAGCATCAGCACGATCACGACTTCCATAACCTTGTCCAGTATGTCACTGAGTTTATGAATTCCATGAACGAAAACCAAAACGAAAAACTCCTTTCATCGGAGATCCTTGCGGATCTGTAAAACTCTGTAAAACGCCTGCCATGTCACCAATGGTTACTGCATGGCGGAAGTGATTTCCTGAATTCTGGAGATGTAATCCGCATACTCCGAATATTTCTCGTAAACCGGCTGTACCGCTTCCTTGAAGGAATCCATGTCCGGATTTTCGATTACTTCCATCCCGTTATCCTTCATGGCCTGCAGCTGGTCTGATTCCTGCTCAGCCACCCATGCCCGCTCATACTCGGCTGCTTCCTGGGCAGCGTCCAGAAAGATCTGCTGGGTGTCCGCGTCCAGGCTGTTGAACAGATCCGCGCTCATGGTAATAATCGCTGTGGAATAGGAATGGCGGTCCAGGGTCGCGTATTTCTGGGACTCCCAAAGCTTGTAGGAATAAATGACATTGATCGGGTTCTCCTGCCCCTGCACGGTGCCCTGCTGCAGCGCGGTCAGCGCGTCAGCCCATGCCATCGGCGTGGCGTTCACTCCCAGAGCCTCAAAGCTCGCGGTATAGACGTCATTTTCCATAATGCGGATCTTAAGCCCTTCCAGGTCAGAGGCTTTTTCAATGGGTCTGACGCTGTTGGTCAGATTGCGGAAGCCACGCTCCGCGTAGGCAAGTCCCTTCAGCCCGGAATCCTCCAGGGTGTCCAGAAGCTCACGGCCCACCTCGCCGTCCAGAACCGCGTAGGCCTGCTCATTGTTGGCAAACAGATAGGGCATATCCAGGACGCCCATAGCGGAAGAGAAGTTGATGAACGGGCCGCTGGTGATGATGCCCATATCCAGGGTGCCCATCTGCATGCTTTCCAGCATATCTCTCTCTCCTCCCAGAGTTCCATTGGGATAAATCTCGATCGCATACGCGCCGCCGGTGCGCTCCGCTACCAGCTCAGCGAACTTCTCTGCGGCCACCTGGAAGCTGTCCTGCTCATTTACAGTAGTGCCCAGCTTGAACACAGTGGCGTCCGCCGCGGCTGCCCCAGCGGGTTCTGCTTCTTTTGCCGCCTCTGTTTCGCCTGCTTCAGCTGCCGTCGTCTCCGCGGCGGTTGTCTCCGCGGCAGCTGCCGCTGTGGTCGTACTCTTAGAAGAGCTGCCGCCGCACGCGGTCATGCTCAACGCCATGGCTGCTGCCAGCGCCAGGGCCATGAATTTTCCATTCCTCTTCATTTTTCATTTCCTCCTGTTTTTCCTATGTTTTTTTCGTAACTGTCCGGGACAGTTACGGATTTTTGTGAACATACGGTCGGCAATTTCAGAACCGAAAAAAAAACAGCCTTTATCTCTTTCAAGAGACAAAAGCTGAAACTTCTGCGGTACCACTCTTTTTGCCGCCAAACGGCGGCCACTCACCTCATCGTCCGGATCCCCGGAAAAATGATCGGCATGATAACGGATGCCTGCCGATCCTGCTTACACAGGGAAAATCCCCTTCAGCGGATAGCTCCGGGAGGATCGTCCCGCTGTCTCCGTCTCTGCCTTGCACCAGCCGGCAGTTCTCTGTACACATCCGCAGCGTTCGCTTCCCATCATTGCCAAAATATGTTCACCTTGACTTCTCATTATACAAATCAAACTTCAAATGTCAAGCGTTATTTTTTTAACTATCAGTATCAGGCATTTCAAAAGAGATGTTGCGCTTGACATTTCCGGATATTCTCAGTAAGATTAAAGCAATTCCTTTACTGGGCGGCGGGCTTTCCCTCCGCGAAGCCACAGGGAGAAAAGAACATAAAAAGCAAGCACTGACACGAGGCTGGAACCGGGGTGAAAGGCTGTGAGGAAAAGAGAGGTTTTGATGACACTCGGACCATGCCTGTTGGTGCGCCCTTTTTGAGGGTGCATTTTTTGTGCACACGGGGCGCGTGTGGAATTTTGCTGCTGTACGATGAAACGCGTCGCTGGCGCGTTTCCCTGCATCCTAAGGGAAAGCAGCACGCGCCCCGGCGCAGGAGAGGAGTGGAGTATATGGCATTGAACCAGACACCGGCCGCGGAGCGGATACATATCGGATTTTTTGGGCGGAGAAATGCGGGCAAATCCAGCGTGCTGAACGCAGTGACCGGACAGGATTTGGCAGTGGTATCGGAGATCAAGGGCACGACCACGGACCCGGTCTATAAGACCATGGAGCTGCTGCCGCTGGGCCCTGTGATGCTGATCGATACGCCAGGAATCGATGATGAGGGGGAGCTGGGGGCGCTTCGGGTCAGGAAAAGCCGCCAGGTGCTCAATAAGACGGATATCGCCGTTCTGGTGGTGGATGCGGCCATCGGCGAGACGGCGGAGGATCGAGAGATGGAGGCGCTGTTTGAACGGAAACGGGTGCCCTATTTGGTGGTTTATAATAAGGCAGACTTACTGGAAAAGCCCGGCGCCTATACAGGGCCGGAGGGGGCAGCGCGGGGGCCTCTCTACGTCAGTGCCTCCACCAAATCCGGCATCCAGGAATTAAAGGAAGCCATCGCCCGGATACGTCCTGCCGATGAGGAAAAGGACCTTCTGGAGGGGCTGGTGAAGTCGGGGGATCTGGTGGTGCTGGTGACGCCCATTGATAAGGCGGCGCCCAAGGGGCGCTTGATCCTGCCTCAGCAGCAGACCATCCGCGCCCTTTTGGACCACGGCTGTATTTCGGTGGTGGCGCGGGAGACGGAGCTTGCCCAAACCCTGAAAAGTCTGGGACAGCTACCTGCGCTGGTGATTACCGACAGCCAGGCATTTGGACAGGTGTCGGCGCTTGTGCCGGAGGAGATTGCTCTGACCTCCTTTTCTATTTTATTTGCCCGATATAAGGGAAATCTGGCCCAGGCGGTGGCAGGGGTCCGCGCCTTGGATCAATTGCAGGATGGGGATCGGGTGCTGATCTCCGAGGGCTGTACCCACCACCGCCAGTGCAATGACATCGGTACCGTAAAGCTGCCTGGCTGGATCCGCCGTCATACGGGAAAGGAGCTGGAATTTTCCTATACCTCGGGCACCGGCTTTGAGGAGGATTTGACCAGGTTTAAGCTGATTGTTCACTGCGGGGCCTGTATGCTCAACGAGCGGGAGATGAAGTATCGCCTGGCCTGTGCGAAGGACCAGGGGGTGAGCATGACCAATTATGGGATCGCCATTGCCCATATGCATGGGATTTTAAAACGCAGCGTGGCGCCCTTCCCGGATATCGCGGCGCTTTTGGAGGCTGGGGATAAGGAAGGGGCATAGGAGGCCTTTGCCATGAATGCAGCAGAAAAATTGATCCGTCAGGAATGGATGGAAAAAGAAGATTTCCTGGAGCTTTTGGAGCTTGCCGGGAACCCGCGGGCCATGGAATGGCTGGCCGGGGAGGCCGTGCGGGTGAGAAAGCATTATTATGGAAACAAGGTTTATACCCGGGGTCTGATCGAATTTACTAATTATTGTAAGAATCACTGCTATTACTGCGGCATCCGGGGGAGCAACCGGAATGTGGTCCGCTATCGCCTGGAAAAGGAGGAGATTCTGGAGTGCTGCCGGGAGGGCTACGGACTGGGATTCCGTACCTTTGTGCTGCAGGGCGGGGAGGATCCTTATTATACGGATGAGCGGATGGTGGAGATCATCCGCGCCATAAAGGAAGGGTATCCGGATTGTGCCCTGACTCTTTCCATCGGCGAGAAGTCCTATGAAAGCTATCGCCTGTTTCGGGAGGCGGGGGCGGACCGTTACCTGCTGCGCCATGAGACTGCCGATGAGGCCCATTACCGGCTGCTGCACCCGGAGAGCATGAGCCTGGCAAACCGCAAGCAATGCCTGTATCATTTAAAAGAGCTGGGCTATCAGGTGGGTGCGGGAATGATGGTGGGAAGCCCAGGGCAGACCAAGGAAGCCCTGGCGGAGGATCTGCTGTTTTTGCAGGAGCTGCAGCCCCATATGGTGGGGATCGGACCCTTCATTCCTCATCACGATACGCCCTTTAAGGATGAGCCTGCGGGCAGCGTGGAGCTGACCTTATATTTGCTTTCGGTGATCCGGCTGCTGCTTCCCAAGGTGCTGCTTCCGGCGACGACTGCTTTGGGAACCATGGATCCCAAAGGCAGGGAGAAGGGGCTTTTGGCTGGGGCCAATGTGGTGATGCCCAATCTTTCCCCGGTGAAAAACCGTAAGCAGTATGAGCTTTACGATAATAAAATCTGCACCGGTGATGAAGCGGCCGAATGCCGCTTTTGCCTGGGAAGGCGCGTGGCGTCGGTGGGGTATGAGCTGGTTGGTGACCGTGGGGATTACATCGGCTGAGGGAGATGGAGGACGTATGGAAAAACAGGATATTATTCAAAAGCTTGCGTCCGCAGGAAGAGTGCTGGTAGGTCTGGGTGAAGAATGGAAGCTGGGGCCGGATGCGGATGAAGCGCGGCAGGAGCGGATTTTGGCCGCCTATGATGCCCTCTATGGGCTTTTGAAGGAGAAGGATTATTTTATTATTACCATGGCCACGGATGCCCGGATTTATGGGACCCGGCTGGGCAGCAGCCAGGAACGGGTAGTCCCTGAAAAACTGCCGGAGGAAAGCTTTTCCTGCTCGGCGGATGAAAAGACCCTGGCTTTGATGGACCGGCTTTTTCCGCCGAAGAAGCGGCTTTGTGATACCCGGGATCGCCGGATCGTGGCGCCCTGCGGCAATGAAACCTGGCGCCAGTGCTCCCGGGCCTGTACGAAGGACATCTGGGAGCCGGGGGAGGTTCCCGATGATATTTGCCCCCATTGCGGGGCACCGCTGACGGGAAATACCCGGGAGGCAGGCACCTATATCGAGGAGGGCTATCTGCCCCAGTGGAACCATTATACCCAGTGGCTTGCCGGATCCTGGAACCAGGAGCTTTTGATCCTGGAGCTGGGCGTGGGCTTTGGCGATCCGGGTGTGATCCGCTTTCCTTTTGAGAAAACGGCATTTTTTAATCAAAAGTCATTTTTGATGCGTGTCCACGCCAGATTTCCCCAGATTCCCGGGGAGTTAGAAAAACGGGCAGCGGGCATTCAGGCGGCGTCCGTGGATTTTATCCTGGGACTGAGCCGGTGATGCCGGAATAGGATTGAGCAATTGCAAATGCTGTGTTAAAATAAAGATGCTGTCGACTCTTTCCAGCAGGAAGGAGGTGAGACTATGGAGCATTTTCTCACACTGCTTATCTCCATCATAGCGAATATAGTTAGCTACTACATACGCAAATGGCTGGATGGCGATAATTAGACAGCAGCAGCATAAATGGAATAGCTCACCATGACGAGCAAGAACCCCCAAGAGGCGGCCACCTCTTGGGGGTTCTTTAATTTTGACTATGGATTTCTCACACTCCTTAGCTATATTCATATTACAACGGTTTCAAAAATATGTCAAGATTGTACTTTTTTGATCAGAGATCTGCTGTTTTCTGCTCAGAGTCCACCGTTCCAGATCCCATACTATCTGAAATTAGATACTGTTAAATTGGACAAAGATATGTTAAGATAAAAAGAGTTACAATTCACAGCCCTCCACGCCTCATTCGCAAAACCCGCTGCTGCGCAGCTTTTTGCACCCCGCTTTGCGGCGTGCGTTTTGCTCATGTGGGTGGAGTTCCTGCTTCGCAGTCAGATTTGGATCAGGTATACCGCTTCTTATGTGCAAGCACAACGAAGCTGTCTACCTGCCCAAATCGGCTGTGAATAGTAACAATAGATGGACATGTTTTAAGGAGACACCAATGACAGCGATTATCGATTATGACGCGGGGAATCTGCGGAGCGTGGAGAAGGCGCTTTTGGCGCTGGGGGATGCACCGGTGATCACCAGGGATCCGGAGGAGATCCTGGCGGCGGACCGGGTGATTTTGCCGGGGGTGGGAGCCTTTGGGGACGCCATGGAAAAGCTTGGCCAGTATGGGCTGGTGGAGGTGATCCGCCAGGTCGCGAAAAAGCAGACGCCGTTTTTGGGGATTTGCCTGGGGCTGCAGCTGATGTTTGAAAGCAGTGAGGAGAGCGAAGGCGTGGAAGGGCTTGGGCTTTTGAGGGGAAGGATCCTGCGGATTCCGGACTGCCCGGGCTTAAAAATTCCCCACATGGGCTGGAATTCCCTGCACATCCGCCCGGACTCCCGCTTATTTGCGGGGATTCCCGAGGGCGCTTATGTATATTTTGTCCATTCCTATTATCTGAAGGCAGGACAAGAGGAGCAGGTGGCCGCATCCACGGAGTACAGCACCCACATTCATGCGGCCGTGGAGGCGGGCAATCTTTTCGCCTGCCAGTTCCATCCGGAAAAAAGCAGCGAAGTGGGGCTGCGGATTCTGAAAAATTTCATCAGCCTTTAAGGATAGGGCAGATAGGAGCGGCATATGTTTACTATGGAAGTTCCGCCGCCGGCAAGCGGCGGGTATTCGGGGATGCCCGATGCGCCGCGCGGGGGTGCGTGCGGGTTTACCAAGAGAATCATTCCCTGCCTGGACGTACATAACGCAAGAGTAGTCAAGGGTGTGAATTTTGTGAACCTGCGGGATGCGGGGGATCCGGTGGAGATCGCGGCGGCCTATGACCGGGCTGGCGCGGATGAACTGGTATTTCTGGATATTACCGCATCCTCCGACGCTAGGGAGACGGTGGTGGATATGGTGCGCCGGGTGGCGGAAAAGGTATTTATTCCTTTCACCGTAGGCGGCGGCATCCGCACCGTGGAGGATTTCCGCAGGCTTTTGCGGGAGGGAGCCGACAAGATCTCGATTAATTCCTCCGCGATCAATACCCCCCGATTGATTTCCGACGCGGCAGATAAATTCGGGCGGCAGTGCGTGGTGGTGGCCATTGACGCCAGACGCCGGGCGGACGGTTCCGGCTGGAATGTATATAAAAACGGCGGCAGGATCGATACGGGTTTGGATGCCATCGAGTGGGCGATGAAGGCGGACGCCCTGGGAGCGGGAGAAATCCTGCTGACCAGTATGGACTGCGACGGCACCAAGGCCGGCTACGATAATGAGTTAAACGCGCTGGTGGCGGACCATGTGTCCATTCCGGTGATCGCCTCCGGCGGCGCCGGTACCAGAGAGCATTTTTATGACGCGTTGACTGTCGGGAAGGCAGACGCGGCGCTGGCGGCGTCCCTGTTCCATTATAAGGAACTGGAGATCCGTGACTTGAAGGAATATTTAAGAGGCAGGGGAATCCCGGTGCGGCTTTAGCCGCGGCTGACCGATGCCGGAAATACCATACGAAAAGAGGAAAAAACATGGGAGCGATTGCCAATGACTGGCTGGGGCCGATGAGCGCGGAGTTTAAAAAGCCTTATTATAGAAAGCTGTATGAGACGGTGAAGCGGGAGTATGAGACCAGGCAGGTTTTCCCGGATGCCAATGACATCTTCAATGCCTTCGATTTTACGCCCCTTTCCCAGGTGAAGGTGGTGATCCTGGGCCAGGATCCCTACCACAATGTGGGTCAGGCCCACGGGCTTTGTTTTTCCGTAAAGCCGGATGTGGAGATCCCGCCGTCCCTGGTGAATATTTTTCAGGAGCTGCATGATGACCTGGGGTGCTTTATCCCCAATAACGGCTATCTGGTCAAGTGGGCAAAGCAGGGGGTCCTGCTTTTAAATACGGTGCTGACGGTCCGCGCCCATGCCGCCAATTCCCACCGGAACATCGGCTGGGAGGAGTTTACCGACGCGGCCATCCGGGTTTTGAATGAGCAGGACCGCCCCATGGTCTTTATCCTGTGGGGTCGCCCGGCGCAGATGAAAAAGGCGATGCTTGACAATCCAAAGCACCTGATTCTGGAAGCACCGCATCCAAGTCCCCTTTCCGCGTACCGGGGATTTTTCGGCAGCAAGCCATTCAGCAAGACCAATGCCTATTTGGAAGCCAATGGACTGGCCCCCATCGACTGGCAGATAGAAAATGTATAGGGGTGACGGTATATGAGCATCATAGAGATTTTAAAGGTAATTGTGCTGGGAATTGTGGAGGGATTTACCGAATGGCTGCCCATCAGCAGTACCGGCCATATGATTTTGGTGGATGAGATTATCCATCTGAATGTGACGGAGGATTTCCGGGAGGTGTTCCGGGTGGTGATCCAGCTGGGAGCCATCCTGGCGGTGGTGCTTCTGTATTTTCAGAAGCTGAATCCCTTTGACCGGGCCAAAAGCCCCAAGCAGCGGGGGCTGACCATCCAGCTCTGGTGTAAGATCGTGGTGGCCTGCGTTCCGGCGGCGGTGTTCGGGCTTTTGCTGGACGACTGGATGGATGCCCATCTGTACAATGGCTATGTGGTGTCCGTCATGCTGATTTTGTACGGCGTGTTTTTCATTTTGCTGGAGCGGCATAATGAAGGAGCGGAGTTCCCGATCCGGCGGGTTCACCAGATTTCCTTCCAGACGGCTTTTTACATCGGACTTTTCCAGCTTTTGTCCCTGGTGCCGGGTACCTCCCGGTCCGGCGCGACGATCCTGGGCGCCATGATCCTGGGCTGTTCCAGAAGCGCGGCGGCGGAGTTTTCCTTCTTCCTGGGAGTTCCGGTGATGTTTGGAGCCAGTCTGTTAAAGATTGTCAAGTTTGGGTTCCACTTTACGGGGATCGAGATCGTTTATCTGGTTCTGGGAATGGCGATCGCCTTCCTGGTTTCCGTATATTCGATTAAATTTTTGATGGGGTATATTAAGCATAATAGTTTCCGGTTTTTCGGCTATTACCGGATCGTGCTGGGAGTGGTGGTGCTGGCGTATTTTGGGGTGACGGCATTGCTTGCTTAGAGATTTGACGATAGAAAGGCTGGGGGGTTAATGAAATTTCGAGAACCAATGAGCAGAAATCAAAAGTATCTGCTGTTATGTATGCTTCCGCTTTACTTTATTATCTGTGGACTGATCCTGCAGCCCTTTGGAAGCATTGTGGAGGGTATTATTCGCATCATCTGGGAACCGGACTTTTTGATTACGGACTATTTTGTGGTGGGGGGCATCGGCGCGGCCTTCATCAACGCGGGGCTTTTGTCTCTGATCAGCATCGGTCTGGTTTATGCCACCGGGATGGAGGTGAGCGGGCATACCATCACCTCCGCCTGTCTGATGTTCGGCTTCTCCCTGTTTGGCAAAAATCTGCTGAATATCTGGCTGATTCTGGTGGGGGTATTTCTTTATTCGAAATATCATAAGTCACCGCCGGGGCGTTATCTTTATATTGGTCTTTATGGGACAAGTCTGTCCCCGATTATCACGCAGCTGATGCATATTGAGAACGCGCCCTTTGTGACGCGGCTTTCCCTGTGCGTGGCGACCGGAATCGTGATCGGCTTTGTGCTTCCGCCCTTATCCACTCATGTCCATTATGCCCATAAAGGTTATTCTCTGTACAATGTGGGCTTTGCCGGCGGCATCATTGCCACCGTGATCGTGTCTCTGTTTAAATCCTTCGGCTTTTCCGTGGAATCCCGTTTGATCTGGTACACGGGCGGAAATCGCCTGTTTGCGGTGATTTTGTTTGTTCTGTTTGGGGTCATGATCCTGTTTGGACTGATCTGTGGGCCGGAGCCATGGAAGCATTATAAAAATATTCTCAAGTCCTCGGGGCTGGGCGGCACCGATTATCTGGAGTCAGAAGGCGGCTGTGCGACCATGATCAATATGGGCGTCAACGGCATTTTCGTCACGGCGTTTTTGCTGCTGGTGGGGGCAGATTTAAATGGTCCCACCATCGGCAGTATTTTCACGGTGGTAGGGTTCAGCGCCACCGGAAAGCATGTGCGCAATATTACGCCGGTGATGCTGGGAGTCTGGCTGGCCAGCATGGCAAAGCTTTGGTCCATCACCGATCCGTCGGCGACCCTGGCGCTGCTTTTGTCCACCACCCTGGCGCCCATCGCCGGAGAGTTCGGCGTTTTGCCCGGGATGCTGGCAGGCTTTCTTCATTCCTCGGTGGCCTTGAATGTGGGCATTGTGTACGGAGGTATGAATCTGTATAATAATGGCTTTGCCGGAGGTATCGTGGCTATCTTTCTGGTTCCGGTGATCCAGTCGGTGCGGGACCGGAGAGCCCGTGCGCGGGGCGGAATATCTCTTTGATTCATCAAAATGCGGGAAGACACAGCGGTTGTTGTGTTTTCCCGCATTGTTCTATGGATCTTTCGCATAAAAATATAAAAATATATTAATATATTAGTTGACCAGAGGTGGCATGTATGGTACAATAAAAGCATCTAGAAAATCTGCAACATTTTATTTAAGGAGGGTGTATCACTATGAAAATGACATTCCGTTGGTATGGCTCTAACAGCGATTCTGTTACCTTGAAGCAGATCAAGCAGATCCCGGGCATGACCGGTCTGATGGGCGTTCTGGATTACAAGGCGGCAGGCGAGGTCTGGACCGAGGAAGAGATCAAGGCTTATGTGGATGAGGTTCATGCGGCAGGTCTGGAGTGCGAGGTTATCGAGAGCGTGAACGTGCACGAGGACATTAAGATGGGCCTGCCGACCCGCGATCAGTACATCGAGAACTATATCATTACCATCCGCAATCTGGCAAAGTTCGGCATCAAGGTTATCGTTTACAACTTCATGCCGGTTCTGGACTGGCTGCGCACCGATCTGGCCCGTGTGATCGAGGAAGACGGCTCCAACAGCCTGTACTACGATGAGGCAGAGCTGGGCAATATGTCCCCGCTGGATGTAGTCAGAAATACCGCTGAGAGCAGCAATGGTTTCAGCCTTCCTGGCTGGGAGCCGGAGCGTCTGGCAGAGCTGGAGAAGACCCTGAAGCAGTACGAGAGCGTGACTCCGGACATTCTGCGCGAGAATTACAAATACTTCCTGGACAAGATCATTCCGGTCTGCGAGGAGGTTGGCATCCGTATGGCAGTGCATCCGGATGATCCGGCATGGCCGATCTTTGGCCTGCCCCGTATCTCCCACAGCCAGGAGGATTTTGATAAGATCGTTGCTTTGCATGATTCACCGGCAAACGCGCTGTGCCTGTGCACCGGATCTTTGGGTTCCAACCCGGAGAATGACATCCCGTCCATCATCCGTCACTTTGGTGAAAAGGACCGCATCGCCTGCCTGCATGTGCGCAATGTAAAATATCTGGGCTATCGCCGTTTCCGTGAGGCAGCCCATCTGTCTCGCACCGGCGATCTGGATCTGTTTGAGATTATGAAAGCGGTTTATGACACCTGCCCGGATACCTATATCCGTCCGGACCACGGCAGAATGATCTGGGATGAGGTCGCGCGTCCTGGCTATGGCCTGTATGACCGTGCGCTGGGCGCCGAGTACCTGGAGGGCCTCTGGGAAGCAATCGACAAGATGGAGAAGGCAAAAGAGAAATAATACCAAATGGAAGCCGCGGCAGCAGGGCAAGACAGCGAGGAGGCAAAGGATGTATATTGCAGAACGGCAGTACGGAGAATGTGGACGCGATTATGCCATGCGCGTGCTGAAAGACAATATCGTCCGTCTGGAGCTGGAGCCGGGAACTGTCATCAGCGACAGAGAGCTTGCGGCTGAGATGAATTTGTCCCGAACGCCGGTGCGAGAGGCACTTCTCGATTTGGCAAAGGTGAAGATTGTGGAGATTTATCCGCAGCGGGGAACCGTGGTTTCCTTCATCGATTACAATCTGGTGGAGGAGGCCCGGTTCATCCGCAGCGTGCTGGAGACGGCTGTGCTGAAGCTGGTCTGCCGGCAGATTACGGCCCAGCAGCTGGAGCAGCTGGAAAATAATATTAATCTTCAAAAATTTTACCACCAGCATTCATCGGTGGACAAGATGATGGAGCTGGACAATGAGTTCCACCGGATGCTTTTCCAGGCGGCCAATAAGATGCAGGCCTACGATATGATGAATGGCATCACCATTCATTTCGATCGTGTGCGAAATCTGGCCATCACTGCGGTAAAGGAGCACAAATGGATGGAGGAGCATTATAAAATTTATGAAGCGATTCGGGACAATCATTCGGAAGAAGCCGTCCGTCTGATGGAGCAGCACCTGACGCGATACCAGATTGACGAAGAGGCAATCCGTCGGAATTATCCGCGGTATTTTAAGGCGGCGGCCCAGACGGCGCGAATCTCCTGATAGGGGCATCGCCGCCCGATGGATTGCATTGGAAAAAAATCGGCAAGCAGTATAGAAAGAAGGAGTTTACGATGAAACTGACATTAGCAGGATTAAAGGATGCTGCCGCCTGGCAGGCAGCTGGTGTGAAGCTTCCGACCTATGACATTGAGAAGGTAGCGGAAGAGACCAGAAAGGCTCCGGTATGGGTACACTTTGGAGCAGGCAATATTTTCCGTATTTTCATCGGCGGCCTGGCTGACAAGCTGATCAGCGAGGGCGAGATGAAAAAGGGCATTACCTGCGTGGAGACCTTTGACTTTGATGTAGTAGACAAAATCTATAAGCCTTATGACAATCTGGTACTGGCAGTAACCCTGAAGGCAGACGGCTCCACCGAGAAGCAGGTGATCGGCTCTCTGACCGAGGCGATCAAGGCTCAGTCTTCCGTAGCTGAGGAGTGGAACCGCCTGAAAGAGATTTTTGTAAATCCGGTGCTGCAGATGATTTCCTTTACCATCACCGAGAAGGGCTATGCCCTCAAGAGCGCTGACGGCAATTTCTTCCCGTTTGTACAGGCTGACATTGACAATGGTCCTAAGAAGCCAGGCGCAGCGATGGCAGTGGTATGTGCGCTGCTGTATGAGCGTTACAAAGCATGCAAGGCTCCGCTGGCAGTGGTATCCATGGATAACTGCTCTCACAATGGTGAGAAGCTGCAGAATTCCATCGTGACCATGGCAAAGGAGTGGGAGAAGAAGGGCTTTGTGGATGCAGGCTTCATCGAGTATCTGACCGATGAGAAGCAGGTGGCATTCCCCTGGTCCATGATCGATAAGATCACCCCAAGACCCGCGGATTCCGTATGCGCGGAGCTGAAGAAGCTGGGCGTGGAGGATATGGATCCGGTGATCACCTCCAAGAGAACCTACATCGCTCCTTTCGTAAATGCAGAGGGACCGCAGTACCTGGTAATCGAGGACAAGTTCCCCAATGGCCGTCCGGCACTGGAGAAATCCGGCGTATATATGACCGACCGCGACACCGTAAATAAAGTAGAGCGCATGAAGGTTACCACCTGCTTAAATCCGCTGCACACGGCACTGGCAGTTTATGGCTGCGTGCTGGGCTACACCCTGATCGCGGATGAGATGAAGGATGCAGAGCTGAACAAGCTGGTTCATGAGATTGGCCCCACTGAGGGTATGCCGGTGGTCACCGACCCGGGCATCCTGTCTCCGGCAGATTTCGTGGATGAGGTGATCAATGTGAGAATCCCCAACCCGTTCATGCCGGATACGCCTCAGCGTATCGCTACCGATACCTCCCAGAAGGTGGGCATCCGTTACGGCGAAACCATCAAGTCCTACGTGGCAAAATACGGCGATGCAAAGAAGCTGAAAGCAATCCCGTTAGCCATTGCCGGATGGTGCCGCTATCTGCTGGCTGTGGATGATAACGGCGAGAAGTTTGAGTTGTCCGCGGATCCGATGGTTCCGGAGCTTGTTAAGGCTGTAGAGGGGATCGAAGTAGGCAAGCCGGAGAGCTACACCGGCCAGCTGAAAGGTATCCTGTCCAATGCCAATATTTTCGGCATCGACCTGTATGAAGCAGGCATCGGCGATAAGATCGAGGAAATGTTCCTGGAAGAGATTGCGGGACCGGGTGCTGTGAGAGCAACCCTGAAAAAGTATCTTGCATAATCCGACAGAGGGATAGATGTTGGGGCTGTTGCAATAGTCTGCTTCCGGATTCGGAAAATCCGGAAGCAGACTTTGCAACAGCCCTTTCTTTATTTTTGCTGGACAGTTGTTTTGTTCAATGGTACAATAATAATGTTGTACCTGTGAAAAAATTGTTATAGATTGAATGAAATGGCGAGGGATACATGGAATTACTGGAGCGATTACCTGGGGAGAATGCAAGAACCTATGCGGTGCGTGTGCTTCTGGACAATATTATCCGCCTTAAGCTGGCTCCGGGGAGCGCGGTCAGTGAAAACGAGCTGTCTGTATGGATGAATCTGTCCCGGACTCCCGTTCGTGAGGCCTTGATTGAACTGAGCAAGCTGGGACTGGTGGAAATTCTTCCAAAGAAGGGCAGCTATATTACAAAGATTGATTATGATTTGGTTGAGGAGTCCCGCTTTATGCGTCTGACGTTGGAGGTGGCGGTGCTGAAGCTGGTCTGCAAATCCGGCCTGCCTCCGGCTTATGAGCAGCGGCTGAAGGATAATATTCTCCGCTATAAGCAGGCGATGAACGGGGATCATTATGCGGTGCTGATGGAGCTGGACAATGAATTCCACCGTCTGATTTTTGAGGCGGCGGGTAAGCTTCGGACCTACGATGTGGTCCATCAGCAGATGATCCATTTTGACCGTCTGCGGGCATTGTCCCTGCAGACCTCGCTGAGTGGCAAGACTCTCAATGACCATGAGAATATTCTGTATGCCATTGAGAAGGGGGATGCTGAGCTGGCCGAGCTGGTGATGACGCAGCATCTTGCCCGTCATCGGGTGGAGCGCGAGGAGCTGCAGAAGCGGTATCCGGATTACTTTGTGCAATGAATGATGAGATATACAAGAGAATTGGAGGGATGACACAATGTCTGATATACCTGTATCCCAGATTCTGTTTGTGGTGGTGATGGGAATTCTGCTGTTGATTGTAGCGCCGGTTTTTGAGAGCCGGACCGGAAAAAGTCTGACGGAGATCTTCTTTGGAATCCGGCGAAAGTCCCGGAGGAAAAAGGAGGAAGAGAATACGACGAAGAAGGAACCGCGGATCAACAATGGAACCAAGGGCGAGCTGCTTTCCTTCCTGTCTCAGATGATTCGTTTTGCTCAGAAAAACGGCATGCAGATGGTGGTGCCCGGATCGGTGGTATATAAGGGCGAGACCTCCAAGCTGTCCGCTTTGCTGGTGACGCCAGGCGGTGTGATCGGACTTTATTGTCTGGGCTTTGGCGGTAAGATCACCGGCACTAAGGATCCGGCGCCCTGGAAGCAGCATATCAATGGAGAAGACCGAACCTTTGAAAGTCCGGTGAAGGCCTGCCGAAAGCAGCAGCAGCTGGTTCAGGCCGCCATGGAGGAGGCCGGGATTCCCGGGCATGTGGATGTGGTGGCGGTATTTACCAATGCCCGCGCGACCTTGTATTCCATTCCGTCCGGAGTCTATTCTCAGAGCGGCTTTCTGGATTATATAAGATCCACCAGCGCCCTGCGAAACGGGGACCTGGATGTGGCAAAGACCGCTCAGGCATTGGCAGTTTTGGCAGATGTGAAGGCGAAGAAAAATTCTTCGGCTAAACGGCGTTCTTCATAGTCTTCACGTATTCGCCCACGTATTTGGGGGCATCCTTGCCGTATTTTTCCAGCAGTTTTATGATGGCAGATCCGACGATGGCACCGTCCGAGAGATCTGCCATTTTCTTTGCCTGCTCCGGCGTGGAGATACCAAAGCCGATGGCGCAGGGAATGTCCGTGTTTTGCCGGACTACCTCCACGATGGAGGCCAGGTCCGTCTTGATTTCGCTTCTGGTTCCGGTCACGCCCAGGCTGGAGACGATGTAGAGAAAGCCTTCCGCCTCCCTGGCGATCATAGCGATGCGGTTTTCGGAGGTGGGGGCGATCAGCGAGATCAGATCCACTCCATACTGATGGCAAAGGGG
Organism: uncultured Lachnospiraceae bacterium; assembly: GCA_964537765.1. Lineage (GTDB taxonomy): Bacteria > Bacillota > Clostridia > Lachnospirales > Lachnospiraceae > Brotaphodocola. Next base: position 19,794 of record CAZICB010000035.1, read on the forward strand.
CAGAAACTCTTCTTTTTCTTCAAAAGGCAGATCCGGCAGGATCAGCCCGTCGATCCCGATATTCTGGCAGGTGGAGATGAAGCGCTTTGCGCCGTAGGAAAAGACCACGTTGGCGTAGGTCATAAATACCATGGGAATCTTAATATCCCGGCGAAGCTCCCGGACAAAATCAAAGATGCTGTCGGTGGTGACGCCGCCGTTTAAGGCCCGCAGGTTCGCACCCTGAATCACAGGTCCTTCCGCGGTGGGGTCCGAAAAGGGAATGCCCAGCTCGATTAAGTCGGCGCCGTTTTCCACAGCAGCCCGCACGACGGCGGCTGTGGTCGCCAGATCCGGGTCGCCGCAGGTGATAAATGGAATAAAGGCTTTCCCGTTTGCGAAAGCTGATGAAATCTTACTCATGGATATCCTCCCCTCTGTAGCGTGCGATGGCGGCACAATCCTTGTCGCCTCTGCCGGAAATGGTGATGACGATGATCTGGTCCTTGCCCATGGACGGCGCGATTTTCATCGCGTGGGCAACCGCGTGGGCCGATTCGATGGCGGGGATAATTCCCTCGGTTTTTGCCAGATATTCGAAAGCACATACGGCCTCATCGTCGGTGACAGGAACATATTCCGCCCGGCCAATGTCGTGGAGATAAGCGTGCTCCGGCCCCACTCCCGGATAATCCAGTCCGGCGGAAATGGAGTATACCGGTGCGATCTGGCCATACTGATCCTGGCAGAAATAGGACTTCATGCCGTGGAAGATGCCTACACGGCCGGTGTTCATGGTGGCGGCGGTTTCGAAGGTGTCAATGCCTCTGCCTGCCGCTTCGCAGCCGATCAGCCGAACATTCTTATCCTCGATAAAGTGATAGAAGCTGCCGATGGCATTGGAGCCGCCGCCCACGCAGGCCAGAACCGCGTCGGGGAGACGCCCTTCCTTGGCAAGAAGCTGTTCCTTGATTTCTTTGGAAATCACTGCCTGGAAATCCCGGACGATGGTCGGGAAGGGATGGGGTCCCATAACCGAGCCGAGACAATAATGGGTATCGTCAATGCGGGAGGTCCATTCTCTCATGGCCTCGGAGACCGCGTCCTTCAAGGTGGCGGTTCCCGTCTTTACCGGAATCACCTTCGCACCCAGAAGGCGCATGCGGTAAACGTTCAGCGCCTGGCGGATGGTGTCCTTCTCACCCATGAAGACCACGCATTCCATGCCCATCAGGGCGGCGGCAGTGGCGGTGGCGACACCGTGCTGTCCGGCTCCGGTTTCGGCGATCAGCCGGGTTTTGCCCATTTTCTTTGCCAGCAGCGCCTGCCCCAGCACATTGTTGATTTTGTGGGCGCCGGTGTGATTTAAGTCCTCCCGTTTCAGGTAGATTTTGGCGCCGCCTAAATCCCTGGTCATTTTCTCCGCATAGTAAAGCCGGGACGGTCTGCCGGCATATTCATTGAAAAGCTCTGTAAGCTCCCGGTTAAATTCCGGATCGTTTTTGAAGTGGTTGTACGCCGCTTCCAGTTCTATCACAGCATTCATCAGCGTTTCCGGGATATATTGTCCGCCGTGAATGCCGAAACGTCCATTCCTGTTTGTCATTGGATTCCTTCCTTTTCTGATATTTTTCCTGATATTTTATCGGATACTTCTCTTACTGCGTGCACGAATTGTTTCATTTTGGCCGGATCCTTCCAGCCGCCGGTCTCGATTCCGGAGCTGACATCCACCCCGTAGGGCCTCAGCGCAGCCACCGCCCGGCCTACATTGCCGGGGTCGAGGCCTCCGGCCAGGAAAAAGGGTCGCTCCATGGAATGAAGCAGGCTCCAGTCAAAAACGGTGCCGGTGCCTCCGTTCCCGGAATCCAGCAGCACGTAGTCGGCCAAGCAGCTTTGGGCGCGGGCCACATCCTGTAAGGTGTCGATGCGAAACGCCCGGATGATGGGCCGGTCCGTGAGGGTCCGCAGCTGCCGGATATAGGCCTCGTCCTCACAGCTGCCGTGGAGCTGGGCAATATGAATGATGCCTTCCTTTAAAAGTTTGGCAATCTGTTCCGGCTTTTCATTGACGAACACCCCGACGGTCCTGATTTCCGGGTGCAGGTTGTCTTTTAAGGAGGCCGCCTTTTCGGGGCTTACATACCGCCGGCTTTTGGGGGCGAAGATGAAGCCGATATAGTCCGGCAGCAGTTCATTGGCAGTTTCGATATCACAGGGCCTGGAAAGTCCGCAAAGTTTAATTTTGGTCATAGATTTCCTCGCAGTTGGGCAAGCTTTGTTTTTTTGTCCGGCGCCCGCATCAGTGCCTCACCGATCAGCACTGCATCGGCGCCGATCTGCCGAAGGACGTTCACATCCCTCTCATCGCGGACGCCGCTTTCTGAGACGAACAGCACCTGGGAAGGGATCAGCTCCCGGAGCCGGCGGCTGTTTTCCGTATCTACGGAAAAGTCCTTCAGGTTCCGGTTATTGACGCCGATGATGCGCGCTCCTGCGTCCAGCGCCATCTCGATTTCATGGTCATCGTGGGCCTCCACCAGTGCGGACAGTCCCAGCTGGTCGCAGACGGCCATGTAGTCCTTTAACTGCTGCGGGTTCAGGATGGAACAGATGAGAAGGACCGCAGAGGCGCCCAAAAGCTTTGCCTCGTAAATCATGTATTCATCCACCGTAAAATCCTTGCGCAGGCAGGGGATCGATACCTGGGCGGCAATTTCCTTTAAGTAATCGCTGCTGCCCAGAAACCATTTGGGTTCGGTCAATACGGAGATGGCGTCGGCTCCGGCCGCCTCATATTCCTCTGCGATCTGCAGATAAGGAAAATCCGGGGCGATCAGCCCCTTGGATGGGGAAGCCTTTTTGCATTCGCAGATGAAGGAAATGCCTGGTTTTTGCAGCGCCTGTTCAAAGGAAAAGGCTCCTTTGGGAAGAGCCAGGGCCTGATCTTTGATTTCCGCCAGGGGAAGCAGACGCCTGGACGCTTCCGTGCGTTCCCGTGCGTGGGCGGCCAGCTGGTCCAGGATGGTCATGCTTCCACCTCCGGGCGGTTGCTGATTTCAATCAGCTTCTGAAGAGTTTCCAGCGCTTTGCCGGAATCGATCAGCTCTGCAGCCAGCCGAATGCCATCCTTCAAGGTTTCCGCTTTGCCGGCGATATAGAGGGCGGCGCCGGCGTTTATCAGGACCGCATTGCGCTTGGGCCCCTTTTCACCTTTTAAGATGGCCAGCGTGATTTCTGCGTTCTCTGCGGGGGTGCCGCCTGCCAGATCTGCCTTGGTGCAGCGCTCCAGACCAAAGTCCTCCGGGGCAATCACGTAGGATTTGAACCAGCCGTCCTTAATTTCACAGACGGTGGTGGGTGCGCTGACGGAAATTTCGTCCAGCTTATCCTGGCCATATACCACCATGCCCCGTTTCACGCCCTGATTGATGAGTACCTGTGCCAGCGGCGCTGCCAGATATTCGTCATAGACGCCTAAAAGCTGCATGGTAGGATGTCCGGGATTGGTCAGCGGTCCAAGAATATTAAACACGGTGCGAACACCCAGTTCCTTGCGGATGGAGCCCACGTATTTCATAGAGGTGTGGTATTTCTGGGCGAAGAAGAAGCACATGCCAGCTTCCTTTAAAAGCTCCACACACCGGGCCGGGCTTTGCTGGATATTGACGCCCAGGGCTTCCAGACAGTCGGCGGTTCCGCTCTGGGAGGAGGCGGCACGGTTGCCGTGCTTGGCGACCTTGACTCCGCCTGCGGCGGTCACCAGGGCAGCGGTGGTGGAAATATTGAAGCTGTGAGCATTGTCACCGCCGGTGCCGACAATCTCCATCACATCCATGCCGGTTTCCACCTTGATTGCGTGATCCCGCATGGCAGCGGCGCAGCCGGCGATTTCATCGGTGGTCTCCGCTTTGGCGCTTTTGGTGGAAAGGGCGGCCAGGAAAGCAGCGTTCTGGGTGGGAGTGGTTTCTCCGCTCATGATTTCGTTCATTACAGCATAGGCTTCGTCATAAGTAAGGTCCTGTTTTCCTACGATTTTTACAATGGCTTCTTTGATCATGATTGATTCCTCCTTAATATAATTGTAGTTAGTTTACTATGAAAGCCCAGTCGCAAAGCAAGGGCACACGGGCTGCTTGCAGACCAG
>CAZICB010000036.1:0-5115 GCA_964537765.1 uncultured Lachnospiraceae bacterium
CCGAGCTTAGCATAACCGTTTATACAAGGAGAAACCACTATGAAATTTTCAGGCTACCGCCGCAGCGACGGCAGGGTCGGCATCCGCAACCACGTGCTGGTGATGGCCGGCTCCGTGTGCGCCTCCACCGCTGTCAAAAAAATTGCCCAGCGGCTTCCGGAGGCCACCTATCTTTACAATCCCAACGGCTGCGCCCAGACTCCCCAGGATACGGACCGCACCCTGACGATCCTCTCCGGTCTGATTGCCAACGGCAATGTTTACGGTGCGCTGATCGTGGGCCTGGGCTGCGAGACCATCCAGAAGGACCGTTATCTGGAAGCCATCCGCAGGCTGACCGACAAGCCCATCGAATATATTAAGCTTCAGGAATGCGGCGGCGTCGCTGCCACCGTGGAGGAGGGCGTCCGCCTTCTGACTCCTATGCTGGAGGAGGCGAAAAAATGCCGCCGGGAGCCCTGCGATGTCAGCGAGCTGATCGTGGGCCTGGAGTGCGGCGGCTCCGATCCCACCTCCGGCTTTTGTGCAAACCCGGTGCTGGGCGTTACCTCCGACCGGATCATCGATCTGGGCGGCACCACGGTCTTAAGCGAAACCCCGGAAGCCATCGGCGCCGAGGAAATTTTGCGGGACCGCGGGCGTACCCCCGAGATCGGCCAGAAAATTTATGACGCCGTGAAAAACAACGAGCAGATGTTTTTTGATCTGGGCATGGATGTCCGCGCCGCCAATCCCTCCCCGGGCAACAAGGCAAGCGGCATCACCACCCTGGAGGAGAAATCCTTAGGCTGCATCCACAAAAGCGGAACCCGCCCCTTCGAGGCGGTCGTGGATTACGGACAGCAGATCACTGCCAAGGGCCTGATTTTCATGGACACCACCGCCTATGACGTGGCTTCCACCGTGGCGAAGATTGCCGGAGGCGCACAGCTGGTGGTATTCACCACCGGAATGGGCACCCCGGTGGGCACTGCCGTGGCCCCCGTCATCAAAATGACCGGAAATTCCAGGACTGCCCGGTTCTTAAGCGACCTGATCGACTTCGACAGCAGCTCCACCATCACCGGCGAGCATTCCATCGAGGAACTGGGGGAGGAGCTTTTGCAATATATCCTGCGGGTATGCGAGGGGGAGCCGGTCAAGGCAGAGCTTAACGACGCCTGCGACATGGCCATCAACCAGTTCGCAAGCTATTGCTGACAAAAAATGAAACAGGCTGATGTCAACACCTGCTGCGGAAGCAGGTATTGGCATCAGCCTGTTTTTTAATGCTTTAAGAAGATAACAAAAATTCACTGAGCACATAGTTGCTCACATCCACCCCCAGGTCGGTCAGCCGCACCCGGGGCATGGAAACCTCCATGAGCCCCTGGCCTTCCAGGCGGCGAATCACATCCCCGTAGATGGTCCACATATTCTGCCCGAACCGCTCAAAAAACTCGCTGCCGGACACGCCGCGCATCATGCGCAGCCCCAAAAACATAAATTCCTCCATCCGGTCCTCCAGGCTTAAATGTTGGATCTCTCTGGCGGCAGCGCCCGCCTTGGACAAATCCAGAGAAAGATATTCCTCCAGATCGGTCACATTGTGATAGCGGTAGCCACAGGTATAGGAGGAGGCCCCCAGCCCCAGCCCCAGGTAATCCACTCCAGTCCAATAGCCAATATTATGGCGGCACTCATAGCCCGGCCTGGCATAGTTGGAAACCTCATAACGCCCGTATCCCTGGGCCGCCATCATTTCCTTGGTCAGATGGTACATCTCCCGGTCCGTCTCCTCATCGGGAAGCGGCGGCAGCTGCCCGTCCGCTCCCATTCCAGAAACGGCTCCCTGCCCATACCGTTCATAGAAGGGGGTGCCCTCTTCGATCATCAGGCTATAGGCAGAAATATGCTCCGGCCGCAGCATCAGCACCTTGCGCAGGGTACATTTCCAGGAGTAAAGATCCTGACCCGGAAGAGCGGACATCAGATCCACATTGATATTGGTAAAGCCTGCCTGGCGCGCACGCTGATAGCTTTTTAAAAACTCCTCGTAGGTGTGAATCCGCCCCAGATAAGAAAGCTCCCGGTCGTTGGCCGACTGAAGCCCCAGGCTGATACGGTTGACGCCGCTGCGGCGGTAAGCCTCCAGCTTTTCCATGGTCAGGGTGCCGGGATTCGCCTCAATGCTGATCTCCCCGTCCTTTGCAATGGAAAAGCAGCTCTGCAGCGCCACAAACAGCTCCTCCACCAGCCTGGCCGGTAAAATGGAGGGAGTGCCTCCCCCCAGGAATATGCTTGTGACCACGCTGTCCTGGAAGCAGACACTCTGCCCATGGATCTCTTCCATCAATTTTTCCATATAATCCCGGTACCTGCGCTCCGGCGCCGCAAAGGACAAAAAGTCACAGTAGGCGCATTTGCGGGCGCAGAAGGGGATGTGGATATATAATTCCAATTCCTGTTTATTCATTGTCCAATTTCAGTACACTCATGAAAGCCTTCTGCGGAATCTCCACATTGCCCACCTGGCGCATCCGCTTCTTGCCTTCCTTCTGTTTCTCCAAAAGCTTCTTCTTTCGTGTAATATCGCCGCCGTAGCATTTCGCAAGCACATCCTTGCGCATGGCCTTGACCGTCTCGCGGGCGATGATCTTTCCGCCCACGGCCGCCTGAATGGGGATCTCGAACAAATGCCGCGGGATCTCCTCCTTCAGCTTCTCGCACATCTTCCGTCCCCGCTCATAGGCGGAATCCGCATGGACGATGAAGGAAAGAGCGTCCACCTCTTCTTTATTGATCAAAATATCCAGTCTCACCAGCTCGGACCGCTCGTATCCCTTCAAATCGTAATCGAAGGAAGCATAGCCCTTGGACCGGGACTTTAAGGCGTCGAAGAAATCGTAGATGATTTCATTTAAGGGAAGGTCGTAGCGCAGCAGCGCCCGGGTCTCCTCCATATACTCCATGCCCTTGTAAATGCCCCGCCGCTCCTGGCAGAGGGTCATGATCGCGCCCACAAACTCCGTGGTCACCATAATCTCCGCGCTGACGATGGGCTCCTCCATATAGTCGATCTCCGACGGATCCGGCAGGTTGGAGGGATTGGTCAGTTCGATCATGTCGCCGTTTTTCTTATGCACCCGGTACACAACTCCCGGCGCGGTGGTCACCAGGTCCAGATTATACTCTCGCTCCAGCCGCTCCTGGATAATTTCCAGATGCAGAAGTCCCAGAAATCCGCACCGGAAGCCAAAGCCCAGCGCCACCGAGGTCTCCGGCTCAAAATAGAGGGAGGCGTCATTGAGCTGCAATTTCTCTAAAGCATCCCGCAGGTCATTGTACTTCGCTCCGTCCGCCGGGTACATGCCGCAGTAAACCATGGAGGTCACCTTTTTATAGCCCGGCAACGGTTTCGCGCAGGGGCGTCTGGCATCGGTGATGGTATCGCCCACGGAGGTATCCTTCACGTTTTTAATGCTGGCCGTGATATAACCCACCATGCCCGCGCTCAGCTCGTCACAGGGAATAAATTGCCCGGCGCCAAAGTAGCCCACCTCCACCACCTCGGCCTCCGCCTTGGTGGCCATCATCCGCATCAGGGTGCCCTTTCTCACACGGCCCTCCATGATCCTGCAGAATACAATCACGCCCTTATAGGAATCATACAGGGAGTCGAAAATCAGCGCCTGCAAGGGGGCATCAGGGCTTCCGCCCGGGGCAGGAAGCTTGTGGACAATGGCCTCCAGCACATCCTCGATATTGATCCCGATCTTTGCGGAAATCCGCGGCGCGTCGTGGGCCTCCAGGCCGATCACATCCTCGATCTCAGCCGCCACCCGGTCCGGATCCGCGCTTGCCAGGTCGATCTTATTGATCACCGGAATCACCTCCAGATCGTGGTCCAAAGCCAGGTAGACGTTTGCCAGGGTCTGCGCCTCGATGCCCTGGGCCGCATCCACCACCAGAATCGCGCCGTCACATGCCGCCAGACTCCGGGACACTTCATAGTTGAAGTCCACATGTCCAGGCGTATCAATCAAATTGAAAATGTATTCCTCTCCGTCCTTTGCCCGGTATACGGTGCGGACCGCCTGGGATTTGATGGTAATGCCCCGCTCCCGCTCCAGATCCATATTATCCAGAACCTGGGACTGCATCTCCCGGCTGGTCAGAAGTCCGGTCATCTCAATGATCCGGTCTGCAAGGGTCGATTTTCCGTGATCAATATGTGCAATGATACAAAAATTGCGAATCCTGCTCTGCTCCACAGCTGCCATAGATCTTATTCCCTCTCTCGTTTCCATTAATCTTATCATTCCCTGTTAAATGACATATATCCTAAAATATACCATTTTTTTATTTTCCTTGCAACACCCTATCCAAAAGTTTGGCCAGGGCTCCCATGGACTGACAGGCCTCCGCCGCCGTGTTGGTCTGGGCTCCCACCTCGATAAGCGCCGACCTTGCCCGCAGGTGCAGATTATAGCGCAGTCCCTTCAGATAAATCTTCCGGGTCAGCCCGGGGAAACGTCTGGCCGCGTCCAGCTGCATCTGGAAAGCGAAGGCCAGATTTTCCTCCAGATAAGGGTTGGGCAGATAGCTGATCTCCTCCCTGGGCGTGCGGCTCATGCCCTGGAAAAACATGATTTTTGCCGCAGGGGCGCCGTCCACCTCCGTCACCAGGCGGACATGTTCCCCCACGCCGTCCCGGTGCAGATCCAGCACCACCTGAATGGTTGGATGCTCCGAAAGGATCCGGGTAATGCCCTCCAGCGCGTAGCTGTAGGCCTGGTTCCGGTCCAGCTTTCCGCCCTGAATGTCGTAGGTGCTGGTGTCATGGATCACGTTCCAGCCTGCCTCCCGCAGATGCTCCGCCAGGGTCCTCCCCACCTCCACCACATTTGCCTGGGGATGATCCGGGCCGAAATCCGCATAGGTTTCCTGGGAATGGGTATGATAAATCAAAATCTGCGGCACGCTGCTGTCCTTTTCCAGGGACAGATCACGGCTTAAAAAGCTCTCCGCCCGCATCAGCTCCCTGGGTGCGGTGGTGGAAGCATGGACATTGTAAAATTCCTTCATCAGATAATCATAGTCGGAAAGCTTCGTGTAAAGCTCCCCGCTGCCCTC
>CAZICB010000036.1:5215-23207 GCA_964537765.1 uncultured Lachnospiraceae bacterium
AAGGCTCCTCATCCGGCTCCTGCTGAGCAGTTTCTTCCGACAAAAAAAGGTATATGTAGGTTTCGTACATATACCTGTATTTTTGATAAATAGCGTAGGACGGATCCCGCTGCCCCATGGGCTCCGGCTTTGTAAAGCTTGCCGGAGCCAGCGCCGGAAAAAGGAATGCCAGAACCAGATTCACAAACAATGCAATCCAGCTACTCAAACCGCACGATTTCCTTTTTCAGCCGTTTCATAATCTTCTTTTCCAGCCGGGAAATGTAGGACTGGGAGATCCCCAGCACATCGGCAACCTCCTTCTGGGTCATTTCCGTTCCGTCCGCGTCCTTTAATCCATAGCGAAGCTCCACGATCTTGCGCTCCCTTGGGCTTAACCGCCCTATGGCCGACTGCAGCAGGCTTTTTTCCGTCTCATCCTCCAGCCCCCGGTAGATCACATCCTCATCGGTGCCCAGAATGTCCGACAAAAGCAGCTCATTGCCGTCCCAGTCCACGTTTAACGGCTCGTCGATGGACACCTCCAGCCGGGTTTTATTATTGCGCCGCAGATACATAAGAATTTCATTTTCGATGCAGCGGGAGGCGTAGGTGGCAAGCTTGATGTTTTTATCCGCCTTGAAGGTATTGATCGCCTTGATCAGACCGATGGTGCCGATGGAAATCAAATCCTCCACGCCCACGCTGGTATTATCAAACTTTTTCGCTATGTAGACCACCAGCCGCAAATTGTGCTCGATCAGCGTGGATTTGGCCTCCTTCTCATCCTCCTGTCCCAGCAGAGCGATCATTTCCGCCTCCTTCTTGCTGTCTAAGGGCGGCGGCAGAATATCCGCGCCGCCTATGTAGTGAACTTCCCCCTGACGTTTTAATACCATGGTTTTAAATGACGGAACCGCTTTAAACTGAAAACGGTTCGGCACTGACACTTTCAAGATCATGTTCTCCCCTCCAATTTTCCCTATTCCTGTTCTTCTCCGTGCAGAAGCATTTCGTATTTCCGGTTTAAGGACAGCGGCTCCTCGCTGATGGCCAGCCACGGACGTTTCCAGGTCCTGACGGGTCTTCCCTCCTGCCACAGCTCCATCCGCTCGGCGCGGACCGCGGGAAGGAGTCCCGACCGGGTTCCCACCGCGTGATAGGGGATGTAAATGACGCCGGATAAGCGTTCCCAAAGCCTTTCGCTGACGGCCCTGGTAATCACATGCACCGGACAATGGGTATACGGCTCAAAAAGCTGGTTTCCCGTATCCACAAGGGCGCGTACATGGACGCTGCGTCCGCCGCTGTATAGAACCATCTGACAGACCGTCCGGTCCCTTAGGAAGCTTCCTTTCAGAGCCCTGGCGCATTGGGCGGACAAAAAGGCGGCGCCAACAGCTGCCGGCAAAAATACGGCCAGTCTTCGAACACCTGCTTTTCCCGGATCCCCCATGGATAAAAAACCGCCGGTCAATGCGGTCAGCATGGCCAGCACTGTCAGCCGTCTCATCATCTCCCGGAGGCTGCTTTTTCCAAATGCCAGCCGGATCATCACTCCCCCGGCTGCCGCGCCAAAGACCAGCAGTCCTCCGCCCCAAAGCCAGGCAGACACCCCCGGGTTTTGGACCTGCCAAAGTCCCGTCTGCCCGAAGCCAAATGCCGCAAAAAAGGCGAGGCAGCTTCCCACGGCTCCCGCGCAGGCCGCGGCAAGCAGCCGGAAAGGAGTGCTTTGCAGCTTCAGAAGCTTTTTTAACAGGTACAAAAGCCACCCGTTCATACCCGCATTCAGCAGGAAAAAAGCATCCGGATACCAGGTTATTGTCATAACCCTGCCGTTCACCTCCTCCCCAAATACCCCCAGCCATGCCGGCTTTCTGTTTTCGAAAAGCACCGCTTCCTGCATGATTGAGCAGTTATCATTATAACGATTCTAAAGGGAAATGTTTGTCGAAGCCGGTCATACGGCCCGATTTTTTAGACGACAAAATCTGAGAAAAAAACTGCAGACAGCAAATCAGAGGATCTGCCAGGAGCCATAGGGCACCTGACAAAGCCTCTGTCTACGGAAAAACATATGAGATCAAAAAAGTAACACTCAATGAAAAATGTCAAAGGATCAGCGCTTGTTTTTCAAAAAGTCCGGAATATTGATCGTGTCGCGATCCCGCCTCACCGGACGGTAGGGCTGCGCCGGAGTCGCCTGCTGTTCCTTCGCCGGCTCCGCCTTCGGCGCGGAGGTCACCCGGGGCTGAACCTGAGGTCTTGCGGTGGCGGTGGCGCTGGCCTCGGCCGTCGCAGCCGCCTGACTGGTATGCAGGGTGGGGCTGGGAATATTCAGACCGGACGGCATCTTGGGCTTAAAGCTGCCAAAACCGGCCATAGCCTTATTGACCGGATTTGACGCGCTCTGGTCATCCAGTCCGGTGGCGATCACGGTGATCGTCGCCTCATCCTGTGCGTTCTCATCGTACATAGCGCCGAAAATAATATTGGCATCATCTCCTGCCAGCTCCTGTACATAGCTGGCTGCCTCATTCGCCTCGATCAGGCTGATGTCGCCGGAGATATTGATAATCACATGGGTAGCGCCCTCGATGGTGGTCTCCAGAAGCGGGCTGGATACTGCCTGCTTCACGGCATCCAGAGCCTTCTCGTCGCCCTTGGCATGTCCAATGCCGATGTGGGCGATGCCCTTGTCTGTCATAACCGTCTGAACATCCGCGAAATCCAGATTAATCAAGCCGGGAACATTGATCAGGTCGGTGATGCCCTGCACAGCCTGCTGCAGCACCTCGTCTGCCTTCTTCAAAGCATCCGGCATGGTGGTCCGGCGGTCTACGATCTCCAGCAGCTTATCGTTTGGAATCACAATCAAGGTATCCACATTTTCCTTCAGGTGCTCGATGCCGGTCAGGGCATTGTTCATGCGCGCCTTTGCCTCAAAACGGAAGGGCTTGGTCACCACACCTACGGTCAGGATGCCCATATCCTTGGCAATCCGGGCAATCACCGGAGCTGCGCCGGTACCGGTACCGCCGCCCATACCGCAGGTGACAAATACCATATCAGCGCCCTTGATCGCCTGGGAGATCTCCTCGGAGCTTTCCTCGGCTGCCTTCTGTCCGATCTCCGGCTTCGCGCCTGCGCCCAGGCCCTTGGTCAGCTTCTCTCCGATCTGCATGGCGGTGGCAGCCTTACAAAACTGCAGCGCCTGCTTATCGGTATTGATCCCGATGAACTCCACGCCTGCAATATTCTCTTCAACCATGCGGTTTACCGCGTTATTGCCCGCGCCGCCGACTCCTACCACCACAATCTTTGCAGAATTCTCTGCCTCATTTATCTTAATCTCTAACAAGACACTTTCCTCCTTCAGCCCTCTGAAATCAACTCTATAATATCTTCGTAATGTAAGTACTCAATTCAACCTACTCTAATACTATACTATATGTGATTTTGAAAAAAATATCAACCTCTAATTTGCAAAAAATCATATATCTTTTTCCTCTTTTCCTTTCCAGGCGCGTTCCTCACTGGCCGCTGCCGTCCGAGCGCCGAGGCTTAAACGCATAGCCCGCGGCGGCATTGGTCTCATCATAATTTTCCAGGTGGAGCGTACCCTTTAAGCCCTCCAGACTGGGATACATGTCATTGAGCTCGGCGATTTTGCCGTTTAAGCTCTGGTTGTCGCCTAAAATCACCTCAATGTCGCCCATGTATAAGGTCGCCGTCCCGAAGCTGTCATAGCGGATCTGATCCACATCCAGCTCATAGATGGACAAAATCTGGGTCAGGTTCAGAATTTCCTGGAAGATCGTCTCGTTTTCAACCGGAAGCGGCTGGTAAAGGACAATATAACCAAACTTCAAGCCTGTGATTTCCGGAATCCCCGGCAAGGCCTGGTTGGCGCTCTCCACAATGATGCCATCCTTGTCAAAATACATGCAGCTGCTCATGTAAGAGACATAGCCCACCACGCTTTTCTCATAAATAATAATCTCCGCCCGGGACAAGCCCTGGTAGACGATCTCGTAATCCTCCACAAAGGGGATAGTTTCATGCTCCATGAAGCGATTTTTCAGATAGCTGACCGCGAAATTCCGGCTCACCTTATCCGGAAAAATCATCTGTATGATCTGCTCCTGGGTGTAACGCTCATTGCCTGTCACTGTAACCTCTTTTATATTGATTGAGATCATCGTAATCATTATCAGCAGGATCACGACGATCCCAAGCATCAGACCTGTTTTTCTTTTCTCCGGTCTCATCTCATCCATAGTGCCCCGTTCCCTACTTCCATCCTGTCATTGTGCCAAGGACTCCTCCAGGCAAAGCTCCGCCCCGAGAAGCCGCAAATCTCCGCAAATATCCTCATAACCCCGGGCAATGTAGGAATAGCCCTCTACGATGCTTTCCCCCTCCGCCGCCAGAGCTGCAGCCACCAAAGCTGCGCCGCCCCGCAGATCCCTCGCCTGGACTCTGCCGCCTGAAAGCCTCAGCCTTCCGGTCACATAAGCGGTCCTGTCCCTTATTATAATATGCGCCCCCATTTTCTGCAATTCTTTTGCAGTGGCAAATCTCCCCTCAAAAATCGTTTCCCGAAGCTGGGAGGAGCCGTCCGCGGTGGAGGCCACCGCCAGCATCACCGACTGGAGATCCGTGGGGAAACGGGGATAAGGCCCCGTGACCAGAGAAAAGGGGCGCGCCTGACGCCGCTGACGGACAATCAGCCGCTCCGGCTCCGCGAGGATGCTTCCCCCCGCCGCCCGGGCCACTGAAAGCACCTGCTCCAGCTGCTTTACGGGGGCTCCCTTCAAGACCGCCTCCCCGCCTGCCGCCAGCACCGCTGCCAGATACGTTCCCGCCACGATCCGGTCTCCCGGCATGGAAAACTCCAGCGTCTCCGGCTCCGGTCTTTCTTTGCTTTTCTCCTGCAGCCGCGGATCTCCTTCCACCAGAAGCTCATCCGTTCCGGCTCCCTGGATTTTCACCCCGAGAAGGCACAAAAAATCACAGAGCACTCCGATCTCCGGCTCTTTGGCCGCTCCCCGGATACGGGTCACCCCTTCTGCCGCTGCCGCCGCCATCAGGATATTTTCCGTGGCCCCCACACTGGGAAACCCAAGGACGATCTCTCCGCCCTGAAGCTTTTCGGCCGACGCCGCAATCTGTTCCCCCTCCGTGCGAATATCCGCCCCCAGGCGTCTCAAAGCCTCCAGATGCAGATCGATAGGACGGGCGCCGATGGAGCAGCCTCCCGGGTGGGTAACCTGCGCCTGCCCCAGCCGCCCCAGCAAGGCCCCCAACAGCATGATGGAGGACCGCATGCTTTTGCAGCAGTTATCCGGAATCCGGGCGTCTGCCACCTGCCCCGCGTCGATCCACAACACATGCTCCACCAGCCTGCAGCAGCATCCGAACAGCCGGAGAATTTCCATCATACAAAAAACGTCCTGGATCTCCGGAACATTCCGGATCCTTATTGTACCTTTATGAAGCAGAGATGCTGCCATCACTGGCAGCACCGCATTTTTCGAACCTTGTATTCCGATTTCACCTTCCAGTCTGTGTAATCCCGCGATACGAATGACAGACAACCAGATACCTCCCGCGATTCAGTCTCTATTTCATCCTATGTAAAAAAGAGTCCTGCTGTGCAGGTATCCCATTCCTTCCGGCTATTTTTCCAGCTTGATCTGATTGGACACGCTTAGGACCATGCCCATCTCAATCATCAAAAACAATACCGAGGTGCCTCCGTAGCTGATAAAGGGCAGGGTGATTCCCGTGTTGGGGATGGAATTGGTCACCACCGCAATGTTTAAAACCACCTGGATGGCGATATGTCCCATGACGCCGATCACAATCAGAGCGCCGAACAGATCCGGCGCATTGCCGGCAATCAGCATAAACCGGTAAATCATAAACAGAAAAATCAAAATCACCGACACAGCGCCAAACAACCCCAGCTCCTCGCAGATAATGGAAAATATGTAGTCATTCTGCGCCTCCGGCACAAAACCCATTTTCTGGATGCTCTCTCCCAGTCCCTTGCCCACCAGGCCGCCGGAGCCGATGGCGTACAGGCCCTGCAGCACCTGGAAGCCGCCGTCCATGGGATAGGCCTCCGGGTTCATCCATACATAAACCCGCTCCAGCTGGTAAGCCTTCATCAGGCCGATCTTCTCCAAAAAGGTGGCTGTGGGACCTGCCGCGAAATACACGATCACCGCGGCCACACCGCAGCCAATGAAGGGAAGCCACTTTTTTGTGGCCACGAACAGCATGACAAAAACGATGCCTGCGATGATGATGCCGGAGCTTAGGTTATTCATGGCCACCAAAAGGGCCAGGGGCGCCGACAGGGCAACCACCAGGGCGATGGCGCGGATATGATTGATCTTGGGGCCCAGCTGGGAAATCATAGCCGCCAGCAGCACAATCAGCACCACCTTCACCATCTCCGTGGGCTGGAAACTGGCGCCTCCGATTGCCAGCCAGCGTTTTCTTCCCTTGGCTGCCTTTCCGGCAACCGTTACCACCAGCATCAGCGCCAGGGAAAGAATATACCCCGGCATGGCAAAGCGGGCGTACCAGTGATAATCCATTTTGGAGATAATCAGCGCTATAAGAAGCCCCGCCGACGCGATGATCAGCTGACGTTTCATAAAGTAGGAAGCCTCCCGGTGATGAACCATCTGCGCCGTGTAGGAGCTGGCGCTGTAGATCATCACCAGCCCGAAGGCCATCAGGAAAATAACACAGAATAACAGGCTGTAATCGTAGAAACGCCTTGGTTTATTTTTTCTTGCCATAGGCTCCCTCCTACAGATTTCTCACACATTCCTTGAAAATATCTCCCCGCTGCTCATAATTGTCAAACATGCCCCAGCTGGCGCATGCCGGGGAGAGCAGCACATTATCCCCCACATTGGCATAGGCAGCGCAGACGCGGACTGCCTCCGCCATATCCTCCGCATACATAATCTCATGGAAACCATGGGCGCGGGCGCATTCAGCGATCTTGTCGCGGGTCTGGCCGATCAGCACCAGATATTTCACCTTATCGCCGAATTCCTCAATCCAGGTATCATATTCGCTGTGCTTATCATAGCCGCCGGCAATCAGCACGATCGGCCCCGGCATGGCGCGGATGGCCTGGATGGCCGCGTCCGGGTTGGTCCCCTTGGAATCATTGTAATATTTGACTCCGGAGCGCTCCAGCACGAACTCGATCCGGTGCTCCACTGCCTTGAATGCCTTTACCGCCTTGCGGATGCAGTCCATGGGCACGCCCATACGGATGGAAATGGCCACAGCCGCCATCACATTTTCATGGTTATGCTTGCCCAGAAGGTTTAACTCATGGACATTGACCACTTCCTCTTTTTTGCCCTCATGGGCGTAGACGATCATGTCCCCGTCCAGATACATGCCCTCCGGCAGGGTCTGAGTGCTGCTGAAATAAAATACCTTCGGCTTTAAGCCCTCGCTTTCCCCGAACTCCCGCAGAACCGGATCGTCATAATTGAGCACCAGCCAGTCCTCCTCGGTCTGATTCTCCGCAATCCGCTCCTTCGTCTCGATATAGACCTCCATGGTTCCATGGCGGTTCAAATGATCCGGCGTGATATTTAAGATGGCACTGACATTGGGACGGAAATCCATGATGGTTTCCAGCTGGAAGCTGGACACCTCCGCCACGGTCACGGACGCGTCGGTGGTCTCCAGCGCGATTTCCGTATAGGGAGTTCCAATATTGCCCACCACAAATACCTCCTCATAGAAGGTCTTCATGATCTCCCCGGTCAGCGCCGTGGTGGTGGTTTTTCCATTGGTGCCGGTGATAGCGGCCAGCTTTCCCTTCGCCACATGGTAGGCCAGCTGGATCTCGCTCCAGATGGGAATATTTGCCTCATCCAGCACCTTCACAAAGGGAACGTCCAGCGGGATCCCCGGGCTGATGATGGACAGCTCCACGCCCAGAAGATCGGTGCGGGCCAGCTCGCCCAAAACAATCGTGAGCCTGGCTCCCTCCTCAAAATTTTCTTTAATTTTCTCCGGGTTAAGCTTCTCATTGCCGTCATACAACACAACTTCGCCGCCCATTGCCAAAAGCAGCTTCGCAGCGGCAATCCCGCTTTTTCCGCTTCCTGCCACTAATACCTTCTGATCGCTCATGTTCATTCCTCCTATAGTCCTAAGTACGCCACCAGGCAAAGGATCGCCGTTACGATGGAAAATACTGCCACTATCCGGGTCTCCGACCATCCGCACAATTCAAAATGATGGTGGATCGGCGCCATTTTAAAGATCCGTTTTCCCTTGGTCGCCTTAAAATAGCTGACCTGCATGATCACGGATAATACTTCTACCAAATAGATCAGGCCGATAATCGGGATAAAAAAGGGCATCTGCATCATAAATGCGCTGGATGCCACAAAACCGCCCAAAGCCAGGGAGCCGGTGTCTCCCATAAACACCTTTGCCGGATAGACATTAAACAGCAGAAAGCCCAGAAGGCTTCCCACCACGGCTCCGGTGATGGGGCTGATGCCGCTTTCTTCCCCCAGGGCCACGATCGTCATAAAGGTGGCCACCAGGATCGTCACGCTGGTACACAGCCCATCCAGGCCGTCGGTGAAATTCACGCCATTGTCCGTGCCCAGAATCACGAAAAATACAAAGGGCACGAACAGGATGCCCAGATTTAAGTAAAAGCCGTCCCGAAAGCCCCCGGTAAAGGGGATCAGCGCCGTGGTCCCCACCTCGCCGGACTTCAGCAAATAGCAGGCAAAAATCCCGGTGACGACAAACTGGCCCAGAAGCTTTTGTATGGGATTCAGACCCTCAGAACGTTTCATGACAATCTTGATATAATCATCGAGAAAACCGATGATGCCAAAGCCCACGGTCACAAACAGCACCGGGATGATCTTCGGATAATCCTTAATATAAAAAATGGAGGTGATGATAATGCTGGTCAGTATCATCAGCCCGCCCATGGTAGGCGTACCCTGTTTTTTCAAATGAGCCTGCGGTCCGTCCTCCCGCACCTGCTGCCCGAATTTCAGCCGGTGCAGAAAAGGAATCACCACCGGGCAGAGGATGGCGCTGATCGCAAACGCAATGATAATCGCTAGTATCGTCTCATTAATCATGATGAACTCCTATTCGTATATGTAAAACCATATCTTTTCATAGTATACGTCTTTTTTGATTAATAATCAACCACTCTTTCCATCCCCGTCTCCAGTTTCTTCCTGGGATTTTTCGACACCCAGATAGGGAAGAATATTCTGAAAAATGTCCGCAATCACCGGCGCAGCGATGGTTCCGCCGTAATAAATCCCCTGCGGCTCGTCGATGGTAATGAGGGCGATGACCTGGGGATCGTCGGCCGGGGCAAAGCCCACAAAAGAGGAAATATATTTTTTCAGACTCCGCGGCAGCTTTTCCGAGGTGGCCGTCTTTCCGCCGATGCGAAAGCCTGCCACCGCCGCCTTTTTGCCGCTGCCCTCCGCCACCACACATTCCAGAATATAGCGCATGGCGGCGCTGGTTTCCGGGGAAACCACCCCTTCCTGCACCGGGAACTGCAGGCGGCGAACAGTGCTTTTATCGGCGCTTTGAACCTTCACGCCGAAATGGGGCGTCACCCGGTTTCCGCCGTTGATCATGGCCGAGGCGGTGGTGATCAGCTGGATGGGCGTGATCTGAAAGGACTGGCCGAAGGAGACGGTAGCCAACTCCACCAGCCCCATATTTTCTTTTTTGTGCATGATGGTGCCTGCCTCCCCCGGCAGATCGATCCCGGTTTTTTTCTTTAGACCAAACTGTTCAAAATATTCGTAATACCGATCAATACCCAACCGCTGTCCCACATCGATGAATACCGGATTGCAGGAGTTCATGGCGCCCTGCAGGAAGGTTTCCCCGCCATGGCCGCCCACCTTATGGCAGCGGATTTTCCGGTCCTCCACAATCCGAAAGCCCGGACAGGAAAACCGGTCGTTTAAGCTCACCACCCCGGCCTCCAAACCGGCGGCAGCCGTGATGATTTTAAAGGTGGAGCCTGGCTCATAGGTGTCATTGATGGCGGGATTACGCCACATCTGGTTGAGAAGCTCCTGCCTTTCCCTGGCGGTGATCCCCGGCGGCTCCTCCCGGTTCAGGGTAAAGGGCTCATTTAAATGAAATTCCGGCACGTTTGCCATGGCGAGAAGCTCTCCGTTTTTCGGGTTCATGATGATAATGGAAACCCGGTTGGCGCCCTTTTTTTCCATGGTTTCATAGGCCGCCTGCTGGGCGTATTTCTGGATATTCACATCCAGGCTTAAGTACAGATCGTTGCCGGCGATGGGCTCGATCCGATCCTCAAAGGTATTGTCAATCTCCACGCCGGCCGCGTCGGTGGTGGTGAGAATTTTCCCGTTGATGCCTTTCAGCCAGGATTCGTACTGTACCTCCAGACCGATGATACCCTGGTTATCGCCTCCGGTGAAGCCCAGCACCCTGGAGGCCAGGGAATCATAGGGATAGAAGCGTTTGTAATCCTCATCCACCTTGACCCCCTCCAAATGAAGCTCCCGGATCTTGTCTCCGGTTTCCTTATCCACATTGGTGCGGATGATTTCCCTGGAGCTTCGTTTTTCCACCTTTTTTCGCACGGTCTCCTCGGGCAGCTTAAGCTCCTGGCACAGAACCCGGATCACCTGCTCCCGGTCCTTCACCTGATTGTAGATGACGGAGATGGTGCATACCGTGCGGTTGTCTGCAATCACGATTCCGTTGGCGTCCAGAATCCGGCCGCGGGCCGCCTTGATGGTGCGTTCCCGCTGGTGCAGATCCTCTGCCATCTGGCTGTAGTGTTCCGAGCAGCACAGCATCAAATAGCTGAGGCGGACCATCAGAGCGACCAGGCACAGGTTGACTACAATCCAGGTGAAAAGAAGACGTTTGCGGTGGTGGGTGTGGTTGGCAGTCATGAGCGGGGCTCCGGGGCAAGGTCATTATTATAATATATGGCGAAGAATTAACATTCAGAACCGGGAGGCTTTTGCAGTCTAAAAAGCCCCATCACTTCCATGCAATGGGGCCTGGCTGTTTCTTTTATTCGGTTGTTTCCTCGGTTGAGGCTTCCGGTTCCGTCTGGCCCTCCAGGCTTTCTTCTGATTCCATACCGGGCAGGTCGCCGGGGATACCCAAGCCGCCTTCCTGATCGGAACCGACATCCACAAATTCGTCGGTCTCGTAAACCTTCTCCTCTGCGGGAGCCGCTTCCGTCTCGGTATGGGAGGTGATGCCCTCTGCCTCCGGGAGCTGCGCGCTCAGCTCTTCGGAAGCGGACTCTGTATCCACAACCGGGAATACGTTTAAGTAGGGCAGGATTTCTGCCATAATTTTCTGGAAAATACCGCTGGCGTAGGAACTGTGGGGCTGATCCTCCACATGAGGCGTGTCGATGATGACATACACCAGCACCTGAGGATCATAAGCGGGCGCAAAGCCGCAGAAGGAAACCAGATAATCTCCTGTACCGCGGGGATATTTCTCCGCGGTTCCGGTCTTTCCTGCCACCTCGTAGCCGGCCACAGCCGCCGCCTTGCCGGTCCCTTCTTCCACTGTGCGATAAAGGGCTGTCTTAATAAAACTGCTGGTACTCTCCGACACGGTCTCCCGCACCAGGTTGGCGTCCACCTTGTGAACCACAGCCCCCTGCTCGTTCAAAATCTGTTTCACCACATGGGGTTCATAGTAGGAACCGCCGTTGATCACAGAGCAGTAGGCCGCGGCCATCTGGACCATGGTGCAGTTGTAGTTCTGGCCAAAGGAGTTGGTAGCCAGATCCGCCGCTTTCATGGTATCCGCCGTGTAAATCAGGGTGCTGGTATCCGCCTCGCCCGGCAGATCGATGCCAGTTTTCTTTCCAAAACCGAAAATCCCCTGATACCGGGCAAACCGGTCTTTTCCGATCTGAGCCGAAATCTGCATCATAACGTCGTTGCAGGACTGCATCAGAGATTCGGGCACCGTCAGATTTCCATGTCCCGAACGCTTCACGCACTTGATGGGCCAGCCGCCCACCTCCTGGAAGCCGTCACAGAAATAGGTCTCATTTCCATTGATCACCCCTTCCTCCAGGGCGGTGGACACCGTGAAGATCTTGGAGGTAGAGCCGGGTTCATAGGTGTCGCTGACGCAGAAATTGCGCCACTCCTGGTTCCACGCGACCTGCAGACCGTAGGAATGGATCTCCTCCTCGGAAAAATGCTCCGGAACCTGCTCCGCTGTGATGGTGCTTCCCGTATCCTTATGCTGATTTTTGTATACATGAACCGCTTCCTTAAGACCCATCTGGCGGATCTCCTCATCGGTGTAACGGCTGGATACCTCCCGGGGATTGTTTAAATCAAACATTTTATCGCTGGACATGGCCAGGACCTCGGCGTTGTTCGGATCCATAACCACCACGCCCACCCGGTCCGCGCCCACCTGGGTCTGCCACTCGTTAATGTATTTCTCCACCACATTCTGGATGTTCACATCGATGGTGGAGACAATGGTATTCCCATTTAACGCCGGCTTGATCACCCGCTCCAGGTTGGAATCATCATCCAGATACCCATACTCCCGGCCATTGGTTCCTGTCAGGGAATCATTGTAGGACTGCTCAATGCCGCCATTGCCGCCGCTTCCGTCCGCGGTGGCAAAGCCGATCACATTGCAGGCCAGGGAATCATTGGGATAAATCCTCCGGTACTCATCCTCAAACCAGATGCCCTTGACCCGCGCCTTGGAATTGGCGGCGCTGTTGGCTTTATTGGTCTCTGCGGTCAGAGTTTCAAAGGCCATCTTCTGGTCGTAGGACAATTGTCTGGCATAACGGATATAAGCCTTGCCGGAATTATTTTTAATCAATTCCCGCATTTCGCCTGCGTCATAGCCGAAAACCTGCGCCAGCGCGGCCACCGTGGCATCCAGATAATTTCCCTCGTCAGACATGATCTGCTTAGCATCCACGATCAGATTATAAACTTTCTCCGTGGTGGCCAGATAGGTGCCGTTGCGGTCCACAATATCGCCTCTGCGGTACGGGATAACCCGGCTGTCATACTGCTGCTGGGACAATACAATCTGGTTATAGCTATCCTGATTTTCATCAACGATCCGGTACAGCACATAGATCAATGCAAACAAAGCCAGCGTAATCACAAGAACCGTGACCGCCAGCTTATCCTGCATGCGCTTTGTAAAAATATACTTTTGTGTATTCCTTTTTTTCCGCTGCCCATCCGGATTAGTGTTTTGGGATGTCCTCATACTGCCTTACATACTCACTTTCCGTCTTATCATACAAAAGGACCTGATTCCGGTTGGCATATACCATGCCAAGTTCTTTAGTCGCCACCTGATAAATGTGGTTTAAATCAATGTCCGTGTTAATCCGGGTTTCCAGCGCGTCATTTTCGGCTTTCAATGTCTCCAGACTCTGCTCCAGCGCCTCAATATGATGGATCCTGGTAGAGATCGATGACTGGACGTGAAGATAATTTACACAAATGAACAATACGCAAACCGCTGCGATGGTCAGCATCATCACATAAGGCAAATCCATGTAGAGCGCTTTTTCCTGGTTTCTTCGTACCGTATTGCTCACAGCCCGGCGACTGGGCGCGCTCTGCTGCCAGTCCTGTTTTGTCTGTACCCGGTGCGCTGCCAAAGCCGCATTGCCGTACACATAAGTCTGTCCGGCAGATCCTGCTCTCTTTACAGCCATACTTCTCTTCCCCCTTTTCCCATATTATCCTGAAAAAGCCGCCGCCAGGCCGCTGATCCAGGCGCTTATCCTCGTTCAAATACCCGAAGCTTCGCACTTTTTGAACGTTTGTTTTCTGCAATTTCTTCCTCGGAAGGAAGCATTGGTTTTCTCGTAATGACCTTGCCCTTGCTGACCCTGCCGCACGTGCATACCGGAAATTCCGGCGGACAGATGCAGGGATTTTCATTGTCCCGGAAACGGGTTTTTACGATCCGGTCCTCCAGGGAATGGAAGGTGATAATGCTCAGCCTTCCCCCGGGCTTTAACAGGTCAATCATGGTATCGATGGAACGGTTTAAAACCTCCAACTCCTGGTTTAGTTCAATGCGGATGGCCTGAAAGGTTTTCTTGGCCGGATGGCCGCCCACCGCCCGCATTTTCATGGGAATCGCCGCCTTGATGGCACAGATCAGCTCCCCTGTGGTTTCCAAAGGCTTTTCCTGACGCATCCGCACAATGTGCCTGGCGATGTTTTTTGCAAACTTGTCCTCCCCATAGTCCCGGATAATCCGGTAAAGGTCCTGTTCCTTGTAGGTATTGACAATATCCGCGGCAGTCCGGGTGTTTCTCTGATCCATCCGCATGTCAAGGGGCGCATCCTCCCGGTAGGTAAACCCCCGCCCGGGCGTATCCAGCTGATAGGAGGAAACTCCCAGATCCAGATAAATGCCATCCACCTGATCAATGCCAAGCTCTCCAAGAACCTGACGGATATTCTCATAATTGTTTCTCACAATGGTAACCTGGCTGCCGAAAACCGCAAGCCTTTCGGATGCCGCTGCGATGGCGTCCGCATCCTGATCGATGCCGATCAGTCTGCCATCTCCCTGAAGGCGGCGCAAAACCTCACAGGCATGTCCGCCTCCGCCCAGGGTGCCGTCCACATAGATCCCGCCGGGATGAACCTTCAGGCTGTCCACAGTCTCGCACAGCAAAACAGATTTGTGCTCAAACATTATATTCCCAACCCTTCCATGTTCTCGGCAATCTCCTCCATGTCGTCGTAGGTATTGGATTCTATCCAGTTTTCCTTGCTCCAGATTTCAATCCGGCTGCCTACTCCCACCAGCACAGCATCCTTATCAATCCCGGCATGCTTTCTGAGCACTGCCGGAAGCAGGATCCTGCCCTGTTTGTCCACCTCGCAGACGGTGGCTCCCGCCAGGAAGAAGCGGGCGAATTTTCTGGCATTGGCATTTGTAATAGGCAGGGCGTGGAGCTTTTCTTCCAAAGCTTTCCATTCGGTGTTTTCATAGACAAATAAACAACCGTCGAGTCCTTTGGTTACCACGAACTCCTCCCCCAGCTGTTCCCGGAACTTGGAAGGGACGATCAGCCTGCCCTTCGCATCCAATGTATGGTTATACTCGCCCATGAACATCATAATCACCTGTTACCCTGTGAAACCACTTTCCACCCAATGTCTACCACTTTACTCCACTTTGCACCACTTAGTAGATCTATTTTAGTACATTCGTAAAGAAATAGCAAGGAATTTCCGCAAAAAAAATGCAAAAAAAGAAGGCAGCTGCAAGCACTTTGCAACTGCCTCTAAATATGCGAAAGCTTCAAAAACCCGCCACAATATATTGATTAATCAATTGATCGAGTTCTATACTGTTTTGATAGACCGTCTCATAATTCTCCTTTCGGTCAATGCTTTGATTCAGACGTTCCCTCGCATGTTCAATCTTTTCCACCAGTTCTTCCTTCCTGATCTCCATCGGGTTGTCCTCCTTTGTCCGTTTTCCTCCCCCACTTGCCATGCAGCACCAATGCTGCCAGGGCAGCCAGGACCAACGTTGCAGATAAAGCCTGTGATACCGGGATGCCGGTCTGAAACAGGATCAGCTGGTCTGTCCGCAGGCCTTCAATCCAAAATCTTCCCATCCCATATCCAAGCAGGTAAATTGCCAACATCTCGCCGTCGAAGCGCTTGCGGCGGCAGTACCAGAGCATGAAGCACAAAAGCCCCAGATTCCAGAGAGATTCGTAGAGAAAGGTCGGATGTACCTGAATGTACTGGATCCCCTGTTCGGTGATCACATGCTCAAGTACATCTTCATTGAGCATATTGGCATTGACCAGGGAAAGCTTCAGCCGCATGGCCAGCAGGCTGTCCGTGTAGCCGCCGAAGGCCTCACAGTTAAAAAAGTTCCCCCACCTGCCGATGATCTGCCCGGTCACCAGCCCCAGCACACTGCTGTCCGCCATGGAAAAGAAGGACAGCCTTCGCACTCGGCAAAATACAATCAGGGTAATGACCGAGGCAATCACGCCGCCGTAGATGGCCAGACCGCCTGCCCGAAGATTGAATACCTGCAAAATATTTTCCTTATAATAGTCCCACTCAAAAACCACGTAATAGATCCGGGCACCAATAATCGCAAAGATAATCCCATACAATGCAAAATCCAGATAAACCTCCGGATCCTGCCCTCTTCGCCGCGCATCGGCCTGCGCCACCATCAAGCCTGCAAGCATTCCGATTCCAATGATGATTCCGTAAAACGCAATCCGGAACCCAAACACCGAGATACTGTTCCGCAAATTCTGTATCGCGATTCCCAGATGCACGAAACAAATATCCGCTCCTTCCATCGTTCAATCTCCTTTCGATGTTTCCTTTATTCTACCCCCAAAATATTGCAAAATCAAACAATATCGAACGACAACCCTCGACAGAATTCGACAAGTGTGAATTCATAACCGTTCAGCCTTGCGGCCAAACTGTTACGCAAATTCATCAGATTTGGGGGGTTTCTTTTGCATGAATTCTATGCTACAATTAATCCGCACGAAAATCAAGTGGAATTTACGATAGGAAGGTAACTGACATGAAATTAGGTATTGTGGGACTGCCAAATGTCGGCAAAAGTACCCTTTTTAATTCTCTGACAAAAGCAGGCGCGGAATCCGCCAACTACCCCTTCTGCACCATTGACCCCAATGTGGGCGTGGTGGCGGTTCCGGACCGCAGACTGAAGCTTCTGGGCGATTTGTATCATTCCAAAAAGGTGACGCCGGCCGTGATCGAGTTCGTGGACATCGCCGGTCTGGTAAAGGGCGCCTCCAAGGGCGAAGGTCTGGGAAACCAGTTCCTGGCAAACATCCGTGAGGTGGATGCCATCGTCCATGTGGTCCGCTGCTTCGACGACCCCAATGTGATCCATGTGGAGGGCAGCGTTGATCCCCTGCGGGACATCGAGACCATCAACCTGGAATTGATCTTCTCCGACCTGGAGATTCTGGAGCGCCGCATTGCCAAAACCGCCAAATCCGCCAACAACGACAAATCCCTGGCCAAGGAGCTGGTTGTCTTAAAGGAGTTAAAGGACGTTTTGGAGGACGGGCGGCTTGCCTGCACCTACACCAACGAAGATGAGGACCTGATGACCTTCGTCAATTCCTTAAATCTTTTGACCTGCAAGCCGGTGATCTTTGCCGCCAACGTGGCGGAGGAGGATCTGGCCGACGACGGCGCCTCCAGCTCCTACGTGGAGGCCGTGCGCAAGTTTGCCGCCGAGACCGGCTCCGAGGTCTTCGTCATCAGCGCCCGGATCGAGCAGGAAATCGCAGAGCTGAACGACGATGAAAAGCAGGAATACTTAGAGGCCCTTGGCCTGGAGGAGTCCGGCCTGGACAAGCTGATCGCCGCCAGCTACCGTCTGCTGGGTCTGATCAGCTACTTAACCTCCGGCGAGGACGAGACCCGCGCCTGGACCATCAAGGCAGGCACCAAGGCTCCCCAGGCCGCCGGAAAGATCCATTCCGACTTCGAGCGGGGCTTCATCCGCGCCGAGGTAGTCAATTATCAGGACCTTTTGGACTGCGGCACCTACGCCAAGGCAAAGGAAAAGGGACTGGTGGGACTGGAAGGCAAGGACTACGTGGTCAAGGACGGGGACGTGATTTTGTTCCGGTTTAATGTCTGACATCGTTTCCTGTCGGAAATTTTTTGCAAATAACAAGGACTGTCGTACCATCGCGGCAGTCCTTGATTTTCTATACGCATTCAGCACCGCTACCGAAGAAGGTTTAACAATCTGGTTTCAACATCAACGATTTCATTTTTTCTGTGTCATTATTATGTGTTTCTGTGTCACTTTCGCAACAGGGAAAGGATTTTCTGTGCCTCCTTAGAACCCGAAGCCGAAATCATCCGCAAAGGCGATATCCATCGCGATT
>CAZICB010000037.1:0-20670 GCA_964537765.1 uncultured Lachnospiraceae bacterium
GAGCACGCGGCTGTTAACCGCGCTGTCGTAGGTTCAAGTCCTACTCGGGGAGCTTTTCGCATATTTTTATACGTAAGGCCCCATGGTCAAGCGGTTAAGACATCGCCCTTTCACGGCGGTAACACGAGTTCGAATCTCGTTGGGGTCATTCGTTGGAACCAAACAGGGTTTCGGCTCATACAATATAATATGGCGACATAGCCAAGTGGTAAGGCGTGGGTCTGCAACACCCTGATCACCAGTTCAAATCTGGTTGTCGCCTCTGGGGAATCACAGAAATGTGGTTCCCTTTTTTCAAATGATCCGACTGATGGTGATTGATGTGATTCGGGGGAAAAATTATGGATGAATCCAAGGAGCTTTCTTATCTGTTTTACTTGCCCCGCTGCCCGGACTCGTTTACCCGCCTGGGGGAAGAGGTGAAGCTCCCGGCGAAATATGAGCTTTGCAAACAGGATGAAGTCCCGGCCTGCTGTTATGTGATTAAGGAAGGGCGGGCGATTTGTTATGATTATACTGAGCGGGGGGAGCAGCGTATTTATACCGTCTTTGAGCCGAATTCCATGCTGCTGGAGGAGTGTGTGCTTCACGATAAACCCTGCCATGTCCGCTTCAGAACGGTTACGCCTTCCACGATGCAGCGCATTACCAAGTGTGATTTAAAAAGAGCATTGAAGCACGATATTGATTTTGTACTTGATTTTACGGATTATCTGTCGGGGAAATTTCTCTCCTGCATGGAGTCCAACCGATTAAGCCTTTATCGAAATGCGGAATGGAGGGTATGTAAGCATTTGCAGATTCTGATGGAACGTTACGGGAGACCCTACGATGGCAAGATCCTTATTGACGAAAAGGTCACCCAGCAAATGATTGCGGATACTCTTGGCATCAACCGTGTGACGATCAGCAGGATTTTTCAGAATTTAAAAGGGGTTTTCCTGATGCAGATCAATGGTTATTATTGTATCCGCAGCGCCGAGCTGCTTCAAAAACACATGGATTCCCTTTGTAAATAAAAGAACAGGTGATAGGATAAAATCTGTCGGAATGTATGGATCATACATTTTGGCAGATTTTTTTCGTGTGCGCCTGGCGGCGTGCGTTTTTCATTTGTTTTTCATTGAAATGTAGCAAAATTACATTCGTAAGATTGCTGCATATGTGCGTAAGCTTACATGCATTTCAGGATCCTGTTTTTTTATAATTGAGAAAAATGATCGTAAACACAAAAAAGACGAGGAGGAAATGTATGGATCGAATTTCATTGCAAATCAACGGTGTTTTGAGAAAGTTTATCATCGGGGAGGAAGATGGATGTGTGAGGCCGGAGGAGACTCTTTTGGAAACTCTTCGTGACCGTCTGAATCTGACAGGAACCAAGGAAGGATGCAATCATGGCGCCTGCGGGAACTGCACCGTGATTTTAAATGGGGATGCGGCGGCTTCTTGCATGATCCTGACCGCAGATCTGGATGGCGCGGAGGTGACAACCATTGAGGGGTTGGAGGATCCGAAAACAGGAAAGCTGAATACGCTGCAGCAAGCTTTTGTGGATAACTCTGCTTTTCAGTGTGGATTCTGCACGCCGGGGATTGTCATGTCTGCGCAGGCTTTATTAAATAAAAACCCGGATCCGACAAAAAAAGAGATTGAGGAGGCGTTGTCGGGAAATTATTGCAGATGTATCAGCCAGTATCAGGTAGCCACGGCCATAGAGGATGCCATTCAGAGAATGAAGGAGGAGCAAAGATGAGCGAAAACAATTACAGGCATATTGGAAAGCATGTAAACCGCGCGGATGCCAAAGAGTTGATTACCGGGCGGAGAATGTTCATTGATGATCTGAGAATTCCGGGAATGCTTTACGCCCGTGTTTTGACCAGCCCCAGCCCTCATGCCAATATCATCAGCATCAATACGGAAAAGGCGGAGGCGCTTCCGGGTGTGAAGGCTGTGATTACATATAAAAACGCTCCTGATTGGAAAAGCGGACTGCCGAAGCATCGGAAGGTCGTGGATAGCCGGGTTCGGTTTGTGGGAGACAGCGTGGCGCTGGTGGCGGCGGATTCTATCGCCATCGCCAATCAGGCATTGGAGCTGATTGAAGTGGAATATGAGGAGCTGCCCTTCGTTCTGGACTGCGAGGAAGCATTAAAGCCGGATGCGCCGCAGCTTTATGAAGAATTTCCCGGCAATGTAATTCCCAAAATCACTACCTTCAGCGAGATTCCATTTAATGAAATCCATATTGGGGATGTGGAAAAGGGCTTTGAAGAATCCGCATATGTTGCGGAGGGATATTTCCGTTACGACATGCTTCCGCATCCGCTTCCGCCGGAATCTCCCGGAGTGATTGCCGAGTGGACGGGCGAAAATGCATTGAAGCTTTATTACAATGGCGGATGTCCGCATTTGATGAAAATTGATATTGAGGATTCCATTCCTGGGGTGACGGCCCGGGTGATCGGCTGTCATGCAGGCGGTTCCTATGGAAGTAAGCAGAAAATTCCCCATCTGGCTTTGCAGGCGATTGCATTGGCGAAGGTTACCGGGCGTCCGGTTAAGCTGATGATGGATCGGACGGATCATTTGCTTTCTTTTGAACTGCGCGAAGGGAGTCGGATGCGGGGAAAAATCGGAATTACTGAGGATGGAATTATCAATGCAATCCAGGGAATGTGGTACATTGATTCCGGCATGTCCTCCACCTATGCCCAGGCTATGACTGCGGTAGGTCTTGGCGAAGCTCAGGCATTTTGCGGAAAGTGTAAAAACTGGGACCTGGATACGGTGCTGGTGGCGACCAACCATTCTTCCCAGGCGCCAATCCGCGGTTTTGGCGGCCAGGAACTGAAAAGCGCCATGATTCCTCTGGTTTGTACGGCAATCCGAGCGGCCAATATGGATCCTTTGGAGGTATTTAAAAAGAATTTTGTAAAGGACGGAGACAGCTATATCTGGCGCGATAATATCTGGTGGAAGGTGCGAAGCGTGGACTTTACCGCCGCATTCGAAGCCTCAGCAGAGAAGTTTGGATGGAAGGATAAATGGAAAGGCTGGGAGGTACCCACCTGGGTCAGCGAGGATGGTAAGCGGGCCAGAGGCGTGGGAGTAGGTGTGCATGGTAATGCCGATATTGGCGAGGATCCTACGGAAGGGATTGTGAAGCTTCATCCCTTCGGTTCCGTGACAGTGGAAATCTGTATTGGAGAAACTGGCGGCGCCCAGCGGCATGGAGTGCAAAAGATGGTTGCCGAGGTGATGAATGTTCCCTTTGATGGCGTGCAGGTGGTGGATCCGGATACCCATGGAACCGGATATGATGCGGGAATGATTGGTTCCCGGGGGACCATCACCATCGGAACCTGCGCGGTGCGTGCGGCAAAGGCGGCCAAGAGGAATCTTCTTGCGATGGCATCCAGACATTTAAATATTGACGTGGATGAATTGGACACTGAGGATTTCATGATTTTCCAGAAGGGACATCGGGATAAGGTAAATATTCCATGGATTGAGGTATTTGGAACACCGGAAAAAACAGTGATTGGCGTCGGCACCTATGAGCAGAATTTTGATAAACCAAATTTTGCGTTGTACCTTGCGGAAGTGGAGGTCAATCTGGAAACCGGCGAGGTGAAGCTGGTTCATGTTGTGGAAGGCACGGACGTGGGGCAGATTATTGATCCGGTCAATGTCCGTATGCAGGCAGAGGGTTCTTTTGGAGCGGCAGGAGCCGACACGGCATTGTTTGAGGAAATGGTCATGGACAAAAAGATCGGCCGTTTCATGACCAGCAATATGATTGATTACAAGTGGCGTACCTTTAATGAATTTCCACCGTTTGACGCAGTGATTCTGGAAGGACAGTTTAATACGGAATCCTTCCATGCACTGGGCTTTGGGGAGATAACAGGCTCGCCGGGACCGTCAGCAATCCTGATGGCAGTATCCAATGCCATCGGCCATGAAATCAAAGAGTATCCATGTACGCCGGCCGTAGTTCTCAGAGCAATGGGCAAACTGTAAGGAGGAGAGGATATGAAACATTTTAAGCATGTAAACGCGGAAAGCTTTGCTCAGGCCAGTCAGCTTCTCAAAAATTCCGGTGGTACAATGCAGGCCATGGCCGGAGGCTCCGATCTGCTTGGCATTTATAAAGATCAGATATTGCCGGATTATCCGGAGACCGTCCTGAATCTGAAACAGATTCCGGATTTCGAGAAAATGGAAGATAAGGAGGATGCCCTGGTAATCGGGGCCGGCTGTAAGCTGGGCGATCTGGCGGAGGATATGGCAGTAAAGCAGGCCTGTCCGGCCCTGGCGGAGGCAGCATATTCTGTGGCATCCCCTCTGATTCGCAGCTTTGCTACGATCGGCGGAAACATTTGCCAGGATGTGCGCTGCTGGTATTACCGCTATCCAAATTCGGTGGGCGGCTGTTTAAATTGTAAGCGGAAAGGCGGGGAAACCTGCTATGCAATCAACGGGGAGAACCGTTATCATTCTGTTTTCGGAGGCATGCCGCTGCATGGATCTTCCTGCAGTCAGCATTGTCCGGCGGGTACGGATATTCCCGGCTATATGGCTTATCTGAGAGCCGGAGACTGGGACAATGCGGCTAAAACGATTTTGAAATACAATCCGATGCCGATGCTGACCTCCAGAGTCTGCCCTCATACCTGTCAGGACAGTTGTAATCAGTGCACCTACGGAGATGCGGTAAATGTGCACGCGGTGGAGCGTTCTTTGGGAGATTATATTCTGGAGCATGCCGGGGAGTATTATGCCGCGCCAAAACAGGAAAGCGGCAAGCGGGCAGCGGTAATCGGAGCCGGACCCGGCGGTCTGTCCGCGGCGTACTATCTGCGAAAGGCAGGGGTCGCGGTGACCGTGTTTGATCGTATGGAAAAGCCGGGAGGCGTTTTGCAGTATGGAATTCCCCACTACCGTCTGCCGAAGCACCTGGTAGATTCCTATGCGGATGCCTTGAAAAAGATGGGTGTGGAATTTCGGATGGGCGTCCATGTGGGGACAGATCTTTCAGTGGAGGAAATTCGGGAGCAGTTTGACACGGTTTATTTTGGCACGGGCGCCTGGAAGCAGCCAGTGCTGGGCCTGGAGGGCGAGAATCTGACTCAGTTTGGCTTGAATTTCCTGGTCGAAGTCAATACCTATTTGAAAAAAGCCATCGGCAATGAGGTGTTGGTCTGCGGCGGCGGAAACGTGGCGATGGATGTGGCCTTGACAGCTGTGAGGCTTGGCGCCAGGAGCGTGAAGCTGGTGTGTTTAGAGCAGGAGCAGGAAATGCCGGCATCCGCGGAAGAGATCGCCCGCGCGAAGGAGGAAGGGGTTTCCCTTTCCTGCGGCTGGGGTCTGAAAAAGGTCGTGACAGGACCGGACGGGAAGATCCGCGGTCTGGAGGCGAAAAAGTGCCTGTCTGTCTATGATGAAAACCATCGCTTTTCTCCGGTTTACGACGAATCGGAAACCATGGTGATCGATTCGGATTATATTATTCTGGCAACAGGGCAGCGGGTGGATACGGAATTCCTTGGAGAAAGCCTTGGCAGCCAGCTGAAATCTGATCGAGGACTGATTGAAACGGATTTTGAAACCTCCCGGACAAAAATTGATGGAATTTACGCGGGCGGAGATGCTGTCACTGGTCCGGATATTGCCATCCGCGCTATCCGCGCAGGCCGTGCGGCGGCTGTGAATATGAACCGGTATATGGGAATTGAGCTTCCAGTGGAGAAAAAACAGGAAGGGAAATTTATCCATTTCGATCCGGAGGGGATTGATAAGCCAAAAGCAAACCGGCTTCCGGAGCGGCCTGCCGGGGAACGTACGCTGACAGATGAGGATGCCTTTTCCATGGATCGGGAGACTGCCCAGAAGGAAGCCGGGCGTTGTATGAACTGCGGATGCTATGCGGTGAATCCGTCGGATATTGTGCCGGTATTGGTGATGGCGGGTGCTCAGGTCGTGACAACGGACCGTGTCATTTCTGCGGAGGAATTGTTTACTTGCGAATTGTCTGTGCAGCAGGTTCTTGCGGAGGGAGAATTGGTCAAGGAATTGATTGTCCCGAAGCTTGGCGGAATCATGCACTATGATAAAAAACGAGTCCGCAATGCCATTGATTTTGCGATCGTGTCCCTTGCGAGCAATTTTGTAGTGGAGGATGGAATGATATCCGAGGCGCGCCTTGTCTTTGGAGGAGTCGCACCGATTCCTTATCGTATGGCAGAGGTAGAGCGGTTTTTGAGAGGAAAATCGATTACAGAGGAGGTGGCCGCGCAGGCTGCTGAGCTGGCAGTGGAGAAGGCGGTTCCCATGGGGAAAAATGGGTATAAGCTTTTCATGATTAAGGATTTGTTGGAGACTGCGATTTTGAGAGCAAAGCTTTAAAACGATAAATTTGTCACACAGGATATACAGTCAATCCGGAGCCCGGCGATAAAACGTCAGGGCTCCGGATTCTTTTTATCACCAGCAGCAGAGGCGGTACACGATTAAGAAAAAACTTTTGAAATAACAGTTGACAAACGAAAAAATTGTTGCTATTATAATCATAGAGCTGTTGAAACAAAAGCTATATGGTGTTAAAATAACAAAAAGGCGAGGAGGGGTTATATGATTTTTACAGTGACACTGAATCCGGCGCTGGACAAAACCGTTGAGATCGAAGCCTTTGCTGTCGATACCGTCAATCGGATTGCGGCCATGCGGACGGACCCGGGCGGAAAGGGAATCAATGTTTCCAAGGTGATCGACAAGCTGGGGGGAAAGAGTATTGCCACAGGAATTTTAGGCGGCGATACCGGGCGGTCGATTTTGTCCGCGCTGGAAGCTATGGGGCTGGAGACGTTTTTCCACTTCGTAGAAGGGGAAACCCGGACGAATCTGAAGGTAGTTGATCCGGTGAAGCACACCAACACCGACATTAATGAGCCGGGCGTTGTTGTTTCAAAAGAAATCCTGGACGAATTGCTTCGGGAGCTTTTGACGAAGCTTAACAGCGGGGATATCGTGGTTCTTTCGGGAAGTCTTCCCAAGGGAGCTCCGAAGGATACGTATTATACCTGGGTAAAGGCTTGCCAGGAAGCGGGCGCGAAGGCGATCCTGGACGCGGACGGAGATTTGCTGGCAGCAGGCTTAAAGGCGTCCCCGTATCTGATCAAGCCGAATAACCATGAGATTTCCGGATTGCTGGGCTGTGTTGTGGAGACTCCGGAGGAACTGGAGAAAGCGGCCCGTCAGCTGATGGCTGAGTACGGGATCGCGAAGATTGTCGTGTCCATGGGCGGAGCAGGAGCTCTGTATGTGACGGCTGAGGAAACCGTCTACGCGGAGGGCCTAAAGGTTTTGGTGGGAAGCACCGTGGGAGCCGGAGACAGTGTGGTTGCGGCACTTGCCTATGCGGAGGAGCGGGGAATGAGCCTGGAAGAAACGGTTCGCTTATCCACTGCCACCGGAGCGGCAAACGTCATGTGCAGCGGCACGCAGGCGGCAGAATATGAGGTGATTGAGAGCCTGATCCCGAAGGTCGTATTCCGAGGACTGTAAGATCCATTTCGATTTTAGAAATGAAACAATTTTTGTTGCAAAAACATATTAATGTAAGTTATTATTAGGAAAGGAGTTTTATTATGAAAGCAAAGGGTGTCAGACTGCATGCTGCAAATGATTTGAGGCTTGAGGAATTCGAACTGCCGGAGATCACGGATGACGAGATCCTGGTTAAAGTTGTCTCTGATAGTATTTGTATGTCTACTTACAAGTGCGCGATTCTTGGTACCGCTCACAAGCGTGTCCATGATGATGTGGCAGAGCATCCGGCGATTATGGGACATGAGTTCGCAGGTGATATTGTCAAGGTAGGTAAGAATCATCAGGATCGGTTTAAACCGGGCATGAAGTTTACCTTACAGCCGGCTCTGAACTACAAAGGAACCATGTGGAGCCCGGGATATTCTTATGAATTCTTCGGCGGAGATACCACCTATTGCGTCATTCCGGCTGAGGTGATGGAGCTGGGATGCCTGCTGGAGTACAAGGGCCGTGCATATTATGAGGCATCTCTGGCAGAGCCCATGTCCTGCAGCATCGGCGCATTCAACGCGGCTTATCATACCCAGATGGGTGTTTATACCCACCAGATGGGTATCAAGGAGAACGGAAAGCTGGCAATCATGGCTGGCGCCGGCCCCATGGGTCTGGGCGCGCTGACCTATGCACTGCATCGGGATGTTCGTCCGTCCATGGTTGTTGTGACCGATCTGAATCAGGATCGTCTGGACCGGGCGGCACAGCTGTTCCCGCCGGCAGAGTATGCGGAGAAAGGCATCGAGCTTCATTTTGTAAATACCGGAAATTTTGAAGATCCGGTGGCAGAGCTGATCCGTATTTCCGGCGGCACCGGTTATGATGATGTTCTCTGCTATGCGCCGGTAGCTGCCGTAGTTACCCAGTCCAGCGCGATTCTGGGACGTGACGGCTGCCTGAACTTCTTTGCCGGCCCCACCGACAATAAGTTCAGCGCTATGATGAACTTCTACGATGTACATTATAATTCTACTCATGTAATGGGAACCACAGGCGGCAATACCGCTGATATGATTGAGTCTCTGGAGCTGACTGCCGCAAAGCGCATCAATCCGGCGGTTATGGTAACCCATATTGGAGGTTTGGATGCGGTTGCCGAGACCACGCTGAACCTGCCGAAGATTCCGGGAGGAAAGAAGCTGATTTATACACACCTTTCCATGCCGCTGACCGCTTTGACGGATCTGCGTGCAAAGGGTGAGGAGAATCAGGATTCCCGTCTGATTGCATTGGCGGATATTGTTGACGCGAATCAGGGCCTGTGGTGCCCGGAGGCAGAGGAATATCTGCTGGCTAACTTTATCGAGAAATAATGGGTGCTGGAATCTGAGTCTGTGAGGATTGCGGCACAGACTGGAGGTATTATTTGGATTCTATGGAAATGCGCAGGAATGCGATTGTTGAACTGATCAATGAGAATGGAACTGTCAGCTTTTCCCAGATTAAGGATGCGTTCCCCAATGTGTCTGAGATGACGCTGCGCACAGATTTAAAGCTTCTGGACGAGGCAAAACGGATTGTGCGTATTCACGGAGGGGCCAAGTCGGTTCAGGTAGTGGTCGGAACGGATGATTACCTGAACAGGCGGTCTGTCCGCAATATTCCGGCAAAGCAGATGATCGCTAAAAAGGCGCTGGCGCTGCTTCGCCCGGACACCACGGTGTTTTTGGATTCCGGCAGTACGACCACATTGTTTGCCCGTTTGTTTCCTGATCAATCAAACCTGATTTATACAACGGGGCTTACTTGTGCGACGGAGCTTGCCAATCTGACAAAGCCGACGGTGATGATTCCGGGAGGCAGGCTGAACCGCTATAGCC
Organism: uncultured Lachnospiraceae bacterium; assembly: GCA_964537765.1. Classification (GTDB taxonomy): domain Bacteria; phylum Bacillota; class Clostridia; order Lachnospirales; family Lachnospiraceae; genus Brotaphodocola. The sequence continues at coordinate 9,432 of CAZICB010000037.1, forward strand.
AGAGCGTTTATGGAATTTCGGCTATCCGGGAGCTGGAGCGAGTGAATTTCAGCCAGACGTTTCTGGGGGTCACCAGCTATAGTTCTGACACAGGATTTACCTGTGGAATTAATGACGAATCAATCTTAAAGCAGACTGCCATCCGGCAGGCGGAGCAGGTAATCGTACTGATGGATTCCTCCAAGGTGGGAGTGCGGAGTACCTATCGGATCTGCGATATACCGGATGTGGATATCATTATATCTGACGGAAAATTGCCGGATGCTTTCCTGGAGGAATGCGGGAGACATAAAGTCACGGTTTTGTGAAGCATCCGGAAGGATGTTCTGGCAGCTTTGAGTTTTGTCTGATGATCGGTTCCCCACTGCTATGGAAATGTGAGGAGGATTATCTTGAAAAATAGTGTTCAGAAATTTGGTAAGTTTTTATCGGCAATGGTTATGCCAAATATTGGCGCGCTAATCGCCTTTGGTTTCCTTGCCGCGTTGTTTATTGATACCGGCTGGATACCCAATGAGGGTTTCAACAGCATGGTTAGCCCGATGCTGACCTACTTGATTCCGGTGCTGATCGCATCCACCGGCGGAAAAATGATCGGCGGCGACCGCGGCCGGGTAGTCGGCGCAATCGCAGTGATTGGCGCCATTATGAGCAACACTTCCATTACCATGCTGATGGCGGCGATGGTAATCGGACCGCTGGCCGGTTTTTGCGTGAAAAAGTTTGACGAGGCCATGGACGGCCATATGCCGGCTGGCTTTGAAATGTTGATCAATAACTTTTCCGCAGGTATCATCGGTATGCTGCTGGCAATGCTCAGCTATGTGGTAATCGGTCCGGTGATGAGCGGTATCCTGGGAATTTTGTCCGTGGGCGTCAATATTCTTGTGGAAAGAAGTCTGCTTCCGCTGGTTGCAATCTTTATCGAGCCAGCGAAGGTACTGTTTTTAAACAATGCTATCAACCACGGCATTTTCACGCCCATCGCTACCGCTCAGGCGGCAGAGACCGGAAAATCCATCATGTACATGCTGGAGCCGAACCCGGGTCCCGGACTGGGCGTTCTGCTGGCGTATATGTTCTTCTGCAAGGATAAAACCACCAAGGATTCAGCACCCGGCGCAGTGATCATTCATCTGTTGGGCGGTATCCACGAGATTTATTTCCCGTATGTCCTGATGAATCCGCTGGTGATCATCGCTCCGATCGTGGGAAATATGGCCGCAATTTTATGGTTCAGTTTTACTGGCTGCGGCCTGGTAGGACCGGCATCTCCGGGTTCCATCATCGCTTATCTGATGATGACTCCGGGATCCGATATGCTTAAGGTGATTGCAGGCGTGCTGATTTCCTGCGGGATTTCCTTTGCAATCGCGTCGGTATTTGTAAAGATGGCAGGAAGCAAGAGCCTGGAAGAGGCACAGAGTGAAGTGGCAGCCATGAAGGCGGAGGCTAAGGGAGAGGCGGCGCCAGCGGCGGCATTGTCCGGGACGGTGGCTGAACCGGGGAAGATAAAAAAGATTATTTTTGCCTGTGACGCGGGCATGGGATCATCCGCGATGGGTGCGACCAAGTTCCGCAATCGGATCAAGGCAGAGCGTCCGGATATCACGGTTACCAATACCTCCGTGGACAATATTCCGTCTGATTGTGACATCGCTGTCGTGCAGACCACGTTGGCTGACCGGGCGAAAAAATCCGCGCCTCAGGCGCAGCTGATTACCATCGGCAACTTCCTGGCGGATCCGGCCCTGGATGCTTTGTATGAGCAGCTGATCGCCGGTGACGCTCCGGCAGCGTCTGCAGAGGAGCATACCGATCCGGTAATTCCGGACGCGCCGGGGAAAAAGCAGGTAATTATCCGGGAAGGCGTTCATCTGGGCCGGAAACCGGTGACGAAGGAAGAAGCGATCCAGGCAGCAGGTGAAATGCTGGTGAAGCTGGGTTATGTGGATGAGACCTATATTGATGCCATGCAGGAGCGGGAAAAGCTGGTGTCCACCTATATTGGAATGGGTGTGGCGATCCCTCATGGGACTACGCAGGCAAAGGGCACCGTGAAAAAGACCGGTATCGTATTTTTCCAGTATCCGGAGGGCGTTGACTTCGGAGCGGAGAAGGCACAGCTGGTATTCGGTATTGCCGGAATCGGCGATGAGCATCTGGATCTTCTGAGCAAGCTTTGCACGCTTCTGGAGGACCCGGAGCGGCTGGAGACCTTGAAGACCACCGGGGATGTGGACTGGGTATTGGAGCAGCTGTCATAAGCGGATACTGGGATCATAAGGGGAGTATCATTCCAGGTAATCAGCAAGGAAACAAGGGGGAGTTTTTGTAATAAAAAAGCAGGCGGGTGCGAGAAAAGGCACCTGCCTGTTCTTGCTCATCAGAATGCAGGGAGACGCGCCGATGACGCGTCTCATCGCGTTTATATCTCTGAGGCCCTGCATTTAGCGGGCGCACTTTTTCAGTTGTTTTATCTAACGGATGTGCTATAATGAGGTCATGAAAATTGTCAGAGAGGAGAATTATTATGGAAAAATCCTGCCAGGCCATTTATCATGCAATGAAGGCGAGGAAAATCAACCTCCGCATTGGAACCGGAGTGTTGTTAGAAAGGATTTAAGTATTATGGAGTTGCATTTTAAGCCGGTTGAAGCCAGCGATTTCAATGTTTTAACCGGATTTTTCTGTCAGAGGCCCAATAAGACCTGTGACAGTGTTTTCTTAGACAGTTTTTTGTGGAGAGAATATTATAAGGTCCAGTTTGCAGTCAGCGACGGAAAGGCGATTCAGTGGCTGATGGAGGAGGACGGTGTGAAGCATAGCGCCATGCCCATCTGCAAGGAGGAAGATCTGGAGCATTATTTTTATGAGATGGTCGATTACTTCAACCAGGTGCTGCATCTGCCTTTTAAAATTTATCTGGCGGATGAGGAGGCGGTGGAGCAGCTGCATCTGAGGGAATCCCCGGAATTTGATGTGATTGAGCAGCCGGATTTGAAGGATTATCTGTACGACGGCGATTCCTTGCGGAATCTGTCGGGGAAGAAGCTTCATAAGAAGAAAAATCATCTGAATGCGTTTTTGCGGGATTATGAGGGCCGGTATGAATACCGTCGCTTATGTTGCTCCGACAAGGATGCTGTGTGGAAGTTTTTAGATCATTGGAGAGAGCAGAAGGGGGATGAGGCGGAGGATCATCTGGATTATGAGGTGGCAGGGATCCACGAAATCCTGAAAAATTGCTCCCGCCTGCCTGTGCGAATGGCCGGGGTATTTATCGACGGGAAGCTGGAGGCCTTTACCATCGGAAGCTACAATCCCTATGAGGATATGGCGATTATCCATATCGAGAAAGCCAATCCGGAAATCCGCGGCTTATATCAGTACATTAATCAGCAGTTTCTGGTCAATGAATTTCCGGATGTGAAGCTGATAAACCGGGAGGATGATTTGGGACAGGAGGGACTGCGTAAAGCAAAGATGTCCTATAATCCCTGTGGCTTTGCGCGGAAATATCAGATCCTGCAGAAAAATTTCAAGCCGGAGGGCGGATGGGAGACTGAAAGATGATCCGTTATCTGGATGAAAGGGAGAAACTGAGAAGCCGGAAGCTGTGGGAGGAAGCATTTCCCGAGGATTCCAGGTCCTTTGACGATTATTATTTTGCGGAAAAGCTAAAGGATAACCGGATTCTGGCGCGGGAGGAGGATGGAGCGCTTGCCGCCATGATCCAGCTGAATCCTTACCGGATTCAGGCAGCTGGGCGGCAATGGCAGACGGATTATTTGGTCGGTGTGGCGACCCGCAAGGCATCCAGACATCGGGGGTATATGAGGAGCCTGCTGCTGCGCATGATGGCAGATATGCGAAAGGCGCATATGCCCTTCTGTTTTCTGATGCCGGCGGACGAGGCGATATATCGGCCGTTTGGTTTTACGTATATTTTCCGGCAGCCGGTCTGGAGACTGAAAAAAGAGGAAACGTTGGAACAGAGGGAGCTGATTTCGGATCATGAGACGTGGGAAGCTGGTTTTGCGGCGGATTGGATGAACCGGTGGCTGGAGGCCCGCTATGAGGTGTTTGCGGTCCGGGATCCGGCGTATGTGCGGCGGCTTTTGAAGGAGCTGGCCAGTGAAAAGGGCAGCTTCCGGCTGCTTTATGACCGGGAACAGCTGGTGGGAATGATCAGTGACTGGGGGCTGGAAACGCGGGAGCAGCGGCTGTTGTATTGCCAGGAGGACTATATAGAGGAGGCCGGGCCGGCGAAACCGGCGATCATGGCACGGATTATTACGCCGGAGGAGTTTGTGCAGGTGATCCGTTTGAGACAGGGGTACCCGGGAGAGGAGGCTGTGATCCGGCTGAGGCTTTGGGACCCGCTGATCGCGGAAAACGATGGCTGGTGGGAATGGCATATAACCAGGGAAGGCTCCTGGATGAAACCGATGGCCGGGATGCCGGAGGGGGAAAGGGCTGCGCAGGATGCCAGACAGGAGGAAGCGGATCCGGCAGAAAAGGGCGGCTATTGGAAGCTGGAGCTGACGATTGAGGAGCTTACGGCATGGCTGTTTGGCTATCAGGTACCGGAGAAGGCCGGGGCGCTGGAACCGGTCGTCCGGCCGCTTCGAGGCGTGTTTTTGGATGAGATTGTATAGGAGCTTTGCAAAGAAAATAAGAATGGAGGAGTGCGGCTATGAAGGAACTGGAGCAGTTGAAGGAATGGATTGCGGGCAGCGATAATATTGTGTTTTTCGGCGGCGCCGGGGTGTCTACGGAGAGCGGAATCCCGGATTTTCGGAGCGTGGACGGACTGTATAACCAGCAGTACGATTATCCGCCGGAGACCATTATCAGTCATAGTTTTTACCGGAGAAATCCGGAAGAATTTTATCGTTTTTATAAGAATAAAATGATCTTTCAGGACGCGAAGCCCAATGCGGCTCACCTGGCCCTGGCAAAGCTGGAGCAGCAGGGAAAGCTGAAGGCGGTAATCACCCAGAATATCGACGGGCTGCATCAGGCGGCCGGCAGCAAGGAGGTCCTGGAGCTGCACGGTTCGGTGCACCGGAATTATTGTACACGGTGCGGCGAATTTTATAGCCTGGATCAGATTATGAAGCAGCCGGGCGTGCCGCGGTGCAAATGCGGCGGCATCATCAAGCCGGATGTGGTTCTCTATGAGGAGGGACTGGATCAGGATACGATCCAGAAATCGGTGTATTATATCCATCATGCGGACGTGCTGATTATCGGCGGTACTTCCCTGACAGTGTATCCCGCGGCGGGTCTGATCGATTATTACCGCGGAAATAAGCTGGTGCTGATCAATAAGTCGGTGACTCCCATGGATAATCGGGCGAACCTGGTGATCAGCGGAAAGATCGGAGAAGTTTTTTTAAAGATTGTAGAATCATGAATCATAGCGATTAATAATGAATAATAACGAGGAAACGGGGGATATATCAATGTATTGCGCTGATGAGAAGCGTTATGAGCGGATGAATTACCGGCGCTGTGGCCGCAGCGGGATTCTGCTTCCGGCAATATCATTAGGGCTGTGGCAGAATTTTGGTCTGGAGAAGCCTCTGGAGGAGCAGAAGAAGATTTTATTTAAGGCGTTTGATCTGGGGATTACCCATTTTGATCTCGCGAATAACTATGGCCTTCCAGCGCGGGGAATGGCGGAGGAGAACTTCGGAAAGGTGCTTCATGATGATTTGCATGGATATCGGGAGCAGCTTCTGATTTCCACCAAGGCCGGTTTTGATTTTTGGCCGGGGCCTTACGGGAACTGGGGTTCCCGGAAATATTTGATCTCCAGTCTGGATGCCAGCTTAAAGCGGCTGCGGCTGGACTATGTGGATATTTATTATCATCATCGACCGGACCCGGAGACGCCTCTTGAGGAGACTATGGGAGCCTTGTCCGATATTGTGAAGCAGGGAAAGGCATTGTATGTGGGGATTTCCAACTATCAGGCGGAGGAAGCGGCGCGGGCCGTGGAAATCCTGCGTGCCAATGGCACACCGTGTCTGATTCATCAGCCCCGCTATAATATGTTCGAGCGATGGGTGGAGGATGGCCTTTTGGATATGCTGCGGGAGCAGGGTGTCGGATGTATCGCTTATAGTCCGCTGGCCCAGGGAGCATTGACCGGTAAATATTTGCATGGGATCCCCCAGGGTTCCCGCGCCGCCCGGGAGGGAACCAGCGTAGGAGAGCGGTACTTATCTGAAGAACGGCTTTTTAAGATCCGGCAGCTTAATCAGGCGGCAGCAGAGCGCGGACAGAGCCTGGCGCAGATGGCGCTGGCATGGGTACTGCGCCGCCCGGAGGTGACCAGCGTACTGATCGGGGCCAGCAGCACCGGGCAGCTGGAGGAAAATCTGAAGGCGCTCGACAGCCCGGCCTTCACGGAGGCGGAGCTGGCGCGGATCGATCAAATCCTGAAGGGGGAGTAGCATGAATCAGAAATGGAATTATGAGGTAGGCGATATTGTGAAGCTGAAAAAGCCCCATCCCTGCGGCAGCCAGGAATGGGAGATCCTGCGGGTAGGCGCGGATTTCCGCCTCAAATGCCTGGGCTGCGCCCGCCAGGTGATGGTGGAGCGAAGACTTGTGGAGAAGAATGTGCGGGGGCTGAGAAAGACGGAAATGTGATGTGAGGGGGATTGGAGGAGAGAGAAAGGGAGTATGAGCGCACTTTCAACGAAAAATGTCTTGAAACTGCCATGCTTCTGTGCTATGATTACACCATCATAAACATAAGTTCTTCGGGGCGGGGTGAGATTCCCCACCGGCGGTGTGTCTCTACAGAGGTTCCTGGGATTTTCCCATGGACATAGAGATAAGTCCGCGAACCACACAGCAGTGGCCGATCCGGTGCGATTCCGGAACCGACAGTATAGTCTGGATGAGAGAAGAAATTGTGCAGTGCCGCCGGTATTGAGATACGGGAGGCCCCTGCGGAATGTGCGCCCCGGACAAAAAGTCCGGGGCTTTTTTCATCGGAATGCAGTGAGACATGCCGGTAACGCGTCTCATCGCATTCGAGCATGCCAGGAAGCTGCCCGTGCCAAGGCGTCCCCGCGGATGTCAAAGGCGGCGGGAAACGCTGCGCGATTCCTCTGAATGATGAACTTAAATATATTTCAGGAGGAAGTCATGAAGGAAAGCTTATTTACCACGAAAAATGTTGTACTGATGGGCATGTTCAGTGCCCTCGCCGCTGTTTTGATGCTGTTTGAGATTCCGCTGCCGTTTATTGCGCCCAGCTTTTACGGGCTGGACCTGGCGGAGGTGCCGATGATGGTGGGAACTTTTGCCTTGGGACCGGCTGCTGGGGTAATCATGGAAGTGGTGAAGATCTTGATTAAGCTGCTTTTGAAGCCTACCAGCACCGGATTTGTAGGGGAATTTGCCAATGTGGTGATTGGCTGTGCGCTGGTGCTTCCGGCCGGAATCATTTACCAGATCAAAAGAACCAAGGCGGGGGCATTGTATGGTATGATTGCGGGCACGATTGTGATGGCGGCCGCGGGTATTGCAATCAACGCGCTGGTGATGCTGCCCTTCTATGCAAATTTTATGCCGCTGGAGAATATTATCGCAGCGGGCGCGGCCATCAATCCGGGAGTCAGCAGTGTGTGGACTTTCGCGGTGATCTGCGTGGGGCCGTTTAATGTGGTGAAGGGAATTGTAGTATCCCTGATTACATTTTTGGTCTATAAGAGAATCAGTATATTTATTCATGGCGTGGGTAATGCAAAGCAGGCGCATGTATAAGAAACAGACAATCAGGCTGGGGGTAAGCTTATGGGCTTTCCGCCAGCCTGATCGCTTAAAAGGGCGGTGCAATAGAAGGCCCAATAGAAAGTTTTTGAAAAAAGCCCTGAAAATGTCTTAACAGTTCTGACAAAATATGTTATAATTTCTTGCGAACAAAGGAAATCATTCAAAATTATGTGCAATTTGATAGGATAAGGGATATCTGAATGACAAGAAAACGAAGCTGGGTGAATGGAACCCTGATAATTCTCAATGTCATTTATTTTTTATATTTGGAAATAGCCGGATCCAGCGAAGATTCACTGTTTATGGTCCAGCACGGGGCGATGTATACGCCGTTGATCCTGGAGTATGGCGAGTATTACCGGCTTCTGACGTCGATGTTTATGCATTTTGGTATTAACCATATTGTTAATAATATGCTGGTATTGTTCATTCTTGGTGACAATTTGGAACGGGCATTGGGCAGGGTGAAATACCTGATGTTTTATTTGCTTTGCGGCGTAGGCGCCAATATTGTTTCCATGTTTGTCGGGATGAATCGTCCGGTACAGGCAGTGGGAGCAGGTGCTTCCGGCGCAATTTTTGGCGTTATTGGGGGCCTTTTGTATGTGGTGGGAGTTAATAAAGGACGATTGGAGGATTTGAACAGCCGGCAGCTGATCATTATGGTCCTGTTTTCCTTATATTTTGGATTTACCAGCAGCGGAGTGGACAATGTGGCCCATGTGGCGGGGTTGGTGATCGGTATGATTCTGGCAGCTATTTTCTATCGCAAACCCAAACCCAAACGTGCGGTTTTCTGAAATAGAGGAGATTAGAATAAAAAGTAAGAGGAGGATGAGAAAAAATGAAAAGCGAAGATTGCATTTTCTGCAAGATTGCCAATGGGGAGATTCCGTCTTCAACGGTATATGAAGATGCGGATTTCCGGGTGATTTTGGATCTTGGCCCGGCATCAAAGGGGCATGCATTGATTCTTCCGAAGAGCCATTATAAGGATATTTGTGAAGCGGATCCTGAGATCGCCGGAAAGCTGTTTCCATTGGCCGGCAGGATTGGCGCGGCTATGAAAAAAGGGCTGGGGGCAAGCGGATTTAATGTGGTTCAGAATAATGGAACCAGTGCCGGACAGACCGTATTCCATCTGCATGTTCATATTATCCCAAGATACGAAGGCGGCCCGACCATGGTAGCATGGGAGCCGGGCAAGGAGACCCCGGAAGCGCTGGCGGCTACGGCACAGACCATTAAAGAAGCGATGTGATCGAGACTTGCCACAGGGGTGCTGACCCGGCGGCGGGAGCGCCGCCGGGCATGCAGGAACCGGCATCGGATGTTTAATCGCATTCCGCGTAACGGCTGATCAGATTGATAATGGTGCCGACGGCATCGGACAACGTACTTTGGCGCATGGCCTCTATAAATTTCCGGCGGTTCTCGAAGGTATTTTGAATCGCCTGGAACAAGGATTCGTCGGTTAAGGCTTCTTCTTCCAATACGGTGGAGAAGCCTTGCTTTTCAAAGGAGCGTGCGTTTAAGATCTGGTCCCCGCGGCTGGCGGCTGCGGAAAGCGGGATCAGGATGTTGGGCTTTCGCAGGGCAAGGATTTCACAGATGGAATTGGCTCCTGCCCGGGACAGTATCAAATCCGCGGCGGCAAACAAATGCCGGAGCGGCGCGTCGACATATTCATACTGCACGTAACCTGGCTTGCCGATCAGGCTTTCGTCCAGGTTGCCTTTGCCGCAGATATGTATCACCTGATACTTTTCCAGCAGCTTTTCCAGCAGCTTGCGGACGGCGGTATTGACCGTCACAGAACCTAAGCTTCCGCCGATGACCAGAATGATCGGTTTGGCGGCGGACAGGCCGGTATATTGCAGGCCGGTGAGGCGGTCGCCTTCCAAAAGCTCACGACGGATCGGAGATCCGGTGAGGACAGCCTTGTCCTTTGGCAAATATTCCAAAGTTTCCGGAAAATTGCAGCATATATGGGCAGCTGACGGAATACATATTTTATTAGCCAGTCCGGGAGTCATATCAGACTCATGGATGATGGCAGGAATCTTATAGTGCTTTGCGGCGAGAACCACTGGCACAGCAACAAAGCCGCCCTTGGAGAATACCACATCAGGGCGGTATTTTTTCATCAGGCGGAGTGCCTCGGCGTAGCCTTTGACTACGCGGAACGGGTCTGTAAAGTTCTTCAAGTCAAAATAGCGGCGCAGCTTGCCGGAGGAAATGCCGTCATAGGGGATGCCGGCTCCTTCGATCAGCTTCCGTTCAATGCCGGTGTATGAGCCGATATAGTGAATCTCATAGCCGCGTTCTTTCAGTGCCGGAAGAAGCGCGAGATTGGGGGTAACGTGTCCGGCAGTTCCGCCGCCGGTGAGAATGATTTTTTTCATAAATGCCTCCGTGGTATTTATAAGATTATTCTGGACGAGGATCCTGGCAGAAATCCTCTGCCAAGCTCCAGGGAACCGGAATAGTTTACTACTATTATAGTACCCATAACCACTGAAAAGTCAACCATGAAATCAGGGAGAAGCTGCGCAGCAGCGGTTTCGCGAATGAGGCGTGGAGGACTGCAAATCGTAACGATGAAGCAAATGAGGATGAGAATATGGAGCGATATGTGGAGGAGATCCTTGCCGAGCTTGAGCAGGAGGGCCGTTTCGATCTGGAAAGAAGCTATTTCCAGCATGGAAAAACCAGTATTTATACCCATAGTGTACAGGTGGCGTGTTTTAGCTTATATATGGCCAGAAGAATGAATTTGCAGGTGGACGAGCGGGCATTGGCCCGTGGAGCTTTGCTGCATGACTATTTTCTGTATGATTGGCATGATTCCGAAAATGGGCATCATCTGCATGGATTTACCCATCCGGCGACAGCCCTGAAAAATGCAAAAATGGATTATGCTTTGAATGAAATCGAGGAAAATATCATCCGCCGCCATATGTTTCCCCTGACGCCAATCCCGCCAATGTATACGGAGGCGTGGCTGGTGTGTATGGCAGATAAGTACTGCGCGCTGCGGGAGACGGTGCAGCCGTTTTGGCAGGCTGCGGCAGTTGTCTTTCGGCTGCCGTCAATCGGTGCCGCGCTGACCCGCATCTTGCAGACAGTCTCTGACAGACCCTCATAGTTCAGCGCGGTTCCCTCGTGGTTGTTATTATTCCGTCAAAACCGATACTCTTTGCATCTATCCTCTGTTATCCAGCAGCCCATCTTCTTTCATTAAGCAAAGTATAACAAAATAAGCAAACAAATTCAATGATTATTGTTTGCTTAATTCTGTTTTTCTTTGTTCTTTTCGCCGCGATTTCCCCGTTCTGCCTCTGCAGCAGCAAACATTTCAGTCCATGGATCCGAGTGAAATTCTATCTTGAAACGGTTTGCCTGCTGCGGTTTTAGTTTAGACAGCTCAGATCGGCGC
>CAZICB010000038.1:0-20559 GCA_964537765.1 uncultured Lachnospiraceae bacterium
GGGGTACTGCTGTTAACGTACAGTCAATGGCATTCGGCAACATGGGCGATGACTGTGGTACCGGTGTTGCGTTTACCCGTGATCCGGCTACCGGAGCAAAGGGCCTGTTCGGTGAGTTTTTGACCAACGCACAGGGCGAGGACGTGGTTGCCGGTGTCCGCACTCCGATGCACATCAACGAGATGGCGGAGAAGTTCCCGGAGGCATTTGAACAGTTCAAGAATGTATGTGAAACCTTGGAAAATCATTACAGAGATATGCAGGATATGGAGTTCACCGTTGAGCACGGTAAGCTGTACATGCTGCAGACCAGAAATGGTAAGAGAACCGCACAGGCAGCTTTAAAGATTGCATGTGATCTGGTGGATGAGGGCATGAGAACTCCGGAAGAGGCCGTTGCCATGATCGATCCCCGGAATCTGGATTCCCTGCTTCATCCGACCTTCGATCAGAAGGCTTTGAAGGCAGCCACCCCGATTGCGAAGGCTCTGGGCGCAGCTCCCGGAGCAGCCTGCGGCAAGATCGTATTCACTGCTGAGGACGCGGAAGCGTGGGCGGCAAGAGGCGAGAAGGTAGTTCTGGTTCGTCTGGAGACCTCTCCGGAGGATATTACCGGTATGAAGGCTTCCCAGGGTATCCTGACCGTTCGCGGCGGTATGACCTCCCATGCAGCAGTAGTTGCACGTGGCATGGGCGCCTGCTGCGTATCCGGCTGCGGCGACATCATCATGGATGAGGCAAACAAGAAATTCACTCTGGCTGGTAAAGAGTACCACGAGGGCGATGTGATCTCCTTCGACGGTTCTACCGGCTGCGTATATGACGGAGCGATCCCGACCGTTGAGGCGAAGATCGCAGGCGAGTTCGGCCGCATCATGGCATGGGCTGACGAGTACAGAACCTTAAAGGTACGCACCAATGCAGATACTCCGACCGACGCAAAGAAGGCCCGTGAGCTGGGCGCTGAGGGTATCGGCCTTTGCCGTACCGAGCATATGTTCTTCGAGGGCAACCGCATCGACGCATTCCGAGAGATGATCTGCTCCGATACCAAGGAAGAACGCGAGGTTGCTCTGGAGAAGATCCTGCCGCTGCAGCAGGGCGATTTCGAGCAGCTGTACGAGGCTATGGAGGGTGACCCGGTTACCATCCGTTTCCTGGATCCGCCGTTACATGAGTTCGTTCCCACTGAGGATGCTGACATCGAGAAGCTGGCTCAGGCGAAGGGCAAATCCGTAGAAGAGATCAAGGCGATGTGCGATTCCCTGCATGAGTTCAACCCGATGATGGGTCATCGCGGATGCCGTCTGGCTGTCACCTATCCGGAGATCGCCGTGATGCAGACTAAGGCCGTGATCCGTGCGGCGATCAATGTGAAGAAGGCTCATCCGGATTGGGATATGGTTCCGGAGATCATGATTCCGTTGATCGGCGACATCAAGGAGCTGGCATACTGCAAGAAGACCGTTGTTGAGACCGCTGATGCTGAGATCGCAGCTGCAGGCTCTGATCTGAAATACCATGTAGGTACCATGATCGAGATCCCGAGAGCGGCCCTGACCGCTGACGAGATTGCAAAAGAGGCTGAGTTCTTCTGCTTCGGTACTAATGACCTGACCCAGATGACCTTCGGCTTCTCCCGTGATGACGCAGGCAAGTTCCTGAGCGCTTACTACGATGCGAAGATCTACGAGAACGATCCGTTTGCAAAGCTGGATCAGAACGGCGTGGGCAAACTGATGGAGATGGCTATCAAGCTTGGTAAGGCTACCCGTCCGGAGCTGCATGTAGGTATCTGCGGCGAGCACGGCGGAGATCCGTCTTCCGTAGAGTTCTGTCACAAGATTGGTCTGGACTATGTATCCTGCTCACCGTTCCGCGTGCCGATCGCACGTCTGGCGGCAGCACAGGCAGCAATTGCCAATAAATAATACGAATACGCTGATGAAAAACTGCCTTTTATGTTTCGGCATAAAGGGCAGTTTTTTGCGCGCGCGGCGGACGGCACGATCTAATGGGGAAACTACCCGGTATTGGCGGTGGAATTGGATGGAAAAGAGCATTTTGAAGATGAAGATATGCAGGCGCGGGATCGGAAAAAACAGGCGATTTGTAAAGCTCACCAGCTGGAATTAATTCGAGTGGAAAATTCTTATGCAAGACGGTATCAGCATGTGAAGGGGATTCTGGAGGCTTATTTTAAGGTGAGGCATTAAAATGAAATTATTTGGAAGGATTTGCATGAGTGCCGACACAAAGCGTCGAATTATGCCGTAATTTTTTTACGGATAAATATTGCAAATTGCAGTCAAGTCCGCTATACTGTAATCAAGGATTATACTGTGGTTTGTAATACTTGATAGGATGGGATGTAGAATGTTAAAAAAGTGTACGGTGAGAAATTACAAAAATTTTAGGAATGAAATCAGTATTAACTTTGGTGCAGTTGCTGGCTATCAATTCAGTTTGGATTGCATCACGGACGGTCTGATCGGAAAAAGCCTGATTTATGGAAGAAATGCTACCGGAAAGACGAATTTGGGAAAAGCAATTCTGGATATTAAGTATACATTGAATGGAAATTTTTATTTCAATGATGGAGTATTTTTGAATGCAGATTCCTCCGAGGATGCCGCCAGCTTTCAATATGTTTTTCAATTTGGAAGCAGTGAGGTGATTTATCAGTATTCGAAATATGCAAATCATAAGCTGCGGGATGAGAAATTGTATATTGACGGAGTAGCCATCTTTCAATGTGAATTTTTCAAAAAGGATTATCATTTTTATAACTTGAGTTATGTCCAGGCAGACACGGCCAATATAGAACGTTATATACAATATTTGGAAAACAGTGCGGATGAGGAAGAAAGCATGGATCCTGGTCTGCCATTTCTTAGATGGCTCATTAATAATGTGGCATTAAAGAAGGATTCCATATTGATCAGGCTGTCAAATTACGTAAATAATATGGCTATGATGACGGTGGGCAATGCTGCTGCTATGGAAAATGCAGCCCTGTTTCAGGTGAAAAAGAAATATGCAGACTTTTTTGAATTGTTGGATACTCCGGAAGCATTGCATGATTTTGAGGATTTTTTAAATACGATGGGGGTGGAAGAAAGGCTGATTCTGAAGACGTTGCCGGACGGACAGCGGCAACTCTATTTTTCACATGAGAAGCTGATTCCATTTTATGAAAATGCATCGAGCGGTACCGTTGCGCTGACAGGCTTATATCGAAGTCTCATTTCGACAATGAAAACGGCGTCTTTTGTGTATTTGGATGAATTTGATGCATTTTATCATTACGAAATGGCGGAAAATGTGATTAAATATTTTAAGAAAAAGTATCCTGCATGTCAAATTGTTATTACGTCTCATAACACAAATTTAATGACCAATCGGTTAATGAGACCGGATTGCTTGTTTGTTTTGTCAGGAAAAGGAACTTTAACAGCTCTTTGTAATGCAACGTTGAGAGAACTGCGTGAGGGTCATAATCTTGAAAAAATGTACATCAGCGGAGAATTTGAAAACTATGAGTGACTATATCAGCGACACCAGAATACGAAATCAAAATTTGCTGATTGTGGAAGGAAAGCATGAAAAGAATGAACTGTTTTGGCTGATATTCAAATGCTTTCCTGAAATCAGTATTGATATGAGTAATGTATGGATCTACGGTACGAATATTTATATGCTTTATGATGATATTGTAAGAGAGTATGGTCAGGAGTGGACAGAAGATGATATAGATTTGCCATTCGTGATCAGCAAGAAAAAGGGCTTTGAGCAGCTGCGTTATAAAACGGATTTTACAAATATTATTTTAGTATTTGATTATGAGCGGCATGATACGAATTTTTCTGAATCAAAGATCTTAGATATGCAGAATTATTTCATGGATGCCACAGACAGTGGGAAATTGTATATTAATTATCCGATGATTGAATCATATCAGCATCTGAAGGAATTACCGGATTTCGCATATGCGGAAAGAAGGATTCCGGTGTCTATGCAGCCAGGCGCGCAGTATAAGAACCTGGTTCGAAATGAAACGGTGATCGCGAAAGCTATTGAGTTTCCACACAAAATTGAACAGCTTTTAAGCAAACATTATGGTATTAATGATGAGCAGCTGCGGGGGCGTTGTTTTGATACAATACTAAATCTTTCAGATGCAAATGGGATCGACAAAAAGCTGCATGATGCATTGGAAGGAGCTATGGAAGAGCCAAGGCTGAATACAGCGAAATATCAATTTTTGAATCTGGTTTTAAGACTAGGATATGCAGCAAATGGAAAGTCCTTTTGGCAGTATATGCGGAATATTTTTCAACAAATTATCGTTCATAATATATGTAAGGCAAATAAACTCCAAACGGGACAATATCAGATTGAGGATAATGAGCTGAGAAATTGTTTTAATGGAATCAATCTTGTAGTGATTTTAGAAATGCAAAATGCTGCCAGTAAAGATTTGGAAAATGGGTTTATATGGGTATTAAATACTTCTGTATTTTTTGTGGCGGAGTACAATTTTGAGATGGTGATGCAATAAGAATACAAAGCCGCATGATGCATTGAAAGAAACAGCTAAAATAATACTGTTTGTGAGTTGGATAGAATGCGGGAGGATGACACATGGAAAAAAATGAGATTTTCATGATCTACGGGAAAAATTACAAGGATATGACCAAGCAGATCCTGGCCTCTGCGGGACTTGCGGAGCAGATCGGCGATATCAATAAAAAAATCGGTCTGAAGCCTAACCTGGTGGTGGCAAAGACGCCGGACAGCGGCGCCACTACCCATATGGAGATGATCGAGGGAACCATCGAGTATTTGCAGGAGCATGGTTTTAAAAATATTTTTGTTACGGAGGGTTCCTGGGTGGGCGACAGGACCTCGGATGCCTTCCGGGTCTGCGGTTATCCTCAAGTGGCAAAAAAATACGGCATCCAGCTGGTGGATACCCAGCGGGATACTTATAAAACCTATGATGCCAAGGGCATGCGGCTGAATGTCTGTGATTTTCCCATGTCCCTGGATTTTATGATTAACATGCCGGTGCTGAAAGGGCATTGCCAGACGGTGATCACCTGTGCCCTGAAGAATTTGAAGGGGCTGATCCCCAATACGGAAAAGCGCAAATTCCACACCATGGGGCTGCATAAACCGATCGCCCATTTGGCGACGGTAGCGCCCAATGATTTTATCCTGGTGGACAATATCTGCGGCGATCTGGATTTTGAGGAGGGTGGAAATCCGGTGACCATGAATCGGATTCTGGCATTCCGGGACCCGGTGCTCTGCGATGCTTTCGTGTGCGAGACCATGGGCTACCAGGTGGAGGATATTGACTATATTGGCATGGCGGAACGTCTGGGCGTAGGCTGTGCGGATACCTCCAAGGCAAAGATTATTGAGCTGAATGAGGGCTGCAATGCCATCGGCAAGGTCCGCATGACAAGACGGGTGCAGGAGTTGGCCAAATATGCGGAGCCGGTGGATGCCTGCAGCGCCTGCTATGGTTCCCTGATTTATGCGTTGGACCGGTTAAATGACCGGGGCTTGCTGCGCCGCTGCAAGGAAAAGATTGCCATCGGCCAGGGGTATAAGGGGAAAAGCGGAAAGCTCGGCGTGGGACAATGCACCTGTGGATTTGAGAAATTCTGCAAGGGCTGCCCGCCAAAGGCCGTGGATATTGTGGAGTTTTTGAAGAAGGAATTGTAATCGGTATTGTGCTGTAATGCCTCCGGCGGGCAGCTTTGTCCGCAGATTTCAGCGAAAGGAATGGGAAGACCATGAAAATCATCGCGCATATTGAGACCGATTTTCCGGAGAAGTTCGGGATTCCCAGGCAGAGCGGCCTGGTGCAGGAGCTGAAGGGGACCATCGTATTTGAACCGGAATACCGGACGCCGGATGCCTTAAAGGGAATCGAGGGCTTCAATTATATCTGGCTTTTGTGGAAGTTTGAAGGGACCTGGCGGGAGAAATGGTCTGCCACGGTCAAGCCGCCTCGCCTTGGGGGCAATACCCATATGGGAGTATTTGCCACCCGGTCGCCTTTTCGGCCAAACAGCATCGGTCTTTCCTCCGTAAAGCTGGAAGGAACGGAGATGACGGACCGGGGCATGGTGCTTCATGTATCCGGCATCGATTTGCGGGACGGGACTCCGATCTATGACATTAAGCCTTATTTGCCTTATGTGGACTGTCATCCGGACGCCAAGGGAGGCTTTGCCCAGGAGGTGAAGGATTACGAGCTGCAGGTGGTCTTTCCGGAGCAATTGCTGCAGATTTTCCCGCCGGAAAAACAGCGGGCGATCATCGAGGTGTTAAAGCAGGATCCGCGTCCCTCCTATCATGAGGATCCAACGCGAAAATATGGCGTCGCATTTGCCGGGTATGATGTGCATTTCACAGTGGATCAGGGTGTGTTGACCGTCTTTGAAGTCGTAGAGTTTCGGAAAGGCAAAGGTTCCTTATAATGAAAGAAAAGAAAAGGATCGTATTTGAGAACCAGGAGATCAACACAAGGAGTCTGACCCTTTGCGGACTATTTGCAGCGCTGACTGCGGCGGGAGCGTTTATGAAAATCACGATTCCGGTGCAGCCGTTTCCCATGCATTTTACGATGCAGTGGTTTTTCGTGCTGATGGCCGGATTCCTGCTGGGACCGAAGCTGGCCTGCATGAGCGTGTGTACCTATCTGGTGATCGGGCTGGTGGGAGTGCCGGTATTTGCGGCAGGCGGCGGACCAGCCTATCTGGTCCGTCCCACCTTTGGTTTTCTGCTTGGCTTTGCGGGCGCTGCCTATGTGATCGGCTGGCTGTGCCAGTGGCTCCGCCCGGTGAAGGTCTGGCAGCTTTGTATTCCGGCCTGCGGCGGGCTGGCGGTCTATTATCTGAGCGGTATGGTGTACTTCTACCTGATCAGCAATTTTGTGATTGCCATGCCGGTGGCCTGGAAGGTGGTGCTGGTGAATTGCTGCCTTTTGACCATCTTTCCGGATTTTCTGTTATGTGTGCTGGCAGCGGCGGTGGCATCACGGATGCGCCCGGTGCTGCGGAGCATGAATGGATGACTTATTCGCTTTCTGGTAAATCTGATAAATATCCTCTTCTCCCAATACCTTGAAGGAACCGATGGTCCGCTGGCGTTTGAAGGTGCAGCAGTAGGCCAGATCCCTCAGCACGGAGTCCTCCTGGATGCCGATGTCCTTATTTTCCTGGAATGAGGTGGGCATGCCGATGGAGCGGAAATAATTGACAGTGGCGTCGATTCCGGCGGAGGCAAGCTGGAGCATGTCATCCCCCTTGATATTCCATACATGTTTGGCGTAGCGGGCAAAGCGGATGGGCTTTTCCTGCCATACAGAGCGTGCCCAGGATTCCCACACCGTTGCCAGGGAAGCGCCGTGGGCGGTGTCAAACCGGGCGGAGAGCTCATGTCCCAGCTGGTGTACGGCAAAATCGCCGGTGCCTCCCAGACCGGTCAGGCCGTTGTGAGAAAGAGAACCGGCCCACATGATTTCGCTCATGGCCTCGTAGTTGTGGGGATCCTTCACAGCGATAGCGCCTTTCTCAATAACGGTGCGCAGCAGGGCCTCTGCGATGGCATCGGTCAGCTCATTGTCAAGCGGGTTAAAGTAGCGGTCCAGAGTATGCATCATGATGTCGGTGACGCCGCATGCCACCTGATAGGGCGGCAGGGAAAAGGCAAGCTCCGGATTCATGATGGCAAATTTGGGGCGGTTGCTGTCTATGCCCAGTCCCCGTTTGCTTCCGATTTTTGTGTTGGTGAGCACGGCGGAATTGCTGCTTTCGCTTCCAGCGGCAGGGATGGTCAGAACTGCGCCGATGGGAAACTGTCTGGTAACCGGTTTTGTGCTGGTCCAGAAGTCCCAGATATCATCCTCCGGGTTTGCTGCACCGATGGCAATGGCTTTTGCCGTGTCGATGGCGGATCCGCCGCCGATACCCAGGAAAAAGTCTGCGCCGCAGCGGAGGGCTTCCTTCACACCTTCCTGGGCGTGTTCCAGGGTGGGATTGGCTTTTGCGCCGCCGAAGCAGGTGTAGGACAATCCTGCTTCCTCCAGATTTTTGCAGATCCGGTCCAAAAGACCGCTGCGCAGGGCACTGCCGCCGCCGTATACCAGCAGGGCGTGGGTCCCGCCGTATTTGCGGATCAGCTCCGCGGTGCGGGATTCCGTGCCGGGTCCGAAAATGATCTCTGTTGGAGAGTGATAGGTAAATGCATGCATATTGGTATCCTCCTTTGTAGTTCTGTTTTCGTGGTTTCATTATTATAGCATGGCGCAGCTTACAGCTGCAATCAAACTTTTTCATCTGTTCCAAAGAAAAAGGAGCAGTCTCTTGCTTCAGGCAGTCAAAATATGAAGCTGTCTCAGATAATCCGACTGAATCCGCCCGTACAATTCCCAGCCCAGGGGCTCCAGATAGGCGCCATCCAGAGTGGTAAGCCCCTGCCGTCTCCACTCTGCGGCGATTTCGCCGCAGAATTGTTCGATGCGGTCGGTATTGCGTGGGTTTTGGGGCTCCCGGATCATCGCTGATAAATGCTCTTTCTGAACAGCAGGGAAGGGCAGCTCGGAAAAGCTGCGGAACATCCATTTGTAGTAGGGGGTATAGCGGTTATTCAGCAGGTGCACCATGGAGATGGCGGCCTGGACAAATTCCTGCAGGGCCAGGAAGGCGGCGCCGTCATCCTGGCGTTTGAGGGAGCGGGGATAGTTATACTGGCCGGCCTGGGCCATGGTGACTGCCCTGGCGGCCAGCTTTTTCCAGCGCACCTCGGTGGGATAGAAGGCCAGGTATTGATCCCGGATGCGGGAAAAGGCGCCGGACGGGTCCTCAAATACCTTGCCGTTGGTGACCTGAGCCAGGAAATGCTCCGGGATCCGCAGCCATTGGGCCTCATTGGCGGGGGCGGCCGGGCAGCCGGTGAATTTCCCATAGAAGTCCCGGATCCTCAGCACACCGACCCGGTTCTGGCCCTGATTGGTCGTCTGGCGGGCGGGAAAACCCAGAAATTCTCCCGGCAGTGCCTGGTAGACCTTTTGGACCTTTGCGCCCCATTTGGCGTAATCCTCTTCCAGCATCCACAGGCAAAAGGAAGGACCGAAATCATGGTCCCTGGAATATTCATCATCATATCCGAAGCATTCGGACCCCTCCCCGGCCAGTCCGGCGGCAATCCGGGGCATCAGCGTGGGAAAACGCTGCCAGAGAATGGGTCGTCCGATTTCAAAATAATAGCGTTCTGCAAGCTCCAAGCCTTTCATAAAATCTGTTTCCTCCAGGAGTTATCGAAATCTTTATTTTCATCTTTTATTTTCATCATTATTAGGATAACATAATCATCCGCCGATGGACAATCATTTTGAAAAAAATTCCGGCAAAAAGATTGACACCGAAAACAGAGTCTGCTATTGTCATTTTTATCAGAATGGAGGGACATATGAAATACACCTATGAAAATTTAGAATATGAGAAACGTGGAATCACGGACAATGTGCTGGTTAAGGTTATCGGCAATGATTACGAGCCGGTTATCCGGAAGGATGCCGCTTATACGGAGAAGGCAGCTTCCCTGAAATATGCAGAGCTGACCAGTCAGATGGACTCCTGCCCCATTGTGGGAAGGGAGGAGCTGCGGCCGCTTCTGGCCGCTTTGCGGGAGCATATTCCCGGGCTGCGGGCCAGACAGACCCAGATGGGGACGGCGGTTGCAACCACCGTGCTGTCTGAGGTCCGTGCAGAGGATGCCCAGTTCCAGATTGCGAACGGATCCATTGCCCATGTCTCTGTAAAATATGACGGGGACAGCGAAAAGGTGCTTTTGGCCCATGGGATTTTGCCAATCATAACCGAGGAGCTTCTGCCGGCGGGGAGCTATCTGTTTCTGGAGAATATCCGGGAAAGCCTGAAAAAGGGCGGCGGAGAGGTGAAGGCGTATTTGGTGAAGGAAAAGCTGGAACCGGTTTTGGTCTGGGTCCCGGCCGGGGACGAGGGAGTATTTGAAGCGGTCTGGAAGGGCTGACCGGAGGCTCGCGGCCTGGTTATAGTTTTTAACTATAATTGATTATAGTTTCTCGGAATTAGACGAAACGGCGGAAATGTGATAGCCTTTTTCTCAGATAAACCTACTCGGGAAGTAGGAAGAAAAGAGGAGGAAGGATTATGAGAAGAAGAACTATCGGCGTATTATTAGCCACAGGATTGATTGGATTGCTTGCTGTAGGATGCTCATCCCAGTCCGCAGGCACAACAGCAAGTGCAGATATCACGGCGGCCGCGGAAAGCATTAGCCAGCAGGGGGAAGCTTCGGAGGCCGCAGAGCCGGAGGTGGTTACCTATAAGATCGGAACAGAGGGAGCCTATCCTCCTTTCAATCTGGTCAATGAGCAGAATGAGCCGGACGGCTATGACGTGGCAGTGATGAAGGCCATCGACGAGCTTTATCCGGAGATCCAATTTGAATATGTGGCTACCGGATGGGATGGCATTTTCACCGCGCTGGAATCCGCAAAAATCGACGCCATTGTCAGCCAATGCGGAAGAAATGAGGAACGTGAGGCGAAGTATTTGTTCCCGGACATCCCGTATACCAAGAGCAAGGTGGCATTGGTTTACAAAAAGGGCCGTACAGACCTGACCGATATTGAAAGCCTGGCAGGGAAGAAGCTGGCAATGGGCACCGGCAATGCCCAGACGATCTGGCTGGAGAAATACAATGAGGAGCATCCGGGCCAGGAGGTGGAAATCCTCTATACGGACGGCGATATTTCCAAGACCTTACAGGAGATCATCAATGGCAGGGCGGATGCCCATATCGCATCCATAAAGGTAACGGCCGATTATGTCATCAAGGAGCAGGGGCTGGAGGATGAACTGGAGGTAGCCGATTTTGAAACCTATGAATCCCAGGGAACCTTCGTTGTGCTGCGGCAGGACGAGTCGGGAGAAATTTTAAAGAAGTACGTGGATGACGGACTTCGCACCTTGATCGAAAACGGAACCTTAAAAGAGCTTTCAGAGGAATATCTGGGCGGAGATTATACGCCGGAATTATAGAATGGATAAGGAGATGCAGGGGCTGTTGCACGAGTTTGCGGCAGCCCTTGCCGTGAATTATGATGGGAAAGATATTTAGTATCCAATTTATGGTGCAATCCATTCCGGTAATCGCAGCCTATCTGCCGATCACGCTGTTGATTACCGTTGCCAGCTGCGTATGTGGGCTGCTGCTGGGTTTTTTGATTGCTTTGGTGCGGTATTTTGAGGTCGGCGGTTTGAAAACCGCAGCGAAGGTTTACATTTCCTTTGTGCGCGGAACGCCGACGATGGTACAGCTGGTATTGGTCTACTACGGGATTCCGATTCTTTTGCGGATTGCCAACCAGACCTGGGGGACCAGTCTGGATATTAACGGCGTGCATCCGATTGTGTTCGCTGTAATCACCCTGGGCTTAAATTCCGCGGCCTACATGTCGGAGATTATCCGCAGCGCCCTGCTTTCCGTGGATGCGGGGCAGGCGGAGGCCTGCTACAGTGTGAATATGACCAAATGGCAGGCAATGGTGAGCGTGGTGATTCCACAGGCCTTTGTGGTGGCGCTGCCCAGCCTGGGCAACAATTTTATTTCGCTGTTAAAGGAAACCTCCCTGGTCTTTAACATTGCAGTGGTGGAATTGATGGCGGAGGCAAGGATTGTGGGCGCCAGATCCTACCGCTATTTTGAGGTTTATATTGCGGTTTCTTTGATTTATTGGGCCTGCTGCTTGATTTTGGAGCGGCTGCTTGCTAGAATAGAACAATATGTCCGCAGGAAAGAGAGGAGGGATTGACCATGCCGATCGTGGAAGTCCGGGGACTGAAAAAGTCCTTTAATCAAAACCAGGTGCTGCGTGACATCAGCTTTACCATAGAAAAGGGGGAAGTGGTGACCCTGATCGGACCCAGCGGAGGAGGAAAGACCACGCTGCTGCGGTCCTTAAATTGGCTGACCAGACCGGATGCGGGAATTATCACCATCGATGGCATCTCCGTTGAGGCGGGGCGGGAAAAGCAAAAGCAGGTCCAGACGCTGCGGGGCAAGACCAGCATGGTATTCCAGCATTATAATTTATGGAAAAATAAGACTGCCCTGGAGAACATTACCGAGGGCCTGGTTCGGGTCCGGAAAATACCAAAGGCCCAGGCAACCGAGCGCGCGGAGCAGCTGTTAGAACGGGTGGGACTGATTGAAAAGCGTGATGAATATCCAGTGCGCCTGTCCGGCGGGCAGCAGCAGCGGGTGGGCATTGCAAGGGCTTTGGCGGTGGAGCCGAAGGTTATGCTGTTTGATGAGCCTACCAGTGCGCTGGACCCGGAGTGGATTGGCGGCATTCTGGATTTGATGAAGGAAATTGCTGCTGAGGGAATGACGATGATTGTGGTTTCCCATGAGATGCGTTTTGTGAAAAGCGTGTCCTCCCGTATTTTATTTTTGGAGGGCGGTCAGATCATCGAGGACAGCACGCCGGAGCGGCTGTTTGGCAATCCGGAAAATGAGCGGACGCGGGCGTTTTTGGAGCTGGCGGAATTATAAAAAACACAGGCATAAAAACCATAAAAAAGAGGAGAGAACCGATGAAGGATCAAGCATTGCAGGAATGGCTCCTGGAGCATTTTAAATGGCTGCACCGGCACCCGGAGCTGGCCTTGGAGGAATATGAGACAACAGCGTACATAAAAAAGGTGCTGGCGGAGACGGAAGGCGTGGAGCTTATGGAGCTGGGGCTGGAAACCGGCGCGCTGGCAAAGATCACCGGAGTGCAGGACGGCCCGGTGATTGCGGTGCGGGCAGATATTGACGCGCTTCCGATCCAGGAGGAGAGCGGGCTTTCCTATTCCTCGGAGAAGGAAGGGCATATGCATGCCTGCGGCCATGATTTCCATACGGCGGCGCTTTTGGGCGTGGCGAAGCTTTTGGGGAGCCGGAGAGAGGAGATTGCCGGAACTGTGATTTTATTGTTCCAGCCGGCTGAGGAAGTGGCCCACGGCGGGGAAAAGGTGGTACGGACCGGGCTTTTTGAGCGGGAAAAAATCCAAAAGATATTCGGCCTGCACACCAAGAGCTGTCTGCCTGTGGGAACCATCAAAATTGCGGCAGGTCCGTTTTCCGCATCTGTGGACCGGTTCCTTTATACCATCACCGGAGCCGGAGGACATGGAAGCGCTCCTCAGGATACTCTGGATCCCATCCCGGCGGCAGCCCGGCTGGTGGGGAGCCTGCAGGAGATTGTCAGCCGCAGGGTACCCTCGGCCGAGCAGGCGGTGGTCAGCGTTACCCGGTTTACCTCCGGCACCAGCTGGAACATCATTCCGGATTCCGCCGAGCTGGAGGGCACGGTGCGCAGCTTCTCCCCGGAGGTCAGAAAGCTGATTGAGGAGGAGATGCGGAAAAAGGCGAAGGCCTTGGAGGCAGAGGGCTACCAGGTGGATTTCCAATGGATCCCTGGCTGCCCGGCGACCAAGAACGATGCAGCCCTGGCGGAGCTGATCAAGCAGGTTGCCCTGCGGGAAGGCTTCCAGGTGCTTCCCCAGCAGCCGGAGATGGGCGGAGAGGATTTCTCTTGCTATCAGGAGCTGGTGCCGGGCGCATTTTTCCATATCGGCACAGGGGGAACCTATCCCGGGCATAACTGCCATTTTCTGGTGGAGCCGGAAGCCTTGTCCGGCGCGTCTGGCCTGATGAGTCAGGTGGTGCTGGAGGCACTGAAAGAAAACTAAAGGATGGGGTGGCATGAAAAATCCGTTGCATTATCAGATTTCCGAATATGACTGTGGTCCGACCTCCATGCTCAACGGAATCAGCTACTTGTTTGAACGGGAGGAAATTCCGGCGGAATTGATCCGCAATATTATGATTTATGCGCTGGACTGCTACGGCAATGACGGCGCGCCGGGGAAAAGCGGCACCTCCTGCATGGCGATGATGTTTTTGAGCAATTGGCTCAATAGCTTCGGGCGGGTGGGAAAGCTGCCGGTCCATAGCCAATATCTGATAGGAGACCAGGTGTTTATCGGGGAGCATAGCCGGATCAATGATGCCTTGAAGCGGGGCGGCGCGGCGGTGGTGCGGCTTTATTTTGATGTGGACCACTATGTGTTGCTGACCGGCGTGGAGGGGGATCAGGTCCTCATGTTTGATCCCTACTATGAGACGGCATGCTCTGCGGAGCCTGCGATCCAGGTGGACATGGGCCAGCCCTTCCGGTATAACCGAAAGGTTCCCTTCTGGTGCTTTAACCGGGATACGGAGGAAATTTATGCCCTGGGAAAGACGGACAGCCGGGAGGCGGTGCTGCTGTTTAATACGAAAACCGTGATTACGGCGGAGGCGACGATCGAGTATTTTATTTAATGAACAACCATCTGGAGCAGCTGCCGGCAGCGGGCGGTGAAAGTTCCTGAAAAAGTACTTGATCTTTCCGTCCGGTCCGTCTACAATACAAATGAAAATCAATAATTGAATAGTGGGAGAAGCATTACAGATTAAGAAGGAGACATTATGAAAAAAAGAACTCTTTTTTTAAGCGTGATGGCACTTCTGGTATCTGCCGCACTCAGCGCATGCGGAGGTGGCAAGAGTACAGAAGCTTCGGAACCTGTGAAGCATTCTTCAGAAGCAGCACCAACTTCGGGTGAGAGTGAGCAGGCGCCGGCTGAACCGGTTTCGGGCGGCAGCGCGGTTGTCGGCGTGACTCATGACCTGGTTAGTCTTGACCCCCATCAATCAACGGACGCAAGAACTAGAAGTGTGGTATTCAATCTTTACGAGGGCTTGGTGAAGCCCTGCCCGGACGGCAGTCTGATGCCGGCTGTGGCCAGTGACTATGCAATCTCAGATGATGCGACGATGTATACGTTCACATTAAGAGACGGCGTCAAATTCCATGACGGCAGCACAGTGACTGTGGATGATGTTACATATTCTATTGAGCGTTACGCGGAGGTTCAGGGCGAAACCTCCGCGTTTTCTTCTATTTTTGATCATGTGGAGGCTCCCGACGACAAGACCGTGGTGGTATATCTGAAGGAAGGCTATTCCGAGTTCCTGCCGGAGATCACCTTCGGCATTATCCCCAAATCCAATCCGGATCCGGAGCAAAATCCCATCGGCACAGGACCTTTTCAGTATGTGTCCTACGAGCCGGGGCAGAAGCTGGAGGTGGAGCGGTTTGAGGATTATTGGCAGGAGGGACTTCCCTATCTGGACCGTGTGGAGTTTAAGATCACGGCAGATTCCGACACCGCCTTTATGGAACTTCAGGCGGGCACCATCGATATTTTGGACTATCTGACCGGGGCTCAGGTTCAGGCGGCGGGAGAGGGCTGCGAGATCCTGGAGGGTACCCAGAATATGGTCCAGGGCATGTTTTTAAATCATGAATACGAACCGCTGTCCGATTTGAGGGTTCGCCAGGCCATCTGCTATGCGGTGGATAAGGCGGCGGTCAATGGCTTCCTCTATGACGGAAAGAGCCATCTGATCGGATCCCACATGATCCCCAGGCTGGAGCGCTATTATGAGCCGGCGGCGGAGACGGTGTACACCTATGATCCGCAGAAGGCCAGGGAGCTTTTGGCAGAGGCAGGCTACGGGGACGGCTTTGACCTGGAAATCGTGGCAACTACCGCCTCCACCCAGTATCTGGATGCGGCGCAGGTGATCGCGGACCAGTTAAATCAGGTGGGCATCCGGGCCACCATCCGCCAGATCGAGTGGAGCGGCTGGCTGGATGAGGTGTACCATGGCAGGCAGTATCAGGCCACGGTGGTGGGCTTTGATGGCACGCTGGCGCCCAACTATTGGATGAAACGCTATGTGACCGGATCATCCAAAAACTTCATGAATTATTCCAGCGTCGAGTACGATGAGACCTACCAGAAGGCGCTGATGGCAGTGGACGATCAGGAAAAGGCGCAGCTTTACAAGCGCTGTCAGATGATCCTGGCGGAGGATGCGGAGTCCGTGTTTATCCAGGATCCGGCAAACTTTGTGGCAGTGAATAAGCGGCTGGGCGGCTATCAGTTTTATCCTTTGTCTGCCCAGGATCTGTCCGTGGTATACGAAAAACAGCAGTAATACAACCAAAACAGGATTAATCCCTGAATGATATGTTATGAATGATATATTAAGAAAATTTGTTACTCTCATTATTACCCTATTATTGATTTCAGCAGGAACCTTTGGGGCATTTTCGGTCATACCCGGAGATGCCTCCCTTTCCAGACTGGGAACTGAGGCCGACGCCGGGCAGATCGAAGCCCTGCGGGAGGAGATGGGCTTAAACCGCCCTTTGCCGGAGCGCTTCGCTTCCTGGCTGTCCGGCGCGGTGCGGGGGGACTTTGGCGAGTCCCTCCGCTACAGCGGAAGGCAGGTGGGAGAGCTGCTTGGGAGCCGTCTGGCGGTGACCACTCTGCTTTCCCTTCTGGCGCTTATGATGATGCTGGCGGTGTCGGTGCCGCTGGCTCTTTTTGCTGTCCGTTTTCATGGAAGGCTTCCGGATATGATTATCAGCCAGCTGGTACAGGTGAGCATGGCGGTGCCCTCCTTTTTCCTGGGTATGATTCTGACCTATGCGCTGGGGATCGTGCTTAAGCTGTTCCAGCCGGGAAAATTCATCTCCCCGGAGGAGGATTTTGGGGGAGCAGTTCGCTACCTGATCTTTCCGGCCATCGCCATCGCCCTTCCCAAGGGCGCCATGGTGATTAAATTTATCCGGGGAGCGGTCTTAGGAGAGATGCATAAGGATTATGTGCGCACGGCCCGCAGCAAGGGCGGCAGCAAAAACCGCATCCTCTATCTTCATGTGCTGAAAAATGCCCTGATTCCGGTGATCACCTTCGCGGCGATGATCGCGGCCCAGATTTTTGCCGGCAGCATCGTGGTGGAGCAGGTATTCAGCGTGCCGGGCATCGGGCAGTTTCTGGTCAGCTCTATTGCCGCCCGGGATTACCCGGTGGTACAGGCCATTGTCCTTTACATCACCACGGTGGTGGTGCTGATGAATTTTGCGGTGGATGTGCTCTATCAGATCGCGGATCCGCGTGTAAGGGGGAACCGGGGATGAAAAAGAAAAACTGGAATCTGCGTATCGGCCTTGCCATGACCGGGGTTTTTTTGGCGGTTGCTATCCTTGCCCGGTTCTGGACCCCCTATTCCACCACCCGCATGGATTCTGCGGCGGTGAATCTGGCGCCGTCCCTGCTTCATCCCATGGGAACGGATAATTTCGGCAGGGATATTTTAAGCCGGGTCATGAGCGGCAGCGGAATCACTTTTTTGGTGGCCTTTGTCTCCGTGGCGATAGGCGCTTTTTTCGGGATCATCCTGGGGGCGCTCACCGGGTATTACGGCGGGCTTCTGGACGAGATGGTCACCGGCCTTGTCAATATCATCCTGGCCTTTCCCAGCGTTCTTTTGGCGCTTATTTTTATCAGCGTTCTGGGAATCGGCACGGGCAACCTGATCGCTGCCCTGGGGATTTTATATATTCCGCCTTTTGTGCGGATTGTGCGCAGCGAGATGGTTCGCTGCCGGGATTTGGATTTTGTACGCAGCGCCCAGGTCATGGGCGTGCCTCCTATGCGGATCATTTTCAGCCATATTTTGCCCAATGCCCTGATCAGCATTTTGTCTACCACGGCGGTCACCTTCAACAATGCGGTGCTGTCGGAGGCGGGCATGAGCTATCTGGGGCTGGGGGTCCAGCCGCCCCTTCCAAGCCTGGGAAGAATGCTGTCGGAGGCCCAGTCCTACCTGGGAACGGCGCCCTGGTACGGGATTTTTCCCGGAATTGTCATTATCCTGATTATTCTTGGATTTGCACTGATCAATGAAGGCTTGCAGGCAAAACGCCGGTAACGAAAAAAGAACGCAGGCAGGAGGAACGTATGGCAGCATTGCTGAAGGTGGAACATCTTTCCGTGTCCTTTGAGGAAAACGGGCAGGGGAAAAATGTGGTGGATGATATATCCTTTTTCGTAAATGAAGGAGAAATTTTAGGCGTGGTGGGAGAGTCCGGCTCCGGAAAATCCATGACGTCCCTGGCAGTGATGGGGATCCTGCCGGAGCATGCCAGTGTGTCGGGGAAGCTTTGGTTTCAGGGTAAGGAGCTGTCCGCCATGACCGACGAGGAGCGAAACCAGCTGCGGGGCAATGGCATGAGCATGGTGTTTCAGGAGCCGATGACTTCCTTAAATCCGGTGCTGAAGGTGGGCAGGCAGGTGGGAGAAAGTCTGGTGATCCACACGGATCTGCCGGCTGCCGAGATTCGAAAGCGGACGTTGGCGGCGCTGGAGGACGTGGGCCTGAAAAATGCGGAGCAGATCTATGAGCAGTATCCGCATGAGCTGTCCGGCGGCATGCGGCAGCGGGCCATGCTTGCCATGGCCATGATCCATGAGCCGTCTTTGCTGATCGCGGACGAGCCTACCACGGCCCTGGATGTGCTGGTGCAGGCGCAGATTTTGGATTTGATCCGCAGTCTGCATGAAAAGCGGCGGCTTTCCGTGCTGTTTATATCCCATAATCTAAATGTGATCCGTCGAGTTTGCGACCGGGTGCTGGTGATGAAGGACGGAAAAATCCTGGAGGAAGGCACCGTGGAGCAGGTCTTTTTGGCTCCCCGGCATGCCTACACCAAAAAGCTGGTGGGCTCCGCGGTGGAGCGCAGCGGGGATTTTCGGACGGAAAAGCCGGTTCTGGAGGTGAAGGATCTGCATGTTTCCTATAAGGCCCGCGGACTTTTTGCCGGAGGAAAGCCCGGCCGACAGGTGCTTTCCGGCATCAGCTTTCAGGTGCGGGAGGGGGAAATCTTCGGCATTGTGGGAGAAAGCGGCTGCGGAAAATCCACCCTGGCCCGGACCATTGTGGGGCTTCACAAGGACTATACCGGACAGATCCGGACCGAGGACGGCATCCGTCCCCAGATGGTGTTTCAGGATCCCTTCGGTTCACTGAATCCTGCGCGGACCATCGGCTGGATTCTGGAGGAGCCTTTGCGGCTGCGGGGCATCCGGGATAAAAAGGAACGGAGGCGGCAGGTGGGAGAGCTGCTTGGGGAGATCGGCCTGGATGAGTCCTTTGCCGGGCGCTACCCGGATGAGTTGTCCGGCGGGCAGCGGCAGCGGGTCAGCATTGGGCTTAGCCTTTCCATGAATTCTCGGATTTTGGTCGCCGACGAGCCGGTTTCCGCCCTGGACATTACTATTCAGGCGCAGATTCTGGAACTGCTGCTAAAGATCAACCGGGAAAAAAGGGTGGCGATCCTCTTTATCACCCATGATTTAAGCCTGGTGCGCCGGATCTGCCACCGGGCGGCGGTGCTTTACCAGGGAAGGATTCTGGAGACCGGGGACGGCAGAGAGCTTTGCCTGCATCCCAGGGAAGAATATACCCGAAGGCTTTTGGCGGCTGCGCTGGAGACAGAAACCGCTTGAAAAATATGGACAAATCCTTTATGATGATAGAAATATGTTATTAGAATTGTAACAGGAATATCTGGAGTCAGGACGACGAGGAGGAATCATTATGGAAATTAACGGACATACACAAATGCTGTGCCTGATCGGCAGTCCGGTGGGCCACTCCGGCTCTCCGGTCATGTACAATTACAGCTTTCAGAAGCTGGGGATTGACTGTGCCTATCTGGCATTTGATATTAAGGAGGAGCAGATCAGGGAGGCGGTTCAGGCGCTGCGGCTTTTGAAGGTGAGGGGTTTTAACGTCACCATGCCCTGCAAGACGGCGGTTCTCCATTGCTGCGACGAGCTGTCCAAGGCGGCGGAACTGATCGGCGCAGTCAATACGGTGGTCAATGAAAACGGCCGACTGATCGGCCACAATACCGACGGCATGGGCTGGGTGCGCAGCTGCCGGGAAAACGGCGTGGAGATTACCGGAAAGAAAATGACCATCACAGGCTCCGGCGGAGCGGCGACGGCCATCGAGATCACTTCCGCTCTGGAGGGGATCCGGGAGATGTCCATATTTGCCTTGAAGGATTCCTTCTATGCCAATGCCCAGGCCACGGTGGAAAAAATCCACGTCCATGTGCCGGGCTGCGTGGTGAATCTTTATGATCTGGCAGACAAGGAGAAATTCTACCAGGAGATTGCCGACAGCGATATTTTTGCCAATGCTACCCGCGTGGGCATGAAGCCCATGGACGGACAGAGTCTGGTCGAGGATTTGAGCGCCTTCCGCAAGGATCTGGTGGTGACGGATGTGGTCTATAATCCCAAGGTCACCAGGCTTTTGGCCGACGCCCGGGCAGCCGGCTGCAAAACCATCGGCGGCCAGGGAATGCTGCTGTGGCAGGGAGCGGAGGCCTTCAGACTGTATACCGGGCAGGAGATGCCGACAAAGGAAGTACAGGAAAGATACTTTGCGGAATAGAATAGAACGCTTTCAAACGTGTGTTTCAAAAAAGGAGGAGACTTTGCGACAGCCTCCTCTTTTAAACTTAATTATTTT
>CAZICB010000039.1:0-20383 GCA_964537765.1 uncultured Lachnospiraceae bacterium
AATTCCGATATTTCTTTTTTGATCATTGGTTATCATCTCCTTGATTTTCATGGTTATCATTCTATAATAAATCCATCCAAAAGACAATAGACGGACCTGTCCAAAAAATTCCTCAGGTAGACGAACGAACTTTCTTATGATATAATTAGCTGATAGGTTACATATCGGCTGAGAAGAATTCTCTGCCATAAGGAGATTGATATGAAGGATGAACTGAAAATAAGAGGCCAGCTGAAGGGCTATCTGGCCTGGCCGCTGCTGCTTTCCTTGTTTGTGATTACGGGAAATGTGGCGGTCATGCTGGTGAGCAAGCTGGCGGCGGCGGTGATGATGCCGTTTACGCTGTGCTATGTCGCATCGGCGGCCTGGATTTTCTGGTACCGGCGGAAGCGCATGCTGGGCGGGCTGGTGGAATTTTCCGCGGAGTACGCCTGGGTGCAGAAACAGCTGCTGGCTGAGATGCGGCTGCCCTACGCGCTGGCGGATGAGGATGGCCGGATTTTGTGGATGAACGAGGCCTTTCAGCAGGTGCTGGCGGGTGAAAAATCCGGGCGCAGGAATCTGCTGGCGCTGTTTCCGGAGGTTACGAAGACGGACCTGGAGGTGGATGATGAGACGGTCCGGGTGCATACCAGCTATGGCGGCAATCAGTACCGTCTGGACCTGCATCCCAGCTACGTGAGCGGCACCGAGACGGAAGAGCGCGAGGCGATTGTTGAGAAGCAAAAGATTCTGGCGGTGTATTTGTTTGACGAGACGGAGATTCTTCATTATCGTCAGCTGGTGACGGACGAGAAGCTGGTGGCCGGCGTCATTTATCTGGATAATTATGAGGAGGCGCTGGAGAGCGTTGAGGAAGTGCGCCGTTCTCTGCTGACGGCTCTCATTGACCGGAAGATCAACAAATTTATCACCGGCATGGAGGGCGTTCTCAAAAAGATTGAGAAAGATAAATATTTCTTTATCATTAAACAAAAACATATGGAACAGATTATGGAGGAGCGGTTCCCCATTCTGGAAGACGTCAAGGGGGTCAATATCGGCAATGATATGGCGGTGACTTTAAGCATCGGGATCGGTATGAACGGCGACAGCTACAGCCAGAATTATGAGTATGCCCGGACCGCCATCGACATGGCTCTTGGCCGCGGCGGCGATCAGGCTGTGGTGAAGGACGGCAGCAAGATCCAGTATTTCGGCGGCAAGTCTCAGCAGCAGGAGAAGGCCACCCGTGTGAAGGCTCGTGTGAAGGCCCAGGCTCTGCAGGAACTGATGGCCACCAAAGACCGGGTGCTGATTATGGGACACCGGCTTGGGGATATTGATTCCCTGGGGGCATCGGTGGGAATCTACCGGATCGCCATGGTCCTGAATAAAAAGGCCCATATTGTGATCAATGAGGTGACCTCCTCCGTACAGCCTATGCTGCAGCGTTTCCTGGACAATCCGGAATACCCGGATGATATGGTTTTGACCGGATCGCAGGCGGCTGAGCTGGTGGATGCCAATACCATGCTTGTGGTGGTGGACGTGAACCGTCCCAGCATCACCGACGCGCCGGAGCTTTTGCGTATGGTAAAGACGGTTGTGGTGCTGGATCATCACCGTCAAAGCAGCGAGGTGATTAACAATCCGGTATTATCCTATGTGGAGCCTTATGCCTCCTCCGCCTGTGAGATGGTTGCGGAGGTCCTGCAATATATTGATGACAATATCAAGATCCGTTCTGTGGAGGCAGACGCCATGTATGCGGGTATTGTGATTGATACCCAGAATTTTACCAACCAGACAGGCGTCCGCACCTTTGAAGCGGCAGCATATCTGCGCCGCAACGGCGCGGATGTGACCCGGGTGCGCAAGCTGTTCCGGGACAATATGGCGGAGTATAAGGCGAGAGCGGCGGCGATCACGTCGGCGGAGATCTATCGGGAGGCCTTTTCCATCGCCGTGTGTCCCGCGGACGGACTGCCAAGCCCCACCATCGTGGGGGCGCAGGCGGCCAACGCGCTTCTGGGGATCCGGGGGATCAAGGCTTCGGTGGTGCTGACCCCGTATCATAATACGATCTACATCAGCGCTCGCTCCATCGATGAGGTCAATGTCCAGGTTATGATGGAGTATTTAGGCGGCGGAGGCCACAGCGCCATCGCGGGGGCGCAGCTGGAAGGCGTATCCATCGAGGATGCCAGACAGCGCGTGAAAGAAGTGATTGATGCTATGCTTGAGAAGGGAGAAATATCATAATGGATATTGTATTGTTGGCAGATGTAAAGGCATTGGGCAAAAAGGGACAGATTGTCAAGGTCAGCGACGGCTATGCGCGGAATTTTATTCTGCCGAAAAAGCTGGGCGTGGAGGCGACTCCGAAGAATTTAAACGACTTAAAGCTGCAGAAGGCCAATGCGGAAAAGGTGGCGGCGGAGCAGCTGGCGGCAGCGAAGGCGCTGGCCGAGAAGATCGGCAGCATGTCCGTGAGCCTGAAGATGAAGGCCGGCGAGGGCGGCAAGGCGTTTGGCTCCGTGTCCGGCAAGGAGATCGCGGCGGCAGCACAGCAGCTGGGGCTGGAGATCGATAAAAAGAAGCTGGTGCTTCCGGAGCCGATCAAAACCTTCGGCACCCATGAGGTTCCGGTGAAGCTGCATAAGGATGTGACGGCAAAGCTGACGGTAAAAGTGACAGAAGCTTAAATAAGGAGCGAAATTATGGATGAAGCTTTCATAAAGCGGATCCTGCCTCACAGTGTGGAGGCGGAGCAGTCGGTTATCGGTTCCATGCTGATGGACCGGGACGCGATCATTGCTGCTTCGGAGATTATTACGGCGGATGATTTTTATCAGACTTCATATGGGGTGATGTTCCAGGCCATGGTGGAGCTGTTTAATGAAGGCAAGCCGGTGGATCTGGTGACTCTCCAGAATCGCCTGAAGGAGAAGGATGTGCCTCCGGAAGTCAGCAGCCTGGAATTTGTGCGGGATATTATCACGATGGTTCCCACCTCGGCCAATGTCCGTTCCTATGCCAATATTGTCCGGGAAAAGGCAGTGCTGCGCAGACTGATCAAGGTGAATGAAGAGATTGCCAATACCTGCTATGTGGGCAAAGAGCCTGTGGAGGATATTCTGGCGTCCACGGAAAAGTCCGTGTTTGATTTGCTGCAAAGTCAGAATTCCCGTGAGTTTGTGCCGATCCGGAAGGTGGCGCTGAATGTCCTGGAAAAAATCGAAATTGCATCCAAAAATCAGGGGGCGGTGACCGGGATCCCCACAGGTTTCATCGATCTGGATTACAAAACTTCCGGTATGCAGCCGTCGGATTTTGTGCTGATCGCGGCCCGCCCCTCCATGGGAAAGACGGCTTTTGTGCTGAACATGGTGGACTATGTGGCGGTCAGAAAGGGTCTGCCCTGCATGATTTTCAGTCTGGAGATGTCCAAGGAGCAGCTGGTGAACCGTATGCTGGCCATGGAGTCCAACGTGGATTCCCAGAAGCTGCGCACCGGGAACCTGACGGATTCCGACTGGGACGCGATCGTGGAGGGCATCGGCGTCATCGGCAATTCCAAAATCATCATCGACGATACGCCGGGGATCTCTATCACGGAGCTGCGTTCCAAATGCCGGAAGATGAAGCTGGAATATGGCTTAAGTATGATTATCATTGACTATTTGCAGCTGATGTCAGGCAGCGGAAAAGGCAATGATAACCGGCAGCAGGAAATCTCGGAGATTTCCCGCTCCTTAAAGGCTCTGGCCCGGGAGATGGACGCCCCGGTGGTGGCCTGTTCCCAGCTGAGTCGTGCCTGTGAAACCAGGCAGGAGCATCGCCCGATGCTTTCGGATCTGCGTGAATCCGGCGCCATCGAGCAGGACGCGGATGTGGTGATGTTTTTATATCGGGATGATTACTATAATAAAGATACGGATACGCCCAATATCGCGGAGGTGATTATCGCCAAGCAGCGGAATGGTCCCATCGGTACGGTGAATTTGTTGTGGCAGCCTGAGTATACAAAGTTTGTAAATCTGGCAAAGTAGGAAGGCGGCGCAGGCCGCTTTCTGTTTTATGCGCACAAGGCGGCAAGGAATATCAGCGGCTAGAGCCGCTGCCGCCTCGGCGCGGGCGGATAGGGTCGAATGCGTTCCCCTATCCGATTACGGGAATGGCAGGGGGAAAATATGGAATTATCATTAAAAACAGAACAGAAGCAGGTTTTGTCGCAGAAAATGATCCAGTCGGCGGAGATTCTCCAGATGACGGCGGTTCAATTGGAGGAGTACTTAAATGAACAGGCGCTGGAAAATCCGGTGCTGGAGCTTTCCGAAAAACGTCCGGAGGAGTTTGACCGGGGCGAGCTGGAGAAATATCAATGGATCTGTGCCCATGATGAGCAGAACCGTTATCTTTATCAGAAGCTGGAGTCCACGGAGGATGAATTCCCGGAATGGAATATTGACACCAGCGGGCCGGAGTCCTTGAAGGATTACCTGTGGAGCCAGCTGGTGGGAAAGGTTCAGGACCCGGCTCAGGAGGAAATCCTGCAATTTATGCTGGAGAGCCTGGACGCAAAGGGCTATTTTACGGACAGCTTACGCAGCGTTGCAGAGCGGTTTGCCATCCCGGTGGATCAGGTGGAGGCGCTGCTGCGGCAGATCCAGGAGCTGGAGCCGTCCGGCGTGGGCGCAAGAAGTCTGGAGGAATGTCTCTGTCTGCAATTGAAACACCAGGGCAGGCTGACGGACCAGATAGAGAAATTGGTGAAATGCCACCTTGCCCAGGTGGCCCAAAACCAGCTGCCTCAGATCGCCAAAGAGCTGGGGCTGTCGCTGGAGACGGTGAAGGAGTACTGTCTCACCATTAAGGAATTGAACCCGAAACCGGGCGCCCGGTTTTGTGATGTGCGGCAGATGTCTTATATTGTGCCGGATGTGATTGTAGTGAAGTTTCAGGATCATTTTGATATTCTTCTGAATGAATCCCTTTATCCGGATATCACGCTGAACGGGGAGTATGTGGCCATGTGCGCCCGCCAGGAGGATGAGACGGTGAAAAAATATCTGCTGGATAAAATTCATCAGGTGGAATGGATCAAGCAGTGTGTGGCACAAAGAAACACGACCCTGTTCCGGGTGGTGCGGGAGATTTTAAGGCGTCAGGAGGATTTTCTGCACCGGGGTCCTCAGTATCTGAAGCCTTTGCGGCTGGTTGATGTGGCGGAGGCGCTGGAGATCCATGAGTCTACGGTCAGCAGAGCGGTGCGGCAAAAATATCTGCAGTGCAGCTGGGGCATTTTCCCGCTGAACTATTTCTTCCCCAAAGCGGCCGCCGGGCGGAAGGCTGTCGATGAAGATGCAAAATTGGGCGCACAGACGGAAGAACAGGACGATGAATCGCCCACCATAGCTACCGCAACCACAGCCGATGTGAAGCGGGAGTTGGCGGAGCTTGTTCGCACGGAAAATAAAAAGAAGCCCTACAGTGACCGGATTCTGGCAGAGCTTTTGGAGTCCAAAGGATTTTCTCTTTCCCGCCGTACCGTGTCGAAATACCGGGAAAGCCTCGGCATTCCGGGGACCAGCAGAAGAAAGGAATATTAAGCTATAGCAAAGGGCAAATATTTTTGTCGTTTGCTATAAGCATAATTCTTAAGTCTCCATCATATGATGTATCATGTGGATATCATTCAGGTGTGCGCGAAAACCCTGATGGGGCGTATTTAAGCGGCACATCGCTGCAGGGGAAGCTCTCATGCAGCGGGATACATTTTATGGCATAAGGAGAGAAAAAATGGACGAGACACATTATTCCATATCGGAGGCGGGAAAGCTTGTAGGCGTGGAATCACACGTGCTCCGGTATTGGGAGGACGAGCTTCAGCTGGAAATACCGCGCAACGGAAAAAGCCATCGGTATTATACAGAGCTACATATCCGACTGTTTCAAAAGATAAAAGAGCTGAAGGAAAAGGGTTATCAGCTTAAGGCGATTGAACAGGTGCTGGGAAAGATGATCAACGGGGAAACCGATGTGGACCCGGACGAGCAGCTGGAATTAAATGCCGTAAATATTTTGAAAGAAGGAAGTGTGGAGGGCGAAATGGAAGGTGATGCAAAAATCCGGATGCTTCAGAAAAAGGAAAGCACCGCAGTGACCGTAAATCAGGAAAAAATGGAGCAGTTTCAGCAGCTGATGAACCATATTATTGGACAAGCAGTGGGGCAGGCGATCCGGGAAAACAACGAAGCCTTAAGTGAGGAGATCAGCCGTCAGGTCAATGATCGCATGGTCCAGGAAATGGAATATATGATGCGCATCAATGACGAGCGGGAGGAGGAGCGGTTTAAAATGCTGGACGAGCAGCTGCGCGCCTACCAAAAGGACAACAAAGGCAAGGCCGAAGCCGCCGCCACCAAGCTGCCGTTTTTCAAACGGAAAAAATTTGGGCGCAGCGGGAAGAAGCTGGGATAACCGGAATTTGCCGCTTGCTTATTGGCATTCTCTGCCTGCGGCCACAAACTCTCCAAAGATTTCGGCCGCCACCGGGTCCTGCTCCCAGAGATATTCCGGGTGCCACTGGACCCCCAGGAAGAAGGTGGGATAGGAGGGCAGCTCGATGGCCTCCACCAGTCCCTCCGGTGCATGGGCAGATGCGATCAATCCCGGCGCCACTCGGCGTACTGCCTGATGGTGCATGCTGTTGACGCGGAGGGTCAGGAACTGATTTTGGGCGCCTGCGATGGCAGTGGAAGCGGTAGCCTCAGAGAAAGAAGCCGCCGCTGGATTTTTGTCAAAGCTTTGGGAAGCCGCCTTGGCCGCCTCCACGATCCGGGCCAGCAATGTCTCCGGCACCACATCCACGGTGTGGGACGGTATGTCGTAGTAGAAGGGCTGGGAGTGGGCGATGGGAATCTTTTGCGGAAACTGGCTGGAAATATCCTGGTAAATATCGCCGCCCAGTCCGATATTGAAAAGCTGGATTCCCCGGCAGATGCCAAGGACCGGCTTTTTGGCCTCCAGCACCAGCCTCAGAAGCTCCAGCTCCAGGGTGTCCCGCTTCAGAGAAACATTGCCGCAGTGAGCCTGAGTCTGTTCTCCAAAATAAAAGGGGTGCAGATCCGGCCCTCCCGTAAAGAGAAAACCGTCAAAGCGCTCCACAATCTGAGCCAGAGCCTCTTTGGTGTAATCCAGGGTCAGCATCACCGGGATGCCGCCTGCCTGCCGGATCGCCTGGATGTAGGCGGGGCGCATATAAGGCTCCTGTTTATCCATATTGTAATAAGGGGTCAATGCAATCATGGGGTTACGGGCTGTCATAAGATTTGATTACCTCCGGAAAATGAATAAAATGCCTCTTCCGCTTATACGGAAGAGGCATTTATGTAGTCCTTTGTAATGAATCAGCCCTCGCTGATAGCACCAGTCGGGCATGCACCTGCACAGGTACCGCAGGAGATGCAGCTGTCAGCATCGATAACGAACTGGCTGTCGCCCTGGGAGATGGCGCCTACCGGGCACTCACCTTCACAAGTTCCGCAGCTAACACATGCGTCAGAAATAACATATGCCATGATAAATTCCTCCTTGAAATATTCTATAACATTTTTTCCTATGGCTTTATTCTATACCATCTTTTCAAAATATTCAAGAGGAAAATGTTGCACAATTGGATAAAATAGGGTACAATAGTCAGTTAGCTTCAGGTAACTTTTCTCAATAAGAAAATCTATAGCCTTCGAAAGCCCGGGTTTTGGGGTGTCAAAAATCCGCCAACGATGGTTTCCTTCTCTTGTGGGAAGATGTTGGAATATGGGGGTTTTGAGCAGTTTTTTTTCACTTGCCAAGGAATAAAAAAAGTATTATAGTAGATGCTAGTATGTACAAGAAGGAGGAATCTGATATGCAGATTAGTAAAGATATGCTGATTGGCGAGCTGATCCAGATGAATGATCTGATCGCTCCGATGCTGATGCGTGCCGGCATGCACTGCCTGGGCTGCCCGTCTTCCCAGATGGAGTCTTTGGAAGAGGCTTGCATGGTTCATGGCATTGACTGCGATGCTCTGGTGGCAGGCATGAATGAGGTCCTGAAGGACAAATAAAACAAAATGTGATGGGGCTGTTGCAAAATCCTTACGCAGATTTTTGCAACAGCCTTTTTCAATTTCAATTTCTCAGATCAATGCCAGCTTCTGCAATGCCTGAGCACGCACAATCACTTCATAATGTTCCTGATAGTAAGCCTCGCTGGCGGTTTCCTGGCGGATCTTTTCGCCGTATTCTGCCAGTACATTGCAGACACGGCTGAAGGCCAGCGGGTCGGTGCCCTCGCTGGATAATACAAGATAATATTGGCTGGTGCCTGGCTTTTTGTAGAGGGTATTGTCACCCTCATAGAGCCGGACAGCTACCTTTGCCGCCTCGCTCACCAGGTCCAGACTGCCAAAACGGTAAATCCGGGTCTGAACGGCCGGCGCCTCCGACTGTGCGGCCGCATCCTGAGCAGGGGCCGGGGCTTCCGCTGAAATCGGCAGATCGGCAAGGCCCTTTTTCAGAAATTCCATCAGGCTGTCAGCGCCCTCCAGAAATTCATTGGCAATTCCGTTCCACATCCCTTCCTGCTCCTCCTCGGACATTTGGGAGAATTTGGAAAAGCGTGTGTCAAGCTCTTCAGGGTCCTCTATCTTGGTGATCACCAACATCACGCTTTCATTGGAAAGCGGGATGGCCTCCACCATCAGCGGAATATCCTCCGCTTCAAAACCGACTTCATTGGAGGCCTTCTGAATCATCTCACGAAATAAATTGCGGGCCTTTTCACTCCCGTAAGCCAATTCCCCCAGGTTCAGATTGCGTATGCTTAAATCGTGGCTGCTTAAGGTGCAGCGAATCTGGTTCTCGTTAATTCGTTCAATCTTCATAAGATCACTCCCTTCTAAAAAAGATTCTGATGCTTTGATTTATATCCCCGGAGGGATTATAGCAAACGGCAAATATTTTTGTCGTTTGCCACAATTATAATATATCATATAGATAAAAGGCAATTCTTATGTAAAAAATTAATGAAAAATTCAGGTTTCAGTGTATAATGGAGGAAATACACAGAGGAAACATGGTTTTATGGATAAAATTGGAATTGAGCTAGAGGAAGCACAGGCATTGATCCGGCAGCATATTTCACCGGTCACGGATACAGAGACGGTCTCTGTTTTGCATGCAGCCGGGCGGATACTGGCGGAGGATATCTATGCGGTGGTAGATCAGCCGCCATTTCCGCGGTCGCCTCTGGATGGATATGCATTTCGCAGCAGAGATGTGGCAGCTGCATCCGAGGATGCTCCGGTTATATTGCAGGTGACAGCGCGGGTCTGTGCCGGAGAATGGTGTGACAAAGTGGTTGGTCCCGGCACGGCCGTGCGGATCATGACGGGCGCTCCCATGCCGGAGGGGACGGACTGTGTAATCCGGCAGGAGGAAGTGGAACGAAGCGGAGAGCAGATTCGCGTCTCCCATCCCATGAGGGAATATGAGAATTATTGCTTTCAGGGAGAGAACGTAAAGGCGGGGACCCTTCTGGTAGGGCGGGGCATCACCCTGAGCTACATTGAGCAGGGGATTCTGGCCTCCGGCGGCTACGACAAAGTGACGGTTTACCGGAAGGTGCGGATTGCTCTTTTCGATACCGGAGATGAGCTGATCCAGCCGGGAGAACCGCTGCTTCCGGGAAAGATCTATGATGCCAACCTGCAGCTTTTGTATGGCCGGCTGGAGGAGCTGGGGTATCAGCCGGTGATGGCAGGGACGATGGGGGACGACACCGATTCGGTGGCGGAGGCCATCCGTCAGGCGGCGTCCCAGGTGGATCTGGTGATTACAACAGGAGGCGTGTCGGTGGGGGAGAAAGATATTTTCCATCAGGTGCTGCCTCGTCTGGGAGCGGAGCGGCTTTTTTGGCGGATCCGCATCAAGCCGGGCACGCCGGCCATGTTTGCATTATATGAGGGCATTCCGATGATTCACCTGTCCGGCAATCCGTTTGCGGCCCTTGCCACCTTTGAACTTTTGGCGAAGACGGCGCTGGAGCGGCTTTCCGGAGACAGCCGCCTGCGGGAGAAGCGGACAAAGGCCGTGCTGGCAAACGGCTTTAAAAAGGCCGGGCGCAGGCGGTTTCTGCGGGGGCATCTGGAGAATGGCGTGGTGAGTCTGCCGCCCACCGGGATGCATGCTTCCGGCGTGCTGTTCTCCATGCGCGGCTGCAACTGCCTGGTGGACGTGCCCTCGTCAAAGGAGCCGCTGGCGCCAG
Organism: uncultured Lachnospiraceae bacterium; assembly: GCA_964537765.1. Taxonomy (GTDB): domain Bacteria; phylum Bacillota; class Clostridia; order Lachnospirales; family Lachnospiraceae; genus Brotaphodocola. The sequence continues at coordinate 10,297 of CAZICB010000039.1, forward strand.
GGGATCAGGTGGAGGTGATTTTACTATGAAACTGGCGCTTTTGCTGTCGGATTTTGCGATGAAATGCGCTTGCCAATTCCAGGAAGGTATACTACAATATCGGTACAGAGATGAGCTGAACGAAGGGAGGGACAAGCGCAGAAATCGCATTCTGTTTGGCAGAAAGCAAATTTCCATATGGAGATTTCCGATGCGCCCCTGCATCATGCGCGGGGCATTTTCAAAGGCAATATCTGTATCCGGCGGGGTACGGGGATTGCTATCTGGTATAATCTTGCATTCCGCAAGAAAATCCTATTTTAAATCTGGATTTGCATCTTGAAAACTTACTGGTATGCCGTGGCACTGCAGCACAGACGGGTGATAACCGCCAAATTTGCTGTGTAGTGTGGATGTGGTAATGCGGAAAATAAAAAACTGATGTCATTGGTACTGGACTCCTTTGTATGCCGGCAAAGCTATTTTCCGGGAAGGCCGTCCCCACAACACAGAAGAAAAAGGCAGAATAACCGGACAGCAAAAGTCTGGTGAAGGTCCGGAAAAACAGAATATGGCAGAACAGGATGATTTCACAGCAGTACTCATTTCTGAAAACGATACCTGATCACAAGACCGAAAAAGGCGTGCAGAGCGGAAATTGTGTCACAGCTTATGCCTCCTTGCATGGCTTTTTTCCGGTCAGGAATGGAGAAGCAATTGAAGAGGCGAAAGAAATTGAACAGTAGAAACAGGGAAATTTTTTTGGAGGGACTAAAGAAGTATCAGGAGCGGGGCGTCCGGATCCTGGTGGATGGAAAGGAGGCCACCGGTCACGATCTGAACCGTCTGCTGATGGAGTATAAGGATGGCAGCTTTTATATGGGAGACTACATTTGGGAGGAACCTCCCCGCCCATTGCTTCTGGTCCAGGAATCCAGGCATCCCTACGGCGACAAAGCCGTGCAGGTGCCAGAGACCTTCTGCAGGAAGCTGAAGGAAATTCATTTTGACAAGGTATATGATCGATAAGCAAAAATCCGATATCGATGAGGAGGTGAGAACCAGGGGCGGGAGCGCTTAGAAAACAGGTTAGGTGAAGACTATTTGCGGGGAAATCCAGATTCAGCCAGAACTGGAAACAAAGAGAAAAGAAAAGCGCGAGGGAAGGAGCGGCATGCTGTAAATGGGCGTGCGGCTCCTTTTGGGGTGTGGAAATAGCAAAAAAAGTCGAGAGAATTGGCACTCACCTCTTGACAGTGCTAACAATATGTGTTATATTTCACCTATAACAAATAATTGACAACGAAAACGGAGGCATGTGCTATGAATATAAAAAAATTTACGCAGAAATCCATGGAGGCTGTGCAGAATTGTGAGAAGCTGGCTTATGAGTACGGAAACCAGCAGATCGAGCAGGAGCATTTATTTTACAGTCTCCTGGTATTGGAGGACAGCCTGATCCTCAAGCTGCTCACCAAGATGGGAATCGCCAAGGAGATGATTACCAATGAAGCCGAGCAGAAGCTGGCGGCGCTGCCGAAGGTAAGCGGCGGGCAGGTGTACATCAGCAATGATTTAAACAAGGTTCTGATCCATGCGGAGGATGAATCCAAATCCATGGGCGATGAATATGTGTCCGTGGAGCACATTTTCCTGGCGATGATCAAATACGCGGATAAGACCTTAAAGGAGCTGTTCCGCCAGTATGGCATTACCCGGGATGCCTTTTTGAAGGCGCTTTCCACGGTGCGCGGAAACCAGCGGGTGGTCAGCGACAATCCGGAGGCGACCTACGATACCCTGGAAAAATACGGCTATGATCTGGTGGAGCGGGCCCGCAGCCAGAAGCTGGACCCGGTGATCGGCCGGGACAGCGAGATCCGCAACGTGATCCGGATTTTGTCCCGGAAGACGAAAAATAACCCGGTGCTGATCGGTGAGCCTGGCGTGGGAAAGACCGCTGTGGTGGAAGGCCTGGCCCAGCGGATTGTGCGGGGCGACGTGCCGGAGGGCTTGAAAAACCGCAAGTTGTTTGCCCTGGACATGGGCGCTTTGGTAGCTGGCGCCAAGTATCGCGGCGAGTTCGAGGAGCGTTTGAAGGCGGTTCTGGAGGAAGTGAAAAAGAGCGATGGACAGATTATTCTGTTCATCGATGAGCTGCATACCATTGTGGGCGCCGGTAAGACGGAGGGCTCCATGGACGCGGGCAACCTGTTAAAGCCCATGTTGGCTAGGGGCGAGCTGCATTGTATCGGCGCCACGACTCTGGATGAATACCGGAAATATGTGGAAAAGGACGCGGCCCTGGAGCGGCGTTTCCAGCCGGTTCAGGTGGATCAGCCCACAGTGGAGGATACCATCTCCATTTTGCGTGGTATTAAGGATCGTTATGAGGTCTTCCATGGCGTGAAGATCACCGACTCCGCCCTGGTGGCGGCGGCGACGCTGTCGGATCGTTATATCACCGACCGTTTCCTGCCGGATAAGGCCATCGACCTGGTGGATGAGGCCTGTGCGCTGATTAAGACGGAGCTGGATTCCATGCCTACCGAGCTGGATGAGCTGTCCCGGAAGATCATGCAGATGGAGATCGAGGAGACGGCGCTTAAGAAAGAGACGGATCATTTAAGCCAGGAGCGCCTGGAGGAGCTGCAGAAAAACCTGGCGGAGCTGCATGATGAGTTCGCCGCCCGCAAGGCTCAGTGGGAGAATGAAAAGTCCTCCGTGGACCGTCTGTCCGCGCTGCGTGAGGAGATCGAGCAGGTAAACCGGGATATTGCCACGGCCCAGCAGAAGTACGACCTGAATAAGGCGGCGGAGCTGCAGTACGGCAAGCTTCCTCAGCTGCAGAAGGAGCTGGCGGCGGAAGAGGAAAAGGTCAAGAATCAGGATATGAGCCTTGTCCGGGAAAGCGTCACCGAAGAGGAGATTGCCCGGATCATTTCCCGCTGGACCGGAATCCCGGTGAGCAAGCTGAACGAAAGCGAGCGCAGCAGGATCCTTCATCTGGATGAAGTGCTGCACAAGCGCGTGGTGGGTCAGGATGAAGGCGTGGAGAAGGTGACGGAAGCCATCCTTCGTTCCAAGGCCGGCATCAAGGATCCCACGAAGCCCATCGGCTCCTTCCTGTTCTTAGGACCTACCGGCGTAGGAAAAACCGAGCTGGCGAAGGCATTGGCAGAGGCCCTGTTTGACGATGAGAATAACATGGTGCGGATTGATATGAGTGAGTACATGGAGAAGCACTCCGTGTCCCGCCTGATCGGAGCGCCGCCAGGATATGTGGGCTACGATGAGGGCGGACAGCTGACGGAGGCCGTGCGTCGGAAGCCTTATTCGGTGGTACTGTTTGATGAGGTGGAGAAGGCCCATCCGGATGTGTTCAATGTACTTTTGCAGGTGCTGGATGACGGGCGGATCACGGATTCCACCGGACGGACTGTGGACTTTAAGAATACGATTCTGATTATGACCTCCAATATCGGTTCCCAGTATCTGCTGGATGGCATCGATGAGGGCGGCTTTATCCGACCGGAGGCGGAGACCATGGTCATGAATGACCTGCGGACCCATTTCCGCCCGGAGTTTTTGAACCGTCTGGATGAGACGATTCTCTTTAAGCCGCTGACCAGGGACAATATCAGTCACATTGTTGATTTGATGGTTGCCGACGTGAACCGCCGCCTGGAAGATAAGGAACTGAAGGTGGAGCTGACCGACGGGGCTAAGGACTATGTGACTGAGCATGGCTATGATCCGGCTTATGGCGCCCGTCCGCTGCGGAGATATTTGCAGAAGCATGTGGAGACGCTGGCGGCGAGGATTATCCTGCAGGGCAATATCAGGCAGGGTCAGACCATTGTGATCGATACGGCAACGGAGGGCGACAAACTGATCGCCTATGTGGAATAGGAGGAATAGGAGGCAGTAGTTCAGCCGGGCAAGAATAGACAGCCTGGCGGAACGGTTATCATAAAAGAATCCTGGCAGACAAAATCATGCCCGCCAGGATTCTTTTATTTTTTCACTTCAAATTTATAACCGATTCCCCATACAGTGGACAGGGACCAGTGGGTATTGTCCTTGATCTTTTCCCGCAGGCGTTTGATGTGTACGTCTACCGTGCGGGTATCCCCGATATATTCGTAGCCCCAGATATGGTCCAGAAGCTGCTCGCGGGTGAATACCTGGTTGGGAGAGGAGGCGAGGAAATATAAAAGCTCCAGCTCCTTGGGCGGCATCTCGATGGAATGGCCCTGATAGGTAACCGAATAATTGGTCAGGTTTACAATCAGATCCGGGTATTCCACATATTCGCCCTGTTGAGGTACCGGGGGAGATATGGGGGCGGGGGCCGCCTGATAGCGGCGCAGCACGGCCTTGACCCGGGCCACCAGCTCCTTGGAGTCGAAGGGCTTGATCATGTAATCGTCCGCGCCCAGCTCCAGTCCCAGAACCTTATCAAAGATCTCGCCTTTGGCGGACAGCATGATGATGGGCACCTGGGAGGAAGCCCGCAGTTCCCGGCAGACCTGATAGCCGTCGATGCCCGGAAGCATCAGATCCAGAAGGATCAGGTTCGGCTTAAATTCCGTGAAGATTTTCAGCGCTGCTTCCCCATCGTATACAATTTTCGTCTCATAGCATTCCTTCATCAGATAGAGGGAAATCAGCTCCGCAATATTCTCGTCGTCATCTACAATTAAAATCCGCTGTTTTTCAGCCATATGTGCTCCTTCCTAATGATTTATCGGAATACGACGATGGTCACTCCGGCATCGCCTTCTCCATACCCGCCAAGGTGGAATTCCCTGACGTTTTTCAGCTTCTTTAAATGCTTGTGAATGCCGGCACGCAGGGCGCCGGTTCCCTTGCCGTGGACTACGCGGACCTGGGGCAGATGGGCGATGTAGGCATCGTCCAGATACTTATCCAGACAGGGGATTGCCTCATCCACGGTCATGCCAAGCAGATTGATTTCCGGGGAGACGGAGGCAGATTTTGATATCTTGATGTTGCTGCTTCCGGAACCCTTGCGTTTGCCGTCCAGCCCCGGGCCGCTGACGGAATTTTCCTCCACCAGCTCGATGTCATTGATATTGACCTGGGAGCGGAGAATCCCCATCTGCACAAAAAGGTTGCCCTTGGCGTCCGGCAGGGTGCTGACGGTGCCTTTCAGGTTCATAGACAGAACGCGCACGCCGTCGCCGATTTTTAAGGTTTTGGGATTCACGGCCTTATGGGGCTTTGCCTCCTGCTTTAAGGATAAGTCGCTTTCCACTTTTTTCAGATGATCCCGCAGACGCGCCCGCTCGGCCTCCAGGGCCCTGGTATCCACGCCGGACTGGGCGGCCAGCTTGTTAATGTTTTTGATGGTCTGGTCGGCCGTTTCCTTGGCCTGGCGGAGGATTCGCTGGGCTTCTTCATTGGCGGAGCGGATCATCTTGTCCTTGCGCTCGTCGAAGCGTTCCTCCTTCTGCTCCAGCCGTGCCTTTAAGCGGGAGACCTCCTGTTTGTAGGATTGGATTTCCGACTGTTCCTTTTCGATAGTCAGGCGGCTTTCCTCCAGGTGGCTGATAATGTCCTCGAAGGTTTCATCCTCCGATTCCAGACGGCTCCTGGCGTCCTCGATAATAAAATCCGGCAGCCCCAGTTTCTTGGAGATGGCAAAGGCATTGCTCTTGCCGGGGATGCCGATCAGCAGCCGGTAGGTGGGCCGCAGGGTGGCAACGTCAAATTCACAGCAGGCATTTTCCACTCCCTCGGTGCCCAGGGCGTACATTTTCAGCTCGCTGTAATGGGTGGTGGCCATAACCCGGCACTTGATATTGTGCAGGAAATTCAGGATGGCCATAGCCAGGGACGCGCCCTCCGTGGGATCCGTGCCGGAGCACAGCTCATCAAACAGGCAGAGGGAACGGCTGTCCGCCTGGTTCAAAATACTGACAATATTGGTCATGTGAGCGGAGAAGGTGCTTAAGCTCTGCTCAATGCTTTGCTCATCGCCGATGTCCGCGAATACCTCGTCGAACACGGCCAGCTCGGATCCGTCATATGCCGGAATGTGCAGTCCGGCCTGGCCCATCAGGGTAAACAGTCCCACGGTTTTTAAGGAGACGGTTTTGCCGCCGGTATTGGGACCGGTGACGATCAGCTGGTCAAAAGGGTCGCCCAGCCACAGGGTGATGGGCACGCAGCTTTTGGGGTCCAGCAGGGGATGGCGTCCGTCCTTGATGGAAATGCGGCCTTCCAGATTAAACCTCGGCTCGGAGCAATTGTAGTGGCGGGACAATGCCGCCTTGGCAAAGATGAAATCCAGCTTCACCAGAAGCTCCTGGTCGGTTCCCAGCTCCTCGATATGAGGGGTCAGTTCGCCGCTTAGCCGGGCAAGGACAGCTTCGATTTCCTTCTGCTCCTGGATTTCCAGGGTGCGAATCTCATTGTTCATCTGGATGATGGCCATCGGTTCGATAAACAGGGTGGATCCGGTGGACGACTGGTCGTGGACCATACCGTTTACCTGATTTTTGTATTCCGCCCTGACCGGCAGGCAATAGCGCCCGTCCCGCATGGTGATGATGGCATCCTGTAAATAGGCGCGGTTGGCGTTGAGAATGCTGTTCAGCTGGGAATGGATCCGGTCGTTGATTCCCTTCATGGAGCGGCGGACCTTTTTCAGTCCCGGGCTGGCGTCATCGCTGATTTCCTCTTCGGAAAGGATGCAGCGTTTGATCTCATTATTCACCGGAGTGAGGGGCTCCAGATCGCGGAACAGCTCATCCAGGGAATCGTCCGGCGTCACGTCAGACTCCTCCCGGCGCCCGTAGGCTTTCGCGCGGGCGGCCACGGTCAGCAGGGAGCTGACGGACAAAAGCTCGGTAATGCTTAAGGAACTGCCGATTTCCAGTCGTTTCAGAGAGTCGCGGATGTCCTGGACGCCCCGCAGAGAAAGACTGCCCTTCATGCGGATGCGGCTGACCGCGTCGCTGGTTTCTGCCTGCGCCTGCATAATTTCCTGATAATTGGTAGAAGGCAGCAGATCCCGGCACAAAAGCTTGGCGGGGGCAGACGCGGCATATTCTGTCAGCTGATTTATGATTTTCTGGTATTCCAGGGTTTTTAAGGATTTTTGATTCATATCATTCCTCCATGGGCAGTTGCCTACGGTTTTCTTTCCATTGATGCTCATGATGTTCATGATGTTCATGATGTTCATGGCGTTCATAGCTGCCGCTTCATAAAGCTTGCTCTTCGCTGTCAGCGCACAGCTGCTAACTGTTCACAGTATACCACGAATTCTCTTCTCGCGAAAGCCCCGCAAACTTTTTTAGTTGCACAATTCGGGGAAGGACTTTATAATGGAGGTAAACAGTGGTTCCACCCTTGCCCAGGCCAGGAATATGCTTTTTGGGAGGATATGAAGTAAGGAGGAATTTTATGCCTGAAGCACATGATCCGAAAAAGGAGCCGGAAAGAGAGCGGCGTTTTATTACGGAAAAGATTGTAAAGCCGCCCATGTCGAGAAGACAGATTTTGCGGAGATTTGTTCTTCTATGTCTGGGTGCTGTATTGTTTGGTGCGGTTTCGGCCTTCAGCTTTGTGTTTTCCAGGCCTTTGGCGGAGCGCTTTCTCGGTGAGGAATCTACGGAAGAATCCATCTCCATTCCCAAGGATGTACCCACGGATCCGGTGGAAACCGCCAGCATTTCCACGGAGCCTCAGCGGGAGACAGAAAGTGAACCGGTGAGGGAGCTGGTAAAGGATGCCATGGAGAATTATCGTTTCACAGTGGACGATTTAAATAAGATGTTTAACAGTCTGCGGACCCAGGTGCAAAAGACCAATAAGGCGATTGTGGTGGTCCATTCCGTGCAGCAGAACACGGACTGGTTTGATAATCCGGTGGAAACCAGCGGACAATTTGCCGGCGCAGTGATTGCGCGGACCGCGCAGGAAATCCTGATTATGACTCCGGAGGGAGCTGTGGAGAATGCGGATTCCATCAAGGTGACCATGGCGGACGGAAGTGAAGTGGATGGCCGGATGAAGCAGAAGGACAGCATTTCCGGTATGGCGATTGTCAGTGTCGGTCTGGAGGAAATGGGGGCGGATGCCAGTGAAAATGTGGCGGTGATTCCCCTGGGCAATTCCTATCAGGTCCATGAGGGGGATCTGGTGGTGGCATTAGGCGGACCGGCAGGTATGGTGTGGTCCGTGGATTACGGATTCGTTTCCTATATCTCCAAAAACACGCAGATGGTGGACCGGATTAACCGGGTGCTTTATACGGACGTTTGCGCGGACAGCGGACTGGGCACGTTTCTGATCAATACCTCCGGTGAACTGATCGGCTGGGCGATGGAGTCCCGGCGGGAAGCCGGCGAAGGACGGTCGCAGATCACGGAGGTGATGGGAATTTCCGACTATAAGGCCATTCTGGAAAAGCTGACCAATGGTCTGGGCGCGCCGTATTTTGGCATTGAAGGACAGGAGGTTTCGGAAGCGATGGCGGCCCAGGGGCGGCCAGGAGGTATTTATGTGACCAATTCGGTGGTAAATGGTCCGGCGTACAACGCAGGCATTCAGAACGGCGATATTATCACAAAAATCAATGACCGGGAATTGACATCGATGGTGGAATTCCAGAATGTGATGGATGATTTGGAGTGCGGGCAGCTGCTTCACGTGACGGTTCAGCGCAACGGGCGGGAAGAATATACGGAGCTGGAATTCCAGATCACAGTCGGAGCACGGTAAGATAAAAAAAAATAAATTTCAGAAAATGAAAAAGGAAAAGAGTATGAAGTATATTGATAGTTTGCGTGAGGGAATGCGCATTTCCGAGATCTATTTGTGTAAATCCAAGCAGATTTCCCTGACAAAGGCCGGCAAGGAATATGGGAGCCTGGTGCTGCAGGATAAGACAGGCACCGTAGATGCCAAAATCTGGGACCTGGGCTCGCCCGGCGTGGGAAGCTTTGAGGCAATGGATTATATTTGCGTGGACGCGGACGTGATCCTGTTTATGGGCTCCAAACAGCTGAATGTGAAGCGGGTGCGTAAGGCAGATGAGGGAGAGTATGTTCCGGCAGATTATCTTCCCGTTTCTTCAAAAAATATCGGGAAAATGTATCAGGAGCTTTTGGAGATTGTGGCAAGCCTGAAAAATCCTTATCTGAAAAAGCTGGCGGAGAGCTATTTTGTAGAGGATCCGGCATTTGCCAGGGCATTTCAGTTCCACAGCGCGGCAAAAAGCGTTCATCACGGCTTTGTGGGAGGATTGCTGGAGCACACGCTGAGCGTAGCAAAGCTGTGTGATTATTTTGCAGGATCTTATCCGATGCTGAACCGGGATTTATTGCTGACAGCGGCAATTTTCCATGATGTGGGAAAAACGAAAGAGCTCTCTGTTTTCCCGGAAAATGATTACACGGATGACGGACAATTGCTGGGACACATTATCATCGGTACCGAGATGATCAGCGATCGTATCCGGATGATTCCCGGTTTTCCGGACCGCCTGGCGGCGGAATTGAAGCATTGCATTCTGGCACATCACGGGGAGCTGGAGTATGGATCGCCGAAAAAGCCGGCTATTCTGGAGGCGCTGGCTTTGAATTTCGCGGACAACGCTGACGCGAAAATGGAAACCATGATCGAGGCTTTAAACAGCGCAGGCGACAATAAGGGCTGGCTGGGTTATAATCGGCTGTTGGAAACCAATATCCGAAGGACAACATTGGAATAGGGACACAAAAGGGACTGCCGTAACATTCGGTTATGAAACCGGACCTTACGGCAGTCCCTTTTAGGAGATAAGGTATGGTATGTCAATCTATAGGAAACGGCAGCGCCCAATGAAACAGGGTACGGGGGCATCCGTATTGTTGTTTGTCGATCCCGGCAACGGTTGCGCGCTTGATGCCGCCGGGCTCTTATCTTTAATATGATCATACTTGAAAAATGTGTACAAAGTTTGATGAATTTCTAAAAGAATTGGGAAAAAAGGGAAGAAATTATAACAATTTCAGGAGGAGTTTGTTAAGAAAACGGCTATGCTAAGCTCGGCTGCGCCCTTACGGGCTTGCCTTGCTAAGCGTCGCCGCAT
>CAZICB010000040.1:0-20235 GCA_964537765.1 uncultured Lachnospiraceae bacterium
TCCTTTCCTCCTGTTGAAAATTTTGAAAAGCTATATTATACTAGAAAAGTGTGCCAAGCGGCCATCTACACAGACCTGCCATACAGAAACGGAGTACTTATATGATTTTATCCTGCAATCACATCAGCAAAGCATTCGGCACCGACCAGATTCTTTCGGAGGTGTCCTTTCATATAGAAGACCAGGAAAAGGCTGCCATCGTCGGCATCAACGGCGCGGGCAAGTCCACCCTGCTCAAAATCATTGTGGGCGAGCTGGCCGCCGATGAAGGAGACGTGGTTCTCTCAAAGGGAAGGACCCTGGGCTATCTAGCCCAGCACCAGGATCTGGACAGCAGCCGCACCATTTATGAGGAATTAAAGGAGGTCAAGGCACCCGTCATCGAACTGGAGCATCAGATCCGTGCCCTGGAGCTGCAGATGAAGGATGCCTCCGGGGAGGCATTGGAACAGATGCTCACCTCCTACAGCCGCTTAAATCATAACTTTGAGCTGGAAAACGGCTACGCCTGGCAAAGCGAGCTGACCGGAGTTTTAAAGGGACTGGGCTTTACGGAGGAGGAATTCCAAAAGCCCGTAGCCACCCTCTCCGGCGGTCAGAAAACCCGGGTGGCCCTGGGCAAGCTGCTTTTATCCCGGCCGGATATCATCCTGTTAGACGAGCCCACCAACCATCTGGACATGGAGTCCATCGCCTGGCTGGAAACCTATCTGCTCAATTACAATGGCGCCGTGATCATCGTAGCCCACGATCGCTATTTCCTAAACCGGGTGGTCAGCAAGATCGTGGAGCTGGAGTTTGGCCGCGCCACCGTCTACCAGGGCAATTACACCGCCTACAGCGAAAAGAAGGCCATGATCCGGGCAGCTCAGATGAAGGCCTACTTCAATCAGCAGCAGGAAATCCGCCGCCAGGAGGAGGTCATCGCCAAATTAAAATCCTTCAACCGGGAAAAGTCGATCAAACGGGCGGAAAGCCGGGAAAAGATGCTGGCGAAAATCGAGGTGCTGGAAAAGCCCATGGAGCTGAACGATGAAATGCAGATCACCCTGGAGCCCAATATCACCAGCGGAAACGACGTTTTAACCATCCGGGACTTAAGCAAAGCCTTCGGCTCGCTGAAGCTGTTTTCCGGTGTGGATATGGATATTAAGCGGGGCGAGCGGGTGGCCATCATCGGAAATAACGGCACCGGAAAGACCACCATTCTCAAGCTGATCAATGGCCTGCTTCCGGCAGATACGGGAACCATCTATCTGGGCAGCAAGGTCCATATCGGCTATTATGATCAGGAGCATCATGTCCTGAATATGGAAAAAACCGTCTTTGAGGAAGTCCAGGATGCCTATCCCAATCTGACCAACACCAGGGTCCGCAATCTTATGGCCGCCTTTCTGTTCACCGGAGACGATGTATTTAAACGAATTTCCGACTTAAGCGGCGGCGAGCGGGGGCGGGTATCCCTGGCAAAGCTGATGCTCTCCGAGGCAAACTTCCTGATCCTGGACGAGCCTACCAACCACCTGGATATTACCTCCAAGGAAATCCTGGAGCAGGCTTTGAAAAGCTATACGGGAACCGTCCTTTATGTGTCCCATGACCGTTATTTCATCAACCAGACAGCCACCCGCATCCTGGAGTTGACCGGCCAGACGCTGATCAATTATATCGGAAACTATGATTATTACCTGGAGAAAAAAGAGCTGATGAATTCCCTTTACGCATCGGCTCCCGGCGCAGGAAGCGCCATCCGGGCTACCACCGCCTCCGGCGCATTCACCAGCGCGGCTCCCATCGGCAGCGCCGCTTCCACAGCTTCTGTCGGCGGTGTCGGTCCCGCGGCTTCTGTCGGCGGCGTCGATTCCGCGGCTTCTTTGGAATCGGAAGGCAAGCTGGACTGGAAAGCCCGCAAGGAAGAGCAGGCCCGCATCCGGAAGCGCCAGAATGACCTGAAAAAGACCGAGGACGAGATCCACCGTCTGGAAACCCGGGATGCAAAAATCGATGAGCTTTTGACCCAGGAAGCGGTCTACACCGATGTGAATAAGCTGATGGAATTAAACAAAGAAAAAGAAGAAATCCAGGCTCAGCTGGAAACCCTGTACGAACGTTGGGAGGAGCTGGCTGAGGATGAAGCCTAGGCAAAAAGAGGCTGCTGCAAAAATCTCGCAGCAGCCTCTCACTATTTTAGTACGTCTCCAGCGGCGGCTGCACCGAATCCGGCAATGGACAGCTGTAGCGCCCGCCGTTGCGTTTCTTCACCTCCGCCTTGGCAGCCTCGATCACATCCGGCCGCTCCATGGTCCGCACGGAAGCCAGTGCCAGTGCCTTGGCCGCCGTCAAAAGGCCTTTGTGGGCCAGGGGGCTGCAGGTCTGGGCCGTCATCTGCCAGGTGTGGCCCACATTGCCCACACAGCAGGTCGCCACCCGCAGATTCAAGGTCGGCACCGCGTAGCCCACATCGCCCACATCCGTGGATCCCGCCACCAAAGCGATCTTATCCGGATGGAACGGATGCACCTCGCTGTCCAGGGGACGGGCCAGAATCTCCTCCACCCGTTCCTCCCCGTAAAGCGCCGCGATTCTCTCCCGGATCACACCCCGGGTCTGCGCATTGTAGGTATCGAGGAACTGCTTCGCCAGCTGATAGTCCTCCTGCGTCCATCTGGGCGCTCCCACTTCCTGCAGACAAGCGTCCGCGATGGAAGCCAGCGCCTGATTGGGCACATACTCGGTAAAGGCCATGGCCAGTTCATAACTCATCTGGGTACCGGTCATCATGGCAGCGCCGCCTGCCACCTGGGTCACCCGCTCAAACAAATCTTTCAGCTGGGAAACATAGGGCGCCCGCACCTCATAGCGGACGGTTGCATGATCCTGGACCACGTTCGGCGCCGTGCCGCCTGCGTCAATATAGGCATAGTGGATCCGCGCCTCCGGAATAATATGCTCCCGCAGATAATTACAGCCCACACTCATCAGCTCCACAGCATCCAAAGCGCTCCGCCCCAGATAAGGGGAAGCTCCCGCGTGGGAGGTCAGACCTTTGAAATGAAAATTAGCTCCCATGATGGCATTATTGTGGGAATTATCCACCGTATTAATCGAATCGGGATGCCAGGTGTATACAAAATCCACATTGTCAAACACCCCCGCCCGCGCCATAAATTGTTTGGAACCGGCTCCCTCCTCCGCCGGACAGCCAAAATAAATCACCGTGCCGTCTTTTTGAAATTCCTGAAGATACTCCTTGATGGCAAATACCGCCGCCAGCGCTCCCGTTCCCAAAGCGCTGTGGCCGCAGCCGTGTCCCGGGGCTCCTAAAACCCGTTCCTTTTTCACCGGACAGGCCGCCTCCTGACTTAAAATGGCCAGGGCGTCGAACTCTCCCAAAATCCCCACCACCGGCTTTCCTGTGCCATAAGAAAAGCTGCCGGAAAAGCAGGTGGGAATCCCTGCCAGGCCTTCCTTTACCTCAAAGCCCTCCTCCCGCAGCATATCACAAAGAAGCCGGGCGGATCGAAACTCATGAAAGGCCAGCTCCGCGTATTCCCAGATCTGATCATTGGCCTTTAAAATCTTCTCCGCCTTCTCCTCCACAATTTTTTCAATAAACGCAAGATCCTTCATCTCATCTGCTCCTTACAGCACTTTTCCTAAAAACTCGATGGTTCTGGGATGCTTGGGATGTCCAAAGACTTCCTCCGGCGTCCCCTTCTCCCGGATCACGCCGCCATCGATGAAGAACACCCGGTCGCTGACTTCCCTGGCAAAGCCCATCTCGTGAGTCACGATCACGATGGTCATGCCGCTGTTTGCCAGATCCCGGACCACATTCAGCACTTCCTTCACCATCTCCGGATCCAGAGCAGAGGTAGGCTCATCAAAAAGCATCACCTCCGGCTCCATAGCCAGCGCCCGCACAATCGCCAGCCGCTGCTTTTGTCCGCCGGACAGCTTTCCCGGATACTCATCCTTTTTATCCAGAAGCCCTACCCGCTCCAGAAGCTGACAGGCTCTTTCCTCCGCCTCTGCCTTGGGCACCTTCTTTTCCAGAATAGGCGTGATAGTAATATTGTCAAGGACATTCAGATGAGGAAATACATTAAAGCTCTGGAATACCATGCCCAGCTTCTGACGATATTGGTCGATGTTCACCGACTTATCCGTAATATCCGTTCCCCGGAAAAACACCTTGCCTCCGGTGGGCTTTTCCAGAAGATTTAAGCAACGCAAAAACGTGCTTTTCCCGCCGCCGCTGGGACCGATCACCGAAATGACCTCGCCCTCGTAGATAGTCTCCGTGATTCCCTGGAGCACTTCCAGTTTACCGAAGGATTTCTGCAGATTTTCTACATGGATAATGGGCTTATCCTGGTTCTGATTACCGCTCATTCTCTTTCATCCTCCATTCAATCAACGATAAAATCTTGCTCAGCACCGTGGTCACCAGCAGGTAAATCAAGCCGGCAATCAAGATAGATTCCACCTGACGGAAGGTCGCCGAGGCAACCGTCTTATAAGAGGTGGTCAGCTCATTGATAAAGAATACGGACGCCAGGGACGCCTGTTTAATCATGGAAATAAATTCGTTTCCCAATGCCGGAAGGATATTTTTCACTGCCTGGGGAAGAATGATCCGGGTCATGGTATGGGTGCCGGTCATGCCCAGGCTTCTGGCAGCCTCCGTCTGCCCCGGATCCACCGCCTGGATACCTGCGCGGATCACCTCCGCCACATAGGAACTGGCGTTGACGATCAAGGCGATAATGATACACACATTGTCCGGAATTTTGATGTTTGTCGCCCTGGGCAGGAAGATCCAGAAAAAGTACAGCTGCAATAAAATCGGAGTTCCCCGAAGCACCCAAACGTAAAATTTCACAAACCACTGAAACGGCTTTATCTTAGACAGCCGCAGCACAGCCAGCACAATGCCGATGAAGGTGCCGCACAGCACGGTGATGGCCGCCAGGCAAAGGGTGCCGGCCAAACCGGAAATATAAACGTAGCTGTAGCGGTTCCACATTTTGATGATGGTTTCTAACATTACAAATATCCTTTCATGCATGCGGCGGCGCTTAGCAAGGCAAGCCCGTCAGGGCGCGGCCGAGCTTAGCATAGCCGTTCACTCAAAACAATGAGATGTACCGCGCCTTCCTTTTGCTTCTTCCTACAGTCCCAGGCTTCTGGCGTAATCCTGGTACTCCAGATACCATTCATCATAGACTCCCGATTCCACCACCTCATCCAGGATCTCATTGACTTTGTCCAGAAGCTCGGTTTCCCCTTTGGTAATGCCGATCCGGGTACCACGGGTAGATTCATCCACCACAAAGGAAAAATCCGGTACGATGGACATGTCGCTGTCACTATTGGCATCGATATAAAGCTGCGCCGTGGTCTTCTCGGTGACCACCGCATCTGCCTTTCCTTCCTGAACCATCAAAAATCCGTCGGTGGTGGCGGACACCCGTTTCAGCTCCTTGCACGCAGGAATCTGCTCCTTGGCAAACATCTCCTGCAGGGAACCATTCTGACAAACCACAACCCGGTCTGCCAAATCCTCCGGGGACTTAATCGCATCCAGATCCTCACTCCGGACCATAAGACCATACTGTATCGTCTCATCATCAAATCGATAGCCATTGGAAAGCTCCATGGCCTCTGCTCTGGCCGGCGTATAGGCCAAAGCGGAGATCGCCAGGTCATATTTTCCTTCCGTAATGCCGGTCAGCACCGCCTCAAACTCAAGAGGCACAATATGTAATTCCACGCCAAGTTTATCGGCGATCAGCTTTGCCAGCTCAATATCGGAGCCAACATACTGCTCATCTCCCTGCTTGGACGGATCAATAAACTCATTGGGCGCGAAATAAGGCTCTGTAGCCACCTCAATATAACCTCTCTCCAGGATTTCATCCAGGCGGCTCTTGCCGTCCTTTTCCTGGCTGCTTTCAGAAACGGTGGCTTCACTGCTTCCCGCCTCTGTGCTGGTCTCCTCCTGCTTTGCTGTGGTAACTTCCTCCGGCGCGATGGTCGGTGCGCTCCCCACCGCGGAGCATCCGCCAAGAGTGGCCATAATAAGTAATGCTGCAGATAATGCGGCTGCTTTCTTTCCAAAAAATTTTTTCATAAACGTCCTCTCCTATCCGTTATCTCGCAAAACACTTTAGTCTGCTAATTCGCTAACACGATGAATTATAACGGGTGAGAGCGGTTCTGTCAAGCATTTCCGGAAAAACTCGCAAAGAAATACGATGAGACGCGTCACTGACGCGTCTCATCGCATTTCTCACTGTGAAAGCCGAAGAATCAAGCCCGTAAGAGCGAAGCCTAGCTTAGCTGTTTACTATCCAGCCATCCTTTGCATACTCCCGGATAATTGGTGATCGCGCCTTCGCATCCCCATTCATAAAGCTGTTCCAGAGCTCCCATATCATTGATGGTCCATACATTCATCGGAATGCCATGCTCCCGGCAGCTCTCCACCATTTCCTCCGTCAGAGCTTTGATTCCAGGATGATAATACTGGAAATCAAACTTCTCGCAGTAATAACCCGGATTTCCCAAATCCTCATACTCCACCAGAGCGCCGCAGGGGATTTCCGGCGCCAGGCGGCGCAGCAAGGTAATGGATGAATGATTGAAGGAAGAAAAGACAATCTTCTTTTCCAATCCGTACTTTTTCACAATCGCCAGGGTTTTCTCCTCCAGCTCCTCGTAGTAATACACACCCGATTTGATCTCCACATTGGTCACCAAATCCGTATCCTTCACCCACTGACAATATTCCTCAAAGGAAGGAATGGTTGTCGTC
This sequence comes from uncultured Lachnospiraceae bacterium, assembly GCA_964537765.1. GTDB lineage: Bacteria > Bacillota > Clostridia > Lachnospirales > Lachnospiraceae > Brotaphodocola. Next base: position 6,821 of record CAZICB010000040.1, read on the forward strand.
GGATGTTTTCCGTTCCAGGCGGCCGACGCGTTAAATTTCTTTAATTCCTCCAGAGTGTAATCCTTTACCAGACCGGTACCGTCCGTGGTCCGGTCGATTTTTTCATCATGGATGACGACAACCTCGCCGTCCTTTGTCAGCTGTACATCCAGCTCGATGCCATAGCAGCCGGTCTCCGCAGCCTTTTTAAACGCCAGCATGGTGTTCTCCGGATATCTTCCGCTATAGCCCCTATGTGCATATACCTTCATTAATCATATCTCCTTATATAATCGGTTATGCTAAGCTCGGCTGCGCCCTGACGGGCTTGCCTTGCTAGTTACACATACATGAAAGCCTTATCCAAATACCTGCTTGTGAAGCCTCTGCCCTGTGGGAGTTGCCGCAAGTCCGCCCTCGGCCGTCTCCTTCAAAGAGCGCGGCATGCTATCCCCGATCTTTTTCATTGCCCAGATCACTTCATCCGCCGGGATCGCGCTTTCGATTCCGGCCAGCGCCATCTCGGCCGCCACAAACGCGCCAGCTACGCCGGAAGCGTTCCGCTTAATACAGGGAATCTCCACCAGCCCTGCCACCGGATCACAAACCAGGCCAAGGATGTTTTTCAGGGCAATCGCCACCGCATCCGCGATCATCTGAGGACTGCCCCCTGCCAGTTCCGTGATGGCCGCGGCCGCCATAGCAGCCGCAGAGCCACACTCTGCCTGACATCCGCCCTGAGCGCCCGCCAGACATGCGTTGCGCGCAATCACCATCCCCACAGCAGAGGCCGTAAACAGAGACATCACACATGCACGCTCCGGCAAATTTCGCTCAGCCTGCATGGTCAGCACCGCCGCCGGAAGGATGCCGCAGCTTCCTGCCGTGGGAGCCGCCACGATACGGCCCATGGAGGCATTCAGCTCCGAAACTGCCAGCGCCCGGTACAAGGCTCCCGAAATCATCGACCCAGTCAGGCTTTTTCCTTCCTCGCTCACCTTGCGCATCCGGAAGGCGCTGCCTCCGGTAAGTCCGCTGGTGCTTTTCAAATCCGGCGCACAGCCTGGCTCGATGCATTCTGCCATTACCCGATAGGAAGCGGCCATCCGCTCATAGACCTCAGCCTCTCCGGTCTCCAGCTGCTGGGCCTGCTGACGCAGGACCAGGCTGGAGATCGTCTCTTTGCTTTCGTCCGCCATAGACACCAATTGAGCGAAGGAATCATAATTCCATGTCATAGCTTTTAACCCCTTTCCTAAGAGACTGGTTTTATCACGATGCTGGAATAGATATTGGGCAGATGGCCGATGGCAAGCCCCATATCTTCCCCATAAATTCCATCCAGCTCAATCGTCATGACAGCCTCGCCTCCTCGTTCCTGGCGGGACAGGCGGAAATTGCAGATATTCGCGCCTGCAAGGGCAGCCACCTCGCTTACCTGGGCAATGATGCCAGGCACATCCTTGTGGAACACAATCAAGGTTTCCTTTTCTCCGGTGATATAGACATCCATTCCGTTCAGCTTTGTCACCAGAATATTCCCGCCGCCGATGCTGCTGCCAATCATGGAAATCTTCTGTCCCTGACTGCCCTCCAGGATGATCCAGGCCGTATTGGGATGAGCGTCATCCAGCTCCACAGTCTGAAAGCTGATGGAAAGCCCTCGCTCCCTGGCCGTGATCAGGGCATCCCGCAGTCCGGGATCATCGGTTTGCATGCCAAGGATACCTGCTGCCAGCGCGCGGTCCGTCCCATGGCCCTTATAGGTCCTGGCAAAGGAACCGTGAAGCCGGATTTCGGCCTTCACCGGTTCCGTACCCAAAAGTTCTCTGGCGATGCGTCCCAGACGCGCCGCGCCCGCGGTATGGGAACTGGAGGGGCCGATCATCACCGGACCGAGAATATCAAATACATTCATTGGTTTCCCACTCCCTTTCTCTTTTAAGACCCCATCCGCGCTACACGCAGCTGCAGGCCACAAAATGCTGCGGTTCCACTTCACGAAGCTTTGGATTTCCGTGCTTGCACCGCTCCTCGGCACAATCGCAGCGCTTCATGAAACGACATTCATCCGGAAGGTTCACCGGCGAGGTGATCTCACCCTTGATCAGCTTGCGCTCCGGCTTGTCCTTGCCCACGATGGGCAGCGGGATCGCCGAAAGCAATGCCTTCGTATAGGGATGAACCGGATTCTGGAACAGAATATCCGACGGAGCCTTCTCCACCATCTGCCCCAGGTACATGACCGCGATGTCATCGGAAAAATATTTCACTACGGACAGATCATGGGTAATGAAAATATAAGTCAGTCCCAGGTCTGCCTGCAGCTTTTTCAGCAGATTCAAAATCTGTGCCTGGATGGAAACATCCAGCGCCGACACCGGCTCATCGCAGACGATCAGCTTCGGCCGCACGGCCAGCGCACGGGCGATACCGATTCTCTGGCGGCGTCCGCCATCCAGCTCATGAGGATATACATTCATATAGCGATCCGCAAGGCCTACCGTCCGCATCAGCTCCAAAGTCCGGTCATCGATCTCGGATTTGGAGGTCAGAAGCTTATGCTCGATAATCGGCTCACTGATCAGCTGCATAACCGTCTGACGGGGATCCAGGGAAGAAAAGGGATCCTGGAACACCATCTGCATCTCCTGGCGCAGCGGGCGCATCTGTTTTCTGCTGTATTTGGTAATATCCGTGCCGTCAAAAATAATTTTTCCTCCCGTCGGCTCCAAAAGCTTCAGGATCGTTCTTCCTGTGGTAGACTTTCCGCATCCGGACTCACCCACGATTCCCAGGGTCTTACCTTCCTCAATGGTAAAGCTTACGCCATCTACCGCATGAAGCTGCCCGCCCGGGGTATTGAAAAATTTTGTAAGGTTCTGCACCTCAAGAATCGTCTTACCTGCCATCTCTGCTCCCCCTTAACTTGAATTCCGGATTGTTATAAGCGTCGCAGGCCACGAAATGGGTGGCGCTGCCTTCCACGGGAACAAGCTTCGGTACTGCCTGCGTACAGCGCTCTGTCGCATAGGGGCACCTGGGCGCAAAGGAACATCCCGGCGGAAGGTCGGACGGATCCGGCATCAGTCCCTTGATGGGAACCAGCTCCTCGCCCCGCTGTTTCAGGTTTGGAAGAGAATCAAAAAGTCCCTCCGTGTACGGGTGGCGCATGTGGTTAAACACATCGTCCGCTGTACCTTTCTCCACAATCCGGCCGGCATACATCACTGCCACGTCCTCGCATACCTCCGCAACCACGCCAAGATCATGGGTAATCATAAGCATGGACATTTCCTTCTCGCGGATCAGCTGCTTCATCAGCTCCAGCACCTGGGCCTGAATCGTCACGTCCAGGGCCGTCGTCGGCTCGTCCGCAATCAGCAGCTGCGGGCTGCAGGCCAGGGCAATGGCGATCACCACACGCTGTTTCATGCCGCCGGAAAACTGGTGCGGATAATCATGGGCGCGGCTCTCGGCAATACCAACCATTTTCAGCATTTCCTTTGCCTTCTCAAAGGCCTCCTTCTTCGGCAGATGCTGATGGATGGCGATACTCTCGCCGATCTGGTCCCCCACAGTCATAACCGGATTTAACGCCGTCATGGGATCCTGGAAAATCATCGCCACATCGTTTCCGCGCATCTTCTCCAGCTCCGTCGGAGACATCTCCAGAACATTTTTCCCTTCCAGGTAAATCGCGCCGTCCTTGATCACTCCGGGCGGATTGGGAACCAGGTTTAAGATGGAAAGGGCCGTCGTCGTTTTTCCCGCTCCGGTCTCTCCCACCAGTCCCAGGGTCCGTTTCTTTCCGATGGAAATATCGATGCCGTTTACCGCATGGACATCCGCGTCCTCGGTCTCATAGTGGACCACCAGATTCTTTATATCAAGCACATACTCTTCAGCCATACCATATTCCTCCTCATTATTTCTTCAGCTTCGGATCCAGTGCGTCACGCAGACCGTCACCCAACAGGTTCAACGCAAGTACGGTAAACATGATGGCAAGTCCCGGAATAACACACATATAGCTGGCATCACGGATATGGCCGCGGCCTGCGGAAAGCAGCGCGCCCCACTCCGGCGCCGGCGCAGGGACGCCGATTCCCAAAAAGCTCAGGGAGGAAGCTGAAATGATCGTTGTGCCGATCAGCAAGGTAATCTGTACAATAATCGGAGACAGGCAGTTTGGAAGAATATGCTTGACAATAATCTTCCACGTCGGAAGTCCCATAGCATATGAGGATTCCACATACTCCTGATCCCGGATGGTCATAACCGATGCCCGGACAATACGGGCAAAGCTGCTGGCGCATGAGAAGGCCAGCGCGATCATCAGATTCACGGTGCTTGGGCCTAACAAGGACACAATCACTACCGCGGTCATGATATTGGGGATGGAATAGAAAATATCAATGCCTCTCATGATAATGGAATCCACAATCCCGCCATGGAAGCCTGCCTGGGAGCCTAAAATAGTTCCAACCACCAATCCCAAAAGCACTGAACCGACGCCGATAATCAGGGAGTAGCGCGCGCCGTATACAATTCGCGCAAACAGGTCGCGTCCATATTCATCGGTTCCGAACCAATGCGCAGCGCAGGGTGCCATCAGGCGCTCCTTCATATTCTGCCCGATTACATCCGTCTCATAATCAAAAATAACAGGACTGAGCAGCGCAGCCAAAATCAGCAGCGCCAAAAAAGCCAGCCCAAGCATCGCTCCGCGGTTTTTCACCAGACGGCGCCAGGTTTCCTGAAACAGGGTGCGTTTCTTATACTGTTTTTTAATTTCGCTTGCCTGTGCCATCTGATCACCCCTTCTTACTGTACTGCGCCTTGATACGCGGATCAAAGAACGCGTAAATCAAATCCACTATCAGATTGATGATACACATCAAAATAGAACACATGATGATGGCGCCCGTTACCATCGGCGTATCACGCTTGGAAATGGAATCATAAACAAGGCGTCCGATTCCCGGCCAGGAAAATACGGTCTCAGCCAGAACGGAGCCTGTGATCACCAGGGACATCTGCAGGCCAATAGCGGTGATAATGGGGATCAGGGCATTTTTCAGACCGTGAACCGTGATCACCTGCTTTTCCGAGCAGCCCTTCGCCCGCGCTGTCGTCATATAATCCTGGCGAAGCACATCCAGCATGGAGGAACGGGTGGTTCTCGTGATCAGCGCTGCCAGGCCAAAGCCTACGGTCACTGCCGGCAGCACCAGACTGCTGATTCCGTTCTTTCCTCCCGTGGGGAAGAGTCCCAAATGCAGGGAAAAAATGATAATCAGCATCAGCCCCAGCCAGAAGTTTGGCATGGACGTGCCAAACAAGGCGAATATCATTCCCGCCGTATCCTTCCAGGTATTCTGGTGTATGGCCGTGTATATGCCCAGGGGCAGAGAAACCACCACGGCAATCAGCACCGCCGCGCCGCCCAGCATCAAAGTATTCGGAAGACGCTCCATAAATGTCCGGAAGACATCACGTTTGGTCACATAGGACTTCCCCATGTCTCCCGTCAGCATGCCCTTCATATAGTTACCATAACGTACCAAAAACGGGTCGTTTAATCCCAGCTCCTCCCGGATCTCTTCGATTTGCTCCTGGCTGGCATTGTCACCAGCGAGCATCAGCGCCGGGTCACCGCCCGTCAAGCTCATGGCCCAGAAGATCAAAAATGAGGTCACAAGAATAACCGGGATCAGCATAACCAGGCGTTTCAATATATATTTCAGCATCCGCCGTTTCTCCCTTCTTTGTGTCGTATTACATCTGTTGCATTCGCTTTTAAATAATTCTCATATGAAACTTGCGGGCCGTTGATCGGAACCCGCAAGCTTCTTTATTCATCAGAATGCGTCAAGACACTTCTTATCGCATTTTTGTTTTTAAATATTGCACAGCAGAACCTACGCCCTATTCCGCAACGTAGGCGTGTCTCCAGTCATGGTTTCCGCCGCCATAGAAGTACTGACCCTGCAGGTTCTTATTGTAAGCAATCACAAGGTTAGCAATATACAACGGTACCTGCGGGCACGCGTCTACCAGGTAGGTCTGCAGCTCCTGTGCATCCGCAAGACGGACATCCTGATCCTTTTCGGTAGCGACCGCATCGATCAATTCATCTGCCTTGGGATCAGAATAGTGATGGTAGTTAGAGCCGGATCCGGTGTAGAACAGGTCACGATAAACGAAGTCCACCTTGGAGTCCTCATTCCATCTCCACAGGAACAGTTCCTGATTTCCGTCCACGCATGCGGATTTCAAGGTAGCAGTCTCCATCGGCTCCAGGGTCACACTGATGCCGATGTCAGCCAGGTTCGCCTGAATAATCGTAGCAATCTGCTCATAAGGAGAGCCGGAAGCATAGGACAGGGTGGTGGTGATTCCGCCGTCCGCATAGCCAGCCTCCGCCATCAGGGATTTCGCACGATCCACGTCATAGTCAAAGCCTTCCATATCATCATAGAAACCCCACAGGCCGCGGTTCAGAATGGTGGTCTGCAAAGTGCCCTTGCCATACAAAGCGGCCTCCAGAACTGCATCACGGTCGATTGCACATGCAACTGCCTGTCTCAGGGTCTGATTGTCCCACGGCTCTTTCTCCACATTGAACGCGAAATAAAACAGGCGGGTACCGGTCTGCTCATAAACCGTCACATTCTCATCCTCTTCCAGATACTGCAGCTCATTGATCGGCGGGTTCACACAGACATCAATCTCGCCGGCCTGAAGCGCCATTACACGGGAGGACGCTTCGATGTACGGGCGGAATTCAATGGTCTCCACAACGCCGGGAGCCAGATTGTCATCTGCCGGAAGATCATTGCCCCAGTAATCCTCCACCTTCACCAGGCGGCAGTACTCGCCCTCTACCCATTCGTCAAACTTGTACGGGCCGGTACCGATATAGTAAGGATCCTCCACGCCATCATCATAAGCCTTCTTGGACTGGATGGATAACGGCACGGAAGACAGGGACTGAACAAATTCATTATTATAGCTTTCAATTTCGATCTCAATGGTGTAGTCGTCAATCACGGTGCTCTGTACATATCCTTTCAGAGCGGATGCCACAACATTGCCCATTGCCATATCCAAGGTGAATTTCACGTCCTCCGCGGTCATCGGCGTCTGATTTCCATCATTGAAATAAACGTCATCGCGCAGCTTCATCTCGATATGGGTATCATCCTTAAACTCCCAGCTGGTTGCCAGGCACGGGCCAAACCGCTCGTCTCCCTGGGAACCATTATTGAAAAATACCAAAGTCTGGTGAGTATTCTTCAATATAACGTTGTTGGCAGCATCCTGCTGCTCCTGCAGGTTTAAGTTGTTGATGTCCGCGTCGGTTCCGATGATCAGAGATTCCTTGTGTCCTGCCGCTTCCCCGGATTCTGCAGCGTTTCCGGAAGCGGAGCCGGCATTACTGCTTCCGCCTGAACTGGAATTTCCGCCTCCGCATCCCGCCAGGGATACAGATAGCATAGCCACACTGAGTAGCATAGCAAGTTGTTTCTTCATAAAATTTCCTCCGTTTATAATATTTTTGTCCGCCGCTGCCCCTGCGGACCCTTTTGTAAATATCTATACCCATGTCATAAAGATGTTTTTGAGCATTAAAAAAGCGCAGATTCAGGAACCCCAACCCCTTCATCATGGGTGCCCGGAATTCTATATCACTGCGCCACACTTTGTCTCCATGCAATGTGTATATTTATTTACCAGCTTGTATACTAAGTATACTATCTCTTTTGTAATTATGCAAGTATTTTTTTTACCATTTCTTTGTTAATTTTTAATCATTCTTTTGTCGACAGCAATTGATTTTTTGTACATTTATGACAAAATTTTTCGGTATCCCTGCCGGAGAGTCCGAAAACATTGCACCGATTCACGCTCCGGCGCCTTCCTGCCCGATGTCTTCCTGCCCGGTACTTTCCTGCTTAGCAGCTTCCTGCCCGGCGCCTTCTTCCGCCTGTGTCTTAGTCTCACGCGGCACGCCCGGACCGTAGCCCTCCACCTGGATCCGCCGCTGTTCCCGGCTGGCGGCCTCCTCCTGCTCTGCGAGCAGCCGCTGCCGGTGCCATTCCCTCACCTCGTCCGTATCATGCATATGTAAAAGCTCCTCCAGCACCTGCGCGCTTTTGGGCGCCGTCCGCAGGATCTCGGTCCGCTGCTGCTCATCCAGATAGGCGGCAAAGAGCTTGCCAAAATAGAACCTGGAATCTCCGGAATAATAATCGGGAATATCTAAAAGCTTCCCCAATGCCGGCTCATCCGCCCAAAGCTGCTCCATAAACACATGATCCTTTTTATAAAGCCCCGCCGAATAGCCCACATACTCGCCAAAGGCCTGCAGCACCGCATCCACATCCGTAAATTTCAGCTTCCGATAATGAGTATCCACACTGTGGTACACATAATAAATTCCCATGTCCGTATCCGGTGCGGAGAAATACTTTTTGGAGGTATAGCACATAAACTGCCAGCCCTCTTCCATAAACCGGGCGATCCAGCTGCGGGGCACTTCATAGAGCGCGTCGGAAAACAGATCCCGCTGCTCCGTGGTAATGGACTCCTTGCCAAATTTCCGCACATCATGGGCATCCTCCGGCTGTCCGTCCTCACCGTAGTATTTCATACCCACAAACTGGTTCCGGGCCATGTGACCATTAATAAAGAAATAATATTGTTTCCCGCCGATGGACCGGAAACCATTGTCCGCCATGCGGCCCTGTTCGTCGAACCAATACCGCTCCCCGTGAAAATCCAGCCATCCGATATAGGGCGACGTCCGGTCTGTCTCATAAAAATACCAGTTATGATCCTCCTGGCTGTATTCCCATCGGGAATCCTGATCGCCGGGAGCCTCCATGGCAAAGCCGGGATCCGTCCCCAAAAATGACAACGCCAACGCCAGCACCCAGATCCGGCCTGCGGCCATCCGGCGCTTCCATGTAATTTTTCCCTTTCCCACAGGCACCTTCCTTTCACCGCCCGCTTAACCTGCATGCAGCCAATACGCATTGATGTATCCCGTTTATGTGTCCCATATGGAAAAATAGCTCTCCGCAAACGCGGAGAGCCTTGCATTCCAGCCTGACTAAGACGGTAAGCCGGGTTATGTCGTGGATGGCCATCTATCTAGGCCAGATGTCGCCACCTGGCTCCAGCGACCTACCCGAAGGCAGACGGGCCGCCTTATGCCTTCTGTTCGGTCTTGCTTCGGATGGGGTTTACATGGCACCGCCTGTTACCAGACGGTCGGTGGTCTCTTACACCGCCTTTCCACCCTTACCGGCAAATGCCGGCGGTATATCTCTGTTGCACTTTCCCTGGAGTCACCTCCGCCAGACGTTATCTGGCACCCTGCCCTGTGAAGCCCGGACTTTCCTCTCCCGCGGCCTTTCGGCCCTGCGGCAGCGGCCATCTATCTTACTCAGGCGCTCCTATTTTAGCATCAAAACAAGGGGAATGTCAACTCCCCCTATGGTTTTGCCAGGCTCGATTTATGGTTCTGCCAGACCCGATTCCAGACAAAGCCGACAGCTTTTCTCCCGGATCCCAAAGGCTTCAAAATACCGGTTCTCCATGGGAATCCATTCCTCCCGGAAGCGTTTCAGCTTTTCCTCCCCGTTGCGGATCCGGATGCGGCGAAGCTGCTCCTGGGAAGAAATTTCGCAAAAAAACCGCAAATCATATACTTCCCCGAAATAGGGGTGCTGGCTGTAGGCCCCCTCAATGATATTTAACCGGCAAGGCTCCACCTCCACAAATCGTCCCAGACTCCACCGGGAGCAGTCAAATACCTGATACCGAAAAGGCCTGTGAGGCTCTGCCAAAAGAGGCTTTAGCACCTCCTCCAAAAACCGCTCATAATCCACATTGCCGCCGGCCTGGGCATACCGCTGCGGGTTCCGCTGCTCCATGCGCAGGAAAAAATCATCCATATGGAACAGATTGCAGCCATAAAGCTCCTGCAAAGCCTGTCCCATGGTGGTCTTTCCGCTGCCGCACATGCCGTCCACTGCCACCAGCAGGGGAGTTTTCGTTCCCTTTAATGCCTCATCGATCTGCCGGCAAACCTGCCGATAGGGCCCTTCCAGCCCTTTCCATCCGTCTCTCATCTTCGCTTCATCGCTCCTGCCCGTTTTAACGTGATAATGATAACCGGAATCAAAACAAGCTGCAGGATAATTCCGGGAATCGCATTTAAGAAAGCGCCGCTCAGGAAAATCGGGACAGAAAACGCTTTTCCGGCCACGCCATAAATGGGAATACTGACCAGTCCCCACACCAGCCGCCCGGCGATCATCGCCCCGATCAGGCTGATATAAACGGAGCTGTTTTTCTCGGGTAGCATCCAGTTCAAAAACCCTGTCACAGTGCCATAGACCGCCAGCTCAAATGCCATGGCAGCCGCGTTTGGCATCATCGGCGGCATGCCAAACAGGATGCTGCGCAGCAGCGGCGCCACAAAACCCACCAGCATCCCCCATTTCCCGCCGCACACATAGCCGCAGATCAAAACCGGAATATGCATGGGCAGCAGCATGCTGCCGATCTGCGGAATCTGTCCCACGAGAAGGGGCATCACCATGCACAATGCCAGAAAAAATGCTGCCAGAACCATCGTGCTCGTGGATGCGCTGTTTTGCCTCGTTCGTACCATGTCCTCTTCCTCCATTCCCCGCCCGGAAAACAAAACGCCCGTCAAAATCCAGGCTGTCCGGCAAAAAAATACCAGGAAACACGCATCCTTGGGGATGCAGTACCTTCCTGGTATCCATTGAGCCTTATGGAATTGTCTTTTTCCTGTGGAGCTTTTTTATATCATTTGGGCGGCCGGCTTCCTGCCGGCCATTGCCTTTATTATAATCAGTTTCCAGGCGGGAGTCAATCGCCTTTTTTTCGGATATGATGACATTTTATACCTTATTTTTTCTTGCCAACATCCCCTCAATCGCTTATAATCAAAATCAGAAAAGAAGTCTCCCCGGCTGTCTATCGGGGAATTTCTCCGCCCTGGTCTACGGCGGTCCGTGATGCGGATGCATCGTATGCGGCAGTTCTGCCGGAATGTTTCAATTACTTTATAGCAGTTCAAGCTGTTGCTGTTTTTGTGCCGTTTTTCAGGAGGCATCCAATGCAACACTATGCAAAGATATTTTTGTTTTCCCTTTGCATAACGCCAAAAAAATCATATAATAAAGGAGGAACTATGCAGAAAACAACAATACAAAGAAAATATAAGGACAGGCTATTCCGGATGGCGTTCCGGGAGAAGGAACACCTTCTGGCTCTTTACAACGCCGTCAACGGCAGTCATTACCATGACCCGGAGCTGCTGGAAATCCGCACCCTGGAGGATGTGATCTATATGGGCGTCAAAAATGACGCATCCTTCCTGCTGGATGACACGCTGAATTTATGGGAGCACCAAAGCTCCAAAAATCCCAACATGCCCTTACGGGCGCTGAGCTATTTTTCCCGGCTGTACCAGGCCTACATTCAAGAGCATGGGCTCAATATATACAGCAGTACGCTCCAGCACGTCCCCTTCCCTCAATACATCGTTTTTTATAACGGGACCCGCAGGGAGCCGGACCGGACAGAGCTGCATCTCAGCGATGCGTTTATCCGCAGCGATGCCATACCGGATGAGCGAAGGCCCTGCCTGGAGCTTCATGCATTGATGCTGAACATCAACTGGGGACATAACCGGGAGCTGATGGAGCACTGCCGGAGGCTGCGGGAATACTCCCAGTGTGTAGCCACTATCCGGGACTATGAAAAACGATTTCCCAAACGAGAAGAAGCGGTGGCAATGGCAGTGGATTACTGTATCTCCCAGGGATTTCTGGCCGACATCCTGTCCAAAAACAAATCGGAGGTGATTGCTTTGTTTCTGACGGAATACGACGAAAAAGCCCAGAGAGCACTGGACCGGCGCGATGCGCGAAGAGAAGGGATGGCACGAGGACTGGAAAAAGGACGCAAGCAAGGCTGCGAACGAGGCATGAGGCTGAAAACCATCCATATTGCCGGAAAAAAACTGAAAAAGGGCAGTTCTGCCGAGGATACTGCGGACATGCTGGAGGAATCCGTAGAACTGATTCAGGAGGTTTATGCTGCCTTTCAGAGCCACCCGGACTGGACCGATGAAGAAATTTATCAGGAGCTTTTTGGTACGGACACTGAAGAAAACGACGATGTAAATGACGAGGACGATGAGGACGACTACGACGAAGACGGTTCCTTCGACCATCCATAAAATACCTTAAGGCATAAAAACCCGAATCCCCGCCATCAGTGGTTTTCGGTATATCCGGCAAGAAAATACGGATGCCGCCGCAAAAGCCCGCCCCGGATCCTCCGATTCTGTCGGAAATCCCATGACGGGCCTTTTGCGTCAGCCTTATTTTTATGCCTTAATAAACGCCTCCAGTGCTTGCAAAATCATCTGCTCCGCAATCTCATACTCCCCGGTGCGCTGTACCGTGAAGCCGTGGTTGCTGTGGAAAAAACGCTTTCCGTACACGGGAACTCCCTGGGCCAGAAGCCGTTCCTGGAATCGAGCGTCCTCATCGCAGAAGGTGTCATTTTCACAGTACAGGATCAGGGTCGGCGGCATCTTTGCAAGCTGCTCATCCGAAGCCAGCCCGGGACTTGCGTAAATTTCTGCAGCATCCTCCGGGTCCACATACATCTTATTGTAAAAATCTCCCTTCCAGGCGGGAATCCGTGGATTGCTGTTTCCGTTTCGCTTCTGGTCGGACGGGATATGCAGCTCCAACCCCGGATAATCCAGGATCTGCAAAGCAGGCACATATCCGCCCTCATTGATGGCCATCAGGATAATCGCTGCCGTCAGATTCCCGCCTGCGCTGTGACCTGCCACCGCGATTTTATCCCGATCAATGCCAAGCTCCGCCGCATGCGCTGCCAGATACTGCAGCGCGTCATAGCAGGCATACACTTGTCCCGGATAGCGCATGTGGGGCGCCGGAACATAATCCACATCTGCAATTGCCACACCGCTGCGGCTACAAATATTGCGGCAGAACACAAAATCCTGATCCCGCAGACCTTTGATGAAGCCGCCGCCGTGCATATTCATCATCAGCGGAACCGGCCCCTGAGCATGCTCAGGCAGATACATATTCACATGGTTCTCTCCCACCCTGGTGGGAATTGAAACCGCATATTCCTTCCCTACCTGGAATTCATAAAGCTTCTCCGGCGGCAGGCATCTGCCTGCGCCACCTTCAATAATCTCCTTTGCCAGTGTCTCCTCTTCAGGAGTGATTGCCAGTTCTTTCCATAATTTCTTACCCATAGAATCCTCCTTTTATAAACGGTTATTAGGCGTTTGCGAAACGCCGCAGCCCGCATAAAATCAGGCTTTTTTCTTTGCT
>CAZICB010000041.1:0-17922 GCA_964537765.1 uncultured Lachnospiraceae bacterium
AGCAGACAGATCAGATCATATTTGCCTTGAGCAATGCCGTGGAGGCAAAGGACAGATATACCAACGGTCATTCGCAGCGGGTCGCCCGCTACGCGCAGGACATTGTAAGGCGTATGGGCGGCGATGTCTATCTGCAGCGCCAGGCTTATTACGCGGGAATGCTCCATGATGTCGGAAAAATCCGCATACCGGACGCTATTATCAATAAAGTAGGCCTCCTGACGGATTCGGAATATGACGAAGTAAAGCTGCACACGCTGGCCGGTTATTACATATTAAAGGAGATATCGTCCATTTCTGATTTTGCCGTCGGCGCGCGCTGGCATCATGAGCGATATGACGGAAAAGGATACCCAAACGGGCTGTCCGGGGAAAATATCCCCTGGGTGGCCCGCGTAATCGGAGTTGCGGATGCCTATGATGCCATGACATCCAACCGAAGCTACCGGGAAATCCTCCCGCAGAAAAAAGTATATGATGAGATCCTCCGGGGAGCGGGGACGCAGTTTGATCCGAAAATGGCAGCCGTCATGCTGGCCATGATCGAAGAGGACACCGACTACCGGTTGCGTCAGTCTGTCAATCCGGTAAAGCGGACAATCCTTGCCATCGATGACGATCCGATCATGCTGAAGATGCTGGAATTCATCCTGAAAAACACACCCCTTTACCGGCTGAAAACGGCTTCCGGCGGAAGACAGGGCATAGAAATCCTGCGCACAGAAACCATTGATCTGGTTTTGCTTGATGTGGAAATGCCGGAAATAGACGGCTTCGACACGCTTTCATGGATCCGGAAGGGGAACCTCTCCATGCCTGTCATCTTCATGACAGGCGATAAAGAGCTGGAGATCATCCGAAAAGCAGAGGCCATGGGGGTCAGCGATTACCTGACCAAGCCCATTGTGCCAAAGATTCTGCTTGAAAGCATCCAAAATGTGTTGCTGGCATCACAGTACATTCAGCAAAAGGACTTTCACTAAGAAAGAAAGTGCCGACCGGAGGAACAAAAAATGGTTTATTGGCATATTGAAACAGATTATATAGCAGTCGCTATATTTATCTTGCTTCTTTTCAAGGCAGCTGTGCTGAACAAAGAAAAAAACCTGACGGACAGGATTTACTTTTTTTCTCTGATCGTGGGACTTTTGGGCACGGCCACCGATATTGTCTCATCCGCCATCATGAATGATCCAAGAAGCTGGTGGAGCTACGAGGCGGGTATGGTTATCTATCTTCTTTTCGCTCCGCTTGTAACCTTAGTCTGGATCATTTATACGGCTTCCATCATTCACACGGACAGAGGGAAGATGAAGCGCACCACGGCAATCTTTACGTTTCCTTATATCTTCTATGCCCTTTTGTGCCTGACGAATCCCTTACACGAGCTGCTATTTTCCCTCACGCCGGATCTGGTTTACAGCCGGGGGCCCTTGTTCCTATGGATGGTGGTCGGCTCCCAGATGCTTTACGCGGCCATGGGAACCATCATGGTGCTGATCAACTGGAAATCCATTGTTCCTAAGTCCACCGCCTGGACGCTCCTGATCCTGTACATCTCGTCTACCTCTACCTATTGGATTCAGATCGCGCATCCCGGCTGGCTCATTATCTGCGCTTCTTACGCGATTGCCTTTCTGGTATGCGACACTTCCTTTGAAACCAGGCAACGGGAGGAGCTTTATCAGAGGATTCAGGATGCTCTGAAAATGGCGGAGGACGGGAATCAGAAGCTGCAAAACATGAATGAGGAGCTTCAGACCGCCAACGATGCACTGCAGCAAGAGATGGCTATTACCGGCGCGATCAGCAGCATGTACTGCGCGAGCTATACCGTGGATGTGGAAACCGGGATTTTCCGGGAGGTCAATGTCACGCCGGAAATCCATGAAGTGATCGGAACCTCCGGAGCCATAAAGCAGCTGAGGCATGGACTTGTCGAGGATCTCGTCGATGAGGGATTTCGCCGGGAAATGGATGATTTTCTGGATTTTTCCACATTGGAGGCGAGGATGGAAGAGAGCGGCTCGGTTTCCCTGGAATTTCTCGGGAAGCTGACCGGCTGGAACCGGATCAATTTCATCGAGCAGTCCCGGGATGCTTCCGGGAAGCTTGAGAAGGTTATCTGCGCCATAAAGCATATCGACAGCGAGAAAAAGCAGAAGCTGGAATACCAGAAACGTTTGAAGGAAGCGGCGGACGAGGCGAACCGCGCGAACCGTGTTAAGAGCGATTTCCTTGCCAATATGTCCCATGAAATCCGCACGCCGCTGAATACCGTGTCCGGCCTGACGGAAATCATCATGCGGGAATCCACGGAAAAGAATATTCAGGAATATGCCGCCGACATCCAGCGGGCAGGCAGCTATTTGCTGTCCATCATCAATGATGTGCTGGATATCTCCAAGATCGAATCGGGAAAGATGGAGCTCCATGAATCCAGGTATGAGCTGGGTTCCCTGATCAACGACAGCTACAACATGGTCGCGGCCCGCTGCCGGGAGAAGGGGCTGTCTATCTCTGTAACCTGCAATCCAGCGCTGCCGTGCATGCTGTGGGGAGATGAATATCGCCTACGGCAGGTTCTGGTAAACCTGCTCTCCAACGCGGTGAAATATACAAACGAAGGCGGCCTGGAACTCCATGTTTCAGGAGAAGAAAACACCGACATCCTCCGGCTGGAGGCAAAGGTCAAAGACACCGGAATTGGCATAAAAGAGGAAGATATGCCATTATTATTCCATAAGTTCAGCCGGCTTGAGATGGAAAAGAACAGGCAGATTGAGGGAACCGGCCTGGGACTTAGCATCACGAAGGAGCTGGTTGGCCTGATGAATGGCGAAATCACGGTGGAGAGCGTTTATGGCGTCGGAACGACCTTCACCGTCCGCGTGCCGCAGAAAATCGTGGACAGGACCCCGATCGGGGATATCTATATGACCTATCTTGATATCCAAAAGGATATTGAACAGTACAAACAGAGCTTTGAAGCACCCGATGCCTGCATTTTGGCCGTGGATGACGTTCCAATCAACCTGCAGGTGATCCGCAGACTTTTGCAGGCGACAAGGATTCAGGTGGATACCGCAAAGAGCGGGAAGGAATGTCTCAAAAAAGTATGCGAAAAAGCGTATGACCTGATATTGATGGATCATATGATGCCGGAAATGGATGGTCTGGAAACTATGAAGGTAATGAACAGCCTTGACGCTTCTTTGAACAAAGATGTTCCCGTCGTCATGCTGACCGCGAACGCAATGCAGGGCGCAAGGGAAGAGTACTTCGCGCAGGGATTTGTGGACTATCTCTCAAAACCCGTCAGGGGCGCGCGCCTGGAGGATGTCATTCTGAAATATCTGCCGGAAGACAAAGTCACGCGAAAAGCAAAGCTGCCGGAGCCGCCATCGCGGACAGACGAGCTGCCATCGCGGACAGACGAGCCGCCATCGCGGACAGACGAGCCGCCGCTTTCTTTTGAAAACCTTAAAAAAGAGCTGCCGGAACTGGATACTGCCGCGGGCCTTGCTTATTGCGCCGGGGATCAGACGTTTTACTGCTCCATATTGACAGAGTTCGCGGAAAGCGGGCGCGACAGGAAACTGGAGGAGGCATATCATGCCGATGACTGGGACGCCTATCGAATCGAAATTCACTCACTCAAAAGCACCGCGAAAATGCTCGGCCTCACACAGCTGTCGGAGGAATGCGCGCGGCTGGAGCAAGCCGTGAAGAAAGGCAACAACACTTATATTTCAGAGAACCACGCGGATGTCATAGAGCATTACCGCCGGGCATCCGCAAAATTGCTGCATAAGTTGTATTTTCCGTAAATATATAGCAAACGACAAAATGCTTGTCATTTTGTCGTTTGCTATAGTATATATTACAGATAGGACCGTTCGGGACGAAGTCATTCAAGAAGATGCCCCGTCCTGACCCATTCGGATTTTTTCAGGAGGATTCACCTTATGTACACTATTCGCAAACGCGCATGCAGCGCTGCCCTGGCAGTTCTGCTTCTTTGTATCACACTCCTGTCCGGCTGCCTGCCGCGCCCGGAAAAGCCGCTGTCCGGCGGCGCATCCGGGGATGTGGAAACCACCGCTTCCGGCGATGCCGCTCAGGAGCCTTATATCCATTATGATGAAAATGCCCTTCAGGAGCAGGAGCGCTTTGACCGGGAAATGGAGGATCTGTTCCGCTCGGAGGTTTCCAGCACGCAGATCGATCTGCACTTTATGCTGCGAAACCCTGCCGCCTATGGCATTGAACAGGCCGATCGTCTCTATCCCTCTCTGTCGCCGGAGTCCCTAAAAGCCAATCGGCAGGACCAGGAGGATCTTCGCGAACTGCTGAAATCCTTTGATCCCTCTTTGCTTACCGATGACCAACGTCTGACTTTGCAGATCCTGCAAAGCTATTTAAAAACCGAACAGATGGCGGACGGGCTTGATCTTTACTATCAGCCGCTGGCCACCACCATAGGCATTCAGACTCAGCTTCCGATTTTGCTTGCGGAATACTGCTTCTACACCAAAGAGGATGTGGAGGATTATCTGCGGCTGATTGGAGGACTGGATGAATATTATCAGGATATTCTGGACTTTGAAAAACGGAAGGCGGACGCCGGACTGATGATGAGCGACAAGACCATCGATCATGTGATCGAATCCTGCGAGAGCTACCTGCTGGTTCCCGGCGACAACTTTATGATCGAAACCTTTAACAGCCGACTGGAAGAGGTGGAGGGCCTGACCGAAGAAGAAAAAAGCGCCTATCAGGAGCAAAACGCCGCCCTTCTGGAAAGCGATTTTGTCCCGGCCTATCAGCTTCTGATCGACGGTCTTACCGACCTTGAAGGAACCGGAACCAATAACATCGGCCAGTGCGGCTATCCCAAGGGCAAGGAATACTACCAATATCAGGTCTACTCCGCCACCGGAGCCTCCTACGCTTCCGTGGATGAGCTGCTGACTGACGTGGAAGATACCGTGGAAGACGCCATGATCGAGACTTCCCTTCTGCTTCGCCAGTATCCCGAGCTGATGAAGGAATACGATTCCTACGAGTTTTGCGAGACAGAACCGGGAGCAATCATGGAAAAATTGAAGGTCCTGACCCAGAAGGATTACCCGGCGCTTCCCGCCTGCAACTATACCTTGAAAACCGTTCCCAAGGCATTGGAGCTTTCCTTAAGCCCGGCCTTTTACCTGACCTCCCCTCTGGATGATTATGAAAATAATGTTATTTATATCAATGAAAATGAGCGGTTCGCGAACAATGATCTTTTCAATGTGATCGCCCACGAAGGCTACCCCGGACATCTTTACCAGAACGTTTATTTCCATACCCGCAATCACGCAGATATCCGCAAGCTGCTGTCCTTCCCCGGCTACTCTGAGGGCTGGGCCACCTATGTGGAGCGGGAGGCATACATGCTGGACAATGGCCTGAAGCCGGAAATGGGCAAGCTTCTGGCGGAAAATTCCATTGCCACTCTGGGCCTTCATGCCTGCCTGGATATTTACATCAATTATAAGGGCTGGTCCAGAAAGGAGGTCAAAGAATACCTCCAGACCTATTACGCCCAGCCGGACGACGTGGTGGAAAGCCTTTATGACGCCATGGTGGAAAACCCAGCCAACTACCTGTCCTACTTTGTAGGCTGCATGGAAATCCTCAACATGCGAAAGACCGCCGAGGCACAGTTAAAAGATCGATTTAACTTAAAAGAATTCCACACCTTCATCCTGAATATAGGGGATGCCCCCTTCGATGTGATCCAGGCATACTTTTCGGCTTGGCTGCTGACACAGCGGATTTAACACGCCGTGAGCAAGAAATCCCCCAGGGCCATCG
Source organism: uncultured Lachnospiraceae bacterium (assembly GCA_964537765.1). Taxonomy (GTDB): domain Bacteria; phylum Bacillota; class Clostridia; order Lachnospirales; family Lachnospiraceae; genus Brotaphodocola. Next base: position 5,860 of record CAZICB010000041.1, read on the forward strand.
TTTCGCCAAGCTCTTTGGAGAGCTTGGCGATTTTTTCCTGCTTATGTGTGGTGGCTTGCTTCTTATGGAGGTTTATGTTACAATGAATCTGATTATAAACAAATGCTCAAATTGAAAGAAAATTAAATTCCAGATTGGAGTGATGATAAATGCTGACCTACAATTTTGAACAGGTGGAGGGACCTCTTTACGAATACATATATAAATGTATGAAAAATGACATTGTTTCGGGAAGACTAAAGCCCGGGGAGAAGCTTCCGTCCAAAAGGAGCTTTGCGCAGAATCATGGAATTAGTACCATTACGATTCAAAATGCATATGATCAGCTGATCAGTGAAGGATATATCTTTACGCTTCCGAAAAAGGGCTATTATGTGGCGGATGTCCCGGCGGCCACGAAGACGCCGAAGGCTACAAGCATCACTTTGGATATTAAGCTCCCGCCGAAACGGCCGGAATACCACACCGACCTGTCGGGCAACCGGACAAACCCGGACAATTTCCCGTTTTCCGTTTGGGCCAGGATGATGAGGGATACCATATCAAAGAGAAGTACAGAGCTGATGACTCCTTCCCCGGCGGGAGGAATCGAGGAGCTTCGCACGGCCATCGCGGAGCATTTGAAATCCTTCCGCGGGATGCTTGTGGATCCCAATCAGATTGTCATTGGCGCAGGTACGGAGTATCTGTACGGGCTGCTGATACAGCTTTTGGGCAATGACAAGATTTATTGCATCGAAAATCCAGGCTACAAAAAGCTGGTGCAGATCTATGCCCAGCATAAGATCACCTGCAGGTTTGCCGGGATGGATGAGGGCGGTATCAAGATTACGGAGCTGGAGCAGACCGGGGCGCAGATCGCCCACATCAGCCCCACTCACCATTTCCCCACAGGCATCACCATGCCCATCACCCGGAGATATGAGGTCCTGGCGTGGGCGAATGAAAAAGAAGGACGATATATCATTGAGGATGATTATGACAGTGAATTCCGCCAGAACGGGAAGCCGATTCCGCCGCTGCTTAGCATTGACGCCTGCGAAAAGGTCATCTACATGAACACCTTTTCCAAGTCGCTGACGCCGACGATCCGAATCAGCTACATGGTGCTGCCGGTACATCTGGTGAATCGTTTTTATGAGGAGCTGTCCTTTTATGCCTGCACGGTATCCAACTTTGAACAATATACGTTGGCGGAGTTTATCTCCCAGGGATATTTTGAAAAGCATATTAACCGGATGCGGCTTTATTACGGCAGGCAGCGCAGGCAGATTCTGGATTGTATTGAAAAAAGCAGGCTGCATGACCGCTGCAGGGTGATTGAGAATGATTCGGGACTTCATTTTCTGCTGGAGCTTAAGACCGGGCTTGCCGATCGGGAAATTATAGAAAGGCTGCATGACCATGGCATCCACATGGCAGCCCTGTCCCAATATTACCTGGCGGGGCAGCCTGCGGATCAGCATCGGTTTTTGGTGAATTATTCCAATGTGGATCTTTCGAAGCTGGAAAACACGCTGGACGTGCTGGCGGATATAGTAAAAGCAGCAGGCGCTGATCCTGCCCTCCCTCGCCGGCCGGCAAAAGAAGGTTGACAAAACCCTATTATTTTGGTAGGATATATGAAAGTTAGCATTTGCTAATCTGATCGATTGCGAGGAAATAAAATTGTGCTACATATGGATAAATCCGGTGTCGGAGCGGCTGTCATCATGGAGATGGGGTGATTGATCTTGAAGCGGTTTAAAAAGCTGCGGGCGCCGGTCGTTTGTCTGGCCGCGCTTTTGCTGCTGTGGTATATGATTTGCAAAATGGGGATTTTCAGCGCTTATGTGCTGCCCTCGCCGGGAAAAGTGTGGGCGAGCTTCTGGAAAATGCTGGTATCCGGCGAGGTGTTTTGCGATATTGCGATCAGTCTGGGCCGGGTGTTGAAGGGCTTTTTTATTGCCTTTGTTTTGGCCTTTGTGCTGGGAATGATCCGCACGATGGTTCCGGCCTCGGGACAATTTTACGAATATCTGGTGCAGTTTTTCCGCAATGTGCCGCCGCTGAGTTTGATTCCGCTGTTGATTCTCTGGTGCGGAATCGGGGAGACGACGAAGACGGTCATCATCGTGCTGGCCTCCTTCTTTCCCATGTATTTAAATATTGTCAAGGGCTTTACCGGCTGCGATAAAAAGCTTCTCGAAGTAGGAGATGTGTTCGGATATTCCAGGCTGATGCAGTTTGTGAAGATCATGCTTCCCTATGCCTCCGCCGATATTCTCGTGGGCATGAGGATCGGTCTCGGCTACAGCTGGCGGGCGATTATCGGCGCCGAGATGGTGGCGGCATCCTCCGGCCTGGGGCATATGATTTTGTTTGCCCAGCAGATGTCCCGGACAGATAAGGTAATTGTCGGTATCCTGGTGATAGGTCTGATCGGTTATGTGACTGATTGCATTTTCGGCTGGGTCATCAGGAAATTATTGAAAGGATCTTGTGGCAATGGCTGGAATTGAGCTTGTAGAGATTCAAAAGCATTATGTGGTGGAGGGAAGAACCGTCGATGTTCTGTGCGGGATCAGCCTCCAGGTGCCGGAGGAAAGCATCACCGTGGTACTTGGCAAGAGCGGCTGCGGCAAAACAACCCTTCTGCGTCTGGTGGGCGGGCTGGAAGCTCCTGACGGCGGAGAAATCCTTTACGGCGTCTCCCATCGCACGGCCTTTGTGTTCCAGGAGCCGCGGCTTATGCCGTGGCTGAATGTGACGGACAACATCCGCTTTGGCTTAAAGAAAAAGGAGGCGGATCCCGAAAAGATCCGTTCCATCATCCATACGGTGGGTCTGGATGGCTTTGAAAAGGCCTACCCCTATCAGCTTTCCGGAGGAATGCAGCAGCGCACCTCCATTGCCCGGGCGCTTGCCTATGAACCGTCCTTTATCATGATGGATGAGCCCTTTGCCGCCCTGGATTATTTTACCAGGGAGCAGATGCAGCAGGAGCTTTTGCGCGTGCAGCGCATCCGGGGCGCCAGTATTTTATTTGTCACCCACAGCATCGATGAGGCTATGCTGCTGGGCCATAAGCTTGTGATTATAGAGAATGGGCTGGTGAAGGCGGAATTCCAGCTTCCAAAGACGGAAGGCCCCCGGAATCTGCTGGATGAGCCGTTTATCGAATTGAAACGCGATATCATTAAGAATTTATAATGATAAATAAAAAAGAGGAGAAAAAATCTATGCGAAAAATGGTATCTGTAATGTTGGCGGCGTGTCTGTGTGCGTCCGCTTTGACTGGCTGCTCCGGCAGCTCGGCAGGCACGGCCACTACGGCCGCGCAGAAGGAGGCACAGGAGACGGCTGCAGAGTCCGAGGAAGAGAAAGCCGAGGAGACAGAGAAAGCCGAGGAGACAGAGAAAACCGAGGAGGCGGAGACAAAGGCCGCGGCCGAGTCGGATCTGGACAAGCTGGTATTCACTTATGTAACCTCTCCGCTGAACGTGCCGACCATCGTTGAGAAGGAGAAAGGAATCTTTGCCGATACGTTTGCTGATCTGGGGATCTCTGTGGAATATGCGGAGCTGACCTCCGGTGCGGATCAGACTCAGGCTCTGGCGTCGGGAGATGTGCAGGTGCTCTATGCTGTGGGCGCCAGCTCCGTGATCCTGTCAGCAGCCAACGGCGCAGACATTAAGGTGCTGAATATGTACAGCCGTTCGCCGAAAGCCTTCTGCATGTACTCCAAGGATGACAGCCTGACCACGCCGGAATCCTTAAAGGGCAAGACGGTGGCCGGTCCGGTGGGCACCAACCTGCATGAGCTGCTGGTAGCGTATCTGGCAACCGCTGGTATGACGATTGATGATGTGAATTTCGTGAATATGACCATCCCGGATGCCAACGCCGGATTGGAAAACGGCAGTGTGGATGTGGCCCTGCTGGCAGGCGCAGTTGCCTACCAGGCGGATAAGGCCGGCCGCCATCTGGTAACAGACGGTGAGGGTCTGATCGAGGCGATTATTGCCGTGGCTGTGAGAGACGATTTCTATCAGGCTCATCCCGAGGTGATTGAGCGTCTGATGGAGGCTCAGGAAACCATCGCTGCATTCATGGAGGAGAATCCGGAGGAGACCACGGAGCTTGTGGCCAATGCCCTGGATCTTGATACGGAAGCAGTGGAGGAGATGGCACAGTACTATAACTTCTCCCTGGAGACCTCAGAGGCCGACAAGGAAGGCTTCCAGAAGACAGCAGATTTCATGCTGGAGGCGGAGATGATTGAGAATGCTGTGGATGTTGATTCGCTGTTTTATGAGTAAAAGCTGAAAAGCGTGTTGGCAGATATAAAAAATATGATGAGTAAAAATGGAAGCGACGCTTTAATACGCCGCTTCCATTTCTTTAATTTTCCGGTACAGCCGTTCATTCACCGGCACCGCGATCCCGTGCTTCGCCGCCATGGCACGGACTGCGCCGGAGAACATCTCCACTTCCGAGCGGCGGCGCGCAATGCCGTCCTGGCGCATGGAGGGCATGCCCTCCGGGGAGAGGGTGCGGATCAGATCGATGTAGGAAGAGATTTCCGATTCGTCCAGAGGGATACCCTCGGCGTGGGCCAGAGCGAGGACTTCCCGCATGGCGCCGACCATGGTGTCGAAGGTTTCGCCGGGCTGCAATGCGCCGCCGTATCCGGTCTCATAGGCCATGCAAACCTGATTGACGCCCACGTTCAGCATGAATTTGCTCCAAAGGCGGTACATGATGTCGGGCTCCACCGTATAGTGGATGCCTGCCCGGTCCAGATAATCGGTCAAGGCGTCCAGACGCGCCTGTGACGCTTCCTTGAAAGAAGAAAGCCCGGCGCGATCCGGGGGTAGGGCGTCCTCGCCGGAGTTGAAAGCCTTGCCGGAGTCCGCAGAACTGCCGGAGTTTGCGGTTTTGCGGATGCCGATGCGCAGTTCGCCTGGCCTGGTATAGGTCAGGTCCCCGCCGAATTTGACGGCATCCATGCCCTGGGCGATGCAGTAAATCAATTTCTCATGTCCATAGCGGGCGCCGATGATCTCCTCGCTGGTGATGCCGTTCAGCACAGAGATGATGGTGGTGTCCGGTCCGACGCAGTTTTTCATGGTATCCAGGGCGGATTGGAGCGCGGTGTATTTCACCGCCACGATCACCAGATCGACAGGAACCGCGTCCCGGCTGTCCACGATGGGGAATTGCTGTGTCCGTCCATTTACGCTAAAGGTCATGGAGCGGTATTTTTCTGCCCGGTCATGGTCCGCCACGCAAAAGAACCCTTCCGGGCCCAGATGCCTGATGATGAGGTCAGCATGCAGCATGCCCAAAGCGCCCATGCCCACGACGGCAGCAGTTTGAATGGTTTTCATTGAGTTTCCTCCGTTTCTGCTTTTCAGAATACTATAGTATCTTTTAACAGGAAAATCAAGGAGAATAAAAAAACCGTGAAAAGGCTTGCAAATTCAGGATTTTCCTGTAAAATGAATATGATACGTAAGGACGAGGACAGAAGCTGCCCTCGTTTTTTAAAGAGAACTGTACAGAGATTAAAGAAAGGTATCGAAACATGATTAGTGCAAATGGCGTGACCCTGCGGGTTGGGAAAAAGGCATTATTTGAAGATGTAAATATCAAGTTTACGGAGGGCAATTGTTATGGCCTGATCGGTGCGAACGGCGCCGGAAAGTCCACCTTCCTTAGGATCCTGTCTGGTCAGCTGGAGCCGACCAATGGCGATGTGGTGATTACCCAGGGACAGCGTTTGTCCTTTTTGCAGCAGGATCATTTTAAATATGATGAGTACCAGGTAATGGATACGGTCATTATGGGCAACCAGCGCCTGTACGATGTGATGAAGGAAAAAGACGCGATCTATATGAAGGAAGATTTCAGCGACGAGGACGGCATCAAGGCCGCCGAGCTGGAGGGCGAATTCGCGGAGATGAACGGCTGGGAGGCGGAGTCCGACGCGGCGAACCTGCTGAACGGCCTGGGTGTTGATACGGAATATCACTATACATTGATGAAAGACTTGACCGGCGCTTTGAAGGTGAAGGTGCTGCTGGCCCAGGCATTGTTCGGAAACCCGGACATCCTGCTTCTGGACGAGCCGACCAACCATCTGGATCTGGATGCCATCGCATGGCTGGAGGAGTTTTTGATCAACTTCGAGAATACGGTGATCGTGGTTTCCCATGACCGTTATTTCCTCAATAAGGTCTGCACCAATATCGCGGACATCGACTATGGCAAGATTCAGCTGTACGCCGGAAACTATGACTTCTGGTATGAGTCCAGCCAGCTGATGGTGAAGCAGATGAAGGAAGCCAACCGCAAAAAGGAGGAGAAGATCAAGGAGCTGCAGGAATTCATCCAGCGTTTCTCCGCAAATGCTTCCAAGTCCAAACAGGCGACCTCCAGAAAGCGTGCGTTGGAGAAGATCGAGCTGGATGACATTAAGCCTTCCAGCCGGAAATATCCCTACATTGATTTCCGGCCCTTCCGGGAGATCGGAAATGAGGTGCTGACGGTGCAGAACCTGTCCAAAACCATTGACGGCGTGAAGGTATTGGACGGGCTGACCTTTACCCTGAACCGGGATGATAAGGTGGCGCTGGTGGGGCCCAATGAGCATGCCAAGACGGTGCTGTTCCAGATCCTGGCAGGCGAGATGGAGCCGGATGAGGGCTCTTTCAAGTGGGGCCTGACCACCACCCAGTCCTATTTCCCCAAGGATAATTCAGCGGAATTTGCCAGCGACGATACCATCGTGGACTGGCTGACCCAGTACTCCCCGGAAAAGGATGTGACCTATGTGCGCGGCTTCCTGGGAAGGATGCTGTTTGCCGGCGAGGATGGGGTAAAAAAGGTGAAGGTGCTTTCCGGAGGCGAGAAGGTGCGCTGCATGCTTTCCAAGCTGATGATCTCCGGCGCCAATGTGCTGATGCTGGATGAGCCTACAGACCATCTGGATATGGAGGCCATCACCGCATTGAATAATGGTATGATCAAGTTCCCGGGCGTGATGATTTTCTCCTCCCGTGACCACCAGATCGTGCAGACGACCGCAAACCGCATCATGGAGATTGTCAATGGCCAGCTGATCGATAAGATCACCACCTACGATGAGTACCTGGCAAACGATGAGATGGCGAGAAAACGTTTCGTATTCTCCACCACCGAGGCGGACGAGAAGGACGACTGATTTTAAAAGAATTAAAACGCTGCAGGGCAGGCGAAACATCACTTTTCCTGCAGCGTTTTCTTTAAAGGAAGCGGAACAGCTTTTGGAGGAGAAGATGGAGCGGTGGATGTATCTGGAAAAACTGGCGGCGAAGATTGCAGAGCAGTAAGGCGGTCGTACTGAATGATTTTTTCACCGGTGCTGACAGTGATTTTTTCCTTGAACAGCAGAGTGAATTGTGGCTGACCGACAGTGTAATCTTTTTGCTCTTTCGGAAAGAAAGAGCGGCAAAAATAGAGGCCAGAATCTTTCTTTTCCTCAAGGAAAATATAAATGTCATTTCCAGAAAAAGGCGTAGAAAGCAGATAGTCTGCTTCAATGAGGGAGAACTGCTGCCTTTTTTCATTGTAGCGGAAGATGAGTTTGTTGTCATCGAAGATCTGTTCAATGTGCGACAGTGGAACAAAACGGTTTTCAATCTGTTTTATGTAGCGGCTGCCGGATATGGACGGATAGGATATCATGCCGTTCAGAATATTAAAAAAGACAGATTCACGGTTTTGAGTTGCAATACGCAGATCCTTTAATTTGCCAAGGCCCATGAGATGATGAAAGTCAATAGGCTTAAACTCAACAGTAAGTTCTACAGCTTTTCCCTTGCGTCCAATAATTATATGATACTGTGTATCCAAAAGAGACAGAAAGCCTTCGGCTGTCTGCTTCAGTTTATCAAAAGATAGTTGCTCCATAGATAAATTCTCCTAGTAAAAAACCGCCTTGCTTTTGACACAAGGCGGTTTCAAGCATTTTCGTTCGGCTTTAAGCCTACTCCGGTTTGAGGTTACTGCTTAACCCCTACTGAAAGCTCTGCATAACAAGGCTTTCCGGTACGCTGTTATGCTTCAACGCTTGGACAGACACACGCCGTTGCCTGTCTGGTATTATTATTATATGCAAAGGACAAAAATATGTCAAGAAAAATCACGTTTTTAACGGAGGGAGCAAAAAGGAGTGGGACACCATTGAGGATGATCTTGCCGCCCCTGAGGAGAAAATCGCTGCCCAGCAGTGAGACGGCGGTTGAGAAAAGAAAACATTCCGAAAGAAAATGCCTGTATCATGGACAAATTTTCGAAAAATGGAAGGGATGACTTAATTTTCTAAAGAAATGGCAAAATTATAAAAAGCGGAAAGTGGAAAAACTTGACTTTAAAGCATTGAATTGTTATAATCTGAAAGAACGTCGAGAGCAATGGGGCTCCTGCTGATAACAGCGGGAGCTTTTTGTCTTTTGGCAGGGAAGAAAAAAGTGTGTAAATCTAATGTGCAAAAGGAGGGCAATAGACATGTCTTATGTAGACGAGATCTATGCAAAAGTGGTGGAGCAGAATCCTGGGGAGGCCGAGTTCCATCAGGCAGTAAAAGAAGTATTGGATTCCTTGAAGCTGGTGATCGATGCCAATGAGGAGAAGTATCGCAAGGCCGGCATTCTGGAGCGCTTTGTAGAGCCAGAGAGAATTATTTCCTTCCGTGTTCCGTGGGTAGATGACAATGGCAATGTCCAGGTAAACAAGGGCTACCGCGTACAGTTCAACAGCGCCATCGGTCCGTACAAGGGCGGCCTGCGCCTGCATCCGTCTGTAAACCAGAGCATCCTGAAATTCCTGGGCTTTGAGCAAACCCTGAAAAACTCTCTGACCGGACTGCCCATGGGCGGCGGCAAGGGTGGTTCCAACTTTGACCCCAAGGGCAAATCGGACCGCGAGGTGATGGCATTCTGCCAGAGCTTCATGAACGAGCTGTACCGCCACATCGGCAAGGACACGGATGTTCCGGCCGGTGACATTGGCGTAGGCGCAAGAGAGGTGGGCTTCCTGTTCGGACAGTACAAGAGACTGACCGGCTTATACGAGGGCGTTCTCACCGGTAAGGGTCTGACCTTCGGCGGCTCCCTGGCAAGAACCCAGGCAACCGGCTATGGCCTGATCTACATTCTGGATGAGATGTTAAAGCATAATGGAAAAGAGCTGGCTGGAAAGACCGTTCTGGTATCCGGTTCCGGCAACGTAGCCATCTACGCAACCGAAAAAGCACAGCAGCTGGGCGCAAAGGTAGTGGCATTGAGCGATTCCAACGGCTATGTCTATGATAAAGACGGCATCAAGCTGGATATTGTAAAAGAGATCAAGGAAGTACGCCGCGGACGTATCAAAGAGTACGCGGAGGCAGTACCGACCGCAGTATACACCGAGGGCAAGGGCATCTGGACGATTCCCTGTGACATCGCGCTTCCTTGCGCTACCCAGAACGAGCTGAACCTGGAGGATGCCAAGACTCTGATCGCCAACGGCTGCTTCGCAGTGGCAGAGGGCGCAAACATGCCGTCCACCAGAGAGGCTACCGACCTGTTTGTGGAAAAGAAGATTCTGTTCATGCCTGGAAAGGCAGCAAACGCCGGCGGCGTAGCTACCTCCGGTCTGGAGCAGAGCCAGAACTCCCTGCGGCTGTCCTGGACCTTCGAGGAGGTTGATGAGAAGCTGCATAATATTATGATCAATATTTTTGCAAAGGCATCTGACGCGGCCGAGCGCTACGGCGTACCGGGCAACTACGTGGCTGGCGCAAATATCGCCGGCTTCGAGAAGGTTGCAGAGGCTATGCTTGGTCAGGGTGTTGTGTAGGTATCTTTCATCGGAGAAGATGGAGAAACTGCAAAAAGCGCTGCTGCCCGGTGAGTGAAATCACCGGGGGCAGCGTTTTTTTATCAGAATACGGTGAGACGCGCCAGTGACGGGAGACGCGCAAGTGACGGACCGCATCGCATTTGTGCCGCGGCTATATGCTTTCCAGGATCCGGTCTGCCACATAAATGCCGCTGGCGGAGGCATGGGACAGGGAGTGGGTGACGCCGCTGCCGTCGCCGATGACATACAGCCCCGGGTGGCGGGTCTCCAGATGCTCGCTCAGTTCTACCTCCATATTGTAGAACTTGACTTCCACGCCGTAGAGCAGGGTGTCGTCGTTGGCCGTGCCGGGGGCGATTTTATCCAGGGCATAGATCATCTCGATAATGCCGTCCAGAATCCGCTTTGGCAGCACCAGGCTCAAGTCGCCGGGGGTGGCGGTCAGAGTGGGGCGCACATTGCCCTCCTCGATCCGCTTTGCGGTACTGCGGCGTCCCCGTTCCAGGTCGCCGAAGCGCTGGACGATCACGCCGCCGCCCAGCATATTTGAGAGGCGGGCAATGCTTTCGCCGTAGCCGTTGCTGTCCTTAAAGGGTTCGGAGAAATGCTTCGACACCAGAAGGGCAAAGTTGGTATTTTCTGTTTTTTTCGCCGGATCCTCGAAGCTGTGGCCGTTGACCGTGACAATGCCATTGGTGTTTTCATTGACCACAATGCCGTTGGGGTTCATACAGAAGGTGCGGACCCTGTCTTCAAATTTCTCCGTCCGATAGACAATTTTGCTTTCGTACAGCCGGTCGGTCAGATGGGCAAAGATCACCGCCGGGAGCTCCACGCGCACGCCGATGTCCACCCGGTTGGATTTGGTGGGGATCTCCAGCTCGGAGCAAACCTGCTCCATCCATTTGCTGCCGCTGCGTCCCACAGAGACAATGCAGCGGCTGCAGTCGGAGGAGGTTCCCCGGTAGTGGACCCGATAGCCGCCATCGATGATTTCGATATGATCGATGGGCGTATTGAAATAGAAATCTGCCTTGTCTTTCAGTTCGCTGTAAAGGTTTTCCAGCACGATATAGTTGATGTCGGTGCCCAGGTGGCGCACGGAAGCATCCAAAAGGGTCAGCTTGTTCTGCATACAGATTTTCTTAAATTCGCTGCCCGCGGTGGAAAACATTTTTGTCTGCTGAGCGCCGTGGGAGACATTGATGTCGTCCACGTATTTCATCAGCCGGATTGCCTTTTCCTTGCCGATATATTCGTAGAGTGTGCCGCCGAAATCATTGGTAATGTTGTATTTGCCGTCGGAAAAAGCCCCGGCTCCGCCAAAGCCATTCATAATGGCACAGGTTTTGCATTTGATGCAGGATTTGATTTTATCACCGTCAATGGGGCATTTGCGCTTTTTTAGAGTATTGCCCGCCTCGAAAACTGCGATGCGCAGGGTGGGATTTTTCTGTACCAGCTCATAGGCAGAGAAAATACCGCCAGGTCCGGCTCCGATAATGATAATGTCATAGTTCATAAGTGCTGCCTCCTTTATCAGAAAATGCGATGAGACGCGTCATCGGCGCGTTTCACTGCATTCTGATGAATCAGCGCAATGCCGCGCACAACAAGATAAGTTTAACAAATATTGCGGGATTCGGCAAGGGAATAAATGTTAACCAAAAACGAATAATAGGTTGACAAATGACGGACGCTGTGCTATATTCTGGATGTCCGCGGCTGAGTGCGGGCGGAAAGAGGCGATAAGTGATGGAAGCAAAACAAAAATCGGCCGGAATGGCTGTAGAGAAACGTAGTATGAAAACAAGGGATTTGGTGCTGGTGGGCATGTTTGCGGCGGTGCTTGCCGTGATCTCCCAGATATCCCTTCCCATGCCGTCAGGAGTGCCGATCACGATCCAGGTATTCGGCATTGCGCTGGTAGGAGCAGTGCTGGGCTGGAAGCGGGGATTTTTGGCGACGGTGGTATACATATTGATCGGCGCGGTGGGCGTGCCGGTATTTGCCAATTTCCGCGGCGGCCTTGAGGTGCTGACAGGTATGAGCGGCGGCTATATCCTGGCATGGCCGGTGATGGCGCTGCTGTGCGGAATCCGCCCGAAGCAGGCAAACGCGACAAGACGCGTCACCGGCGCGTCAGGCTGCATTTTGATGAATAAAACCGTGAACCTGGCAATCATGATTGTG
>CAZICB010000041.1:18022-20085 GCA_964537765.1 uncultured Lachnospiraceae bacterium
CGCGTCAGGCTGCATTTTGATGAATAAAACCGTGAACCTGGCAATCATGATTGTGCTGGCGCTGATCGGGCTGATGATCGTGGAATTTGCGGGAGCATACCAGTGGTCCCGGCTGTCCAACGATATGGGGCTGGGTGCAATCATTGTTTATTCCTTCGTGGCATTTATTCCGAAGGATACGGTGATCACGGTGCTGGCGGTAATTCTGGGAGACCAGGTGAGAAAGCCGCTGATGAAGGCAGGATATTTGGATTAAAGCTTATTTCCCGGCCTTATAAGCCTTCAAAGCCCGCGCCAGCTGGTCCGGGCAGGAGGTGGGGCGGGGACCGCAGTGGATACCGTCTATGCGGCGGATGGCCTCATCGATGTCCATGCCTTCGATCAGGGCGGCAACGCCCTGGGTATTGCCGGAACAGCCGCCGATATAGCGGACATTGACTACCTTATTGTCTATTACGTCAAAATGAATTTCTCTGGAGCATACGCCCTGTGTTTTATAAACCATGTGATGATCCTCCGTCTTCCTATATTAATAACTGAAAGCTATTGCCATTATAGCCACAAGAGAAAGAGATTGTCAAGATTATTATAAATGGGGTATAATGTTTTCATATCAGAGAATTTTTCAGAAAGCAGAGGACGGTTATGTTAGGAATTATTGGAGCAATGGCTCAGGAGGTAGAGCAGTTAAAGGAAGCGATGGCACAGCCGGAGATCGTGACGGTGGCCGGGATGGAATTTTATAAGGGCAGGATCGGCGGCAAGGAGACGGTTGTGGTTCAGTCCGGCATCGGCAAGGTGAGCGCCGGGATCTGCGCACAGATTCTGGTGGATCGGTTCGCCGTGGACGGCATTGTGAACACGGGAATCGCAGGATCCTTACAGGCAGAGATCAATATCGGAGATCTGGTGATGTCCACAGACGCCATCCAGCACGACGTGGACGCGGTGAATTTCGGCTATGAGCTGGGCCAGATTCCTCAGCTTCCGGTCAAGGCCTTTCCCACGGATGATCGTTTAAGAAAGCTGGCGGTGGAGCTTTGCGCCCAGGTGAATCCGGATATTGCCGCCCATGAGGGACGGATCCTGACCGGGGACCAGTTTGTCAGCGATAAAGCCAAAAAGGAATGGCTGGTTGCCAATTTCGGCGGAGCATGCACGGAGATGGAGGGCGCGGCCATTGCCCAGGCGGCTTATTTAAATCAGGTTCCGGCGCTGATCATCCGCGCCATCTCGGACAAGGCGGACGACAGCGCTTCCATGGACTATGGTGAGTTTGAGCAGCTCGCGATTCTGCACAGCGTGCGGCTGACGAAAGCATTGATAGAAGCATGCTAACTTGAACTTGAGAATCGTTTTTCAGCGGACTTTGTCGAACGATTCTAGGCTCCCTGAACTTTTCAAATGGGATTTGGACCGCTATAATGATAGCTGTCCGAAATCATCAGGAAAAGAAAGGGGAGCTGTTTTTATGTTAGCATTACTGGAAACAGGAAAAGCACTCTATGTGCTGGCGGCCATCTGTCTGCTGGGAATCTGCACGCGGATGATGACCAAAAACCTCTACAAAAGATTGTGGAAAGAAAGTGCCAATCTGGCGGTCGCAAAGAACAAAGGGCTGAAGGAACTGAAAAACCGGGCAGAAAATACATATCGTATGAACCAGGGCATGCGGGACAGCGGCGCATGGCTGGAGCATCAGCTGGGCGAGCTGCGCTTCCGCGGAATGACACTCAATGACTGGAACAATTTATCCACACAGCTGACCTGGCTGTGTTTGCTGGCAGGCGGTGTGGGTGCGTTTTTGTCCTACTGGTACCGGCTGGACACCTATTATATTGTCCTGTATGGCGGCGGCGCGGTGCTGTTGGCCATGGCCACCATGCTTTTTGACAATGGCAGCATCAGCGGGCGGCGGGAGCAGCTTATGGCGGCGCTCCAGGATTATCTGGAAAATGTGTTCTGTCCCCGACTGGCGCGGAACCAGCCGCTGGATGAGGATGGCGATGAAGGACGTGCCGGCAGAGCACGGGCCATGGACCGGGTCGGACAGCCGGACCGGG
>CAZICB010000042.1:0-19999 GCA_964537765.1 uncultured Lachnospiraceae bacterium
AATATCAAACATATTAAATGAGGAGAACGGGTCTATGAAAAAAGGAGTATTTGCATTTGCTATTGTATCTGTCGCTGCTGCCGGGCTGCTGGGCGGCTGCGGAGACGGCGCTTCCTCCGGCGGCGCAACAAACGCTGCGGATGATTCCGAGGGCAGCAGCGAGCTGTATGTCTATAACTGGGGCGAGTACATCGACGAGGATGTGATCACTCAATTTGAGGAAGAAACCGGCATCACCGTGGTCTATGACATGTTCGAGACCAACGAGGAAATGTATCCGATTATCGAGGCTGGCGCGGTGGCCTATGATGTGGTCTGCCCTTCCGACTACATGATCCAGAAGATGCTGGAAAACGACCTCCTGGCCGAGATCAATTTCGACCATGTGCCAAACGTCGATCAGATCGATCCCACCTATATGGAAATGTCCAGGGCTTTTGACCCGGACAACCAATATTCCGTTCCCTACTGCTGGGGCACCGTGGGCATTCTTTATAACACCAAACGTCTGGAGGAGCTGGGCGTGGAGCCGCCGAAAAAATGGGCGGATCTGTGGGATGAGCGCTTAAAAGGCGAGATTCTCATGCAGGACAGCGTCCGGGATGCCTTCATGGTGGCGCTGAAAAAGGACGGCTATTCCATGAACAGCACCGACGAAGCGCAGCTTCAGCAGGCGAAGCAGGATCTGATCGATCAGAAGCCCCTGGTTCAGGCCTACGTGATTGACCAGGTCCGGGACAAAATGATCGGCGGCGAGGCGGCTGTGGGAGTCATCTACTCCGGCGAGATGCTTTATATCCAGGAGGAGGTCGCAAGTCTTGGACTGGACTACACGTTGGAATACGTGCTTCCCGAGGAAGGCACCAACCTGTGGCTGGATTCCTGGGTGATCCCGAAGAATGCCCCCAACAAGGAAAACGCTGAAAAATGGATCAATTTCCTCTGCCAGCCGGAGATTGCCAAGGCAAACTTCGAATACATCACTTATCCGACTCCCAACAAGGGAGCCTTCGAGCTGCTGGATGAGGAGCTGCAGAACAATAAAGCGGTATTCCCGGACCACGACTCCCTGGAGAATGCCGAGGTGTTCCAATATCTGGGCGATGAGGTGGATGCCATCTACAATGATCTGTGGAAGGAAGTAAAATCCAGCTAATTCCGTATAGCTTTGACAAATACGGTGCATATTACCTTTGTACAAAAACCTTAGGGAGGAATCGTCTATGAAGCTTACATATGTGCACCACAGCAGTTTTCTGCTGGAGACAAAGGATCTTTTGATGCTGTTCGATTATACAGAGGGCACCCTTCCGGAGCTGGCGCCGGACAAAAAGCTTCTGGTCTTTGCAAGCCATTGGCATGGCGATCATTTTTCCCCCGTCATTTTCCAGCTTGCCGCCCGGCACCCGGACACCCGGTGGATTCTGTCCGATGACATTCTCAAAAAGCAGGTGCCTGCGGAGTGCCTGGATAGGACCTGTTTTATTGCCCCGCATCAAAAGCTGGAGTTTCCGGAGCTGGATGTGGTCATCCACACCTACGACTCCACCGATGAAGGCGTCGCCTTCCTGATCCGGCATGATGGACATACCATCTACCATGCCGGCGACCTGCATGACTGGCGCTGGCATGGCGAGGATAAGACCTGGAATCATAATATGACCGCCAATTATCTGCGGGAGCTGGACCGGATCCATGGAGACGGCTTCCAGCCGGATATTGCCATGGTGGTGCTGGACGGCAGACTGGAGGACTGGTTTTATTTTGGTCTGGCGGAATTTATGGAGCGGGTAGGCGCAAAGCAGGTTTTCCCCATGCATTTCTGGGGGGACTTTGGTATCATCGAACGCTTCAAACAGCTGCCCTGCGCGGAAGGCTTCCGGGAGCGGATCGCCGACATCCGTCGGGACGGACAGTGCTTTGAACTTAAATTATAAGAATCGTTTGATAACAGGGGGAATACCGATGATTTTAATAAAAGGCGGACGGATCATTGACCCGAAATCCGGATTGGACGCGGTGCTGGACCTGGCTGTGGACCAGGGCATAATCACACATATGAGAACAAATTTGGATGCTTCCGGTGCAGAACGGGTCATCGACGCCCGGGGACTGGTTGTGGCTCCGGGACTGATCGATGTGCATGTCCATTTCCGGGATCCGGGACTGACCTATAAAGAGGACATTCACACCGGCGCTGCCGCTGCTGCCAAGGGCGGCTTCACCACCGTTGTCTGCATGGCAAACACCAGGCCGCCAATTGACAGCGTGGAAGCTCTGGAATACGTTTTGACGGAAGGGAAAAAGACCGGCATCCATGTGCTGCAGGCTGCCACCATCACCGTCGGCATGAAGGGTCAGGAACTGACCGACATGGAGCTTTTGAAATCCCACGGAGCCGCCGGCTTTACCGACGACGGCATCCCGATCTTAGACGGCGCCCTGGTGAAAAAAGCCATGGAGGAGGCTGTCCGCCTGGACGTGCCTTTAAGCTTTCACGAGGAGGACCCTGCCTTTATCACCAACAACGGCATTAACCGCGGCGCCGTATCGGAGGCTCTGGGAATCGGCGGATCTCCCGCCGTGGCGGAGGATACCATGATCGCCCGGGACTGCATGCTGGCGCTCCACACAGGAGCCACCGTGGATATTCAGCACATCAGTTCCGGAAATTCCGTGCGCATGGTGGCGCTTGCCAAACAATTGGGCGCCAAGGTATATGCGGAGGTGACCCCCCACCATTTTACCCTGGACGAAACCGCCGTCTTAAAGCACGGCGCCCTGGCGAAGATGAACCCGCCGCTGCGGACCGCCCATGACCGGGAAGAAATCCTTCGCGGCTTAAAGGAAGGCGTCATCGACATCATTGCCACCGACCATGCCCCCCACAGTGAGGAGGAAAAGAGCCGTCCTCTGACCCAGGCCCCCAGCGGCATCATCGGACTGGAGACCTCCCTGGCCTTAGGAATCACCAATCTGGTGCGCCCCGGCGTGCTGACCCTGCCCCAGCTGATGGAAAAGATGAGCCTGAACCCGGCAAAGCTTTACCGGCTGGATAAAGGGTATCTGGCAGAAGGCGCGGACGCGGACCTGGTGATATTCGATCCGGACCAGCTTTGGACCGTAGACACCTTTGCCTCCAAAGCAAAAAACTCTCCGTTTATCGGAGAGCAGCTTTATGGCAAGGTGATTTATACCATCTGTGAAGGGAACATGGTTTACGAAGCGTAACTGCTACCCGCGCCCAAACCATTCCGCCGGAAGCTGTGCCAGTATAATCGCCGCGAACACCAGCACGCAGCCCACCAGCTCCTTTACGGACAGCACCTGCCCCAAAAGCACCCAGCCTGCCAGCAGGGAAAATACCGATTCCAGGCTCATAATCAGGGAAGCGATGGTCGGGTCCAGATCCTTCTGGGCCACGATCTGCAGGGTGTAGGCTACGCCGCTGGACATAACGCCTG
This sequence comes from uncultured Lachnospiraceae bacterium, assembly GCA_964537765.1. GTDB lineage: Bacteria > Bacillota > Clostridia > Lachnospirales > Lachnospiraceae > Brotaphodocola. Next base: position 3,465 of record CAZICB010000042.1, read on the forward strand.
CGTATCCGATGGGCAGCCACGCCGCCAGGATTCCCTCCAGGGACGGCTTTTCCAGAGCAAACATCAGGATGCTTCCCACCACCCCGGCGGTGAAAAACTGCACGCAGGAGATCAGCACTCCGTCCGCCTTGGGCGAAAAATAATCAATTACCATAATGTGGAACGTAAATCCGATGGCGCAGAGGAATACCAGAAAATCCCCCCGCCCGACGGAAAAGCCTTCCGTGATGCAAAGCAGGTACATGCCTGCCGTCGCCAGCGCTACGCTGACCCAGATATTCAGCCCCACTCTTTTATGTAAGAAAATTCCAAACAGCGGCACCAGAACGATATAAAGCGCCGTGATGAAGCCCGCCTTTCCCACAGTGGTCCCTGCGATGCCAAACTGCTGCAGGGCGCTTGCGGTCACCAGACAGATGCCGCAGCAGATTCCGCCGCGGATGCCGGTCCGCGTCCGCCGCTTCCGCTCCAGCCGGCTCATTCCCGCATATTGTTCCCAATGAAAGCGCCGCATCAGCGCCAGCACCGGAAGCAGCACCAGGCCGCCTAATAGATACCGCACGCCGATAAAGGTAAAACCTCCTACATAATTCATGCCCTCGCTCTGGGCGACAAACGCCACACCCCAGATAAACGCTGTCAACACCAACAGCGCGCTGCTGCTGCGGGAATTGTTTTTCCGTTCCATGTCAAATTCTGCTCCTCTTATGTTATTTTTCCAGGTATTGCTCAAAGCCTGAGCTGAACCGCTCCGTCCCATCCGGCAGGACCCACATGGCCTCCGTCTGGTTTAAGGATTCGATAAAGGCAAGCCCTTTTTCAAATTCCATATTGAACACTGCCGTGGACAATGCATCTGCCTGCATGCCATCGGCACAACGGATCGTCACGGACGCATATTCATTCCAGGGCATCCAGCTTCCCGGACGGATAATATGGTGATACCGCACGCCGTCCACCTCATAATACCGCTGATAGTCACCGCTGGTTACCAGGGCCGCGTCCTCCAGACTCGTGGCATAAAGATACCCCTGCTGGCTGGACAGATCCGGATTCTGAATTCCGACCCGCCAGGGCTGTCCGTCCCCCCGTTTGCCGATCGCCTGTACATTGCCGCCAATGCTGATTAAGGCGGAGGTCACCCCCGCTTCCCGCAGCTTATCGCAAAGCCTCTGGGCGGTAAAGCCCTTCGCCACAGCCCCCACATCCAGGCTCATGGCGCCATCTCTCAGATAAACCGTACTTTTTTCCTTGTCCAGCACCAGATTTTTAATATCCACATGCTCTGCCGCCAGCAAAAGCTCTGTGGTATCCGGAAGCCGGGCCTGGTCTGGATTTGCCTTTCCGGCCTCCCGGCAGTCATGCCACAAAGACAGAACACTGCCCATGGCCACATTGACCATGCCGTCTGTCTGCTCGTACATCTCCACCGATTCATCCAGAAGCTCCAAAAGCTCCGGATCCACCAAAACCGCCTCCACGCCTGCCCGGTCATTGATGGTCTTCACATTATTGACATTTTTATAATCGTGGTAAATATCAAATAACTGATGATAATGCTCCAGCTCTGTCTCTGCCAGCGCCGCATACTCTTCAAATTCTTCCTCCGTATGGGTATAGATCGTGACATTGGTCAGCGTGTCAAAATACTGCAGGTACTGGATGTCATGCTTTTTCAGCTTTTTTCCCCCCAGACCGCAGCCAGCCGCCGCCAGCATCACCGCCGCTGTCAGACCCAGAACAGTGCACAGCATCTGCCATTTCCTTCCCTTCATGTCTTTCCTCTTTCCCTGAGCGTCTTCTCAATGGCCGGTCAGCCTTCCCGGCTCTGCCGCGCCACGGCGTCGATCCGCTCCGCCACCATGCCGCCCAGCATGCCGATCACCGCTCCGGCCGCCACCCCGGCTGCCATCAGCACCGGCAGATAGGAATACACCCCCGCCGTCCTTGTGACAAAAGCGGCGACAGACAGCTGGCCGATGTTGTGGAAAATTCCGCCCAGAATGCTGACTCCGACCTTGCCAAAAAATCCGCTTTTTTTGGCCAGCAGCATCACAAACAGGCTGGCGATGCCGCCAGCCAGACTATAGATCATACTGAACGTATTGCTGAAGGTGAAGCCCACCAAAACAATCCTCACCAGGGACACAGCGGCGGTTCCCAAAGCGCCCACCGTATAAAGCCCCACCACATTTACCAGGTTTGCCAGCCCCAGCTTGATACCGGGGACCGGCAGAGGGAGGGGGATCATCGCCTCCACATAACTGAAAATAAATGCCAGTGCGATCAGCAGCCCATACAGGGATACGGTTTTCGCAAGGTTTTTCTCTCTCATTACTGTTCCTTTGATTTCCATTTAAAGTTGGGAATCACGTCGCTCCACTTGTTGATGCCGATGATTGCCTTGGCAAATTCCGTGGTTTCCAACGTCGCATTCCGGTTGTCAATATTTTTGTAAACAGACCAGGCCTTTTTGCGCATGGTTGGCACGATGGCATCGGGCTGATTCATATCACATCTCCACAGGCCAAAGGTCTGGGAAGCCGCCGCCTCTGAGGGCGCATCCACCTGACGACTCATGATAAAGGCATCGATGTAGGGATTACTGTCCGCAAGATAGTAGGCGTACGCGATGGCCGCCGCCTGCAGATCCGTATTCTCGCCCCGGGTAGCGCTGGTGGAGGTAAAACCCTGCTCCGACAGAATGATATGGCGCACCGAGCCGTCCGGCGCACGCAGCGCTCCATTCTGCATGTAATCCGTCAGCACATTCAAATTCTTTAAATTCACCACCGGGGAGCTGACATCATTTTTGACAAGTCCCGTCTGGTCATCATCCCAGAACTCCGGCTCCGTCAGCGGGATGGAATACGGATGGTACGCAAGCCCCCAATCCATGGGACCGCCGGCGCCGGTCTGGTCCGCGAACACGTCAATCACATCCTTGGCATTGTACTTAAGCTGTCCGTCCGCCTCATAGTTCCAGTTGTAATCGGTGGAGAAAAACAGCCGGTCATTTTTATTTGTGCTCTTGATCGCCGTGTAGAATACCCGGAAGGCCCGCTCGTATTCCTTCATATACTGTTCCAGGCTCATGGGTCCCATATAATTCCACAGCTGGTTATTGATCTCATTGCCGATGATCCAGTTGGACACCTTGCCATAGGGGGTGGATAAGCTGCTGTAACGCTCCGCCAGGAAGGAGGCGATGGCTTTGATGGTTTCATATCCTTCTTCCGTGGCTGCATTGAAGCCATAGTACAGCGCCTTGCTCTCCGGCTGTTTGGTAACTCCCGGATAAATGAGCTGAGGCGTGTTGTCATTCCAGCCGTTTAAGATCACCGCCGTCACCGTCATGCTCTTTTCCGACATCCGGCGGATGGTGTAATCGTACTGCTCCATCAGCGCTTTATTGAAGCTGTAGGTCTTGCCGTCGTAAACATAGTCGATGCCCTCCCCCAGAATATGATGGAAGGGGATATTGACAATCACATGATTGACGCCCAGCTCAAAGGCATCCGCCACCATGCTGTCCGTGTTCTCAATCAGCAGGCCCTTTTTATTCTGGGCGCTGCGGTAAGCCTCGGTATTTTTCGCCAGCGCCTCCGGATTGGTCACATACACCGTGTTGCTGACTTGAGTATAACTCGTTCCGTCAAAAACCGCCACCACAAATTTGGAATACAGCCGGTCCTCCTTGGTCCCGTAATTCAGCGGCAGGGTAAAGGAAAGGGCGTCCCCTTTGGTGATCCAGGCGGCATAATCGCTTCTGCCCTCCAGACTGTCCTCGTAGGGCTTCAGCTCAAACAGATATAAATAATTGTCGTAGAACGCCGGGTCCGACCAGGTGCCCTTCATCTCTCCCGCGATGGAGATTTGATTTCCGTTTTCAATGGCGCATTTGGTGATGTGGGCATACTCGGTGGGCTCCGGTTTCACCGCTTCGGTCTCCGCCTCCGTCCCAGCCGTATCTGCTGCCGCCGCTTCCTCCGCCGCCGGGACCAAAACCGACGCCCAGACCTGTATATTTCCCATTCCCATCAAAGACACTGCCAGCGCCGCTGCCGCCGCCAGTCTTCCCAGGTTGTATCGTTTTTTCATAGCTTTATGCCTCCTTATCTAGTCCATGAACATGTTTACACGGGTCCGGATTTTTCCTTTGACTCTGGTATCATCCTGACCGAACTATTACCATTATATTCAATAAGGTCAGAAATACAAGGAGACGCCGCCTTACGTTGTCTTACGGTTTTCTTAACCGGGAATGGCAAAAATAATGCCCGGAAACCATCCAAGCATTCCCGGGCATTGCATTCTGAAACATATTACAGATACTTTTTCAAGGTCTCCACCCGATCCAGCTTCTCCCAGGGCAGATCCAGGTCATTTCTTCCGAAATGTCCGTATGCGGAGGTCTGCTTGTAAATCGGACGGCGCAGGTCCAGCATCTTGATGATGCCTGCCGGGCGCAGGTCGAAGTTCTCGCGGATGATCTCCACCAGCTTTTCGTTGGACAGCTTTCCGGTGCCGAAGGTGTCCACCATGATGGAGGTGGGATGGGCCACGCCGATGGCGTAGGACAGCTGAATCTCGCACTTGTCGGCAAGTCCTGCCGCTACGATATTTTTCGCCACATAGCGGGCCGCATACGCGGCGGAACGGTCCACCTTGGTGCAGTCCTTGCCGGAGAAGGCGCCGCCGCCGTGGCGGGCATAGCCGCCGTAGGTGTCCACGATGATCTTCCGTCCGGTCAGACCGCTGTCGCCGTGAGGTCCGCCGATGACAAACCGCCCGGTGGGGTTGATGAAGAACTTGGTCTCTGCATCCACCATCTCCCTGGGCAGAACCACATCAAAGACCTGTTTTTTTATATCCTTATGGATCTGCTCCTGAGTCACGTTCTCATCATGCTGGGTGGAAAGCACCACCGCGTCCAGACGTTTCGGCTTGCCATTCTCATCGTACTCTACGGTCACCTGGGTCTTGCCGTCGGGACGCAGGTAAGGCAGGGTACCGTCCTTGCGAACCTTGGTCAGCTGCCAGGCAAGCTTATGTGCCAAAGCAATGGGATAAGGCATATACTCCTCGGTCTCATTGCTGGCAAAACCGAACATCATGCCCTGATCTCCGGCGCCGATGGCATCCAGCTCCGTGTCCGACATCTTATTTTCTTTTGCTTCCAATGCTTTATCCACGCCCATGGCAATGTCGGCGGACTGCTCATCCAGCGCCACGATCACGCCGCAGGTATCGCAGTCGAAGCCATATTTTGCACGGTCATAGCCGATCTCCCGGACCGTATCCCGGACGATCTTCTGAATATCCACATAAGCATTGGTGGTAATCTCCCCCATGACCATCACCAGTCCGGTGGTGGTACAGGTTTCACAGGCAACGCGGCTCATAGGATCCTTCTCCATCAATGCGTCCAGAATCGCATCGGAGATGGCATCGCACATTTTATCCGGATGTCCCTCAGTCACAGACTCGGAAGTAAATAATAATTTCTCCACTGATCATTCCTCCTTTGAAAATTCTGCTAATTCCACAGATCCCGGCGCAGCCTCCGGAATCCGGACAAAAGAAAAGTCCGTAGCAATAATCATCACTGCGGACTTGATATTTTCTGGCACATCAAATCCTCTTATTGCTCGATTTCTCGCTCAGGTTGGCACCTTCCGGACGCTCCTGCCGACTTCCCGGATGCGACTCGCATCCTGCGGCATTTCCCCCGGGGTTGCCGTGACTTCACAGATCCTTTGTATCTCCATCACTCTGAATAAGGGATATTACGCACTTTTCACTTGTCATTACTATGAAAGCCCAAGAATCAAGCCCGTCAGGGCGCAGATGATTGGCTGCTTTCATGCATGCGGCGACGCTTAGCAAGGCAAGCCCGTCAGGGCGCGGCCGAGCTTAGCATAGCCGTTCACTGTTGCAAAAAATATACTAGCAGATTCACCTTTCAAAGTCAAGCAGAATTACGCTTTTTTGCCTGCATTCCACTTTCACTATTTTCTCATCCGTTATCTGGTCTTGGTCTGGTCCCATACGCCGTTGGCGTCTACCCAGTAGTTGTCCGGGGTCCAGGTATTGGTCAGCATCGCGCCGCTGCTCCCGCAGTAGTACCATTTGCCGTCGCCGGCCTGAATCCAGCCGGTCCGCATATAACCAATCGAATCGAAGCAGTACCATTCATTGTTGATCAGCAGCCATCCATTGGAAGGATAGGTGCCATCCGGATACTGATACCACCAGCCAATCTGATTACTCATCCAGGTTCCTGTCGTCTGAGTCACGCCCGGAGCGCTTGTGGTGCCGGAGGAACTATTGGATGTACCGCTGTAAGCGCCGGCCTTGATATCATCCAGCATATCTTCGTCCACGTAGATCGAATCCGACTCATACCAGTCGCCCTTTTTGCTGCTGCTGTTGACGCCGCGAACCTTGAAGTAATACTCGCCCTCGCGGGTAATGCTGCTCGCAAAATTATAATAAGTGTTGGTGGTGGTGATCGCAGAGCCTACGGAGCTGCTGCCGCGGTATAAACGCACCTGGTAGCTCTTCGCACCGTCTGTGTCATCCCATCTCGCGACCGTGCTGTTTTCATCCTCCCATTCCACACCTTCAACTTCCATGCTGCCTTCCAGCTCATCCAGCTTGATGGTGATGATCAGCGTAGAACTGCTGTCCTCCCGGTGAGAGGATACGTAAGTGGCGTCGTCGCCGCTTAAGCTGACCTTGCTCTTGCTCATGGACGCGAAGTAGTAATCATCGTCCGCCTCCAGGGTAATCTCCACTCTCGGCACATCGCCGCTCACCCAGTCACCCTCATCATTGACCACAGTCACCTCGGTGACATCATAGTTCGTGGCGTTGGTGGAGACCGTCACATCGCTGTCATCCGACCCGGCCTCGATGCTGGAATCCACAGTCAGCTTCACGCTGGAAATCTTCTCCCTCGTTTCCGCTGCAAACGCGCTGCCGCAAATCGCCGCGGCCAGAAAGCTGGCGCCCACCAATACTGATAAACTCTTTTTCCATAATCTCATACTACATCCTCCTTATTTTTTACTTTTTATAGGCTTTTTGTAATAATTTTTATGATGTATCAGAAACCGCTGGAAATTCCTGCTTCTGATGTTTTTTATTTTATCTGGAAATTATGTATAAATTGTGAAATAGTCTTAACAATAAGCGGTCAGAAACCCTACGAAACCCTTAATGAAAATTACATTTTCTTTACCTTCGCACAGAAAACAAAGGTATACCAAAAGCCTGCGCAAACCTGATTGCCGCAGGCTTTTTGATGACGCATTTCCGGTGTGGCCTGACCGGGTTCTCATCCGATCTTCAAACGAAACTTCTGCGCCTGCTTTTCCGAATCCGCATTCTCAATGACGGCTCCCAGACCGCGCAGCTTCTCGTCGAAGCATTCATAGCCTCTCTGGATGTAGCCCACCTCATCCACCACAGTATAGCCGATAGCGGCCAGCCCCGCAAGCACTAAAGCAGCTCCGGCCCGCAAATCCGGTGCTTCCACCTGCGCCCCCGTCAAACCCTTGACGCCGTTGATCACCGCCACATTTCCCTCGACCTTGATATTGCCGCCCATACGCGCCAGTTCGTCCACATATTTGAACCGATTTTCGAAAATGCTCTCGGTAATCATGCTGGTCCCGTCCGCCAGAGCCAGGGTCACTGCCATCTGGGGCTGCATATCTGTCGGAAAGCCCGGATAGGGCAAGGTCTTGATATTGGTAGGGCGTTGTTTGTTTCTGCCCACCACGCGGACCTCATCATCCCCCTCCAGCACCTCGCAGCCCACCTCCAGAAGCTTCGCGGAAATGGCCTCCAAATGCTTGGGGATCACATTCTTCACCGTAATATCCCCGCGGGTGATGGCTGCGGCGCACATGAAAGTACCTGCCTCGATCTGGTCCGGGATAATGGAATATTCCGTGCCGTGAAGATGACGCACGCCGCGGATCCGGATAATATCTGTGCCGGCTCCTTTGATATTGGCGCCCATGCTGTTTAAGAAATTGGCAACATCCACCACGTGGGGCTCCTTTGCCGCATTCTCGATGGTGGTCTGTCCCTCCGCCAGAGCCGCCGCCATCATGATATTGATGGTCGCGCCTACGGAAACCACATCCAGATAGATATGACTGCCCACCAGGTCGATGGCATGAGCCAGAACAGCGCCGTTTTCAATGTCAATTTTCGCGCCAAGGGCACGGAAGCCCTTCAGATGCTGGTCGATGGGACGGCTGCCGATATTGCAGCCCCCGGGAAGGGGTACTTCCGCGCTTTTGTATTTGCCAAGCAGCGCCCCGATAAAATAATAGGACGCGCGGATTTTCCGGATATATTCATCATCAACGGATACATCTCGTACCGTTGATCCATTAATCTTAACTGTGTGGCGGTCCAGGCGTACAACCTGAGCACCGATCTCATGGATCGCTTCCAGCATTACATTAATATCGCGGACGTCCGGAAGATTCTCGATTACCACGTCCGCATCCGCCATAATGGATGCCGCGAGAATGCCAAGAGCCGCATTTTTGGCGCCGCTGATCAGCACCTCTCCCACCAGCGGGTTGCCGCCTTTCATGATATATTGATTCATTACACACCTCATCAATGCCAAATGGCCTAATTGATTATACCACAGATTCCGGATTTGTAAAGCTTTTCACCGGATTACCGGGCCGCAACCGCGCATACAAAGTCATTTCCCAGCCGCCGGTAATACTCCGTACTGTCATTTAAGCCCGCTTTATAGGTTTCTCCGGTTTCCGGATTATATATGCTGACATTGTACTGATCAAAGCCATACAGGACCAGATATTCTCCCTCTCCGGTATATCCCACCACCGGGATTCCCTGCCCGATGAAATACAAAATCTGCGTCACGCTGCAGCCCCGGGCGTCCAAAAGCGTCACCTCATCACTATAGGTTTTGCTGCCGTCAAACTCCTTCAGATGGCGCGCCGCCTGGGCGAAGGATACCGTCAGATCCCGGATGGTGTAGGCATTATCCCGATTCACCCGGCTCCAAAGAATCCGCTGGTTTTGATCGGTCACGATTCCCATTCTGTCATACGCCAAAGAAACCGCCTTGCTGAAATTTTCGGTCACTTCCAGCAGCTTCCCGCCTCCGTACGCATAAAACCGCAAGCCCTGCAGCTGGGTATTGGCTTTCAGCTCCAGCACCTCCGCATGGTCATAGCTGATCTGCCTGGGCGCCGTTACCCGCACATTGCGGCCGGAGCCATTGTCCCCGCTCATCTGTACAAAATAGACCCGCTCCTTATCCTGTGAGGCATACCAGCCGATTCCTTCCAGGCTGCCCGGCCCCATCTCGGCATTGCACACGATGGTGTCCTCCTGGGCCGGCGCGAAGCTTTGCTCGCCGATCCGGGTCACCCGGTTTAAATGAATCCGGCTCTCCTCCACCGTTACGCTGGCCACATAATAACCGCTCTTTTCATAACGGGTTTCCACCTGCATCCGGTCATTGAGAATCTCCACCGACTGCATGGGCAGGTCTATGATCCTGCCATTGACGATCCATGGATCCGTCTCCTTCGCCAGCCCGTATACCAGATCCCGCCCCACAAACCCCAAAGCCCGGACGTACTCATCCTCCTGCCCGTGGATGTCCAGCTTGTCTCCGGTCTCCAGGTCCATCAAATGCAGCAGCCGGGACTGATATACCGTCCCGCCCTCGTGCCAGGCAATCCGTGCCTTGTCGGCGCTGACCGCGAAGCTGCCTTCCTGCAACGCGTCCGCCACCACCATATTTTCATTGCTGGTCATATCGATCCCGTAAATGGCGTGGTCCAGATAAATATACAGCATATTGCCCGACGCCCGGTAGGTCAGCTGCTCTAAATCCTGCTCCAGCTGTGCATAGGTAAGGGTGGAGGGAATGAAGAAACGTTCCTGCAGCGCATTGTCCGATTTCTCATAATGGTAACCCACGATCCCGGACTGCCCTTCATGGCTGCCCCGGCTCTGGTAGCCGTAAACCAGGAAATCCACATCTCCGTTATCATCCACATGCAAGATCCGAATATCATGCTCAGCCAAATCCGGCTCCTCCACATCCTGGCTGTCCCGGAAGGAAAAGATCCGCACTGCATTCTGACTTTTCTGGTCATAACTCCACAAAGCCCGGTTGACCCGGTAGGCCAGGATCCTGCCATCAGGACTGCTTTCCACGTCCAGACGCTGCTCATTGGTGATGCCCAGCAGGATTCGCTTTCCGGAATAATCCTCCCGGTTTCCTTCAAAAATCTGATCCACCTTCCGCTCATAATCCATCAAATATGTGCGGACAGCGTTCCATTTCATGGTGAAATCCTCGCCCACCTGGTAGGTCTCCGTCCGTCCTTCCTCCGTCTGCCGCTGAACCAGATAGGTCAATGACACGCAGCCCATGATGCCGTCAAGCTCCTTAAGCTTTACCCGCACCTGTCCCACCGGCTGCATGCCCAAATGACCCCAGGTCAGCTGGGAAAAGCTGGAACGGATCGTGGTCCGCCCAAAGGAGCTATTGTCCCCCGTATCGTCGGATTCCAGATAAGTAACCAGAGCCCGTGCCTCATCATAATGAAAGGTCTTGGAGGAAAAATCACAGGCCAGGTCAATCATCGACTGCGCGATATCCGAATCGGACCATACAATCCTTGTATAATAATAAACCGTGCCGGATTCCTCCGTATCCAGCTCCAGCCGGAGCAAATATTCCTGCTCCTTCGTCAGTAAATTCTGGATCGGCAAAACAGCCCGCAGTCCGTCCTCCCCCTGCTGCCAATCCTCCAGAACCGTATTTTCCACCAGCCGCTGCAGATCCAGGCTGCGGATCTCATAGCGAATCCCGGTGACTGCTTCCTGACCGCCCACCGCGTGGAGCTTCAATGCCCGGTCCTGGGGCAGAATCGTAAGACTGTCCCGGGCGACGGCATTCCCCATGTCCTGACGATAGCCCTGCATGGGATTCATCTCCCGGCCAGACATCTCTACATAGACCATCGGAAGATGATTCTTTTCCATCATCGTATAGACCACATCGCCTTCCAGGAGCCGTTCCCGGTTTGCCGCTATATATATCACCAGCACCACGGCAAATATGCCGAACAGGATTCCAATTTTTTTCAGTAAACGAATCATAAATCTTGTCCTTCAGGGTTATTACAAAATTATTACAATTTCTATTGTAACTTTTTTTACGGCAAACTACAACTTAATCTTTTATAAATTCGTATCTTGCCAAATCAGCGAAAATCTATTATAATGATGCTTACCAATTCTGGCAATCTGACATTTCCAGGTTCCCGTTCCTTTCGGAATCCCTTTCCTGTATGTCAACCCAAGTATTTCATTTTATATTTTAAGGAGGTACCTTACATGGTATACAATGACTTTGTAAAAACAATCGAACAAGCACTGAAAGACCGGTTCGGCGCAGGATATTCCGTGAAGTTCCATCAGGTTCCCAAAAATAATGGCATCCTGCTGGATGGCTTAAGCATCCTGCCGCCGGATTCCCTGCTGGCACCGACCATTTATCTGAATCCCTACTATGAGCAGCATCTGCAGGGGATTCCTGAGGACCAGATCCTGGATGAAATATATGAACTGTTTACCCAGAATCCGCCGCCCTGCACCTTCACAACGAAGCAGCTGTCCGATTTTGACACGCTTAAAACGAAGGTTCTGATGAAGCTGGTCCATGCCGATTCCAACCACGATCTGCTGACCGAGATCCCTTATGTGAAATTTCTGGACCTGGCGGTTATTTTTTATTTGCTGCTGGAGAAAAATGAGGATGGGCAGATGACCCTTTTGATTAACAACGAACATCTGAAGCTTTGGAATATTTCCAAAAAAGAACTGTTTCGGCTGGCCCTTGCCAACACGCCGCTGACATGCCCCGCCCAGATTCAAAGCGTGAACGAAGCTGTCCGGGAATCCGCCCTGAAAAGCCTTGGCGACCATTGCGATGAAGAGGCGCTGGAAAAGCTGCTGGGCGAGGAGGACAGTATCTGTCCGCTCTATGTGCTTTCCAATACCTCCGGAGTCTATGGAGCCTGTTGTCTTTTGTACCAGGATCTGTTAAAGGATTTCGCCGACTCCATCGGCATGGATCTGATCCTGATTCCCTCCAGCATCCACGAGATTCTCATTGCGCCGCTGGAGGAAGGGACCTCCTTTTGCAAGCTGAACGCCATGGTTTCCGACATCAATGAATCGGAGGTGTCCCCGGAGGATCAGCTCTCCGATCACGTTTATCTCTATACCCGTGCCGACGACCGGATTCAGGCGGTCCTGTCGCCGGAAAACCTGACCGATCTGACCCACTGACCGCGCCGCCGGTTTCCCGGCCTGGGCCGGCATCACAGCCGGATGCCCAGCTGAAATACCAGCACGGCTCCGGCCCAGGCGATCAGCAGCTGAAACGCGACCATTCCGGCCGTGAACCGCCAGGATCGGGTCTCCCGGTGAATCGTGCCCACAGCCGCCACGCAGGGCGAATACAGCAGGCAAAATACCAGCAGCGCATAGGCGCTTATCTGGCCAAAGCCGGATGCGGCCAGCTGCGCGGACAACGCCGTCATGCCGGCCGCGGAATTAATATTGCTGATGCCGTAAAGGACAGAGAAGCTGGATACCACCACTTCCTTCGCGGACAGCCCGGAAATCAGCGCTACGGCTATCTGCCAGCTTCCGAGCCCCGCGGGACGCAAAACCGGAACCAATGCGTGCCCGATGACAGCCGCGAAGCTGTCCGTCACATCAGATACATAGCCGGCAACGCCAAAATTCAGCACAAACCACAGAATGATCGATGCTATAAAGATGGTGGTGCCGGCTTTGGTCAGATAATCCTTGACCTTATCCCATACATAGATGGCAACCGTCCGGGCATTGGGTGTTTTGTATTCCGGAAGCTCGATCAGCAAGGTGTCCTCCTGGCCTTTGTTTCCGGTTTTATGTACCACATAGGCGATCAGGATAGCCACTGCCAGACCGATTACATACAAAGAGTAGGCAACCAAAAGGGCCTTGTCCGGGAAGAACATTTCCGCAAACAGCACATAAATCGGGAGCCTCGCGGAGCAGGACATAAAGGGCGTGATCAGGATGGTCCGCCTGCGGTCCCGCTCACTTGCCAGGGCACGGGTGGCCATCACAGCCGGAACCGTACATCCAAATCCCAGCAGCATGGGCAAAAATGCTTTGCCGGACAGACCCACACGCCCCATGGTCTCATTCATCACATAGGCGACCCGCGCCATATAGCCGCTGTCCTCCAGAAAGGCCAGGGCCAGAAACAGGATGAAAATATTGGGCAGAAAGGTCAGGATACCGCCGACTCCGGCCACGATACCGTCCACCACCAGGGAAATCATCCACGGGGACGCATCCATTCCGGTAAGCAGAGACAGCATCGCCCCTGACAGCCAGTCAAGCCCCGCTTCAAAATAGCCCTTGAGGAAATCTCCCACTGTGAAGGTCAGGAAAAATACCAGGGCCATGATTCCCAGGAAAATCGGGATTCCCAGAACCGGATGGGTCATCCAGCTGTCAATCTTGTCCGTAAGGGCTGCCTTTTCCTCTTTATTGAACAGGCATTCCGCAATGATTTCTTCAATGTAATCATATTTTTCATTAATGATCTTTTTTTCGTAGCTTTTGGTCACAATATGGCTCACATCCACCGGATGATCCCCCATGACCTCCTTATCCTCCTCCAGGAATTTCACCGCATGCCAGCGCATATTTTCCATGGCCCCATATTTTGCCTGAAGAATGGACTCAATGGCACAAAGCTTCTCCTCGATCTCCTGGTCGTAGTGAACCACCACCCCCTGGGGACCCTCCTCATAGTGATGAACCACCGCATGCATCAGCACGTCCAGACCGGTCCGCTTGCGGGCGGAGACGGGGACCACCGGAATCTGCCCCAGCATTTCCGGCAGACGGTGCATATCGATCTCCATGCCACGCTCCTCCACAATATCCATCATGTTCAAAGCCAGAATCACCGGTTTTTTCAGTTCCAGAAGCTGCAAAGTCAGATAAAGATTCCGCTCCAGGGACGATGCGTCCACCACATTGATGATCACATCCACCTCGCCTTCCTCGATACATCGACGGGTCACAATCTCCTCGATCGTATAGGAAGTCAGACTGTAAATGCCCGGCAGATCGATTACCTGGATGGGCCTCCCCTTATAGCTGGTATGCCCTTCCACCCGTTCTACGGTGACCCCCGGCCAGTTTGCCACCTTTAAGTTGGCTCCCGTAAAAGCGTTAAACAGGGTGGTTTTCCCGCAGTTAGGATTTCCCACGAATCCCACCCGGATTTCAGTCCTGCTTTCCTGCATGCCCGTGACCTCCTTTCCGGCCGGTCTGAGCGTCTGCCTCCGGACCAGGCTCTCCAATCCGGATCCCGTCGCTGATACGCCGTCCCACCGCCAGGCGGGTGCCCCGCACCTTAAAAATCACGGAGCCGCTGCCTTTTTTATTTAAAATGATCACCGGCGTCTGTTCATTGACCCCCAGCGCCTCCAGGCGTCGGGTAATGGTATCGTCCACGACCACACTTTTCACCTCATAGGTACAACCGATCTGACCCTCATTCAATTTCATATGTCGTCTCCCTTGCAGTCAGCATATTGCAACTTATTTGCACACATACGATAAGACGCGTCACCGGCGCGTCTCACTGCATTCTGATAAAAAAAATATACTCTTATTGAGAATTTTTGTCAATAAGAGTATAGGAAATGATTTCTTTTTATAAAACGATCCCTTTATTCCATGTCCAGCAGCATTTTTTTCACTTCCAGCATCCGGTCCCGCAGCACCACCGCCTCCTCGAAATTCAGCTCCGCAGCTGCCTTGTTCATCTTCTTCTGCAGTTCCCTGGCCAGCTTCTCCAATTCCCTGGCATTCATGGACTCCAGATCCTTTTCCATATCCTTCGGATCCTGCTCTGCCGCCTTGGAGATGGCGATCAGATCCCGGACAGCCTTTTTGATGGTCATGGGAGTAATGCCGTGTTCTTCATTGTACCTCTGCTGTATCCGACGTCTCCGGTTGGTCTCATCAATGGCCCGCCGCATGGAATCGGTGATGCTATCCGCATACATGATCACATGCCCCTCCGAATTTCGGGAGGCACGTCCAATGGTCTGTATCAAGGATGTCTCCGAGCGAAGGAAGCCTTCCTTGTCCGCGTCCAGGATCGCCACCAGCGTAATCTCCGGAATATCCAGTCCCTCGCGAAGCAGGTTAATGCCTACCAGCACATCAAACACATCCATACGCATATCCCGGATAATCTCTGCCCGCTCCAGGGTATCGATATCCGAATGAAGGTATTTCACCCGGATCCCCACATCCCGCATATAGTCGGTCAGATCCTCCGCCATCCGTTTGGTCAAAGTGGTGATCAGCACCTTATGATGCCCCGCCACTTCTTTGTTTACCTCCGATACCAGGTCGTCAATCTGCCCATTCACCGGGCGCACAGACACCTCCGGATCCAAAAGCCCTGTGGGACGGATAATCTGCTCCACCCGCAGCAGTTCATGCTCCTCCTCGTAGACATTGGGCGTCGCCGACACGAACATCATCTGGTCAATCTTGCTCTCAAATTCTGTAAAATTCAAAGGGCGATTGTCCAGCGCCGACGGCAGACGAAAGCCATAATCCACCAAGGTCTGCTTTCTGGACCGGTCCCCGGAGTACATACCCCGCACCTGCGGCAAAGTAATATGGGACTCGTCCACAATAATCAGAAAATCATCGGGAAAATAATCCATCAAGGTCCACGGCGGCTCCCCAGGCTTACCGAAGGTCAGATGACGGGAATAGTTTTCGATTCCGGAACAAAATCCGGTCTCCCGCATCATCTCCACATCGAAATTGGTCCGTTCCGCGATCCGCTGGGCCTCCAGAAGCTTGTCCTCGCTCTTAAACCAGGCCACCCGCTCCTTTAGCTCCTCCAGAATATTCTCCGTGGCCAGCTGCATTTTTTCCTTGGGCACCACATAATGGGATGCCGGGAAGATCGCGATATGATTCAACTGATACTTATTCTCCCCGGTCATCGCATCGATTTCCGTGATCCGGTCCACCTCATCCCCGAAAAACTCAATCCGGAACGCCTCGCTGCCGGAATAAGCCGGAAATACCTCCAGCACATCCCCCCGCACCCGGAAGGTTCCCCGGTGGAAATCCATGTCATTGCGGGTGTACTGAATATCAATCAGCTTGTGGATGATCTCATCCCGGTCCCGAACCATCCCCGGCCGCAGGGAAATCACCATCTCCTTGTAATCGATGGGGGAACCGAGTCCGTAAATACAGGACACCGACGCCACAATAATCACATCGCTCCGCTCCGACAGGGCCGCCGTGGCCGAGTGACGCAGCTTATCGATCTCGTCATTGATGGCGGAGTCCTTTTCGATGTAGGTGTCCGTGGAGGGGACGTAGGCCTCCGGCTG
>CAZICB010000043.1:0-19640 GCA_964537765.1 uncultured Lachnospiraceae bacterium
CCGGGGCGCGGCTGCGTCAGCAGCAAAATTCCTTACGCGCCCCGTATGCATAAAAAAACCCGCAAACACGATTGCTTACGGGCTTCCTAAGCTCCCCGAGTAGGACTTGAACCTACGACAGCGCGGTTAACAGCCGCGTGCTCTACCGACTGAGCTATCGAGGAATATAGCTGCGGAAGATGGGACTTGAACCCACACGATAATACTATCACTAGATCCTTAGTCTAGCCTGTCTGCCAATTCCAGCACTTCCGCGAACTAATACAATATAGCATGTTTTTTCCAAAATTGCAAGGTGTTTTTGGAAATTTTCACTTCACCAATTTTTATTCCTGGCTATTTTTATTCTTTTCCCCGTCCAAATACGCCAGAATATCCGCTGCATTGGTGTCCGGCTTCGCCTTCTCAAACACCTTCTCGATCACACCTGTTTCATCGATCACATAGGTGCTGCGGACCACGCCCATGGATACCTTTCCGTAAAGCTTCTTTTCCTTCCAGACATCGTAAGCCTGGATGGCTGTCAGCTCCGGATCAGACAGCAAAAGAAAAGGCAGTTCATACTTTGCCGCAAAATTACTGTGGGATTTTACGCTGTCCTTGCTGATGCCGATGACCTCCACGCCCCGCTCCCGAAAACCGTTGTAGGCTCCCGCAAAGGCACAGGCCTGTCTGGTACAGCCTGGTGTATTGTCCTTGGGATAGAAATAAAGAACGACCTTTTTCCCGAGAAAAGAGGATAACGTGATCTCTCTCCCGTCCTTTTCCTTCAGTGTAAAATCCGGTGCTTTGGTTCCTGCCTGAAGCATATGATTTCCTCCTCGCTATATCATCCTGAGCCCGGGCAGCCAAAACGCCTGCCGCAGTGCCCTGCCCCTTCGAATACAGTTTTATACAAAAATCCCTGGAGCCGGAACAGCCCCAGGGGATCGATTTCCAATTAAGCCAATTTTGCCTTTGCCAGCTCAGCCAGCTTTGCAAAGCCCTCTGCATCATTGATTGCCATATCGGACAGCACCTTACGGTTCATCTCAACGCCAGCCAGCTTTAAGCCGTACATAAACTTGGAGTAGGACAGACCATTGATTCTTGCAGCCGCATTGATCCGGGCGATCCACAGCTGACGGAACTGTCTCTTTCTCTGCTTGCGTCCGGCGTAGGAGCTGGTCAGTGCTCTCATTACGGACTGTTTTGCGATTCTATACTGTTTGGAACGAGCGCCTCTGTAGCCCTTTGCCATCTTCAGCACTCTGTTGTGTTTCTTCTTTGCGTTTAAGCCGCCTTTAATTCTTGCCATCGGTTTTTCCTCCTTCTTTCACTAACAAACTACAGATATGGTAAAATCTTCTTCATTACCTTTGCGTTGGTCTTGTCGGTAACGATGTCTTTTCTAAGATTTCTCTTTCTCTTGGTAGATTTCTTAGTTAAGATGTGAGATTTATATGCTTTGTTTCTTACCAGCTTACCGGTTCCGGTTTTTTTGAAACGTTTCGCAGCAGCTCTGCTTGTTTTTAATTTAGGCATGATATTTTCCTCCTTAATCTTCGTTTGCAGTTTTACTTCTTAGCAGATAAAAACATAACCATGCTTCTTCCTTCCACCTTGGACGGTTTGTCGATTACAGCTATATCCTTCAGGCTTTCAGCGAAGTCATCCAGGATATATTTGGATTTGGACATATGCGCCATCTCACGGCCGCGGAACCGAAGAGTCACCTTAACCTTGTTCCCTTTTTCCAGGAACTTCCGTGCCGCACCCACCTTTGTGTTCAGATCGTTGGTGTCGATATTGGGAGTCAGCCGCACTTCCTTGACCTCGATAACCTTCTGTTTCTTTTTGGCTTCCTTTTCCTTCCGGGCCAGCTCGTAACAATATTTACCGTAGTCGATAATCTTGCAAACCGGCGGCTTGGCAGCGGGAGCAATCTTCACCAGGTCCAACTCTGCTTCCTGAGCAAGCTTATAAGCTTCCTTCGCAGACATGATACCCAGCTGCTGTCCATTCTCTCCAATCAGGCGAACTTCCTTATCCCTGATCTGTTCGTTAATCATTAACTCGCTAATAGTCGTACACCTCCATTTTCCTTAAAAGAACATGATTGTTTTCCTGCAATAAAAAAGTAGATAGAATCAATCTATCCACCCTCTAAGTATCACTTTGGACGGAAAACCGCCGCTTATCCGTGCTTCTTATTATGAACCAGGGTCACTTTCCATACGTGCCGAGGTGAGGTGGATACCTACTTTCCTGAGTTGTTCTCACAACATTTATCAATATACTATCTGAAAGCAGAAATGTCAAGCAGTTTTTGAATCTTTCCAAGATTAGTTGGACGACGAACATACAATTCACAGCCGATTTTTCAGGAGAAGACCCGCAGGACGTTCCTGCGGGTCCCTTAATACATCACATTGCCTTCTTATTTTATTGCAAAGGTAGCGCACAAGGTCTGCTCCGCCTTGCTGGCGCCGTCTCCGGCCACGTCGATGTGATCCGCGTGGCAGTGGCGGTTTTCATTGTAAATGCAGTTGACTGCCTCGCAATCGATCTCCAGGCGGCTCTCCGGCGTCTTAAAGACATTTTTAAAGGAGCCCTCCCGGTTCTCGTCGAAGCTGCCGCAGCAGGTCTCATGCTTTTCCCTTGCTTTCTGTCCGTCCACGATGATCGCCTGCTTACAGCAGCAATGATCGGCGTTGTGAAGACAGCTGGTTACACTACATGCTAATGTGGTCATGATAAATGCATACCTCCTTTGATAGACTGGTTGATATGATCCATATCACGGTTAGTATGCATTTATCTGAAAAATTTATTCGATTTTTTTACTTCTGCTTATTTTGCCTTAGCTTCCACTTCCACCTTGCGCATCACCTTGCCGGCAATTTCTTCTTTGATGGCGGAGATAAACGCATCCAGATCCTTCTGCCCTTCATCGCCCAGGAACCGGCTGCGGACAGCTACCAGATGATTCTCCTCTTCCTTCTGTCCCACTACAAGCATGTAGGGGATCTTCTGCATCTGAGCCTCGCGGATCTTGTAGCCGATCTTCTCTGCGCGGGTATCCAGCTCTACACGGATGCCGGCCGCATCGATGGTTTCCGTAACCTTTTTCGCATAATCCATATATTTATCGGAGATTGGCAGCACCTTCACCTGAACCGGAGCCAGCCAGGTGGGGAAGGCGCCCGCGAAATGCTCGATCAGGATACCGATAAACCGCTCGATGGAACCGAATGCCACACGGTGAATCATGATCGGCCGATGCTTCTCGCCGTCCGCACCGATGTACTCCAGCTCAAACCGCTGCGGCAGCTGGAAATCCAGCTGGATGGTACCGCACTGCCAGGTTCTGCCGATGGCATCCACCAGATGGAAGTCGATCTTCGGGCCATAGAATGCGCCGTCTCCTTCATTGACCACATAATCCAGGCCCAGCTCATCCAGCGCGCTGCGCAGGCCCTCCGTAGCCATCTCCCAGTCCTCGTCGCTGCCCATGCTGTCCTCCGGGCGGGTGGAAAGCTCCACATGATATTTGAAACCGAACAGGGTGTAAACCTCATTGATCAGTCTTGCCACGCCCATAATCTCATCCTTGATCTGCTCCGGAGTCATGAAAATGTGGGCATCATCCTGGGTAAAGCAGCGCACCCGCATCAGGCCGTGAAGCTGGCCGGATTTCTCATGGCGGTGAACCAGTCCCAGCTCGCCCATGCGCAGCGGCAGATCTCGGTAGGAACGAGGCTCAGATGCATATACCAGCACGCCGCCCGGGCAGTTCATGGGCTTAATGGCGTAGTCCTCCTCATCAATCACGGTGGTATACATATTGGCCTTATAATGATCCCAGTGGCCGGAGGTCTCCCATAGCTTGCGGTTTAAGATAATCGGCGTGGAAATCTCCACATAGCCGGCCTTTTTATGAATCTCTCTCCAGTAGTCCAGCAGGGTATTTTTCAGCACCATGCCCTTTGGCAGGAAGAACGGGAAGCCCGGACCTGCGTCATGCATCATAAACAATCCCAGCTCCCGGCCCAGCTTTCTATGGTCGCGCTTTTTGGCCTCCTCCATCATGGTGATGTAGGCCTCCAGCTCCTCCTTCTTTGCGAAGGCCGTCGCATAGATACGGGTCAGCATCTTATTGTGCTCATTGCCTCTCCAGTAGGCGCCTGCGATGCTGGTCAGCTTATAGGCTTTGCCCACATCCTTGGTGGACATCAGATGGGGGCCTGCGCACAGGTCCACGAACTCGCCCTGCTTATAAAAGCTGATCTCCGCATCCTCCGGCAGATCCTCAATCAGCTCTACCTTATAGGGTTCCTCCTTTTCTTTCATGAAGGCAATCGCTTCCTCTCTGGGCAAGGTGAAGCGCTCGATGGGCCATGCTTCCTTGATGATCTTTTTCATCTCCCCCTCGATCTTTTCCAGATCCTCTGCCACGATCGGGGACTCGAAATCAATATCGTAATAAAAGCCGTCTGCAATCGACGGGCCGATGGCCAGCTTTGCGCTTGGGTACAGCCGTTTGATCGCCTGAGCCATCACATGGCTTGCGGAATGACGCAGGGTAGAAAGCCCCGCCTCATCCCGGGCAGTCAGGATATTCAGGCTGCAGTCATGGTCCAGCACCGTCCGCAGATCCGCGGTCTCTCCGTCCACCTCGCCCACACAGGCCATCCGCGCCAGGCCCTCGCTTAAGTCCTTGGCGATGTCAATCACGGACATGGCGCTCTCATACTCTTTTACGCTTCCATCCTTCAACGTAATCTTCATGTTCTTTCTCCTTCTTCCTGTTTTATGGATTTTCTAAGGTTTTATTTTTCGCATCAAACCGAAGGACCTTGCCGGGCCGCCAAACGTACCCGCCGCTGGCAAGCTTCCTGCATACACAAACGTACCCATCGGCAAGCTTCCTGCATACACAAAAAGTCCCTTGCCTGATGCTTTTCCATCTGGCAAGGGACGATAGTTCTATATCGCGGTTCCACCCTGCTTGCCGCCGCACGCCAAGGACGTCCCGGCAGCCACTCATTCTGATGATAACGGAATCACCGTGTCCGATTAAGGACCGCTCGGAGCTGGTCTTCCCTTTACTTCCCCGCAGGATGCTTCCACCAAGCCGCATCCCTCTCTGTGCACTTTCGCAAAGGTACTGGTCTCGTCAACGCGTTTTTTATTCTGCAGAAAAATCACCTGCAACTGGTTTTGATTATAACACGGCGGCTGATTTTGTCAAGCTAATTCATCGCCGCATTCAGCGCACTAATTCATCGCAGTATTCAACGCCCGCATGGCCTCCAGGCAGCTCAATTCCTGGCCGTCCGGATCATACAGCTGGCCGTCCTGAACAAAGTTGTAGACCTGGATATTGTCCAGGTAAACTTCTCCCCGGCTGGAGATGGTCAGGGTATTGCAGGCAGGCAAATGGCCGAAATTCAGGTCGATCTCCTTCTTTCCATTTACCTGCACCTCCTTGGTAACTCTCCCCAAAGTCACAGATATGATTGCGCCGCCGTCGCTGTCCGCGGTCAGGCGCACATGATTATCATGAGTTGCCTCCCCGGTCAGCCTGGTTCCAAATCGCTGGGCCAGCTTCCCGGAGTGAAGGCAAATCTGGCTGCTGCCGTCTCGCTCCGCCACCTGACCATTCTCCACAGTCCAGCCCCGGCTGCCCAAAGCAAACTGGCAATTATAAAGCGGATTATTGACGTAATTGCGATAGCACCAGATACCGTAGCCATCGGTGTAAGTGCGCAGCACATCGGGAATTCCCGTAAGGAAAGCTCCCCGTTCCTCCTCAGCCACCCGGGCATTATAGGAAAACGCTTCCGTCTCATCCATGTAAAGCAGCTGATCAATGTAGATCGGTTTCCCTCCATTGTATGCGCGCACCAGATTCAGCTGGCTTTTCATCATCTCTACCGCCTGCCCGGCGGAAAGCACCTCGTTTGCCCCATAGCCCATGGATACACTGTACATCAGGGAAGTGTCCGGGGCGCTTCCACAGGCAAAGGTACGGTAATGGGGTATCCCCACCAGTTCTCCCTCCAGCCCTTCCACCGGGTCCACATCCAGACGGACCTCCATGGAGAGCTCCGGGAATACCTCCTGGGCATCCGCCAGCAGACGGATCAGAAAATCATCATAAAATTCGTAAAAAAGCTGATAGGCTGGGCTGCTTTTTCTCGGAATAAAAATCTCCTGGTAACCGGAAAAATCCGGCTCATCCTGGTAGTATAAATTGACCTCTTCCAGATCATAATGCTCCTCCAGATAGTCTTGATAGCCGATCCGTTTTGCTTCCGTCACGCTGGCCGATCCGGTACCGAAAGCAGGAGCATCCTCCACATAATTCCAGAAGTCCTCCCAGGTGATAAACCCGCCGTAGAAATTAGGATACTGGGACGCGGTTGTATAGATATGCTCCACATAATCCAGCCAGCTCTGGCGTACCTGGGCATCCCCCAGCATTTCCCGGAAACGGAGCTGGGATTTCTCCTCCTCATAGTAGTCCCAGGTATAGCTGACCCGCAGTTCCACCCAAAGCCCCTGCTCTGCCGCCGCTCTCATGACCCGGTCCAGCTTTCGGAAAGCATAGTCATTATAGGTGACCGGAGCTGTCATCGGCTGGAATTCCCGCCAGGGGATCACCAGGATAATGCTATTGAAGCCGTCAGCCGCAATCCGCGCCATCTCCTCCTCCATGTGATCGCTCTCCGTATTCCAGAAATTGATCACCCAGGCATCCGACACATAGGTGGCGGATCTGCGGTAAGCCGGCCGTTCCTGCGCATAAACCTTCCCGGGACAGGCAAACATGGGCAACGAAAAAAAGACTGCCAGCGCCATGGCTGCAGCCATTTTTTTCTTCCGGTTTCTTATGACTGCATGCTTTTTTCTTATCTGAATCTGGCTCATGCTCCTTCCTCCTGTTTTACTTTTTCTGCCCGATTTAACTCCGGCATGATGGTCAGCAGCATGGTCACAAAGCAGGCGGTTCCGCCCACAAAATTGGACACCGGCTCCGCCGCGAAGACTCCATAGCTGCCAAGTCCCCACAGGTGAGGCAAAAGCAGGGTCAAAGGCACCACGATAATCACCTTGCGGAAAATGGAAAAGAAGATCGCATGCTTCGCCTTTCCCAGGGCCACAAACACCGCCTGTCCAGCAAACTGCAGGGACTGGAAAATAAATCCGAAATAATAGATCCGCATGGAATGAATCCCTGCCGCCACCAGATCCGCATCCTGGTTAAAAATACGGATAAAGAATTCCGGAAATGTATTGATCAGAATCCACACCACTCCGGTATAAATCATTGCAACAATCGAGGAAAAAGCGATGGAAGATTTCACGCGTTTATATTCTTCCGCGCCATAGTTATATCCCATCACAGGCTGAGCGCTTTGCGTGATCCCATGAACCGGCATCACCACAATATCCCGGACGGAATTGACCACCGTCATCACACCCACAAACAGATCTCCGCCAAATTGCTGCAGGGTCACATTGCAGGCGATCTGCACCAGAGAGTTGGTAAAATTCATGATAAAATTGGAAAAGCCCAGGCTCACAATCTGCTTTACCCGCTCCTTTTCCAGCTTCATACAGGACAAGCGCAGCTTCAGAATTGTCTTCGGCCCGGTCAAAAAACGGAAGATCCAAAGAGCGCTCAGGCCCTGGGAAATCACAGTGGCGACCGCCGCTCCCTGCACACCCATATGGAATACGAAAATGAAAACCGGATCCAGCACGATGTTGGTTCCCGCGCCCAAAAGCACCGTCAGCATCCCGATTTTTCCAAAACCCTGGGAATTGATGAAGCTGTTCATCCCCAGACCTACCATCACAAAAAGGCTTCCCAGCAAATAAATGCTTAAATAACTGTTCGCATAAGGAAAGGTCTGGTCACTGGCCCCAAACAGGTATAGCATAGGCCGTTTTACAATCAGGCCCAGGACTGTCAGGAGAACGCCAAAGAAAAGCATCATACAGAAGGAATTGCCCATGATCCGCTCCGCTTCCTCCATATTTCCCCTGCCCCGCTCTATGGAACACAGCGGCGACCCTCCCATGCCAAACAGATTGGCGAAGGCCATGACGATGGAGACCACCGGCAGGCACAGGCCCAGCCCGGTCAGCGACAATGTGGCATGGTCCGGGATCCTCCCTATATAAATCCGGTCCACGATATTGTAAAGAACATTGATCACCTGCGCCAGAGTCATAGGCACGGCCAGGCTTAAAATATTCCACACGATGCTTCCTTTTGAAAAATCGTTCTTTGTTTCTGATGATGACTGCATAGATTTCACCCTCTGTAAAGCTTGTAGTGCCGCAAAAATACGATGAGACGCGTCACCGGCGCGTCTCACTGGATTCTGATGAAAAGAAAGAGCTCCTGGCGGAACTCTTTAAAATGGAGCTGAGGGGAATCGAACCCCTGTCCGAAAACCAATTCCCTGTTCTTCTACTATCATAGTCGGTTCTTTGACATTCCCTCCACCGTACGGGAACAGACACCCTTACGGCTTTAGTAGCTTCATCATACGCCCATATGCGCAAAGCTTAACATATGTCGTTTCTCACATCGTCGATGCCAGGTTCTTAATGTGTGAGTGCACTAAGGCTGACAGCAGCCCTTAGGCTGCGTATGCTAAATTATCTTCAGCGTTTAATTTTAATTTTGCCGTTTAACGCACCGCATGCGGATAGCTTCACCAGCTGCATGACCCCCGTCGAAACCAGTACAACCCCTTACTGGATCACCGCGACTCATTCGGTGGATTTTATTTTAACACCGGCCCCTCCATTTGTCAACAGGTGTTTGGGGGCAGATCCGGTGTTTTGGGGCAGATCCGGCGGGCACCGCCACGCCGCGCCGGATCTTTTATATACATAGAATGTTCAGACTTCCCTACAGTATTTTCCGGATCCATCCCTCCGGAGCTTCGATTCTGCCCATCTGGATGCCGGTCAGGGTATCGTAGAGTTTTTTGGTCACCGGGCCCATCTCCTTCATGCCGCTGGCGAAGCAGATTTCCTTTCCATGGTCTACGACTTTTCCTACCGGAGAGATCACTGCTGCCGTGCCGCACAGACCGCACTCGGCAAAATCGCCAAGCTCAGCAAGCTTCACCGGTCTCTGGGTAACCTTCAGGCCCAGATAATGCTCCGCAACGTATACCAAAGAACGTCTGGTAATGGAAGGCAGGATGGAATCTGATTTCGGAGTAACCACCTCGCCGTCCTTGGTCACAAACAGGAAGTTTGCGCCGCCGGTCTCCTCCACGTAAGTGCGGGTCGCCGGATCCAGGAACATATTCTCATCAAAGCCATTGGCATGGGCCGTCACATTGGCATGAAGGCTCATGGCATAGTTTAAGCCGGCCTTTACATGTCCGGTGCCGTGAGGCGCCGCGCGGTCAAAATCGCTGACGCAGATGGTCAAAGGCTTCGCGCCGCCCTTGAAATACGGGCCAACCGGAGTACAGAAGGTACGGAACTGATACTCCAGAGACGGCTTTACACCGATAACCGGACCTGACGCAAACATATAGGGGCGGATATATAAGGTAGCGCCGCTGCCATATGGCGGAACCCAGGCCGCATTCTCCTTTACCACCAGATCGATGGCCTCCAGGAAACGCTCCTTCGGAAACTGAGGCATCTCCAGTCTTGCGCAGGAATCCATCATGCGCTCCGCGTTTAAATCCGGGCGGAAGGTAACGATGCTGCCGTCCTCCGTGGTGTATGCCTTCAGGCCTTCAAATACCTCCTGGCAGTACTGCAGGATGCCTGCACACTCATTGATCACTACATTGGCATCGGAGGTCATGACGCCCTCGCCCCACTTGCCATCTTTATAATTAGCCACATAGCGCTTGTCCGTTACCATGTAACCAAAGCCCATGTTGCTCCAATCCAGATTTTTCTTTTCCATAATTGTACCCTCCATTCTGGCGTATCATTATAATTTAAAACCAATTATAATCCGATTGCCCCATAAAATCAATGGATGTCTGCAAATTTTCTATATCATTCCGTCATACCTGTCATAACCTGCCAGGCTGCCTCAAGGCCCCCTTTTTGCAAATGGAAAACGGCAAAATCCTTCCGATCCTGCCGTCCGTCTCCTACACCAGATACAAGGGAACCACGCTTCTGTACTCGGTTCCCTGATAAGCAAACTGATCAATATAGACCTGTACGGAAAACGCCTTCCGCATGTTCTCCTCATTGATGATTTCCTTTGCGGCTCCGAACAGATTTCCGCCCTCGCCGTTTAAAATCAGGGCGTTGTCTGATATTTTCAGGGCATGCTCCGGATAATGGGTGTTGACCACCGCAGAGATTCCCCGCTCCCTGGACAACCGTTTTATGGTTTCCAGAATAATCAGCTGATTCTTAAAATCCAGATTGGACTCCGGCTCATCCAGAACCAGCATGGAAGGATTGATGGTCAGCGCCCTGGCGATCAGCACCATCTGCAGCTCGCCGCCGCTCATTTCCGTGCAAAGCTTGTCCTTCAGATACAGGATTCCCATGGAATCCATGGCCCGGTACGCCTCCTGGCGGTCCTCTTCCTTCGGCTGCGCAAAAACCCCCAGGTGAGCACTTCGCCCCAGCGTTACCATATCGATGGCGGAAAAACCGAAAGCAGAGCCCTTGGCCTGGGGAACATAGGCGATTTTCTGCCAGAATTCCTTTGCCCGGATCTCCTTGATGTTTTGTCCGTCAAGATAGGAGGCCCCGCTTTTCCATTTCAGGAGTCCCATCATACATTTTAACAGGGTCGTCTTGCCAACGCCGTTGGGTCCCAAAATGCACATGACCTCCCCGTCCCGGACCGTAAAGCTGATGTCCTTCAAAACCTGCTCCTCCTTATAGCCGAAGGAGCCATGTTCCACCTTAAAAATCATTACCACGCACCTCCTGTTCTGCGAAGCAAAAGGATAAACACCGGCGCTCCGATGATGGCAGTGAGAATGGAAATGGGAATCTCCGCCGCTGTGGCGCTCCGGGCGAAGGTATCCATTACCACCAAAAACAATGCGCCCAGGGAAATACTGATCGGCACCACGGAATTATTGTTATTGCCGCCAATCATTCTTGCAATGTGGGGGATCAGAAGACCTACCCAGCCCACCGTTCCGCACATGGACACGCTGGAGGCCGTAATCATGGAGGAGGCAACAATAAATACCAGCCTCATAATCCGGATATTCATTCCAAGGGAGCTGGCTTCATCCTCATTGAGGGAGAGAATATTCAGCCGCCACCTCAGCAGGAAAATGATCATGCCTCCCGCAAAAATGAAGGGCAGTCCCAGCTTCAAATTCCCATAGTTTGCCCGGGACATGCTTCCCATCAGCCAGTAGGTAATCACCGGAAGCTCCTCCTCCGGATCGGCCACATACTTCATCAGGGATACTAAAGCCTCAAAGACTGCAGAAATCACCATGCCGGCAAGGACAATCATGATAATGCTGTTCTTTCCGTTTTTCCGGCTGATATTATAGGTGATGGCGCAGGCCACGAGGCCGAATACCAATGCGGCCAGCTGAATGGAAATCATGTTGGCCTGAAACAGCATGGCAAGAACGGCGCCGAAGGCTGCGCCGCTGCCTACACCCAGGGTATCCGGCGTGGCCAGCGGATTGGAAAACAGCCCCTGAAATGCCGCGCCGGCGCAGGAAAGCCCCGCTCCCACGGCCGCCGCCAGAATGATTCTTGGAAGACGAATGTTAAAAACGGTGGTATAGGCGAAGTCTTCCACCTCCGTACCAGTAAACGGGGACAGCAACACCTGAACCGTCTCCGACGGCGTCAGGGAATAACGTCCGATCCCCAGACACACAAGTGCCGCAGCCAGGGGCAGAATCGTCAGAACCACCCCAAGCGGCAGGGCAGAAAGCCTTTTTTTACTTGCAGCTGCCATAAAATTCCTCCTAAAGCCTTCGCCATCCGAAGACCCGCCTGAATTAGATAAACTGCCGCGAACACAGGATTGTCATTCGCGGCAGATGTTTTCCTAGTTTGTCTTTACGCCGGATGCCTCCCGCGCCGGATTGTAGATCTTCTGCAATTCCTCATCGTTCAGCTCTACATTGTAATGCTTCTTGTAATATTCCTTAATTTCTGCGTCCATATCCAGATCCTCAAACAGCTCCGGATGAATCGTCTTTGCCAGCCATTGAAGAACCAGCGGCGTATCGGAAGCCGGCGGGAACCAACGGTACATGCCCAGCGGGAACTTATACACCTTTCCTTCCTTCACTGCCTTCACGTTGCTCCAGTCATCCCCTTCGATGGCATTGTTCAGCAAATCCTCCGGCAGATAGGGGCTGAAATTGGTGATGAAAATCATATCCGGATTCCACTCATAAACCTGTTCCATGTTGACCTCGGCACTGCTTTTGATTTCAGCAGCCACATTGTTGGCGCCTGCCATATCCAGCCAGTACTCACTGAAGAAATTGGAGCCGGTCACGGTCATGGAGCCGTTTGCATAGTGCATGATAATCATGGCATTGGGCCGTTCCTCAGATGGGATCTGGGAGGTCACTGCAGCGATCTCCTCCGCCACCTGGCGTCCCTCCGCGATGATGGCGTCTGCCTCCTCCTGCTCTCCGTAAATTTCGCCCAGCTGCTCAATCCACTTGGCGTAGGTCTCCACACAGTCGAAATCCGCGATGGTGGTGGAAAAACCGACCGCCGGGATTCCGGCCTTCTCATAAAGCTCATACTCCTCCGTGGTGGTGGCATTGTAAAATACCACATCAGGCTTCAGCTTCATCAGCTCCTCAATGTTGACGGTACCGTTTACCACAAAGCTGGTATCCGCATCCAGAATCTCCGGGAACACGTTTACCAGATAGGAGTTCTGAGCCGCGGCCATGGAGCTGGGATGCATACCCACAATCTCCTCCGCCGTTCCTCTGAACTGAACGAACACGGACGGCAGCGGCAGAATGCCGGAGATAACAACCCGGTTTAACTCCGCCGGAAGCGTGACCTCATGGCCTGCGTGGTCGATAATGGTTCTGGTTTCGCCGGAGGCTTCACTCCCCTCCTCTGCGGCCTCGGAAGTCTCCTCCTCAGTCTCGGCAGCTGCTTCGGTCTCGGCCTCCGCCGTAGTCTCCGCTGCCGTCGTGGTCTGAGAAGCGCCCTGGGAACAGCCGGAAGCTGCGGACACGACAACGCCCACCGCCACCATCAATGCGATCATTTTTTTGTTTTTCATAATCCTTGTCTCCTTCTTTCTTTAATGCATACTATCTTTCCGTCAGACAAAAGGCTCGCCTTCTGCCCGCCGGTTGATATCATTTCACCGCTGAAACAGCCCGATCAATCAGCCGCTCCATATTCTCTCCCAGATCATGCACATATTGCTCCAGATAAAGACGCCCGGAAATTGCCACATGCGGAAGCGGAAGGAAGGTAATGTCATCCCTGCGAATCAGCTTTCCGATCTCGGGATCCGCAATCACCACAGAATAATCGC
This sequence comes from uncultured Lachnospiraceae bacterium, assembly GCA_964537765.1. Classification (GTDB taxonomy): domain Bacteria; phylum Bacillota; class Clostridia; order Lachnospirales; family Lachnospiraceae; genus Brotaphodocola. Next base: position 13,505 of record CAZICB010000043.1, read on the forward strand.
CGCTGTTCACTGCCCTTCTCACGGAAAGCTCATCCACGAGATTTAGGTCGCCCTCCGCGGAAAGCCTGGCATCCAGCCCGTACATGCTTCCCACTGTAACGGAAGCATCGGCTTGTCTGCGGATGGCCTCCCGGATGGAATTGGAAAGAATCTGCTCGTGGACAATCAGGATTTTTCCTCCTGTCGTCGTTCCGACTTTCTCCTCCGCGCCATGCGCCGCCGTCTCCCACTGCGCCAGCTTTTCGTCAAACGCCTGGCCATCTCCCACCGGCACGCCGCATATATAAGGGATTTTATACTTTCTTTCCAGAAGCTGCGCCGCATCAAGGCCGCACCGCGACACCACAATGCCAAGATCCGCCTGGGCCGCCCGCTCAATCTGTTCAACCGTAAGCCCCATGGCAAACCGGGAGTTGATTTCATAGCCGCGGCCCTGGATGTGAGCGCAAATCTCATCCGAATTGGCTTCATTTCCCATGTCCACGGACAGCAATCCAAGCACATTCACCCGTTTGGGGCCTTCTCCGCGCTCTGAGACAGCCGGCTTTTTGGTAAAGCGCCGGATCAGCTTTAAAAATACATCCGAAGCGCCCTTGTCATAATAGCGCTGCCCTGTGGTATTAAAGCCAAAGGAGGGAATGCCGGACTCCTCCTCCGTCTCCATCGCCATGCCCTCCAGATCAATGCCGATCACCATGGGCACCGGACTGCCCAGATAGGCAATCAACGTCGGGTCCAAATCTTTGGCAGCCTCCAAGGCCCCATCGATGAATTTCCGGTCATTTCCCAGAACCGCATCCATTCTGCGCAGGCCGGAGCAGTACACTGCCGAGCGGGAGCCCAGCCACCTGGGCTCGTCAAAGCCGGTGTAGTTTCCGGTACATCCTGAAGCATCATGCATCACCACAATGCCTCCCAAATCAAACAATGCCGAGGCTGCCCCGGAATAATCCGGCGCAATAGGCGGCAAATCAATACACAATGTACTCATATAATCAGCTTTGCCTCCTTAATCATGGTCTTTACATCTGCGCCGCCCTGGAATGCTTCCATCATCATATCCATCAGGCGGCAGATCCCGTCGTAACCGTAAAGTCCCTCATCCTGCATCAGGTTCACCACCTTATCGGATCCGGTCATATAGCCGCAGTCAAAGCCAATACACAGATAACGCTCTCCCTCGTGGGGAAATTTTACCGCCGTGTGCTTCACCGGATTTTCCACAATCACCTCCGGCGCCAGCTCGCCAATCAGCCGGGAGCTTTCCATCTCATGGCCGGCCACGCCGTCCGCCGCAATCATGCCCACCGAAAAGCCATACTTTGCCAAAGCGCAGCCCAGGGAAAAGGGCTTTAAAACCGCCTGATAATCCATGGCGATGGGATAATCTCCCACCACCGTTCTGGCCTCCTTCACCTTCTCCTCCGCCTTTTTGCAAAACTCCTTGGAAGCGCTTTCCAAATCCACGCCCAGGTGCCGGGACAATTCCCGGTAAAACCGGTCAATCTCCTCCAAATCGTAGTTTACAAAAGCCTTCAGATAGGGAATATCCAATTCCTTTTCCATCTGCTGGGCCGCCTTCAATGCGATCGGCCCGGCAACAATATTCAGACATGCGTCGGCCATATGGGAAAACTCCTCAAAGGTAGAAAAATCCGACACATGATATACCTGATAACCCTTCTCTCTTAAAAGCTGTTTGAGATCGCCGGACTCCGGAAGAGTTACATTATTGCCGATCATATTGACAATCTTATCCTTCCGTCCGGTCTTTTTTAACAGGCTGTACATATTCATGTTCAGGGTAATCCCCGGCGGCAGCGTGGAATCCAGAGAAATCGGATTCATTTTGCAATGCCGGAACTGCACGTCGGGATACCGTTCGGAAAGCTCCGCATTGATAGCATCATGATCGGTGCCCAGAAGGTCGTCCAGGCAGGAGGTGAAGATAAACAGCACCTTTGGCCGCTTGGGAAGCGCCTCAAAAAGCTTTCCCACATTGTCGATAATCATCTGTTCAAAATCACCGGATACAATATCGGCCTCCGTGATAAACAGATAGGAAACCTGTTTTTTGATGCCATTGTCAATCCCGCCCAGAGCCGTGTGCCGGCCGCAGGCAAAGGGACAGACAAACAACAGATAACTTTCCGGGACAAGCGCCGCAATACGCACAATTCCCCAGCCGCCGTGGGCAGCGGAGACATAATGCATGGTGGGCGCATCCAGGCAGCCGCTTTTCTTTGGAGAACAATAATTTGCCATGCTATACGTCCTCCGTCAATTCCAAAATTTTTCTTGCCAGGGCCCGGTAGCTTTCCGCCATCTCCGACTGTGGAAGCGCCTCAATCACCGTCATGCCCTGATTTTCCGCAGTCTGAACCGCGCTGTCTCTGGGAATAACGGCCACAATATCCCCGCCGATTTCTTCCAATGCCTTTTTTACTTGTTCCACCTCATCCGGCACATTTCGCGAATTTAAAATCACGCCGGAATACTCCGCGTAGCCTCTCTTGCCAAAATTATTCACTGCGCTGGCAATGTTGGAGGCTGCATAAAGAGCCATCATCTCCCCCGAGGTGACGATGAATACATTTTTCGCGTATCCGCCGCGGATCGGCATCGCGAAGCCTCCGCACACCACATCGCCAAGGACATCGTAGAGAATCACATCCGGCTTGCAGATTTCATATGCGCCCAGCTCCTCCAGCTTTTCAAATGCTGAGATGATGCCTCTGCCTGCACAGCCGATTCCCGGCGTAGGTCCGCCGGCTTCCACGCACCAGACGCCATTGTAGCCCCTAAACAGGATGTCCTCAACCGTTACATTCATTTCGCCTTTCTTTCGGATCGCTCCCAGAACAGACTGAATCCCCTTGCCTCCTGTCAGATTCTTTGTGGAATCCGACTTTGGATCACACCCAATCTGCAGAACGCTATATCCCAATTCAGAAAGAGCGGCGGCCAGGTTGCAAGTCGTCGTGGACTTCCCGATACCGCCTTTTCCATAAATTGCTATTTTTCGCATTTGTTTGCCTTTCCGATTTTCTCATCTTTCTATCAGTTAGCAGAAACTAACCAATAGGTTAACACAGATATTTCCTCGCGTCAATTCTCTTATTGTTCTCTCTTTCTCAATAACGCTCTTTTGAGTTTTTTTATCACTTTTGGGTTTTTTATGTATGTTTGACTCCTCCATTAAAAAAGGCCTTTATCATGCCCCGCCGGTCACAATAAAAGCCTTATTTTCTTGGATTTTATTTTGTTTTATTTCAGCCGCTCCTTGTAGTCCCGCTCCACCTCGCGCTTCTGGTCCTTTTTGGCGATGTCCTGGCGCTTGTCATAGAGCTTTTTCCCTCGGGCCAGGCCGATCTCCACCTTCACCAGACTGCCCTTAAAATAGACCTGCAGGGGAACCAGGGTGTAGCCCTTCTCCCGGATCTTTCCCTCCAGCTTATTGATCTCTGTCCGGTGCATCAAAAGCTTTCTGGTCCGCAGCGGATCCTTATTGAAAATATTGCCCTTCTCATAGGGATTCACATGCATGCCGTAGACATACACCTCTCCCTTTTCGATGCGGACGAATGCTTCCTTAATGCTGCATTTGCCCATGCGGATGGATTTCACCTCCGTGCCGAACAGCTCTATGCCGCATTCGAATTTTTCATCAATAAAATAATCGTGATACGCCTTTTTATTGTTGGCAATCAGCTTGATCGCTTCTTTCACTTATCCTTCCTCCCACGCCGATCCGCTGGATCAGCCATTTTTCTCTTCAGCCAGGGGCACCGGGATGAAATCGATGGTCCGCAGCAGCCGGTCAGTCCCGGTCACCTCCACCGTCACCTTTTGCCCCAGCTTATAGGTTTTGCCGCTCATCTCGCCCCGCAGCTGCATCCGGGCCTCCTCATAAATGTAATAATCCCCGTGCAGGTCGCTGACATGAACCAGCCCCTCCACCGTATTGGGAAGCTCCACATAAAATCCCCAATTGGTCACGCCGGAAATCACGCCCTCAAATACCTGGCCGATCCGCTTCGCCATATACTCGCACTTTTTCAGCTTCACGGTCTCCCGCTCCGCCTCCTCCGCCCGCCGCTCGGTATTCGAGCACTGGACCGTCACTCCTGTAAGAATACTATCATAATGCGCGATCCGCCCTTCTGTCAAGCCGCCGCGGAGATTTTCCTTGATAATCCGGTGAATTTGCAAATCCGGATAGCGCCGGATGGGGGAGGTAAAGTGCGTATAATATTTTGCCGCCAGCCCGAAATGCCCGGTGCAGAACGGCATATATTTGGCCTGCTTCATGGAGCGCAGGGTCAGACGGCTGATCAATGCCTCCTCATCGGTGCCCTCAATCCTGTCCAGCAGCTTCTGCAGCTCCTTGGGATGCACCTCCCCGTCGTGGGTGCGGATGCTGTAGCCGAAATTATTGATAAAAATACCCAGCCGCTTCATTTTTTCCGGATCCGGATTGTCGTGAGTCCGGTATACAAAAGGCAGATCCTGCCAGAAATAATCCTCCGCGATGGTCTCATTGGCCATCAGCATAAAATCCTCGATCATCCGGGTGGCCGCATTCCGGTCATAGGGACGGATGTCCACCGGCTTGCCCTTCTCATCCAGAATGATCTTGGTTTCCGGGAAATCAAAGTCAATGGAGCCCCGGTCCCGACGCTTCTTGCGCAGAATGTCCGCCAACTCCTTCATCAGGTCAAACTGCTCCACAAAATCCCCATACTCTGCCATCACCGCCTCGTCCCGTTCCGTGACAATGGCATTGACCGCCGTGTAGGTCATGCGGCGGTCCACCCGGATCACGGTCTCCTCGATCTCATGACCGATCACCCTTCCCTGGGGATCGATGTCCATGATGCAGCTTAGGGTCAGACGATCCACACCGGCATTTAAGGAGCAGATGCCATTAGACAGCCGGTGAGGCAGCATGGGAATCACCCGGTCCACCAAATATACGCTGGTCCCCCGTTTCAATGCCTCCTGGTCCAGGGGACTGCCCTCCTTCACATAATGGGTCACATCCGCAATATGCACTCCCAGCCGGTAGCCGAACTCCTCCCTGCTGATGGTGATGGCGTCATCCAGGTCCTTGGCATCCTCCCCGTCGATGGTCACCGTGGGCAGATCCCGCAGATCCTTCCTGCCCGAAAGCTCCTGGGGAAGCACCTCCTGGGGCATGGCGGACGCCTGCTTCATCACGTCCTCCGGGTACTCCTCCGGCAGTCCATAGGCACGGACAATGGAAAGAATGTCCACGCCGGGATCATTGGCATGGCCCAAAATCTCCGTCACCTCGCCCTCCGGGTTTCTGCGTCCGCTGCCGTAGTCCATCAGGCGAACCATCACCTTGTGCCCATTCACCGCCCCCAGCTCCTTGCCCTGGGGAATAAAAATATCCTTGCCGATCCGCTGATTGTCTGGGATTACAAAGCCAAAGCTCTTGTTTTTCTGATAATAGCCCACCAGCACCTTATTGGCATGCTCCAGCACCCGCACTATCGCGGCTTCCGCCCGCCTGCCCGGCTGGGCAGCGCCTGCCACGATCTGCACCCGGTCCCCATGCATGGCTTCCCCGGTCTTATCGCTGGGAATATAATAATCCTCCGGCTGCCCTTCCACGGTTACAAAGCCGAAGCCCTTGGCATTGCCGGTAAAGATGCCGGTCAGGGCGAAGGATTCCGACTTTCCGTACTTTCCCCGTTTGGACAGGCCGATGCGCCCCTCCGCCACCAGAGCGTCCAGCACCTCCTTTAGCTCCTCCCGCTGCTCTCTGGGAATGTCCAGAAGCATGGCCAGCTCCTTAATCTTCATGGGAACATAGGACGGATCGGAAATCACCGTCTCCAGCATCTTTTTTCTCTGTTTCATCAATTCTTCTGTCATCATTTCCTCCTGGTGCTCCCTATGACACGAAAAAGCACCCTTGTCACCAAGAGTGCTTCATCTTACAGTAACCTCATGCGCCTCTGACACGGCGCACCACCACCCATGAAAGCCCCACGGATGGCTCCGCGCACCACCCTGACGGGCTCGGCTTCGCTAAGTTTCATAGTAAACGGCTATGTCTGCTGACGCAGACATCACCACCCATGAAAGCCCACGGATGGCTCCGCGC
>CAZICB010000044.1:0-19321 GCA_964537765.1 uncultured Lachnospiraceae bacterium
CCAATCATAACACAAATTCGTTTAATTGTAAAGAAAAATATGATATCCTTTGAAAGTCACCGCCGATTCTTAACCGATTGTAAGATTCCAGTCAGGAAATATTAAACCGGAGGGGCTATGGCAAACGCGATGAGATGCGTCACCGGCGCGTCTCATCGCGTTCTGATGAATTGGAGTGCAGGACGTGATTTACGTTCTATTCCGCCAGCTTAGCGCCCAGTGCCTTGCATGCCGCCACTGCCTCATCGTCCGGAGTCAGATTGGCGATCAGCCCCTCGCCGTTTACGATGGAAGCGCCGGCATTTGACATGCGATCCACCCAGCTGCGCATCCACTCGCCGTCGCCCCAGTCGTAGGAACCAAACAGTGCGATGGTCTTACCTGCCGCAAAGCCCTCAACCTCGGTCACGAAAGCATCCATCTCCGCGTCCAGCTCCTCAGCGCCCATAGCAGATGCGCCCAGTGCGAAGCAGGTCTGGCCCTGTAAATCGGACGCGGAAACAGAGGAAACATCCACTACCTTCGCGTTTCCGCCTGCTTCATTGATTCCCTCGCCGATCGCCTCCGCCATCGCCTGGGTATTTCCGGTGCTGCTCCAGTAAACCACATAAACATCCTTCATTTTCACTTCTCCTTTTTCTTTTTATACTTTTTCCTTTCATTTATGCTGAAATCCGCTTTGACGCGGATGTCATCATCCTGCTGATACGGCGACCTGATAAAGGCTGCGTCCGTTCATGATTTCCAAAAGCGCCTGCTCCTTCGCCTGATCATACAGACGGAAGGTCTGCTCCGCCTGCTGCTTATCGTTGTATACTTTCCAATAGCGGGACAGCAGGCAATTCTCCCCCCGGTTTTTGATAAAGCCCTCCACATCCTCCACCGGGTATTCCAGAAGGACGCCCAATTCATGAGGAAACTCCGCTCCCTCCTGCGCATACTGCCGATACCGACGCCGAAGTCGGTCAAGCACCGACACCACATCACAGCAGTCATATCCATATTTCTGCAAAAACTTCCGTACCTTCTGCTTTTTCAAATGCTGCTCCAATGGATGGCAGCGATAAAGAAACAGAACCTCTTTCTCTTCATCCCGGTAAAGAGGCACACAGACAATGCCGCTGTTTTTCAGCCGGCTGCGGATCTTCCGCCACTCTCCCGCTTTCACTTTGATCAGGTTGGAAATTTTGACACCCTTCAATACCGGAGCGCACTGCGTTGCCACGCGAAAGCCCATTCTTCCCTCCGGAGTACAGTTCTGTAAAAAAGAAAGCATGGTTTCTGCCGACATAGATGGTTCCTCCTTGATGTTAGTTTTGGCTAACTCACTTAACTATGTTAGCATGAGCTAACGGAATGTGTCAAGTAAGCCTATTTGTCTTTTTTTCTCATCAAGTATTGTCTGGCGTCTTTTCGACTTTTATTCATCAAATTTTCTCATCTTCTTCTCACTCTTTCTTTTCTTTGACAGGACCGGCCCAAAAAAAGAGGACCCGCCGTCCCCTGAAATTCATAACCGCCGGGACGACGGATCCTTTTTTATTTATCAGAACGCATCGAGACGCGCCAGTGACGCGTCTCATCGCGCCATTCATTACAGACTGGCCAGTCTTATTTTCCGTAGCTTACATCCTCCAGACGCAGATGTCTCGGCAGACCGTCTACCATCATCGGAGTCAGCTCCGCCTGAATCAGCGGACGCACATAATTCAGGAACTCCTGAGTCACATAATCGCCTGCTTCATTGATCCATTCGCGCGGAACCTTCTTCTCCACGTTAGCTACCTTATGTACATCAACGATATCCGTCACGCACAGATAGGGATCATCGGAAACCCGCTTCAGAATGATCATCTTGCCGGTCTCACCCTCGAAAGCCGCCTTCACAGCGGCGCCGCCTACCTGGTAAGCTTCGGTGATATCCACGCGGCCTACGATGTGGGACGCGCAGCGCTGCAGGGAATTGAACTCGATGGCGCGGGTCTTGCAGCCCACTTCCTTGGAGATCTTCTCCGCCAGATAACGCGCTGTGCCGGTCAGCTGACGATGGCCAAATGCATCTACAAAGTCAATATTGTCAGTCAGCTCGCATACATATCTGCCGTCAGCCACCTTTACGCCTTCAGAGATAGCAATCACAACGGATTTCTTTTTCTTGTGGATCTCGGCAACCTTGTTCATGAAGGCATCCACATCAAAGGTGATCTCCGGAAGGAACAGCATATCCGGTCCCTCGCAATCCTCACCTTTTGCCAAAGCTGCCGCACCGGTCAGCCATCCGGCGTTCCGTCCCATGATCTCGATCAGGGTTACATTCTGCTGGTCATAAACCAGACCGTCGCGGATAATTTCCTTGGTGATGGAAGCAATATACTTAGCCGCGCTTCCGAAACCAGGAGTATGATCGGTAATCGGAAGATCATTGTCGATGGTCTTCGGTACACCCATGAAACGAATCTTGCTGCTGATTAAGATCGCATAGTCAGACAGCTTTTTGATGGTATCCATGGAATCGTTGCCGCCGATATAGAAGAAATACTCGACCTCCAGCTTTTCCAGAATCGCGAAAATCTTATCGTAGGTTTCCTGATTTCCCTTGATCTCCGGCAGTTTATAACGGCAGGAGCCCAGGAAGGAGGACGGCGTGCGCTTCAAAAGATCAATATCCAGATCGCTGCGAATGTGCTCAGACAGATCCACAACACGCTCCTCCAGCAACCCCTGAATGCCATGCAGCATACCATATACTTTCTTTGCCCCGCGGTCTCTTGCGGTCTTGTAAACGCCAGCCAGGCTGGAGTTGATCACAGCGGTCGGCCCGCCGGACTGTCCAACAATTACATTTCCCATAACGTTTTTCATTGGTAACCCCCTTACTGAAACTATTTCCGTGCTGCTGCCACTGCCGCGACGAACTCCTTCGCTTTCGCGGTCACCGCTGCGTAATCACCGGTCTTTGCGCCCTTGGTCAGGCTGCTGCCGGTACCAACCGCATATGCGCCGGCCTTGATCCACTTGTCAACATTGTCCACGTCAACACCGCCGGACGGCATGAACTCACCCTGAGGAAGCGGGCCCTTGAAGCTGCTGATCGCAGCCGGTCCTACCAGATTGCCCGGGAATACCTTGATCACGTCGCAGCCATACTCCATAGCGGTGATAGCCTCGGTGGGAGTCAGAACACCCGGAAGCATCGGTACACGATAGCGGTTGCACAGTTTGATGGTCTCGATATTCATGCCTGGGCTTACCACATAGTTTGCGCCGGCCATGATCGCCATCCTGGCAGTCTCCGGATCCAATACGGTGCCCGCGCCGATCACGATCTTGTCATTGTCGCGATACTTCTTCACCATAGCGGAGATCAGATCGATAGGACTCCCTACATCCACCGTCATGCAGATCTCGATGAAATTGATCCCGCCGTCGATGACAGCCTGAATCACCTTCTCGCCCTGCTCCAGGTCATGTGCGCGGATAACCGCTACCAGACAATCTTCTCTCAGTCTTGCCAATACCTGTTCTTTTTTCATAGCTTTTTTCTCCTTTTCTTTTATTCGTATATGCGAATCAACTTCACAAATACGATTTATAACTTAATCTTAACTGCTGCCCCGGCATTTGTCAACCGCTAATTCTCTTTTTTCCGATATACCCCAATAATTTGGAGACTTCCCGGGACTTTTCCGCCACCTGGCGCCCCAGGAAGCGGTAATTCTCTGAGGGTTTATACAGGCTGGAAATGCTGATGGCGCCGATCACGCTGCCATCCGGGCCAAAAACCGGGGCGCCCACACATTCCATGTGTTCCTCCATCTCCCGGTCATCCATGGCAAAGCCCTGCTCGCGCACCTTTTCCAGCTCCCGGTACAGGGCTTCCTCATCCGAGATCGTCCGCTCGGTTTTTTCCTGGAATTTGATCCGGGAGATCACCTGCTTTTGGATATCCTCGTCACTGTAGGCAAGGATCGCCTTGCCCAGGGAAGTACAGTACATGGGATTTTTGGCGCCAACGGTAGCGGTGGTGATGATCGGGTTCTCCGGCTCAGCCTTGCAGACATATACCACATCATGATCGGATCGGACGCCGAAGAAAACGGTCTTTCCCACCTTCCTGGCAAACGCCTTCAGCTCCGGCTCGATCACGCTGATAAAGTCCAGATTATTGGTATAGTTGATGCCGATCCGGTAGGCCATCAAACCAATCGTATAACGCTGACGCTGCCCCCGGTTTACATGAACCATACCCATCTCCGCCAACGTCGTCACAATATCATAAGCACTGGTTTTGGGCAGCTTAAGCTGCTCACAGATATCATCCAGAGTGATCCCCTCCGGATTTTTGGATACCATTTTCAGAATTTCCACGGTCCGCTGCGTCGTGCGGTTCAATTTCATGATGCCATCACGCCTTTCTCCTGAGTTAAGGAAGCTGAAGGCTTTCGGAATACCGCAGTATTATAAGGTCACACCCTGCTTAAAAATCGCCATATCGTGGAAGCCTGCCTCCTCGGCCTTCACTTTCTTGCCGGAAGCCACCGCAAGCACAAATTCAAACAGCTCCTTCGCCAATTCTTCCTTACTCTTATCTTCTACCATACGTCCGGCATTAAAGTCAATCCAATTATCCTTATGTCCGGCAAGTTTTGAGTTGCTGGAAATCTTCACCGTAGGCACCGGAGACGCAAAGGGAGTTCCCCGTCCTGTGGTAAAAAGTACAATGTGAGCGCCGGAAACCGCCAATGCCGTGGAGGCCACCAGATCATTGCCCGGTGCAGAAAGCAGGTTCAGCCCCTTTACCTTCACCGGCTCGCCGTAGGCCAAAACGCCCTTGACCGGAGCGCTGCCGGACTTCTGGGTGCAGCCTAAGGATTTGTCCTCCAGGGTGGAGATGCCGCCCTTTTTGTTTCCCGGGGACGGGTTCTCATAGATGGTCTGGTTGTGGCTGGTAAAGTAGTTCTTAAAATCATTAATCAGGGAAACCGTCTGCTCAAACAGCTCCGGAGTCTCGCAGCGGTTCATCAGGATCGTCTCCGCGCCGAACATCTCCGGAACCTCCGTCAGAATCGTGGTTCCGCCCTTGGAAATCAGCAGGTCGGAAAACGCGCCTACGGTGGGGTTCGCGGTGATTCCGGACAGCCCGTCGGAGCCGCCGCACTTCATACCGATGATCAGCTCGCTGGCATCGATCTTCTCTCTGGAAAACGCGCCCGCGTAATCGGCAAGCTCCTCCAGAAGCTTCATGGCTGCCTCCTGCTCATCCTCCACGTCCTGGCACTGTAAAAATTTCACCCGCTGCTCGTCGTACTCGCCGATGTACTCCTTCAGCACCGGAATATTACTGTTTTCGCAGCCCAGGCCCAGCACCAGCACGCCGCCGGCATTGGGATGATGGATCATGTCTGCCAGCACGGTACGGGTATGCTCCTGATCATCCCCCATCTGGGAACAGCCGTAGGGATGCGGGAAGGCGATAACCTCCTCCACGGTACCCTTCACAAATTTCTGTGCCTTCTTTTCCAAAGCCCTGGCGATGGAATTTACACAGCCCACGGTGGGGATGATCCAGATTTCATTGCGGACGCCCACCTTGCCGTCCGCCCGGCGGAAGCCTTCAAAATAAGCATGCTCCGTCTCTTTAAGACCAGACTCTACCGGCTCATAGGTATAGGTCAGAAGATCTCCCAACGCCGTCTTTAAATTATGTACATGCACCCAGCCGCCTGCCGGAATGTCCTCCTTCGCATTGCCGATACGAAAGCCATACTTAATCACATCGCCGCCCTTCGCGATGGGCTTTAAGGCAACCTTATGGCCCTGAGGAATCTCCTCCAAAGTGGTCACCTGATAGGACCCGACAATCAGCTGCTCCCCTTTGGCGATAGGGCGAAGCGCTACAGCCACATTATCATCCTCATGAATCCTGATAAAATCCTGCATACTCATATCTCCTTAATATAATATTTTTGCAAGTTACCCGCAACTGTCGGATGATTGACCCTGTAACACGCCTGCTTCGCAGCCGTTAACAGGCTCATATCTCCTTAATATAATATTTTTGCAAGTTATCATGTAAGTACTTACAATTATTCTACAAAATCTTTGTTCATAAGTCAAGAAGAAATGTGGCCAAAAATAAATATTTTCGTAAAAATGCCGAAACCTCTTGCATAATTTTCGTTTGACGGTTATAATAAATTTAGCTTGTAAGTACTTACAGAAAAGGTGATGTTATGAATATTTACGACGTTTCCAGGAAAGCCGGGGTTTCCATTGCCACCGTTTCCCGCGTCCTGAACGGCAATCCAAACGTGAGCGACAAAACCCGTTCCCGCGTCCTTGCCATCATGGACGAGCTTGGGTATACGCCTAACGTATTCGCCAGAGGACTGGGCCTGGGCACGATCCAAAGTGTTGGCATTATGTGCTCTGATTCCTCAGACCCCTACCTTGCCCACGCAATTTACTATCTGGAAAGAGAACTGCGTGCCCATGGGTATGACTCCCTTTTATGCTGTACGGGAAGTTCCCTGGAAAACAAGCGGCAGTATTTTGATCTTCTGCGCTCGAAAAAGGTGGACGCCATCATCCTGGCCGGTTCCAAATTCATCGAACCCCGGGCCAGGGATAACGGCTATATCATCGATGCCTCCAGCGAAATCCCGATCATGCTGGTCAATGGCTATCTGGAAGGGGAGAATATCTACTCCACGCTCTGCGATGACCGGATGGCGACTCACCGGGCGACCGACGCGCTTCTGCGTTCCGGCTGCAGCAGGATTCTGTACCTTTTTACCAGCTACTCCTACAGCGGTACCAATAAGCTGAAGGGCTACCGGGATTCCCTGATGAGCCATGGCCTGTCGGTACGAGAGGAATATATCCAGCTTTGTCCCAAGGATGTGCTTGCCGCCAAGGAGTTTCTGCTGAAGCTGCATCAGTCCGGCTTAAGCTTTGACGCGGTTTTGGCTTCCGATGATACCTTGGCTGTCGGAGCAGTAAAATATGCGCATACCGTGGGGAAACGGATTCCGGATGAGTTAAGCATCGTTGGCTATAATAATTCCAGCTATGCGGTATGCACAGATCCGGAGCTGACCTCCATTGACAGTAAGGTGGAGGCTTTGTGCATTACCACCATCAATACTCTGATGGGCGTATTCAACGGCGTCAATGTCCCCAGCCGGACCACCATTGCCGCCGATTTGATAAAAAGAGCAACAACAAAATTTTAATTTACCCAAGGAGGATGAACCAAATGAAACAGTTTATGGACAAAGATTTCTTGCTGTCTACCCCGTCTGCGCAAAAGCTTTTCCACGAGTACGCGGAGAAAATGCCGATTCTGGATTACCACTGCCACATCAATCCGAAAGAAATTGCTGAGGATCGTAAGTTTGACAACATTACCCAGGTATGGCTGGGCGGCGACCATTACAAGTGGCGTCAGATGCGTTCCAACGGCGTGGATGAGTATTATATCACCGGCGGCGCCAGCGACCGTGAAAAATTCCAGAAATGGGCGGAAACCTTAGAGAAGCTGATCGGCAACCCGCTGTATCACTGGAGCCATCTGGAGCTGCAGAGATATTTCGGCTATACCGGACATCTGTGCGGCGATACCGCCGAGGAAGTATGGAACCTGTGCAACGAGCAGCTGCAGAATAAATGGACCGTGCGCGGCCTGATCAAGGCTTCCAACGTTACCCTGATCTGCACCACCGATGATCCGGTAGATTCTCTGGAGTGGCACAAAAAGCTGGCTGAGGATGATTCCTTTGACGTGCAGGTGCTTCCAGCCTGGAGACCGGACAAGGCCATGAACGTGGAGAAACCGGATTATGCTTCCTATATCGCGAAGCTGTCTGAAGTCAGCGGCGTAGAGGTGAAGGATTTCGCTTCCCTGTCCGAGGCTTTAAAGGTTCGTCTGGACTTCTTCCATTCCATGGGCTGCCGCGTATCTGACCATGCTTTAGAGTATGTTATGTATGTCCCGGCTTCCGACAAAGAGCTGGATGAAATCCTGGCAAAGAGTCTGGCAGGCGGGAAAATCAGCCGCGAGGAAGAGCTGAAATTCAAGACCGCATTTATGCTGTTCGTGGCAAAACAGTACAACCGTCTGGGCTGGGCTATGCAGATCCACTACGGCTGCAAGCGCGACAATAACGCTTATATGTATCAGCAGATGGGACCGGATACCGGCTTTGACTGCATCAACAACTACGCTCCGTCCGCACAGATGGCTGATTTCATGAACGCCTTGAGCGCCACCAATGAGATCCCGAAGACCATCTTCTACTCTCTGAACCCCAACGATGACGCTTCCATCGGCACCATCCTTGGCTGCTTCCAGGATCCGTCCGTAGCAGGAAAGCTGCAGCAGGGGTCCGCCTGGTGGTTCAATGATCACAAGCATGGCATGACCGCTCAGATGACCAGCCTGGCAAACCTTGGCTGTCTTGGCAACTTCATCGGTATGCTGACCGACTCCAGAAGCTTTTTGTCCTACACCCGTCACGAGTACTTCCGCCGCATTATGTGCGAGCTTATAGGCGGCTGGGTAGAGAACGGCGAGTATCCGGATGACCAGAAGGCTTTGAAGACCATCGTAGAGGGCATCTGCTACAACAATGCTGTGAAATACTTTGGATTTAATCTGTAATTTTTAAAAACGTGCGCTTTGAGACGCATTATGGCAAAATGATCGGTCCGCTTTTTGGGCGGGCCGCAGCAAAAATGATCGGTTCGCTTTTGGAGCGGACCGCAGCAAAAATGGCCGGTTCGCTTTTTGGCGGACCGGCCATTTTTTACTGCTCTGGTTTTAAACCTCTGAGAACTGATCTTTTCCTACTGAGCAAAGCGGGCACTCGAAATCCTCCGGAACGTCCTCCCACTTGGTTCCCGGTGCGATACCGCCCTCCGGGTATCCCTGCTCTTCATCATATTCCCATCCGCATACATCACACACGTATTTCATGCTTTTTTACCTCCTTTGGGTTTTACAAAATCATGCCGCTTATACAGCTCTGATACATTATAGCCTAATTTGGTATTTTTTTCAAGTTCCTGTTCTCTCCCGCTGTGGCCGTTCGTCCCCCCGTCCGTCAATTTATGCCGGGTGCCGGCTGGGGCGCGGCGCTGGCCTGAGCGCCCTGGTCCGCGGCAGGTCCCGGGCTGGGCTGGATGTTCTCCACCGGCTGAGCCGCCGGACCCTGCTCCGGCTGGGATACAGAAGCGGACTGGGACTGGGCGGCCGGCTGCGTCTCTGGCTGAGCCGCGACGTCCTGCTGAGGCGAAGCTTCCGCCTGGGTATCCGGCTGGGCCACGGTGTCCGGTTGAGGCTGAACCGCCTCCTGACTTTCCGGCTGCTCTGCCGGGTCCGGAACCGACGGTTCAGGCTGGCTGCCGCCGGTCTCCTGACTCTGAGCGCCCGGACCGGACTGTACAAAGCTGCTGCCCGCAAGGATCACGGTGCTGCCGCCGGAAGTAGTCTCCTGAGGCGGAGCCGTCTCCTGCACTTCCGTCTCCGGCGTGGTTTCCGCCGGCGCCGTCTCTGCCGGAGCCTGGGTCGGCTGAGCAGCCGCAGGCGCACTGGCAGCCGATTTCGCTGCCGGTTTTGCCGTCTCCGCCTGAGCGGTCTGAACCTTACCCGAAACATCCAGATTATAGCAAAGTACAGGCACGCCTTTCTCAATATTCTCATAGATGGTCTTTGCCACGGAGGTGGGGAGATTGATGCAGCCGTGGGAGCCATTGGTCTTATAAATGGTTCCTCCGAACTTATTTCTCCAGCTGGCATCATGCATGCCGATGCCTCCATTAAAAGGCATCCAGTAGGACACCGGCGACTCATAGCCCTGCCCCCGCAAAATTGCATTCCGCTGCTTATAGGTCAGCGGGAAAGCTCCCGACGGCGTGGTAAATCCCCGCGCTAAATTGCCGGACACGAAATCAGACTCCACCACCAGATTCCCTTCCTTATAGAAGAACAGATGTTGGGCGGTCAGATTGATCTCCACATAAGTATTTCCATAGTCGGCTCCCTCATGACTGTTTGCAGTCTGTAAATACTCCGGCTCCCGCTCCTGGCTTTCACCGGAGGCGAGAAGCTCCATCAGGGCCTCCGTCTCCTTCTTCTCGTAAATCCTCCAGCCGTAATTTCCTCCTGTGATGGTCACAGTCTCTCCGTAGGACGTATCCAAAGTTTTCGGTGTATAAGCCGTATTGTGCCTTTTGGCCAGATCCTGGACAAATTCAGCCACCTTTGTCTCGTCGACCGCCGCGCTGCCGTCGGCCTGGGGCACCAGCCACTGGTGGATCACATCTCCATCCACCACCTCCTGCTGCCCGCCAAACCGGTAGGTGATTTTCATCTTCGCGTAGCGATTCCAGCCCTCTAAAAGGGCCAGCAGTCCGGGATCCTCCGCCGTAACCGCCGCTTCCTTATAGGCGCCCGCCTCCAGAAGAGAAACCCGGCCCTTTAAATTCACGACCCCGTCCGCCGCTGCAGCAAGCACCACTTCCGGCTTCAGACGGGTGCCAAGCTGCTCCGGCAGGATCTCATATCCGGTTCCCTCTATATAGTCCGAAAGCTTTGCATTCACCGGCTCCGTCATCCGGGACTCATCCATACAGGGCAATGCCTCCACAGCCGCCTCCAGCTTTTCCTGATCATAAACCGTCATGGTTCCTATGGTATGTACTTCATTCTGAAACAAATGCAGCCCCCACTCATAGGGCATCTGGGAGGCCAGAAGCGCCTCCAGGCTTCCGTCATATTCCGGGTGCAGATCAATCTGCTCCCCTCCGATGGTTTCCTCCTCTCCATCCCTGGTCTCCAAAACCAGAGTATAACCCCGAATACCATCCGCGAGACGCTGCTTAACCTCCTCCACAGTTCTTCCAGACGCATCCACGCCATTGATCACCGTGTTGGGGAAAAAGACCTGCCGGTACTGCTGCGCCAGCCATGCATAGGCCGCCCCGCCGGCCGCCAGCACAATGACCCCCGCAAGAATCACCATCCTGTTTCTTTTCGCATGCTCCAATGATTCAGGATTTTTGCGGCTTCTGCCCCGCTCTTCCTGCTTGTGCATTTCATCCTCACCCGTATTTCCCATAAACTTCTACTGTATCCTCCCATATCGATTTTTCTTTTGCATCAATAACAAATCGCCGGCATTCCCGCATAGACCAGCTCATACAATGCCTGTGCCTTGGACGGCGGCAGATTGACGCAGCCATGGCTTCCGTCGGTTTGGTAAATGCTTCCGCCGAAGCTTTCTCTCCAATTGGCATCATGGAACCCGATTCCGCCGTTAAACGGCATCCAGAAGGATACCGGGCTTTCGTATTCATAAGAACAGTCCGCCAGCTTTTTGCCCCGCAACACACGGTCCCGCTGTTTATAGGCAATGCTGTAAATTCCCGCCGGTGTGGAATAACCCTTGGAAACATTGCCGGTCACACAGGGCGCATCCCAGACAATCTGCCCGTCCTGCACCAGATACGCATGCTGTCCGCCTAAATCCACCTCCGCGTAGGTGCCGCCCCAGTCCGGTGCTGCATGGCTGGCCGCCCTCAAAGCATAAGCCGGCTCCTTTTCCTGGCTTTCCCCGGTCTGGACCAAGGCCGTCAGCTCCGCGGCCTCCTTTGCCTGGTCAATACGCCAGCCATAAGGACCGGTCAGCTCCACATCCTGTCCGCCGACCGTGTGAAAGACCCGCACGGTCCCCGACGTATCATACTTCGCCGCCAGCTCCCGCACATAGGCGGCAACCAGCTCCTGATTCAGCAGAATCTGCCCGTCCCCGGAGCCGGTGATCCAGGAGCAGAGGGTCTCTGCCGGAAGGATCTCGCTTTCCTCACCGATCTTATAAGTAATGGTCATTTTCCGGCAGCGGTTCATGGTATCGCACAGATCCTTCAGCTTTTGCATGTCCGCCGTCACCTTAGGCTCGTAATAACAGCCGGCTGCCTCCAGATCCACCTCCGCCGCGCCGGAGGCCACCGCCTCCCGGATCAGCTGGGCAGTCTTCTCCGGATCTACATTATTTCCGCGAATCTCCGGGATAATCGTAAATGCTTCTCCTTCCTGGTAGCCGGAAATATGGGCATCCGCAGTGATCCTGAGATTCTCCCCGCTGATACAGCTTAAGCCCTGGATTTTCTCCTCCAAAGCATCCTGCTGATATGTATTGGTCATCTGAACCCGATATTTATAATCCACGTCCGGGCCGAACGCCCGCCCGTTTTCATTTTCCTCTGCTAAAATCTCCTCCAAAAAGCCATCCGGAATCCCCACGCCGAAGCCGATGTCGCTGCCCTTTATAGTTTCCGACACACCGCCCCGCTCCTTGATTTTCAGCTGATATTCCCTGGAATAAAAGTTGGCGATATGGCTCTTTGCCTCCTCCACGGTCATATCACTGATCCCCAGTCCATTCACCGAGGTGCCCTGGACAAAGGTGGTCTCATCGGCAAGCGCAAGCCCTGCCGCGCCCAGACTCAGCGCCATCGCCAAAAGGCTTCCCCTTGCCAGCTGCCTTATATTTCTTTTCATGCCTTTCCTACTTTCTATACCTGCCCCTTACTATGAAAGCCCAAAAATCAAGCCCGCGAGGGCGCAGTCGAGCTTAGCATAGCCGTTTGATTGCAATTTATCCTATTATAAATTTTTAATGGCTCGCCGTCAATAGCATATGTGATGGCAAAGCACCCGCCTTAATGCATTCTGAGGAAAAAAAAGAGCAGACGTTTTGCCTGCCCTCTTTGGTTCCGGGATTTCCCGGCATTTTACCTTATCCTTCCTGGATTCCGGTCACCTCATAGCCCCTTCGGGTGATGGTTTTTGTCAAATCCTCATCGCTGATCCGATCCTTCATCCGTACCTTGGCACTCTTTTCCTGCAGGCTGACTTCAGCCCACACACCCTCCATGGCATTCAGTGCATTTTCCACCCGCTCCTTGCATTTGCTGCAGGTCATGCCTTCCACGCCGATGGTCACCAGGTAAGGATAATGCTCCGGGTTTTTGTCCCGGACCTTGATCTTCTTCTCAGAATCACCGCCTCCGCCGCAGCAGCCGTTGGCTAATTTCTTTTTATAGCTTCTCGCCGCGAATACCAACAAAACCACCACGACAAGAATAATGATTGCGTCTCCCATCTTACACCTCCTGGTTAGCATGTTCTAACATCTGTTAGAATACCATTCCGCACCGGCAAATGCAAGCGTTTTATTGATACTTTTTTCATTACCTTTTCCGTCACTGGGATTCCTTTGCCGGCTTGTTTTTTCCAAGCTTCAAAGGCATATTGACCCCCATGGGATTTAATACCACGCCGCAGGCCTCCGAAACCAGCGCCTGGGATATCTTTTCTGCTGGAACGATCACCGGCTTTAAGGTATTGCTGCGGTTGAATTTCTGGAACTCCAGAATATCCGTAAAGACGGGCTGATATTTCTCGCCGTTGCCCATCTTGATCAGCGGTACGCCCTTGCCCTCCTTCTGGATGGGGACTAAAAACCTTCCCTTTCCAAAATCTGCGGAAATCTCCTCCTGCAGCTCTAAAAGCTCCGGGGTCATCTCCATCTCCTTGCTGCTTCGCAGATTCTGCATGAAGTATAATGCCGTCAGATGCAGCTGGGGATTCTCTATCCACACACTGCCCTCCTTCTGCTGGCTGGGGTCCATGCGCTTCACCACTTCCTCCAGCTGGATCACCGTATCCTGCCCCTTTTCCCGGATCAGAATTGCATTGACTCCCATGGTATAAAGGCTGGTATAAAATACCAGGCGCTGTGTCTTGACTACCTTTGCCAGAGAGATCGGCTTTCCAAGCTCCTGGAACCGTTTCAGCTCCGTCTTTGCCATCTCCTCATCAAACAGCATCTCGATACAGTCATCATAGGTTTCCGGATCACACACCACATAAGGATTGCGGGTACAACCGGAGATCAGTACATAAAGCTGCTCCCCCTCCTTCATCCGCTTTAACATGGAAAGGCGTTTTAAATCCGGCTTTACAATATTTTCACTCATTCACAACCATCTCCTCATCCGGTCACTCTCGTTTGTGTGATTCTAATCCACATATCCGGCGGCCAGATGTTTAAGTCCCTCGGGATTCTCCTGACTCCAGGCGGCATAGTCCATGCCGCTTTGCTCCACGGTCTTGCCAAGCTTTACCAAAAATTCCGGAATCTGGTCTGCCAAAATCACACCCAACTCCTGACCAAACCGCTCCCGACCCTGGTGCGCCTCTCCGCCGGCAAACAGCACAAATGCCGGAAGAGATTTGCCGTTCACCGCTTTAGCGCCTCCCCGGAATCCCAGCGCACCCGTCTGATGGGTGCCGCAGGAGGAGGGGCAGCCGGAGATATGGATCTGGGGCAGAGCGCCGTCCGCAATGCCCGCCTCACGCACCGCCTTCACACAGGCGGCCAAAAGCTCCTGGGAATCCCGCACGCCCACCTGGCAGACGCTGGCCCCGATACAGCTGACGGAGGTTTCAAACAGGCTCCGGGCCGAATCCGGCGTCGCCGCCAGCACAGCCTCGGCTTCCTTCGCCGTCAGGTTAATCACATAGGCGCTCTCATCCGGCGCCAGCCGCAGCTCCACCTGGTCCATACCCTGAATGGTCTCGGAAAGGGCCTTCAGGCTCTCCACAGACGGCTGTCCGCCCAGGGGATGCCATACTACGGTGTAAAGTCCCGGCTGCTTCTGGGCCAGCACGCGGGCGCCCTCTGCCAGCTGACCGTTTCCCTGCTTTTCTACCGGCTCCGGCTTCACAGAAAGATCCAGGTTCTCGCCGGAATCCAACACCTGCTGCAGCTTTGCCAGAAATGCTTCCTTATACTGCTCCGGACCGCCCAGGGCCTCCTGCATGTAACGGGTGCGGGCCTTGCCCCGGTTCTCATAATTGCCATAAGCGCGGAAGGTCAGCCACATAGCCTTGATATAATAAAGGATCCTTTCCGGGGCCACTGCCTCGGCCACCTTTACGCCCATGCGCCAGTTATTGCCCAGTCCGCCTGCGCTGTACACATCAAAGCAGCCGTCCTCCCGGGCCGCAAAGCCCAGATCCCGGTAAGTGGCATGGGTCAGATTCTTCGGGGAATTGGAAAAGCCCACCTTTAGCTTCCGGGGCATCTTTTCCGCCTTAATAAAGCCCAGGAGGTAATTTCCTGCCGCCTCCGCCCATGGGCGCACGTCAAAATACTCGCCTGCTTCCACACCGGAAAGGGGGGAGCACATGACATTGCGCGGAAAATCTCCGCCTCCGCCCATGGTGATAATGCCGGCATCAAGCGCATCCTCTATCATGCCGCACACGGCCTCCTGGCCCAAATCATGCATCTGAATGGTCTGACAGGTGGTAAAATGCACACGATTCACCTGATATTTCTCGATCATATCTGCCACAAATGCCAGCTTTTCCCTGGTCACACGTCCCGCCGGCATACGCAGGCGAAGCATGCTGGCGCTGCCCCCCTTCTGGGCATAGCTTCCATAATAGCCGGAAAATCCTTTGTATGCTCCCTTATTCATCTCCCCGGCATAAAATGCCGCCGTTTTCTCACGAAATTCCGGCAAATCAGCCTTCCACATCTCTGTATCCATGTATCCTCCTTGTCCCTGATCTGCTTTTTCCTGACACTAAAAGTAACAGTTCACAGCCCTCCACGTCTCATTCGCAAAATCGGCTGTGAATAGTAACATTAAAAAAACAGAAAAATCATCGTGGGCTCTTGCATAATTAATAACTCTATCATAAAATGAGTATCATGAAAAGTCAATTTTTTTAATCAGGAATCTTTCGGAAAATCGGGGGGAAAATGGATAATGAAATGGAAAAACGACTACTTTATGGCATTGGATCAGGCACATTTATTTGAAAATGACGGACACCGGACCCGTTTCAAGGAGCTGATGGACTGCTACGCAGGCTACCCCTTCTTTTCCAAGGGGCTATGTAAATGTATCTATATGTCTGCCTGGGACGAGGAACATTTCATGATCATGCTGGAAACCCTGACAGAGATGACGCTCGGAAGGGAGCAGGGACCGGAGGAAATGCTGGATAAGGGCGATTCCCTGGCAGTGGCCCAAACCGGCGGGGAGTATTACCTTTATCAGCTCTCCATCGCCTTCCTGGAGGATAAGCCCTTTGTGCCGGGTCCGGATGTCCAGCTGACACCGGAGTACCAGCATATTATGGAGCGGGCGCTTGAGGCCGCCGCCGTAATCGATCAGGTATCCATTCACGCACCGCATTGATTCATCAAATTACATCAGAAAAGGAAATCAGGTATTTTGCCATGCACCACATTCATCATATACATCCTGTACATACAAAATCAACCGCTATGGACATGACCACCGGATCCACCGTCCGGCTTTTAATCGCCTTTGCCCTTCCGCTGCTTTTGGGCAATCTCTTCCAACAGCTTTATAATACGGTGGACGTGCTGGTGGTGGGAAACTTTGTAGGCAAGGAGGCCCTGGCCGCCGTCGGCTCCTCCACCGTCATTATCAACACCCTGGTGCTGTTTTTCAACGGCGTCTCCGTCGGAGCCAGCGTGGTCATCGGGCAAAATTACGGCGCCCGCAATGAAAAAGGACTGCATGTGTCCATCGAAACCACCATGGCCGTGACCTTTATCTGCAGCATCCTCTTCACGGCAATCGGCGTGGGCATGGTGCCCTTTATGCTGCAGTTTATGTCCACGCCGGAGGACGTGCTGCCCTCCGCGGCGCTTTATCTGCGCATCTATTTTTCCGGGCTTTCCGGCCTGCTGGTCTACAACATGGGAAGCGGCATTCTGCGGGCGGTGGGCGACACCAAACGTCCCCTGTACTTCCTTTGTTTTTCCAGTCTGACTAATATTGTCCTGGACCTGCTTTTTGTGATTTCCTTCCATATGGGAATCGCCGGAGTGGCGTACGCCACCATCATCTCCCAGTTTTTGTCGGCCATGCTGGTGCTGTGGTACCTGTCCCGTTCCAAGGACATTTACCGCCTTACCTGGCGTGACCTGTGCATTGAAAAGTCCATCCTGAGACGGATCCTGGAGATCGGGCTGCCTGCCGGCGTCCAGTCGGCATTGACCTGCTTTTCCAATGTTTTCGTCCAGTCCTATATCAATAGCTTCGGCGCCAGCTGCATGGCCGGCTGGAGCTGCTACACCAAGATCGACCAGTTTCTGATGCTGCCGCTGCAAAGCATGGGCCAGTCGGCAACCACCTTCGTCAGCCAGAACATCGGCGCAAAGAACTACGCCCGGGCAAAAAACGGCACCTACTCGGCCCTGGCCATCGCCATTGCCATCGCCGTCACCGGCGCCTCCATCCTCTGGCTGTCCGCCCCGTTCATCGTGGCCCTGTTCAACCAGGATCCTTCCGTGGTAGAGCACGGAGTCCTGTTCCTGCGGCTGTGCGTGTTCTTTATGGTGTTCTGCTGCTTCAACCAGGTGGTCGCCGGCGCCCTGCGCGGCGCCGGAAAATCGAAGGTGCCCATGATCATCATGCTGTACTCCTTCGTCCTGTTCCGCCAGATTTACCTGTTCATCGCCACCCGCATCTACAACCATCCGACGGTGGTAGGCTTCGGCTACCCGGCAGGCTGGATCCTCTGCGGAACCTCCCTGATTCTGTATTACCGGTTCAGCGGGTGGGAAAAGAAGCTGATGGAGGCGGACTTAGCCGGGCATTGACCTCGGCCTAAGCCCCCTGCTTTGCCCACTCCGCATACCATTCCGAAACCAGAGGCTCCTCCTCACCGATGATCTCTGCGGCCTCTGCCGCAGGGAAACCCTTCTCATAAAGATTCCGTGCCGTATCCCGCGCTTTCTCCAGCCTTCCTTCGTTCCGTCCCTCGTTCCGTCCCTCTTTACGTCCTTCCTCTCGCGCATCCCGCATGTCCATTTTCCGCTGCTTTTTTGCATCATATTCTGCCAGCAACACCTCTGCCACCTCATTTCTATGCTTGGCTAAAAATTCCTCCAGGATCCCCTGCTCCATACAATAGGTGCAGGCCAGGTCCACCGCTTCCGGCAGGGAATGCCCCTCCCGCTGATATTCACGGATCTTGCTGACCAGGGCCGCATAACCTGCCAGGGTACTGCACTGTGCCATGATCTCCTGGTTGTGCCCGTAGTTAATATTATACACGGCCGCCGTAAGCTCCAGGCAGGAACCCTCTGCCAAAAAGGCGCTGGACAAGCGCAGTTCCTCCCTTTCCGGGCGTTCTTCCGTGCCATTATAAAACACTACATATCTGGGCACCGGAAGCTGCAGCAGCTTCGTGCCATACATATTCATCTTATGCTCTGCGATATACCCCTGATAGATGCTGGATAAATAGAATAATCCACGGATCGGCATATTCGGGCAAAAGGATGATTGATGTTCATAAAGGTTCAGATAACTCCCTATTATGAAGGAACAGTCGTTTTTCATTCCCATATAAACTACATCATCGATGGTGGTGATTGTCAGGTCCTGCTCCTTTTCATAGTTTGTCCCATTGAGTGCATTATAAAGCTGCAAAAGGTCCCGTTTATCCCGAAACAGCCGGATAAAAAGCAGATCCTTGTGGTTCCGCCGGACGAACAGCCTGCGGAGCCCCTGCCGGATTACACCAGGAACCAGCAAATGCTTTGCGTTTTTTGCCATGTAGTTACCTCCATTATAAATGATTGAAATACGTAAAACAAGTTTTTCCGGGATATTTGCGATATATCGCTTGGAAAAAAGCTTGAAATAACAAAGCAGAAGAATTCTGCTGATGATATGCTCTTAATTATTTCTTTGCCCACCCGCCGCACCATGCTCCATCCAGACATTCCGCCTACGCCTTGCTATCACCGCAAGGCACTATGCCTACAGCTACTTGATGATGGCAGGTTTCGGGTATCCGGGCAACCGGATCCTCTATAGAACCTCCCTGATTCTGTATTACCGGTTCAGCGGGTGGGAAAAGAAGCTGATGGAGGCGGACTTAGCCGGGCATTGACCTCGGCCTAAGCCCCCTGCTTTGCCCACTCCGCATACCATTCCGAAACCAGAGGCTCCTCCTCACCGATGATCTCTGCGGCCTCTGCCGCAGGGAAACCCTTAGCGTACAAGTTCTGCGCTGTAAAACGTTTGCCTTCGTTAAAGCCCTCGCTCCGGCCTTCACTCCGACCTTCGCTCCGCCCGGTCCGGAAGCCCGCCTCCACTCCATCATTAAAAATCATTTGCTCAATCTGTGTCATGCTCATTTCCTCCTTAATACGTGATTTATAATCTTCCTCAATAACTTTATCCGAAAATGTCA
>CAZICB010000045.1:0-14481 GCA_964537765.1 uncultured Lachnospiraceae bacterium
TGTCTGAAATCCAAGGTGAAGATGTATGAGAAGATGGGATTCGCTGACAGAGGAATCGCTGATTCGACATGGGGCGGCGAAGAATGGCATGAGATGAATTGCAGAATTGGGATATAGCAAGTACAGATGGGATGCAGCTGCATCATAAAAAACCGTCTGCGACTTTGCGAATGACCTTAATAACTGGGGCGGCGGTTATATAGAGAAAGAAGGGGGCGGGGAGAAAATCTAATGGGGAAAAACGAAATCGTATTATTTGAAGAAGATGGAATCGCATTAGAGGTTCCTGTGACACCTGATCAGGAAACAGTCTGGCTGACCCAAGAACAGATGGCAGAATTATTTGATACGGCAAGATCCTCGATTGCATATCATATTGGAAACATTTTCAAAGAAGAAGAATTAGAGAAGGATACTTCTGTCGAAATTTTTGACAGAAGTATGAAAAAAGCCTCAAGACCGCCGATGTATTACAATCTGGATGTAATTATTTCGGTAGGCTATCGTGTAAAGTCAAAACGCGGAATTGCTTTTAGAAAATGGGCAAATTCGATTTTAAAGCAATACATAATTCAAGGGTATGCTGTTAATGATAATCGTATCAGCCAGTTAGGAGAGGTGATACGGCTTATGAAGAGGACAGAAGATTCCTTTAAGGGAAGTATTGGGAATATTTATCAGTCTTTTGGTGGGCAGGAACTTTATCCAACATTAGAAGAAAAAGCTGCTCATTTGCTATATTTTGTAACAAAAAACCATAGCTTCCTTGATGGAAATAAACGGATCGCTGCGACTGTTTTTTTGTATTTTCTTGATAAAAATGGCGTTTTGTTTTTTGACAATAGAAAAATGATAGATGATCATACATTGGTAGCATTGACGATCATGATTGCCGAATCAAAACCGGAAGAAATGGAAATGATGATTACGGTGATTATGAACTGTATGAAGTAGGCTCACCAAAGCCGGAATCTGAGACGGATGAGGAAAGAAGCTGATTATAGAAAGATAGTTTCCCCGGCGGAATGATTCATCAGAACGCAAGTGAGACGCGCCACCGGCGCGTCTCACTTGCATTTATCAGCCCGTTTATCAGCCCTTCGCTTTGGCTTCCGCCTCGCGCTTGTTGATCTTGCTCTGGTTGTAGATAGAGAAAAGGATAACCGCTACTGCCACAATGAGGAAGACCATCGCAATCGGGGATTTGGTGATTGCGAAGAAATTGCCGCGCTGGATATTCATAAAGCGGACAAAGTTTTTCTCGCACATCGGCCCCAGGATCAGTGCCAGCAGGATGGGTGAAAGCGGAACTTCATATTTGTTCATCAGCCATCCGGCGATGCCGAATGCCACGCATACGCCCACATCAAACGCGTTCTTATTGATGGAAAACGCGCCCAGCAGGGAAATGACCAGGATGATCGGATACAGCAGCTTCTTTTCCACGGATACGATCTTGGCGAAGATGCGGACGCCGCAGCAGCCGACAATCAGCATGCACAGGTTTGCAAGCATCAGTGCGGCAAAAACCCGGTACACGGTCGGCAGCTCACTGACATACATCATCGGTCCGGGGGTGATTCCCTTCATAATGAAAGCGCCCAGCAGGATCGCTGTCACGGAGTCGCCCGGCACGCCCAGGGACAGGAGGGGAATCATCGCGCCGCCGGAGCAGCCATTGTTCGCGGATTCCGTAGCGGCAACACCGTTCGGGATACCGGTTCCGTAAAGCTCCGGATGTTTGCTTGCGGATTTACTGGCGCCGTAGGAAACGAATACAGCGATATCGCCGCCAGCGCCCGGGATCGCGCCGATAAACGTGCCGATCAGGCCTCCGGAAAGAATATTCGGCCAGATTTTTTTGATGGTACCCAGGTCAGGAAGCACGCGGGTAATCTTTTCGTGAGACTCCGCCTGTTTCTCCTCACCGAGCAGGATGCGCTCCACGCCGGCGATAACTTCCGCCACCGCGAACAGGCCGATCAGCGTGGGGATGAACTGGAAGCCGTCGAGCAGGCCGGTCTGCTTGTAGGTAATGAAACGCGGCACGCCGTTGGTCGGGTCCAGTCCTACCGTACACAGCAGCATGCCCAGAAACGCGCTGATAAGTCCCTTGGCAATGGATTTGCCGGAAATCGCGATGATCACGGACAGACCGAAGATCGCCAGCATGAACATTTCACCAGGTCCGAAGTTCATCGCCATGTCCGCAATCAGCGGAGAAGCGACGGTCATTACCAATGCTCCGATCACGCCGCCGCAGAAGGAGGAGAACATCGCCACAGACAGAGCCAGCCCTGCCTGTCCCTTCTGGCACATCGGATAACCGTCGAGCAGAGTCGCCGCGGCCGACGGAGTGCCCGGCGCATGAATCAGAATCGCGGAAATGGAACCGCCGTACATACCGCCGCAGTAGATGCCAAGGAGCAGTCCGATCGAGGGGATCAGATCCATTCCGAAAGAAAACGGGATCAGAAGCGCCACGCCCATCGTGGCTGTCATGCCCGGGATCGCGCCCAGGAGCACGCCGCCGGCGGCTCCGAACAGGGTCATCAGCAATACCTGTGGATTCAGCCATACCGCGGCATAACTTTCAAGTAATAAAGCAATATCCATACAGTTTCTCCCTTCCTAAAGGCTAAAACTTTATTTTGTCCACGATATCACGCAGGAAATTCAGCGGTCCCAACGGGATATTGACTGTCAGTATCTTATAGAAAATGAACCACATTCCGAGAGGAATCAGGACGGAGATCAGAAGCATCTGCACCCAATTCCGTTTGCCGATCATGTACATGATGATCAAGGAGACAATGATCGAGCAGACGATGTAGCCCAGGGTCTTAAATGCCGCGGCAAAGAAAATGCAAAGAAGAATCACTGCCAGAGCGCCCTGAACTCCTTTATTTTTTACGACATTCAGGCTTCCGGTCGGAGCTGCCAGCCAGTCGCCTTCTTTCATTGTCATCAATTTAAAAACGGACTGGATCAGCAGAATCACGGAAAAGATTTCCAGCCCGACGATCATGATCTTGGGGAAAGTGGATGGCTGCACATAAGTATTGGCGATCTCCTGAAGACTGCTGACCTGAATCCACGCCCAGATGCCCCCGACGATAAAGATAAGGGAGATGATCAAATTAGAGAATGCTATGGTGTTTGTTTTTTTCATTGGGAAAATACCTCCTCATAATCATCAGAAGACGGACAGGCAATGGCCGCCTGTCCGTCTCGTGTTTCGATACGGTAACGATGATTACAGACCTACAGCATCCATTGCGTTTGCGACATCCTCAGCACTCTGCTTCAGGAAATCCGCGTAACCTGCGGAATCCAGATAGGAGATCGTCTGGCCGTTGTTATCCATGAACTCCACGAAATCCGGATCCTCGATCGCTGCTGCGCAGGCCGCTTCCAGCTTCGCCTTGATCGCCGGGTCAACGCCCTTCGGAAGCGCCATTCCGCGCTGGGTGAAGTACTGAATGTCGAAGCCCTGTTCAGCGCAGGTCGGGACATCCGGGAAGCTGCTGTTGCGCTCGTCGGACATAACGCCCAGGCAGATCAGGTGGCCGGACTCGATGAAGCTTCTCGCTTCAGCCAGAGATACGGTCACGCCCTGAATGAAACCGGACGCCGCGTTCTGAACCGCGGTAGCCGCGCCTTCCTGGTAGGTGATCATCTGGATGTCAATGCCGGTCTCCTGCATCAGATAACCGCCGGCGATATGCCAGACGGAAGCATTGGAGGAACCACCCATCTGAACCTCGCCCGGATGAGCCTTGCAGTAATCGACGTAGCTGGCCAGGTCGGTGATGTTATTGGCTTTCGCCCACTCCGCGTTTACGGTTACGGCGGCCGCGTCGGTGTTTACACGGCACAGCGGATCATAATCTTCCCAGGTCAGCTCGCTGGTGCCCAGCTTTTTATAGGTGGACAGCTCGAAAGTGATCATGCCGATCGTGTAGCCGTCCGGATCCGCGTCCGCGATCGCCTGATGTCCCAGGATACCGCCGCCGCCGGTCTGGTTGTCCACCGTAAGAGTAACGCCCAGCTGTTTGCCCATCGCTTCAGCGAATGCGCGAAGGCAGGCATCGGTGCCGCCGCCTGCGGACCACGGGCAGATCACAGAGATACCCTTTTCCGGGTAGGCAATATCTTCCGCGGCTGCCGGTGCTGCCTCCGCCGCTGCTTCCGCCTTTGTTTCCTCTGCCTTCGCCTCAGTTGCCGCCGGTGCCG
Source organism: uncultured Lachnospiraceae bacterium (assembly GCA_964537765.1). Taxonomy (GTDB): domain Bacteria; phylum Bacillota; class Clostridia; order Lachnospirales; family Lachnospiraceae; genus Brotaphodocola. The sequence goes on from CAZICB010000045.1 coordinate 4,237, forward strand.
CGGTCGTGGAAGAGCTGCTGCTGCTTCCGGAGCATCCGGTCAGTGCGATCGAAGCAGCGAAGAGCGCTGCCATCGATGCTGCGATACCCTTTTTTAACATTAATTTCCTCACGTGTAATACCTCCTTGTTGTAAATATTTTATAATATTTTAAACTATTTTTTCTAAAAAGTAAACACATCGACGGAAAAAACATCTGATTTCTCCATGAACTGTCAGAAAAAGTCCAGATATTTTTTCAAAATAAATTCCGCAATTCCCTTCGCGGGTATAAGCGCCGGATTTTAGTTGAATTTAGCGATAATCCGCGCGGATTCCGCGGCGATACCTTCGGCAGTCACATTCGGATCGGTGGGATCCCAGGTCTGCTCGAAGGGGATCTCGTAGGCGATGGTTGGCCGCTCAAAGGGGCCAGGCACGGAACTGTTGTACACGGTCACGCTGGTGCCCAGCGGGCAATTGTCGTAAACCCACTTGGCGTCGCCGCTGACCAAACGGATGCAGCCTGCGGAGCGGGCGATCCCCATGTTGTTGTAGGTACTTGCCCACACGCTGTAGGGGTTCGGAGCGTCGTAAATGATGGAATGCATCAGGATCGGAAGTCCGGCGCCCAGGCGGGTCGCGTATTGGGTGTAAACATCATGGATCATTAGCCGCCACCGGTATTTCTCCGGGGTTTTGAAGGTGCCGATGGGTGTATCGTCGCCCACGGAGGTCAGGAAGGACTTCACCGGGATGATAAAGCCATTGTCCCCGTCCTTGGCGTAGATGGTCATGCAGTTCATCTCTTTATTGATCCGGATGGCGAAGGGGCCGCCGTTTCCGATGAGCGGTTCCACGTCGCTGAGCATCTTCCCGTCTTCTTGGAAATAATATTTATAGCCATCGATGTACTGCCAGCCGGTCACCGGGGCAGAGTCCACGAAATAGTAGCGGTCATTGCCGCTCCAGCCCCAGCCGGTAAAATTGGAGCCGTCCCCGTGGATGTAGCGCATGGCTCCGTCTATGTACTGGATGCCGTCCGCGTGGGCGGATACCAGGGGATTGCTGGTGTCAATGCCGGCGCTCTCGGCGGTGCCCTTTACGAAGAAGGCGAGGCGGAAGCCGGTCATATAAAGGCCGGTGTTCATGGTACCGGCGGTCTCGCCGTTTTTGGCCCAGCCGGTGCGGGTGCCGTCGCTTAAAATCGTGGAATAGTAAATGTCATATTTGTCTGCCACCGGTCCCGCGAACCGATACTGGATGGCTTCCACCGGGATCCAGGTGCTGTTGTGGGCGATCTGCTGCCCGTTCATCACCCAGTTGCTCCAGCCGTTGGCGGAGCTGTAGGTCCGGTACAGCACATTGCCGTGGATGTTTTCCAGGAAGGTGGAAATGGAGCTGAAGGACTGTCCGTCCCCGTAGACCTCCTGGTCGTTGACAAATGCCTGGGACCAGGCTTTGGCGTCGTTTAACAGGATGGTGGTCTGAAGCCTTGGCTCCCGATCCGGCACCACCAGAGGGTTATTGCTGGCATTGGCTGCCGCGGCTGCTTCTGCCGCAGCTTGTTCTGCCGCCAGCTGCGCCGCCTGTTCCGCGGTCAGCTCACTGACCTCCCCGGTCTGTTCCTGCACGGTTTCCGCGCCCTCCGGTACCACACCCTCCGGCGTGGTGCCTTCCGGAGCGACGATCTCTGCGGGAGTCTGGGACTCCTCGGGAGTTGTGGTTTCCGGGGACACTTCATTGCCCTGGGGGGCGGTGATTACAGGAGAGGCGGTATTGCTGCCTGGTCCTCCGGTTTCCTCCCGGGCGCGGCTCTGCCCAGCCACAATGACATTGCTGGTGGTGACTTCATTGACGGCCGCGGGAGCAGCGCTTTCGGGGCCCTCGGCGGAAATCGGGGAGCTGGATATTAAGACTGGCTGATCGGATGCGGCGAAGGCGAATGCGGTATTAGCAGCCAGCATAACGCCCGCTAACAGGACGGTCAGACCTGCTTTTGTATACTTGCGCATAACTGAATTCCTCCTAAAATGTATTTACCTAGATAATCTAACACAAACCAGTGAAAAATTCCATATTGGATTTACAATTTATGGGCGATATTGTAAAATAAAAGACATTGGAAAGAAAAAAGTAAGGATCATGTTATAGGATTAGGAAAAAATGGAAGTTAAAATAGAAAAAAGCCAGCCGGAGATGCTGGTCAGCATCTGCTGCATTACCTATAATCAGAAGGATTATATCCGGGATGCGCTGGATGGGTTTTTAAAACAGAAAACTGATTTTGCTTATGAAATTTTGATCCATGATGATGCCTCCAATGATGGGACCGCGGATATTATCCGGGATTATGCGGCGCGTTTTCCGGACCGGATTTTTCCGATTTTGCAGACGGAGAATCAGTATTCCAGGGGCATGACCAATATCAGCGGTACTTTCAATTTCCCACGGGCGCGGGGGCGTTATATCGCCATGTGCGAGGGGGACGATTTCTGGATCGATGAGCATAAGCTGCAAAAGCAGGTGGATTATATGGAGCGGCATCCGGACTGCTCTCTGTGCTTTCACAGCGCCCGGGTGGAGGTCCAGGGGCGGGCGCTCACGGAGCGGCAGATGCGTCCATACCGCGCAAGCAGGAAGGTCATGCCGGAGGAGATCATCGACAAGACCTCCGGCTATCCGACGGCATCCCTTCTGTTTCGCAGAAGTATGGTGGAACAGCTGCCGGATTTTTATGTGCAGGCGCCCATTGCTGATATTCCGCTGCAGCTGATGGCGGCGGCCCGGGGCTGGGCCTATTATATGGACCGCCCCATGTGCGTTTACCGCCTGGGCGGAGCGGCATCCTGGACCACTTTGATGAGACAAGGGGATTATGAGAAAAAACAGCGGGATTATGCCCGCGCCATGAAGCGGATGTACCAGAGCTTTGATGAGGAAAGCGGCGGGAGGTTTCACAGCAATGTGACCCGCGCGGTGCGGCGGCTCTGGTATCTGACCAAGGTCAATACCGGGAATTTTGAAGTGGTTTTGGATAAAAGGTATCGGAGCTTTTACCGGGAGCTGAATTTGCGGACCCGGTTTTTCATCCGTTTCCAGGTGATGGCGCCGGGGCTTTATGCGTTTGCCCGGGAGCGGTTTCACCGGGGCGGCGAAAGGGTTTTGGACAGGTAAGGAGTAAATTGTGGCGGTATCAGACTTGAATCAGAAGGTGGCAAAGGGGCTTTTCTGGAAGCTTTTGGAAAATGGCGGCGCGCAGGGCGTGCAGTTTGTGATCGCCATTATCCTGGCACGGCTGCTCACGCCATCAGAATATGGCGTGGTGGGGATCATTATGATCTTTATCACCATCGCCAATGTATTTGTCCAGAGCGGCTTTGCCACCGCCCTGGTCCAGAAGCGCAGGGCTGATGCGGTGGATTTTTCCTCCGTCTGTTATTTTGAGCTGGCGGCTGCCGCGGCGCTTTATGGGATTTTGTATCTGGCGGCGCCGCGGATCGCGGGGTTTTACCGGATCCCGGTGCTGTGTGAGATCGTGCGGGTGCTGGCGGTGGTGCTGTTTCCGGGGGCGGTGATCTCCGTGCAGACTGCCTATGTGTCCCGGAATATGGAATTTAAGGGATTGTTTTTGTCCACCCTGGCGGCCTCCCTTTTTTCCGGCGCGTTTAGCATCCTGCTTGCCTGGCGGGGCTTTGGCGTCTGGGCCATGGTGGGGCAGCAGGTCAGCTATTATTTCTGCCTGATGGCGGTTTTGTTTCTGACCGTCTCCTGGAAGCCCGGATTTTGCTTTGCCATGGAACGGGTGCGGGAAATGTTTTCCTTTGGCTGGAAGCTTCTTTGCGCCTCCCTTTTGGACACGGTATTTAACAATCTCTATGGACTTTTGATCGGAAAGATATATAATGAAGAATTGCTGGGCAGCTATAATCGGGGCGAGCAGTTCCCAAAGCTGATCGCCACCAATCTAAGCGCGGCCATCCAGGCGGTGCTGCTTCCGGCATTTTCCGCCAGCCAGGACGACAAAAAGGCGATCTGCGCCATGGTCAGCCGGGCCATTCGTCTAAGCTCTTTTGTGGTGATTCCCATGCTGATGGGGCTGTTTGCGGTGGCGGATACCCTGGTGCTGGCGCTTTTGGGGGAGAAGTGGATGATCTGCGTGCCATTTTTGCGGATCATGTGCATTTCCTATTGCTTTTGGCCCATTCATATCACAAATCTGCAGGCGATCAACGCGGTGGGGCGCAGCGATATTTTCCTGAAGCTGGAGATCATCAAAAAGGCGCTCAGTGTTCTGGCGCTGGTGATCGGCATGCGGTTTGATGTGATGACCATGGTGTGCTTAAAGGCGTTGCAGGATTTCTTATGCACCTTTGTCAATGCGGCGCCCAACAAAAGGCTTTTGGGCTACAGCATCGGGCAGCAGTGGATGGATGTCATGCCGTCGGCGGCATTGTCGGCGGTGATGTGCGGTGTGGTCATGTTTGCGGGATCCCGGATGGGGATGGTTTCCGTCTGGATCCGGCTTTTGATACAGATTGTCTGCGGGATCGTCGCCTATGTGGCGCTGGCGTGGGCATTTCGGATGGACAGTTTTTGTTTTTTAAGGGACTTAGCGGTCCGGTGGATCAGACAAAGGAGACAATAATCCTATGGAAAAAACAGTGCTTGTGACAGCCATCGGCTCCTTCTCCGCGAAAGCGGTGATCGAGGGCTGCCGCCGGGAGGGCTTCCGGGTGGCGGGCTGTGATATTTATCCGGCGGAATGGGTGGTAAATTCCCAGGACGTGGATGTGTTTTACCGGGCGCCTTACGCCACAGACCGGGATACCTACCGGGCTTTTCTTTTAGAAGTCTGCGCGAAAGAACAGGTGGATTATCTGCTGCCGCTGACGGATGTGGAGGTAGACGCGCTTCAGGACTGGGAAGATGCGTCCGGGGCTTTGGGCGCGGTGATCTGCATGTCCGGGCGGGAAACCATTGTTTTGTGCCGGGATAAGGAAAAGCTGGAGCGGTTTCTTGCCGGACGGGGGGTCTGCCGGACCATTCCGGGGCGGAGGCTGGCGGAGTTTATGGGAATAGAGCCAGGACAGGAAAAATGGGAAGCCTCCTGTGCGGCAGGGGAGCTTCGTTATCCCCTGGTGATCAAGCCCCGGGACGGCAGAAGCAGCCAGGGGCTTAAGATCGTGGAGGATCCGGAGGAGTTCTCTTTCGCGGCCAGGCGGCTGCGGGAGGAGGCGGACCGCTACCTGGTCCAGGAGAAGCTTCCCGGGCGGGTGGTCACGGTGGACGTGGTCCGGGACCCGGAAAGCGGAAGCTGCGCCTGTCTGCCCCGGCGGGAGCTTTTGCGTACCTTAAACGGCGCTGGCACCTCCGTGCAGGTGTTCCGGGATGAGGCGCTGGAAAAACAGTGTCGGGCGATCGCTGCGGCGCTGAATGTCCGGGGTTGCGTGAATTTTGAGTTTATCGAGCATGAGGGGACGGGAACGTTTTATTTTCTGGAATGCAATCCGCGGTTTGCCGGAGGGGTTGCCTTTTCCGCTGCGGCAGGCTATGATATGGTAAGAAATCATCTGCGGTGTTTTGAAGGGAAGGAGCCGGAGCGGATGCCCGGGCCGGACCAGGTTAAGACCCAATATATTGCCAGACGATATACGGAGTACCGGATGAAAGAGAGGGAATATGATGGATAAAGGACAGGAAAAACCGATTTTGGTGACACGCTCCTCCCTGCCGCCGTTGGAAGAATACGTGGAGATGTTAAAGCCCATCTGGGAAAGCGCTTGGCTGACCAATATGGGCGAGTATCACGAGACCTTGAAGGCACAGCTGAAGGAATATTTGGGGATCCCGAATCTGGAGCTGTTTGTCAATGGCCATATGGCGCTGGAGCTGTCGATTCAGGCATTGGAGCTGGAGGGTGAGGTCATCACCACGCCGTTTAGCTTTTCCTCCACCACCCATGCCATTGTGCGAAATGGACTGACTCCGGTTTTTTGCGATATTAATGAGGAAGATTATACCATAGATGTGGAAAAGCTGGAGGATCTGATCACGGAAAAAACCTGCGCCATCGTTCCGGTTCATGTGTACGGCAATCTTTGTGATGTGGAGCGGATCCGGCAGATTGCGGACCGGCATCATCTGAAGGTGGTTTATGACGCGGCGCACGCCTTCGGCGAGACGAAGGATGGCGTGGGCGTGGGGCAGTTCGGCGATATTTCCATGTTCAGCTTCCATGCGACCAAGGTGTTTAACAGCATCGAGGGCGGCGCGGCGGCTTTCCGGGATGAAAAATTAAAGGACCGGTTATACCAGCTGAAAAATTTTGGCATCACCGGTTATGAAAGTGTGGAGTATGTGGGTTCCAATGGCAAGATGAACGAGTTTCAGGCGGCCATGGGGCTGTGCAACCTGCGCCATGTGGACGGGGAAATCGCAAAGCGCAAAGCTTTGGCGGAGCGTTACCGGCAGCGGCTGTCCGGTGTAAGGGGGATCCGGCTTTGCAGGGAGCAGCCGGGAGTCCGTTACAATTACGCCTATATGCCGGTGGTGTTTGACGGTTACGGCGCAGACAGGGACCAGATTTTTGAAAAGCTGAAGGAGCATAATATTTTTGCCCGGAAGTATTTTTATCCCTGCATCAATAGCTATGAATGCTACCGGGATCGGTTTTGTGCGGAGGACACCCCGGTGGCGAAGCGGATCGCGTCCCAGGTGCTGACGCTGCCGCTGTATGCGGATCTGGCACCGGAAAAGGTCGATGAAATCTGCGATTTGATTTTGGAATGCAGATAGGAGAATGAGATGGATAAGGTACTGGTAATCATCCCTGCTTATAATGAGGAAGCGAATATTGAGGCGGTGGTCGGGGAACTGGAAAGCGGCTATCCGGAACTTGATTATGTGGTGGTCAATGACGGTTCCAGGGACCAGACCGCGGCCATCTGTCGGAAGCATGGTTACAATCTTCTGGATCTTCCGGTGAATCTGGGGCTGGCGGGCTGTTTCCAGGCAGGGATGAAATATGCCTATCGCAAGGGCTACCGCTATGCCATCCAGTTTGACGGGGACGGGCAGCACCGGCCGGAGCACATCGAATCCATGCGGCAAAAGATGGACGAGGGCTATGACATTGTCATTGGCAGCCGTTTTATTACGGAGAAAAAGGACTGGTCCATGCGGATGCTGGGAAGCCGGCTGATCGAGGCGGCGATCCGGCTGACCACCGGGGTGCGGGTGGCGGATCCCACCTCCGGCATGCGGATGTTTAACCGGGAGATGATCCAGGAATTTGCGCTGAATCTCAATTACGGGCCGGAGCCGGACACGGTGTCCTATCTTTTAAAGCAGGGGGCCAGAGTGGCGGAGGTTCCGGTGCGTATCGCGGAGCGGACCGGCGGGGAAAGCTATTTAAAGCCCATGGTAGCCGCCGGTTATATGGCGCGGATTTTGATTTCCATTCTGGTGATCCAGAATTTCAGAAAACGGAGGTAACGGAATGGAGCGGTGGGCGGCTGCCCTGATGAAAACAGGATCGAACCGGGAAAAAGAGAATATGATATGGAATATGGCGGGCAGTTTCTGCTATGCCTTTGCCAGCATGGTGCTTTCCTTTTTGGTTATGCGCCTGGCAGGGGAAGAGCAGGGCGGCGTGTTCGCCTTTGGCTTCAGCACCGTAGGGCAGCAGATGTTCCTGCTTGCCTATTTCGGCATCCGGCCATTTCAGATCACGGACGGAGCCGGGGAATACCGCTTCGGGGATTATCTGCGCCATCGGTATGTGACCTGTCTGGCAGCGCTTCTTTTGGGGCTTTTGTACCTTTCGCAAAGCGGCTACCGGCGGGAGAAGATGCTGGTGATTTTTCTTTTGGTGGCCTACAAGGTAATCGACGGCTTCGCGGATGTATATGAATCGGAATTTCAGCGACAGGGAAGGCTATATCTGACGGGAAAATCCAATACCTTCCGGACCATTTTGTCTGTGGGGGTGTTTTTGACCGTGTTGGCGGCTTCGGGCAGCCTGACGGCCGCCTGTGTGGCGGCGGTCTGCGGACAGTTTGCCGGGGTGTATCTGTTTGACATAGTGGTGCTGCGGGCTTTAAAGGGCGTAGATTATGGGCGGGCGGCCGGAAGCTTTCGGAAGCTGACCGGAGCGACGATTCTTCTGTTTTTGTCGGTGTTTCTTGATTTTTATGTGTTTTCCGCGTCGAAATATGCCATCGACGCGCATATGAATGACGCGTCCTCAGGGTATTTCAATGTGATTTTTATGCCCACGTCGGTGATTAATCTGGCGGCGGGTTTTGTGATCCGGCCCTTTCTGACGTTTTTGACGGAAAGCTGGAACGGGAAACGGTATCCGGAGTTTGCCGGGAAAATGGGGAAGCTGTCTGCCATCATCGGCGGGCTTACGGTGCTGGCAGTGTCGGCGACGGTGCTGATCGGCAGGCAGGTGTTGATGCTTCTGGAGCTGATTTTGGGCCCGGTTTACCGGGACAAGCTGACCATTTATCACGGGGCCTTTGTGCTGATTGTGCTGGGCGGTGGTTTTTATGCGCTGCTGAATTTGCATTATTACGCGCTGGTGATTATGCGCAGGCAGCGGACGATTTTCGGGATTTATGTGGTGTTTGCGGCAGCTGCCGCGGCCCTGGCTTCGCCATTGGTAAAAGCCTTTGGCATACCGGGAGCGGCATGGGCGTATTTGATTTTGATGGCAGGGATGACGGCGGGCTTTGTTGTGCTTGCCTGGAAGGAGTATTTCCTGGCAAAACGAGGAGGAAGCTATGACGGTTGATGTGTTGATTCCGGCGTATCGTCCGGATAAAAAGTTTTTGCAGCTTTTGCGGGCGCTGGAAAAGCAGACGGTAATGCCTCATCGGATCATTGTGATGAATACGGAGGCCGTCTACTGGGATGAGGAGCAGTATCGGGATATTCCCCACCTGGAGGTCCATCACCTGACCCGGGAGGAGTTCGATCACGGCGCCACCCGCAATGAGGCGGCCTTTTATTCCGAGGCGGATGTGATGGTCTTTATGACCGACGACGCGGTGCCCAGGGATCCCTATCTGCTGGAGAAGCTGCTGGAGGCATTTTCCCAGACCGGACCGGAGGGAGAGATGGTGGCGGTGGCCTATGCCAGGCAGCTTCCGGCCAAAGACTGCCGGACCATTGAACGTTATACCAGGCGATTTAATTATCCGGAGGAGGCCATGATCAAGACGGCCAAGGATCTGCCAAAGCTGGGGATCAAAACCTATTTTGCTTCCAATGTGTGCTGTGCCTACCGGAAGGATGTTTTTGTGAAGCAGGGCGGCTTTGTGGACTGTACGATCTTTAATGAAGATATGATTTACGCGGCGGGGGTGATTCAGGCGGGCTGCGCTGTCGCCTACGTGCCGGAGGCCCGGGTGATTCATTCCCACAATTTATCGCCCATGCAGCAGTTTCATCGGAATTTTGACCTGGCTGTGTCTCAGGCGGAGCACCCGGAGGTGTTTGACGGGCTGCCGTCAGAAGGGGAGGGCATGCGGCTGGTGGCGCAGACGGCAAAATACCTGGTAAAAAGCGGACATATTTTGCTGCTGCCGTCCCTGGTGATCAGCAGCGGCGCGAAATACCTGGGCTACCGGATGGGCAAGCGTTATCGGAAACTGCCGAAGCGGATCGTGCGCTGGTGCAGTATGAGTCCCCTTTACTGGGAGAAGAAATGGAGGAGCCGGACATGATGACCATGAAGCTTCGGATCGCCCTGATTCTGGTGTCGGTGGCGACTTTTTACCTGATTATCCGCAAGATCCGCCAGTCCAAGGTGGAGATTGAAAGCGCGATTTTCTGGATTCTGCTGGCGATGGTGCTGGTGGTTTACAGTATCTTTCCGCAGGTGGCTGATTTCTGCTCCCGGGCGCTGGGAATCTATGCCACTGCGAACTTTTTGTTCCTGTTTGCCATATTTATTTTGATTGTGAAGGTGTTTTATATGACCATCCATATATCCCAGCTGGAGAGCAAGCTTAAGGAGCTGGTCCAGCAGATGGCGCTGGAGGAGAAAAAGCATGAAGAGGAAGGCTAGTTTGGTGACGGCAGGAGTCCTGGCGGTGCTTCTTCTGGCGGTCTGGCACTACACAGATGTGTGGGCGGGCACTGCCGCCAGCGGGGATCTGTGGATGCGGGGCGTGTACGGAGCGCTGGCGGCGGCGACTCTGGTGGCGCTGGTGATTTTGGGGCTGCTGCTTTTGCCGGGAGAGTCCCGGGGCAGAGG
>CAZICB010000045.1:14581-18842 GCA_964537765.1 uncultured Lachnospiraceae bacterium
GGGAGCGGATGGGCTGGCTTGGGCAGGCGCCTGACCGGAGTGTACCCGATAGCGGGACTTTTGCTGGGGCTTTTGTATCTTTTCGTGCTGCCGCCCTTATCGGCGCCTGACGAGATCAGTCATTACGTCAGCGCCTATCAGTTATCCAGCAAAATGCTGGGCCAGCCCTCCAATGACCGGTATGGACGGGTGCTTCTTCGTCCCCAGGACGCCTGGGTGGAGGATCTGGAAGGAGTGTTTGAGTATCAGGCGGATGAGGACGGAAACCTGCAGATCACAGAGGAAACCTTGGGCGGAGCCACCAGGCTGGGGGAGGTGCTGGATGAATCCATGTATCAGACCCTTTGGGAGCTTAGGGGAAACCGGCAGTACATGCCAGAGCGTGCGGCTGGCCTGGGAAATGCCCTGGTCAGCTCCACCTATCCTCCGGTGATTACCACGCCTCTGGCCTATGTGCCCCAGGCGGCGGGCATTTGCGCTGCGCGGATTCTGGAACTTTCCACCCTGCCTCTTTTATATCTGGGGCGGCTGATGAATCTGTTGTTTTTTGTGCTGTTGACCTGGCTTGCTATGAGGCGGATGCCCTTTGGCAGGGAGGTGCTTTTCGGCGTTGCTTTATTGCCCATGACCCTTCATTTGTCCGCGTCCTTCTCCTATGATGTGATGATTATGGGCTGCATGTTCTGGTTTACGGCGGTCTGCCTGGACCTGGCCTATGAGAAGGAAAGGGTAGAACGAAAGGATGTGGGGATTTTGATGGCCCTGATGGCAGTCTGCGGTCCCTGCAAAATGGTCTATGCGGTGATGATGGGGCTTTGTCTTTTGATCCCTGTCCTCAAGTTCGGCGGCTGGGGAAAATGGGCGCTGGCGGCAGCTGCTGTGGTCGGCGCCTGGGCAGCAGCCATGTATCTGGTCAACAGCCAGGTGATCGTCTCCTACGCCACGGAGACGGAAAGCTATGTGGCCTGGGCCGAGGAGCCGGGCTACAGCCTGACCTTGCTGATCCATCAGCCCTTCCGGCTGGTGCAGATGTTTTACCAGACCATTCTCTGGCAGCTGGAGCAGTATCATCTGACTGCGATCGGAGCTTGCCTGGGCAATCTGGATGAGGTGCTGGATGTGCCTTATGGGCTGGTGCTGGCGTTTACGGCCGGACTTTTGGGGCTGGCATTCCAGAAGCCGGGGGAATCGATCCGCATGTCCGGGAGGCAGCGGATTTGGGTCTGTGTGGTGTGCGCAGGCTGTGCGGCGGTGACCATGCTTTCCATGCTGATCGCCTGGACTCCTTTGAGCGCCAAGGTGATAAACGGCGTCCAGGGCAGGTATTTTTTACCGTTTTTGCCGGTGCTTTTGCTGGCGGCGAAAAACCGCACCGTGGTGCTGACAAAGGATCCCAGCCGCGGAATTTTGTACCTGATGTGCTGCATGAACGGATATGCGGTGCTGCGGCTGTTTTCGGTGGTCAGCATGCGGCTGTAGCTGCGCGAGGCCTCCTCTGTTAGTTATATTTTGACAAAGTGAAAGAGGCGTAGTATGATTTTAAATGGACAGTGCAAAGGCCGTCAGGCGGCATGCTGCCTTATGCCCGCGCTGCAATGCAAGACGGAGAAAGAAAGGAATAAACGATCATGGGAAAGATTAAAGTGACCCCTTGTGAGATCGAGGGCTTATATGTGATTGAACCGACGGTGTTTAAGGATGAAAGAGGTTATTTTGTAGAAACCTACAATCAGAATGATTTCAGGGAAGCGGGCCTGAACATGACCTTTGTGCAGGACAATCAGTCCATGTCTGTGCGGGGCGTGCTGCGGGGCCTGCATTTTCAGAAGCAGTTTCCACAGGGCAAGCTGGTGCGGGCGATCCGCGGCTCTGTGTTTGACGTGGCGGTGGATCTGCGCTCCCACTCCAAAACCTATGGCAAATGGTTCGGCGTGGAGCTGACCGCGGAGAATAAAAAGCAGTTTTATATTCCGGAGGGCTTTGCCCATGGATTTTTGGTGCTGTCTGATGAGGCGGAGTTTGCCTATAAATGCACGGACTTTTATCATCCGGGCGATGAGGGCGGCCTTGCCTGGAATGACCCGGAAATCGGCATCGACTGGCCGCTGCAGGAGGGCGTCAGCCTGATTATTTCCGAGAAGGATCAGAAATGGCTGGGACTGAAGGATACCTTTAAGTTCTGATGGGGAAGCCCGGGGGATCCGGGTTTCCTGTAGTCATTTAGAGAGGAACCATTATGAATTATGTGATTTCACTGTTCAGGGAAATCGTGCGGAAGCGGAAGCTGATCTGGGATTTGTCCAAGGCAGATTTCCGGAAACGATTTGTGGGATCTTACTTCGGCATTGTCTGGATGTTTATTCAGCCGATGGTGACCGTGCTGATCTACTTTTTCATTTTCCAGGTGGGATTTAAGAGCGAGCCGCCGGTGCCGGATGTACCTTATGTGCTGTGGCTGATTCCTGGTATTGTGCCGTGGTTTTATTTCAGTGAGGCCCTGAACTGCGTGACCAACTGTCTGCAGGAATATCATTATCTGGTGAAAAAGGTGGTATTTCAGGTGGAAATCCTGCCGATCATCAAATTGATATCCTGCCTGATCGTCCATGGTTTTTTTGTCTGCATTATGCTGATTGTCAATCTGTGCTATGGCAGGATGCCCATGGTGACCTGGATTCAGATCTTTTATTATACGTTTGCGGCTTCGACGCTGGCGCTGGGCATCGGTTATCTGACTTCTGCGGTCAATGTGTTTTTCAAGGACATGGCGCAGATCGTCAGTATTTGTCTGCAATTTGGCATGTGGCTGACGCCGATCATGTACCATGAGGATATGTTTGCCGGTCGTGCGCCCTGGGTAATTCCGCTTTTAAAGCTGAATCCCTTTTATTATGTGGCGGCCGGTTACCGGGACAGCATGCTGACAGGCAATTGGTTCTGGGAGCGCCCGAAACTGACTTTATATTACTGGGCGATGACGATTGTGATCGGGCTGGTGGGATTGAAGGTATTTAAGCGGCTGCGGCCGCATTTCTCTGACGTGTTATAAAGGGTAGTCCATAGTCGGACGGAAAGGAGGAAAACCGGATGAAGGAACAGCGATTCCGCAATAAAGTCACCTGGTTTTCCTTTTTGTTCAGCATGCTGGTGATCTGGGTCCATTCCTATAATGCGGAGCTTTATCTGGGCGAAGGAAATGCCCTGTCCGCGCTGGCTGGCCGTTTGGAGCGCAGCCTGGGAAACGGCGTCGGCCAGATTGCGGTGCCAGGATTTTTTATGATGTCCGGCTATTTGTTTTACCGGAACTGTACCTGGGAGAAAATCGGCGGGAAGCTGAAAAGGCGAATAAAAAGTGTGCTGGTGCCCTATATCCTCTGGAATTTTTTGTACTATCTGGGCTATGTAGCCGCCAGCCGGCTGCCCTGGCTGGGGCAGGTGGTAGGAAAGGGCGTGATCCCCTTTGGCCTCTTGCCCGCGGTGGACGCGATCATTCATTACACGTATAATTATGTGTTCTGGTACCTGTTTCAGCTGATCCTTTTGATTTTGCTGGCGCCGCTTTTATATCCGCTGCTGCGCTTTTTGTGGAGCCGGGTACTGTTGTACGTCTGTCTGTGGGGGCTGGTCATTTTGGGCATCCGGCTTCCCTATCTCAATGCGGATGCGGCTGTTTACTATACCACCGGAGCGATCCTTGCCATGTCCGGCAGCCATCTGGTGGAAAGTGAGGAGCATCCGTTTCTTCCGGGGGCAGCCCTGGCTGTGATGGCGGTTCTTTTTTACCGGACAGGTCTTTCCCATGCATGGATTTTTTGCTTTGTGCTGTGCCGTCTGTGCGCGGTGGCTGGTTTGTGGTTGTTGCTGCCGGCAAAGAGCCTGCCGGAGGCGAAGGGGTATATGGGCTGCAATTTTTTCCTGTATGCCACTCATTTTGCGCTGGTCCGGCTGATCAATAAATCTGTTGTGCAGCTCTTTTACGGAAGCATGGCGGCGGCCCTGGGGCTGTATGTGGCCATGCCCTTTCTGGTTTTGGCGGTGGTGTATCCTGTCGGCATGCTTTTGCGGAGATATTTGCCGTCTGTGTGGATTCTTTTAAACGGAGCACGATAGGGGCGGCCCGGGGGTTTATGATGTCTATTTTTGTTGGTGTTTGCAGCGTCAACTTCCGCTTGCGCGATGCTGACGGTCGTAGTAAGCTATATAAATGGACATGTCTGCTGACGCAGACATCACCATACATGAAAGCCCCACGGATGGCTCC
>CAZICB010000046.1:0-3397 GCA_964537765.1 uncultured Lachnospiraceae bacterium
GCGCGTCTCACTGCACTTTCGGTAAATAGAAAAAGCTCCCAGGATTACGCCCGGAAGCTTTCTATACGCTATCATTCTCTTTTCGATTTTAGTCCTCAACGCTAACGATCTCTTTTTTATTGTAAGAGCCACAAGCTTTGCAAACCCGATGAGGCATCATCAGTGCGCCGCACTTGCTGCATTTCACCAGATTCATAGCGCTCATTTTCCAGTTAGCTCTACGCTTATCTCTTCTTCCTTTGGAAGACTTATTCTTTGGGCAGATAGACATGGTTTACACCTCCTTAAACTGTTGAAATAAATCCTGGATAACGGACATTCTTGGGTCAGGCGAACTGCGATCACAGGAACAGGTCCCGAGGTTCAAGTTCGCACCACATCTATTGCAGATTCCCTTGCAGTCTTCCTTACAGAGGACTTTCATCGGCAGGTTCAACAATAGTTCGTTACAAAGTAACTGGTCGACATCCAGATGATAACCGCTTACATAGTGCTGTTCATCGAGATCATTCACACGCTCTTCTTCTGACTTATTCATATCCAGCTCGTCTTCTATCTTCAGATGAAACGGAGTCCGGACGGGTTCCAGACATCTGCTGCAGGGAATGCTCAGGGTAATCTCTGCATTTCCTTCCACCAACAGCTTCCGGTCACCGAGGTGACGGATCCGAAGTCTCACCGGCTTCTTCGAGACAACCGCATAGACATCATCTGGCGCCTGAAAGGTATCCAGTCCGAAGTCGCATGTGTACGTCTTTTCCTTTCCATCAATGGAAAGCAGCTCTGTTAAGTTAATAAGCATATTAATCTCCTAATACGCACCCTTGATATTATACATAGGCGGAAATACTTTGTCAATAAGTTTTTCAATTTTTTCCATTCACAGAAAAAGACTAAATTAACACACAAAAAGCCTGCTTTGCAGACAAAAATGTCTCTATCCGTAAAGCAGGCTATATGGTTTGAACCGATTATTCGGTCAGTCTCTTGGTCTCTCTTGCGATTGCCAGCTCCTCGTTGGTGGGGATCAGCATCACTTTTACTTTGGAATCCGCTGCGGAAATCACAGCATTCTTTCCTCTCACATTGTTGGCTGCATCGTCAATCTTCACGCCCAGATAGCCCAGGTACTCGCAGATAGCTTTGCGGGTGCCCTTGTCGTTCTCGCCAACACCCGCGGTGAATGCGATGGCATCTACGCCGTTCATGGCCGCGGTATAAGCGCCGATGTATTTTGCTACGCGATAAACAAAGGCATCCATAGCAACCTCTGCCAGATGATTGCCTTCGTCTCTTGCCGCCTCAATGTCACGGAAGTCACTGGATATGCCGCCGCTCATGCCCAGAACGCCGGATTTCTTGTTCAGGATATTCAGTACTTCATTGACATCCTTGCCCTCTTTGTTGCAGATGAACTGCACAACAGCCGGATCAATGTCTCCGCTTCTGGTGCCCATGATCAGGCCTTCCAATGGAGTCAGGCCCATGCTGGTGTCCACGCACTTGCCGCCGATGGAAGCGGAAATGCTTGCGCCGTTGCCCAGATGGCATACGATCACTTTTGCATTCTTCGGATCCAGACCGCCGAACTTGATGGTCTCGCCGGATACGAACATATGGCTGGTGCCATGGAATCCATAGCGGCGGATGCCATATTTTTCATAGTACTCGTGCGGAATCGCATACATATAGGCCTTCTCCGGCATAGCCATACCAAAGCCGGTATCCCATACGGCCACGTTTGCTTTGCCGGGCATAGCAGCTTCACAGGCCTCGATACCCATCAGGTTTGCCGGATTGTGCAGCGGTCCTAAATCGAAGCACTCACGGATCACTCTCTTTACATCCTCATTCACCACGATGGACTCGCTGTAGGTGGTGCCGCCGTGGAGTACACGGTGTCCAATTGCGGAAATCTCGTCGGTGTTCTTGATTACGCCGTGCTCCGGATCCTGCAGAGCATCCATAACCAGCTCGATAGCGGTCTGGTGGGTAGGCATGTCCTTATCAATGACAACTTTGTCCTTGCCGGTGGGCTGATGGGTCAGCTTGGAACCGTCGATGCCGATTCTCTCGCAGAGACCTTTTGCAATTACGCTCTCATCTTCCATATCGATCAGCTGATATTTCAGAGAAGAACTTCCGCAGTTGATAACTAAAATTTTCATAATATGGTACTCTCCTTAAAAATAAATAAAATTCTTTACTGATTCTGGCACTGTACGGCGGTGATTGCAACTACGCCTACAATATCGTCTGCAGAGCAGCCTCTGGACAGATCGTTCACCGGTTTCGCGATACCCTGGCACATGGGGCCGTAAGCCTCTGCCTTGCCAAGACGCTGTACCAGCTTGTAGCCGATGTTTCCTGCATCCAGATCCGGGAAGATCAGAACGTTTGCCTTGCCCGCTACGCTGCTGCCCGGAGCCTTGGAAGCGCCGATTTCCGGAACAATGGCAGCATCCAGCTGCAGCTCGCCGTCCAGAGCCAGATCCGGAGCCTGCTCCTTGGCGATCTTCGTAGCCTCGACAACCTTGTCAACATCCGCATGGGAAGCGCTGCCCTTGGAGGAATGAGACAGCATGGCAACTCTCGGCTCCGCGCCGGTCAGCAGCTTATAGCTCTCAGCGGAGGAGATGGCGATGGCTGCCAGCTCTTCCGGAGTAGGATTCTGGTTCAGTCCGCAGTCGCCGAATACGAAGGTGCCGCTGTCACCATACTGGCAGTCCGGAACCTCCATCAGGAAGAATGCGGAAACCAGCTTGGTGCCCGGTTTGGTCTTGATAACCTGCAGGCAGGGTCTCAAGGTGTTTGCCGTAGAATGGCAAGCGCCGGAAACCATGCCGTCGGCGTCGCCGTTTTTGATCATCAGGCAGCCGTAGTATGCATAATCGCTCAGGATCGTGGCTTTTGCCTTCTCCGGAGTCATTCCTTTGGCTTTTCTCAGCTCAACAAACAGATCGATATATTCCTGGGTCTTCTCATAGGTCTGCGGATTGATGATGGTAGCGCCGGACACGTCCAGACCGTCGCTTAAGTTTCCGATATCCTCCGGAGTACCAATAATAATCAGATTTGCCAGTCCCTCTTTTAACACTTTTTCAGCGGCAACCCACGTTCTGCGGTCCATGGACTCCGGAAGAACGATGGTTTTCTTATCTGCTTTCGCCTTTGCTTTAATTGAATCAATAATTCCCATAATAAATGTTACCCCTTTCCTAGATTTATAGATAAATCTATTATATACGGTGTGGAATTTGGAAACAAGGTAAATTTTACAAAAATTTGCATTTTTTATGAAACATGGAGGAAAATTTGCCGATAGATTTTCATCTGCGCTTTACGTTCTTGGAAAATATCGATATAATATTTCCATGATTCTCATAAGATTTTATAT
>CAZICB010000046.1:3497-18490 GCA_964537765.1 uncultured Lachnospiraceae bacterium
GATAGAAGCAGGAGACTTTTTTATGAAGACAGCAGGCATCATCGCAGAATACAATCCTTTTCACAGCGGCCACCGCTACCAGTTGGATCAGATCCGCGCCCGGACCGGGGCGGATTATCTTGTGGTGGTGATGAGCGGGGATTTTGTACAGCGGGGGGAGCCGGCCATATATGATAAATATACGCGCACGGCCATCGCCCTGCATAATGGCGCCGATCTGGTATTGGAAATGCCCTGCGGCTTTGCCACCAGCAGCGCGGAGGATTTTGCGGCCTGCGGGGCCGCGCTTCTGGACCGCCTGGGTGTGGTGGATTATCTATGCTTTGGAAGCGAGACCGGAGACTTGTCCTTGCTGCAGGAAGCGGCCGGTATCCTTTCGCAGGAGCCGGAAGAATATCAGAATATCCTTCGCGCCAGGCTAAAGGACGGCGTCTCTTTTCCAAAGGCACGCGAGGAGGCGCTGTGCGCCTGTCTTTCGGAAAAGAACGGCGCCGGCGCGGCCCTTGCCCTGCCCAACAACATTCTGGGAATAGAATATTTAAAGGCATTGCAAAAGCGTGGCAGCCGGATCCGGCCCATGACCGTCAAGCGTGTCGGCCAGGGCTACCATGACGATGGCTTAGGCGGGGATTCGTTCCCATCCGCCTCCGGGATCCGCAATGCCGTAAGACAGGGAAGCCTCGATTATTTTTCCTGCCCGGAATATCACGGCATGGACGATGCTTCTCTCCGGCTTCTGCTGAAAACTGGAACGCCGGTTCCCATGTTTGCCGATGATTTGACCGGAATTTTGAACTGGAGGCTGCTGGAAATGATCGGCCAGGGGGTGAAGCTTTCTGATTTTGCCGATCTGTCTTCGGAGCTGGAAGCGCGGCTGGTTCGTCAAGGTCTGGAATTTGCCACCTTTTCCGGCAGAGTCGAACAATTAAAGACAAAGCAATACACGTACACCAGAATCAGCCGGGCTTTGCTTCATTTGCTGCTGGGGATCACCAAAGAGGAGCTTCTTGACGCCAAAGCTCAGGACTACGTTTCTTTCGCGCGGGTGTTAGGCTTTCGCAGACAGGCAGCGCCGCTGCTGGGAGAGATCAAAAAAAACAGCGGGCTTTTGCTGCTCACAAAGACAGCGGATGCCCGCAGGGTGCTTCATCAGTCCGGCTTTTGGCGGCTTAAGAAGGATTTTTTGGCTTCTCATCTGTATCAGTCCCTGGTATTTCAAAAAAGCGGAATGCGGATGAAAAACGAATACACCCGGTCCGTCATCCTGTCCGATTAGAAGGAGACGGACCGCTCTTTTTAATCAGTTTTTAAAGCTATGAATGGGAGCCGGGATCCGGCCGCCGCGGGTGACGAATTTTTCACAGGAGTATTGGTTTACCGGCATGACCGGGGCATAGCCCAAAAGTCCGCCGAATTCCACCGTGTCTCCCACGCCCTTTCCGATCACCGGAATCACACGCACGGCGGTGGTTTTCTGGTTTATCATGCCGATGGCCGCCTCGTCAGCGATCATGCCGGAGATGGTGGCTGCGGGCGTGTCGCCGGGGATGGCGATCATGTCCAGTCCCACGGAGCAGACACAGGTCATGGCTTCCAGCTTTTCCAGAGTCAATGCGCCCATGGAAACCGCGTCAATCATGCCCTGGTCCTCGCTGACCGGGATGAACGCGCCGCTTAAACCGCCCACATAGGAGGACGCCATGACGCCGCCCTTTTTCACCTGGTCATTGAGCATGGCGAGGGCAGCTGTGGTTCCGGGTGCGCCTACCCGCTCCAGGCCAATCTCTTCCAGAATCTCCGCCACACTGTCTCCCACCGCCGGAGTGGGCGCCAAAGACAGGTCGATGATGCCGAAGGGCACGTTCAGCCGTTTGGAAGCCTCCTGGGCCACCAGCTGGCCTACCCGGGTGATCTTGAAGGCAGTCTTTTTGATGGTTTCACAGAGCACCTCGAAGTTTTCGCCTCTTGCCTTTTCCAGCGCCACCTTTACCACGCCGGGACCACTGACTCCCACATTGATGATGGCGTCAGCTTCCGTCACGCCATGGAAGGCGCCGGCCATAAAGGGATTGTCGTCGGGTGCATTGCAAAATACTACTAACTTGGCGCAGCCCAGGGAATCATACTCCTTGGTGGCCTCGGCGGTTTCCAGCACGATCTCTCCCATCAGCCGCACCGCGTCCATGTTCAGGCCGGTCTTGGTGGAACCCACATTGATGGAACTGCATACCCGCTCTGTCTCTGCCAGCGCCTGGGGAATGGAACGGATCAGGTTCTCGTCGGCGGTGGTCATGCCCTTGGATACCAGGGCGGAATAGCCGCCGATAAAATTGACCCCGATCTCCTTTGCCGCCTTGTCCAGGGTCCGGGCGATGGTCACAAAATCCTCCGGCTTTTTGCAGGCGCAGCCGCCTACCAAAGCGATGGGGGTGACAGAAATCCGCTTGTTGACGATGGGCACGCCGAAATCTCTGGAGATGGCTTCGCCTGTGGCCACCAGATTCTTGGCGTAGGACAGAATCTTCCGGTAGATTTTTTCATTGAGGGCATCCAGGTCGCTGTCGCAGCAGTCCAGCAGGCTGATGCCCATGGTGATGGTCCGCACGTCCAGCTTTTCGTGCTCAATCATATTGTTAGTTTCGATAACTTCAAACATATTCAACATAGGAAATGACCGCCTTTCTCAGATCCGATGCATCTTGGTGAAGATTTCTTCCCGCTGGCACTTGATGCGCACGCCGATCTCCTCCCCGATCTTTTCCAGACCGCTTGAAATGGCGTCAAAAGAGTCTGCCGCATGCTCCATATCCGCAATCATCATCATGTTAAAATATTCCTGGACGATGGTCTGGGAAATATCCAGAATGTTCACCTGGTTCTCCGCCAGAAAGGTGCATACCTTGGCGATGATGCCCACGGTGTCCTTTCCCACAACCGTAATAATCACTTTGTTCATAGGATGGTTCCTCTCTTTCCTGATGTATCGTTATAGGTTGATGATTTCTGACATCCGGTCACGGCCCGCGACAGAAATGGAAAAATCAGAGGCCTTATAAGGGCAGTCGCCCATGTCAATCTCCAGCCGGACCGTCTCATAGGCGAGGGCCTCGTAATTATTTTCCTTGCTTAAATGCCCCAGCAGGATTTTTTTCAAATGGTCATGGAGAATATGGCTTAAAAGCCGACCGGCATTTTCGTTGGATAAATGCCCGTGATCGCCGAGAATCCTCTGTTTTAAGTAATAGGGATAGGGTCCGGTTTCCAGCATATTTACGTCGTGGTTGGACTCCAGCAAAATGGCATCCAGCCCCTGCAGATGGTCAATAATATACTGATCATAGTGTCCCATATCCGTGGCCACCGCCACGCTGTGACGGCCCTGTTTGATCCGGTAGGCCACCGGATTTGCGGCATCATGGTCGATGGAAAATGGAGTCAGCTCCAGATCTCCGATGGATAGCTGCACGTCCGGCAGCACCTCATGAAACAGGCCGGAGGGAAAGTCTCCCAGCCCTTTGTCGGATGCGATCTCCTCCAGGGTCTCCCGGGTGGCGTAGATCGGCAGCTGGTGTTTTCTTGCCAGGACTCCCAGTCCCTTGATATGGTCGGAATGCTCATGGGTGATGGCGATGGCGTCCAGTTCGCTTCCCTTGACGCCGATGTCATTTAAACCCTGTTCGATCCGTTTGTTGCTGATCCCCGCATCCACCAGGATATGGGTATGGTCTGAGCCAACGTAGATGCAGTTTCCGCTGCTGCCGCTGGCAATACTCACTAATCTCATACTGCTGTTCCTTTATCATCTGTTTTTTCCGATCCGTGAAGCCGTGCGGCGATCTGCGCGCGGACCTGTTCGATGGTACCGTCATTTTCGATCACAGCGTCTGCAAGCCGCAAAAAATCCCCGCGGCTTTTCTGACTGCGGATGATCTCCTCACATTTTTCCCGGCTGTAGCCGCGGTTTGCCATCAGGCGGCTGATTCGGACCTCTTCACTGGCGTCGATCAGCCAAAGCTCCTGGCAGATTTTCCGGGTGGTCTCGTCAAACAACGCCGACTCCACCGCGATCAGGGGAGCCTTGCTTTCTTTGATCTGACGGCGGATCTCCTGCCAGGTCAGTGGGTGGATGATCTCATTTGCCCGATGCAGATCGGCCGGGCACTTGAAAATCTGCGCCGCAAAACGACCGCGGTCCAAGGTTCCGTCCGCAGCCAGGATACCGTCCCCGAAGGCCTCCAAAAGGCCAAGAAACCCGGCCTTTCCAGGCTCCTCCAGCTTCCGTGCCACATCATCCGCCAGGATCACCTGGGCGCCGAATTCCGTGTTTAAAAGCTCCAGAATCCGGCTTTTGCCGGAGCCGACGCCCCCGGTGAGGCCGATGACTCGGACGGGATATTTAGTTTGCTTTTTCTGCATTTCTCTTTGCCTCACGCTGTTTTAACAGGGAAAGCAGCAGGGATTTGGAGATGCTGATATTTTCCCCATAGGGATTGATGACAAAGCCCTTCAGGTCATTGATATGGCGGATCAGAATGTTGCCGTAATCCTCCATGGTCATGATCAGCGCCTGATTATGCTTTTCATCGTTGTTCCATCTGGCATACTCATCAATATCGGTGAAGGCAAGGTAATATTTATCGCCCTCCGTATTCTGGATCTCCTCGAATTTAATCCGGACAGACGGACCATCTTTTTCCGTCAGCACGGTCTGCCGCTGAATGGGGGAAAGCAGATGAGAGTCCATGAGAGCCGCTGCCATCTGGCTGCGGGTTTCCTCATTATTATGCTGCACCATAGCGCGCATGGCGGCTACCAGTGCCGGATTCTTAATATCTTCTGCGGTTTGATTATTCATGATCTGTCTCCTCTTCGTTTTCGTCTTTCCTATATTGTAACGCTTATCTGGTTTCGTTTAAATACTTTTCCATGTAAGCATCCTGAATCAGTTTCACCATCTCCGGATTCTTTCCACCGATGGGAGTCCCATTCATGGAAGCTGCGCTGCGGCAAAGCTGGGTGGAACTGGATACCAGCACCTCGTCCGCATTCATCAGCTGCGCCATGGTGAAGGGCGTCTCGTCCACCGGAATGTCGTGCTCCTTGCAGATCTGGATCACATGCTTTCTGGTGATACCGGGAAGGATGAAATGATCGGTGGGATGGGTGATGAACACGCCGTCCTTGATAATGCTGACATTGCTGTGGGCACACTCGGTGACAATGTCTCCGCGGTGGAATACGCACTCGTCACAGCCAAGCTCCTCCGCCTTCTGCGCCGCCATGCAATTGACCATCAGATTCAGGGTTTTGATATTGCAATGGAAGAAACGTGTGTCCTCCATATCGGTCAAAAGCAGCTTCCTGCTCTGATCCTTTACCTTCATAGGCTTGATGGTGACCCAAAGATTTGCCTTCACATCCCCCTTGGGGAAACTGTGGTTTCTGGGGGCGGTGCCGCGGGTAACCTGCCAATAGATCATCTGCTCCGGGGAATCCAGCTTCTGCACCAGATCATTTAAAATCGCCTTCAGCTCCTCCTTGGTGTAGGGAATCCGGATTTTCACCAGCCCGGCGCTGTTGTAGAAACGCTCCACATGATCCTCCAGGGCAAAGATCTTGTAATTGTTGACCATGGTCGCCTCGTAGACGCCGTCTCCGAAATAACATACCCGGTCATTCATGGGCACCATCATCTCATCGATGGGCGCGATCCTGCCATTATAGTATCCCAAATCTTTCATAATCTACCCTCCTATTTCGCGTCAAACCAGGTAGAACCGCTGTGGACGTCCACCTCCAGCGCCACCTTAAGTGATGCGGCATGCTTCATTTTTTCTTCCAGAATCTGTATCACCTGGGAAAGCTCCGGCTCCCAGGTCTCCACCAAAAGCTCATCGTGGACCTGCAGCACAATCCGGGATTTCAATTTCCGTTTTAACAGCTCCCGGTCCACCGCGATCATGGCAAGCTTCATAATATCCGCGGCGCTGCCCTGGATCGGGGAATTCATCGCCACCCGCTCTCCGAAGGACCGCTGCGTAAAATTGGCGGATTTTAGCTCCGGGATGGGCCGCCTGCGCCCAAACATGGTGGTCACGTAGCCCTGCTCCTTGCCCTGAGCCACCTGGCCGTCCAGAAAGGCCTTCACACCGGGATAGGTCTCAAAATATTTATTGATGTATTCCAATGCCTCCTTGCGGCTGATGCTTAGGTCCTCGCTTAACCCAAAAGCGCTGATGCCGTAAACAATGCCGAAATTGACGGCTTTGGCATTGCGCCGCTGCAGCGGGGTCACCTCAGCCAGGGGCGTATGGAACACCTCCGAGGCGGTGATCGCGTGTATGTCCTGTGCCTCCCCGTAGGCTCCGATCAGCCGCTCGTCTCCCGACATGTGGGCGAGGATACGCAGTTCAATCTGGGAATAATCCGCGTCCACAAACACATAGCCGTCCTCCGGCACAAATACCTTGCGGATCGCCCGCCCCAGTTCCATGCGCACCGGAATGTTTTGCAGATTGGGCTCCGTACTGCTGATGCGCCCGGTAGCGGTGATGGTCTGGTTAAATTTGCCGTGAATCCGCTCATCCTCACCGATAAAGACCGCAAGTCCTTCCGCGTAGGTGGAATTCAGCTTGGTAAGCTGCCGGTAATCCAGAATCATCCGTACAATGGGATAATCCGGCGCCAGCTTTTCCAGCACATCCGCCGCGGTCGAATAGCCGGTCTTGGTCTTCTTTCCGTGGGGAAGCTTCATCCGCTCAAACAGAATTTCTCCCAGCTGCCTGGGGGAATTGATGTTAAAAGCGCCTCCTGCCAGATCATAAATCTCCTGCTCCAGCTTGTCAATACGGATTTTTAATTGATCTCCATATTGTTTCAGCTGTTCCCGATTCACCCGGATGCCGGCCTTTTCCATGCGGTCCAGGCTGTATACCAAAGGCATCTCGACCTGCCGGTACAAATTAAACATCCCGGTCTGTTCCAGCCTGGAAAACAGCTCGGGCATGACTTTCCAGGAAATATAACTCATATAACAGGCGCAGATGACGGCCCGCTGGTCGCCATCAAAAAGAGCCTTGCCCAGATCCTCCTTCCCCAAAAGGTTGCTTTTGGAGGGGACCGTCATATTCAGATAATCCCTGGCCAGGTCATCGTAGCCGTAGGTATCCTTTAGCGGATTTAAAAGGTATCCGGCCAGCCCTGCGTCCGTCACCGGAGCATCATATCCGGCAGAAAGATATTTGAGCTGGGCCTTCCAGTCATTGGTCACTAAGGTGGCGCCCGGGGTCCGGATCAGCTCATTTAATTTGTCACAAAGATAGGCTCCGGTCACGAATCCGGCAGCAGGAATTACATAGCAGGCATCCTCTCCCAGACACAAGGAAAGTCCGGCAATTCCGTTTATGGGAGACAAAATCAATTGAAAGCCGCTGCGCTCACAGCTTTTTGCCTGCTGGAACAATTGCTCCGCGCCGGAGAAATCCTCCACCGTCCAGAAATGCTCCTCCACCGAGGAGGTCCCTATCTGAGCGGCGTCAAAGCGCTTCAGGATGGACTTAAACTCCAGCCGCTTCATATATTGATAAGCCTCCGGCGTATACAAGTCGCCGATGGCCGCGTCTTCATAGGAAAATGAGATCGGGCACTCCAGACAGATGGTGGCCAGCTCCTTGCTCATCACCGCCATCGGGTAATGCTCCGTCAGCGCCTTCTGAGCGCGGGGCGGCCGGATCTCCGTCAAATGGGCATAGGCATTTTCAATGCTTCCGTAGGCAACGATCAGATTGGTCGCCGTCTTTTCCCCGATGGAGGGAACTCCGGGGATATTGTCGGAGGCGTCCCCCATCAGCGCCTTGACATCAATAAACTCTTTGGGAGTCACCTGATATTCCCGTTTTACATCCTCCGGATAATAGTCCTTGACCTCCGTGCCGCTGCGGGTCGTCTTTGGCATGCGGATCTTGATATGGGTGTCCGCCAGCTGCAGAAGATCCCGGTCTCCGGATACGATGGAAACCTCCACGCCGTCACAGGCGCAGCGCTTGGCGACGGTTCCCAGAATATCGTCGGCCTCATATCCGGCTAGAGTCAGAATAGGAATGCCCATGGAAGCAAGGACCTCCTTCATCAGCGGTACCTGCTCCCGCAGCTCCTCCGGCATAGGCTTTCGGGTGCCCTTGTACTCGGGATACTGGATGTGGCGGAAGGTGGGCTCCTTACGGTCAAAGGCCACCGCCAGATGGTCCGCCTGCTCCTCCTCCAGAATCTTAAACATAATATTGAGGAAGCCGTACACCGCATTGGTGTGCAGCCCCTCCGCGTTGGTTAAATCCGGGACACCATAAAAGGCACGGTTTAAAATACTGTGCCCGTCAATCAAAACAAGTTTTTCCATGTCATTCTCCTCTATAAAAGAAATCCGGTCTGCGCCCAGATCCGAAGCTGCAAAAGCAGCGTGGTCAGTACCCCCACCGTCAGCAGGGTACTGACCGCATAGCTGATGATCTTTCGCAGACGGACTGCCCGGATAATCAGCGAGGAGGTATCCAGGCTTTCCTCCAGAGCGCCGTTCATATCGTAAATGTCGCTGCTGCTGTCTAACTGCTTAAGGCCCAGGGAAACCGTGTAATAAATTTCCAGTTCTTCCTTGCAGTCGGGACAATGCCGCACATGGTTCACAAAGGCTTCCAGCTCCGATTCGCTCAATTGGTTATCAATATAGGGCATCACCATTTTTTCAGCTTCCTTACAGGTCAGCATCAACGCACCTCACTTTATTTTTGAAACTTTTGGCAAAGATTTTCTTTTATATTATCCATCTATCATACAATAAACCCCCCGCATTTTCAATAAATCATGATTTTTTTTTGAGGAATATTGACGGGAATTTTATTCTCTGTTAGAATCAACAATCATTGCAACAGTTCCATCAGGCCAGATCGTTGCCAGTTATTTTATTTCTTTCAAGAAGGAAGGTACCCCATGCCAAAGTTAAACGAGAATTATCAGAATTTAAAAGAAAGCTACCTGTTTGCGGAGATTGCCCACCGGGTTGCAGATTATTCCGCAAAGCATCCGGATCAGAAGATCATTCGTTTGGGAATCGGTGATGTGACTCTGCCCTTATGCGCTCTGGCTCTCCAGGGACTCCATGAAGGCGTGGATGCCATGGGCTCTGCCGAGACCTTTAAGGGCTACGGTCCGGAGCAGGGCTATGCGTTTCTCCGGGAAGCCATCTCCGGCTATTACGCCAGAAACGGCGTTTCTGTGGACCCTGGCGATATTTTTATTTCCGACGGCGCCAAGAGCGACACCGGAAATATCAGCGAGCTGTTTTCCGAGGACAATGTGATCCTGATCCCGGATCCGGTATATCCGGTGTACGTGGATTCCAATGTGATGAACGGCAAAAACGTCACCTACCTTTCCGGCAATACGGACAATGATTTTTTGCCCATGCCGGATCCGTCCCTGCACGCGGACATCATTTATCTGTGCTCTCCCAACAACCCCACGGGAGCCGTCTACAACCGCGAGCAGCTGAAAATCTGGGTGGATTACGCCCTGGCAAACGATGCGGTGATCCTGTTTGACTCCGCCTATGAGGCGTTTATCACCGACCCGGCACTTCCCAGAAGCATTTATGCCATCGAGGGCGCGAAGCGCTGCGCCATCGAATTCTGCTCTCTTTCAAAGACGGCAGGCTTTACCGGCACCCGCTGCGGCTACACCATCGTACCAAAGGAACTGGTATTTCCGGCATCCAACGGCAAGACTATGTCCCTGCACGCCATGTGGAACCGCCGCCAGTCCACCAAATTCAACGGCACCTCCTACATTATCCAGAAAGGCGCCGCTGCCGTATTTACGGAGGAAGGCATGCGCCAGTGCCAGGAGAATATCCACTACTATCAGGAGAATGCCCGCATGATCTCCGAGACTCTGGGAAGCCTTGGAATCCGTTTCTTCGGCGGCATCCACTCTCCCTACATCTGGTTTGAGTGCCCGGATCAGATGGACTCCTGGACCTTCTTTGACTATCTGCTAAACAATGCTCAGATCGTAGGCACACCGGGAGCAGGCTTCGGAGAGAATGGCAAGAATTTCTTCCGCCTGACCTCCTTCGGCAATCATGAGAATACCAGGGAAGCCATGGAACGGTTCAAACAGCTGTTTTCTGCAAAGTAAATTTTAGCTAAATTTCATAAGAAAAAACACTTGCCAAAAGATGCCTTTTATGCTAGAATAGCTTCGTTGCGTAAGTAAGCCGGCGTGGCGGAATGGCAGACGCATCAGACTCAAAATCTGACGGGGGCGACCTCGTGCCGGTTCGAGTCCGGCTGCCGGCATCCTTGGCAGGGGCATGAAAAAGCCTTAAAATCCATGAGAATCATGGATTTTAAGGCTTTTGCCTTATTAAAAGTGCCTTGCGGCAAGGCCGATCGCACCGACCTTGCCGCGAGATACCAGAAACTATAGCTAAATCGCCAGAGCGACATCATAGGCAGCCCATACCGCATCCATCAGGTTTCCTACTTTATCCGCATCACCGATAACGTGAACGTGTTCCATCTTTTCTAACCCAGCCGGAATGGTCTGCTTCGGCAAATAGCCTACGGCTGTAATCACAGAATTCGCTGAAACGACAAAAGTTTCGCCGTTTTGAATGAATTCCACTCCATCTTTATTGATTTCCGTGATCGTGGCGCTCTTATAAACAGGAATCTGATAATCCTTGATAATCTGTCTCAGCATATTGGAATTCGCCGCTGATAGGAATTTGCCCTCCAAAATCTCGTTCTTTGCCTCAATAATGCATACTTTCTTTCCCTGAAGGACAAGGCTGTAAGCGATCTCCACACCGGTCAAGCCGCCGCCAATGACGGCCACCTGGTCTCCGACAGACTTGGTTTTCAACAGGTATTCACAGGCCTCACAGACATTTTCTCCGTTGATTCCCTTCACATTCAGGTTCCTTGGAACCGCGCCCGTAGCGACAATCACCTCATCCGGGTTCAGTGTCTCAACCAATGCCTTATCCGCCGTTGTATTCATAAGAACCTTGACATGCTGCTTTTCCATCTGGCGGATATACCATTGAATCAGCTTTCTGTCGGATTCTTTAAACTCAAAAGCGGCCGCCGCGATAAATACTCCTCCGAGTTGATTTGTTTTCTCAACCAGCGTCACCTCATGACCGCGGATGGCTGCCAGACGCGCCGCTTCCATGCCGCCGATTCCACCGCCGATCACCAGCACCTGCTTTTTCACCTTTGTCGGCTTGATTTCATATTTTTTCTCCTGCATTGCCGCCGGATTTAAGGCACAGGACGTGCCGATTCCGGCAAACAATCTGCCAAAGCAGCCATTATGACAGGCAATACACGGCTTAATGTCCTCAATCTCGTTATTTGCAACCTTATTCGCCCACTGCGGATCGGTCAGCATTTGCCTGGCAATTCCGACAAAATCAATTTTACCGCTCGCCACAGCCTCCAGGGCCACATCCGGATCCTCCATACGCCCGGCACAGACAACCGGAATATGGACGAAGTTCTTAATATAAGCGACCTCCGGAAGGTTGCAGGCCTTCGGCATATACATCGGCGGATGTGCCCACCACCAGGCGTCATAGGAACCATTATCCGCGTTCAACAGATCCGCGCCTGCCGCCTCCAAAATCTTTGCCACAGAAGGCGCTTCCTCCATAGGACGACCAAACTCTTTATAATTTTCAGCCGGCAGCGCTCCGTCATTAAAGCCTTTCATTTTGCTGGTAACGCTGAAACGCACGGACACCGGGAAATCCTCACCGCAGACGTCCTTGATGGCACGTATAATCTCACACACAAAACGCATACGGTTCTCCAGGGAACCGCCATATTCATCCGTCCTCCAGTTTGTGCTTGAAATCGAGAACTGATCCAACAGATAACCTTCATGGATCGCGTGTACCTCCACACCGTCCATGCCGACATCCTTCAGTCGTTTTGCCAGTACCGCATACGCCTGTATGATTTCATGGATTTCTTCCTTCGACATTTCCCTGTGCTTTTTCTCAGGGCACCATACATTTGGCAGTCCTTCACTTGGTCCCCGCATTGCTTTCACCGGATTAAACCCCTCAGGCAGCATCCCGGAACTGATAGACAAAACACGTCCCATTCCCGCGCCAATCTGCGCAAACATCTTGCAGTCATATTTATGTAACTCCTCAAGGGTCTCCTTAATATGCTGCATGCAGTCCTCATCAACTTCCGAAGCCCAAAAACCGCGCCCCCACATATCCGTAATGTGAATAATTCCAGGCACAATCAGGCCTACTCCGCCCTTTGCCCGCTCAATATACATATCGGCGGAAGCCTGATCAAAATGATTGTTTTCAATCAAGGCCGTTCCGCCCATCGGGCACATCACAATCCTGTTTTTAATCGTGACAGAACCGATTTTCATCGGCTCAAAAAGTGCCGCATACTTGTTGTTCATTTGCTTCCCTCCTCTTATAACATTTGATGAATTGCATTCATTGAGTTAGATTCATTGAACACTATTCAATTGTATCATATCATTAATTTTTCATCAATTCTTTTTATTCTTGATTATCCGGGATTTTTTTTGTATACTTTTTCATTATGAATAAAATTACAAGAGCACAACAAGCACTCAATACAAAAGCACTCATTTATGAAACAGCGTTGAAATTATTTCAGGAATACAGCTACGATCAGGTGACGATCAGCCGGATCTGTAAGGAGGTCGGTATTTCCGTCGGAAACTTCTACCACTATTATTCATCCAAAGAAGAAGTTCTGATGGAAAAATACATCGAATTTGACAGTTGGTTAGATCAACTCGACCCGGCACGGGGCGTTGTGAATGGAATCCTGGACATTATCGACCTCCAGACAAAAGGAGCCATAGAGATCGGCAGCAAAGTATTTGTGAAGGTGATGGAAATTCATCTGAGCACAAGCGGAAAATATGTTTCCTCTGACAGGATACTAAACCAGATTCTTCTCCGGCTCGCAAGCCAGGGAATCCAGGAGGGCATTTTTGACACGGAATACACTGCGGAAGAAATATCAGAAACGATTCTCCGAACCTGCCGCGGAACTTTATTCGACTGGTCCCTGCGGGGCGCCCCTTATAATATCTGTGAAGTCTCAAAGCACGATGTATTGACGGTCCTGAACGGGTTTCGCAAGCGCGAGTCATGACCACTGGCCAGGCCTGTGGTCATACATTAGGTGCGCCGCTGGGCGCACCAAAGATAGCCGCTTATCTATTGGAGTGATAAGCGGCTTTGAGAAAAGTATATATTTGTCCGGGGAACTTTTCCCTCTTAAATCGCCCAGATCGGAATAATATAATTATCCCTGTCGATTGCGCCAACAGTAGGTTTCATGCAGATGATTGCGCCTTTCCCACGAGCTACAGAAGCTTTATCCAGGAGCGAAAACACCTTTGTAAGCTCCGTATCCGGATTGGAAGTCTTTTTGATTTCCAGGGGATTTAACTTCCCGTCGCGCTCCAAAACCACATCGATCTCTTTGCTGTCTTTGTCTCTGTAGTAATAGATTGCAGGCTCAATACCGGAATTCAGATACGTCTTTGCAATTTCGGATATCACATAGTTTTCTAACATTGCTCCGTTCATGGCTCCGTTCTCAAGCACGGCGGCGCTGGTCCATTTCGTCAGGTAGCAAACAAGCCCTGTATCATAAAAATACAGCTTCGGGGTTTTCACAAGGCGCTTCAAAAGATTATTCGAGTAGGGATGCAGATAAAAGATAATCCCCAGGGTTTCTAGGATTTGAAGCCAATCCTTTGCCTGCTTTTGGTTGATGTCAGCATCCTGAGCGATTTCCGAAACATTCAGCATTTGAGAGCATCTTGCGGCGACAGCAGTGATAAAGCGAAAAAACTTCAAGGAGTCTGTGGCGTAGGAAAGCTCTTTTACGTCTCGGTCGATATAGGTGGACAGATAGCTGGAATAGAAAATTCCGCTGTTGGTGTTCTGCCCACTGACAACGCTGGGCATGGAGCCTTTGAAAATCCGCTCGAAAATTTGCTGAACGTCCAGCTTGCTCCTGCTTTGTTCTCTCGCTTGCAGGTGTGGCAGTTCTATACTGAGCGGCTCTGACTGAACGCCGGAGATTTCAGCCTGAGATAAAGTGGTCATGGACAAAACCGCCACACGACCGGCAAGTGATTCCTGCACACCTTTCATCAGCTTAAATACCTGGGAGCCGGTAAGCCAGAAGTCTCCTGCATTATGATGGGAGTCTGCATACACCTTGATGTAGGTGAAAAGCTCCGGCGCATACTGGACTTCGTCGATGAGTACCGGCGGCTTGTGCAGCTCAATAAAAAGCTGGGGATCTGTCTTGGCAAGGCTTCTCTCGTTCAGGTCATCTAAGGAAACATAGTTTCTGTCCGTGCCTTCCATCAGCTTCTGAAGCATCGTTGTCTTTCCGACCTGTCTCGGACCTGTCACAAGGACGACCGGATATTCTTTTGTAACCTGCTCGACCACAGGCTCTAAGCTTCTGGCAATATACTTCATGTCCGCACCTCTTTCGGCTAATTTTTACTTTAGTTATATTATAGCCGAAGTCGAGTAGATTATCAAGAAGTTCAACCATTCTTTTATCTGTTTAGCTGTGGAAATATACCGGCCTTTGTGGTATAGTGGAAAAAAGTTTGATAGATTCGTATACTGGACAAAATGTGATAGTAATTTTGAGGTGATGATATGACAGACACACAGCAGCGGGCGGCAGCCAAGGCGTTTGCGGCTTATTGGAAAGATAAAGGTTATGAGAAGGGCGAGAGCCAGTCCTTTTGGCTGTCGCTCCTTCGTGATGTCTACGGTGTGGAGCATCCGGAGCAGTTCATTTCCTTTGAAGAACAGGTTCACCTGGACCATACCAGCTTCATTGACGGCACCATCCCCTCCACCAAGGTGCTGATCGAGCAGAAGGGCCTGGGCA
>CAZICB010000047.1:0-13502 GCA_964537765.1 uncultured Lachnospiraceae bacterium
TCTCTGGTTAAGAAGCCGGCTTTTTTCAGGATCGGACGATAGTCGCCGTCTACCTGAAGCAGTGCTCTGGAGATGCCGTGACGGATCGCGCCAGCCTGTCCGCTGAAGCCGCCGCCGTGTACATTTACCTGAACATCGAACTTATCCGTGGTCTCGGTAGCAACCAGCGGCTGACGAACAACCAGCTTTAAGGTCTCCAGACCCAGATACTCATCGATGTCTCTCTTGTTGATGGTGATCTTACCGGTACCCGGTACCAGATATACTCTTGCGATAGATTTTTTTCTTCTACCTGTTCCATAATATTTGTTTGCCATGATAACTTCCTCCTTTCAGTGACCTTTCCTTAAAATTTGAATTCCAGAACTTCTGGTTTCTGAGCTGCCTGCTCATGCTCCGGTCCAGCGTAAACATGAAGCTTGGTGTACATGCTCTTACCTAAAGGTCCCTTGGGAAGCATACCCTTAACAGCCAGTTCCACTACGCGCTCCGGCTTCTTTGCCATCATCTCACGCAAGGTGGTTTCTTTCATGCCGCCCACGTAATCGGAGTGCTTGTAGTAGATCTTCTGATCCAATTTCTTGCCGGTTACTTTTACCTTGTCTGCGTTTACAACTACTACGTAGTCGCCGCAGTCGATGTGCGGGGTGTAGATCGGCTTATTCTTGCCTCTCAAAACTTTTGCCACTTCTGAAGCCAAACGTCCTAATGTATATCCGGTAGCATCAACTACGTACCATTTTCTCTCAATCGTCGCTGGACTAGCCATAAAACTCTTCATTGGTTAACCTCCTGTTAAATTACCAGTTTCTTAATCAGCGCAGAGCGCCACATCTATTAACATCTATAGGAAAATGCCTATTCCGGGGCTTTGGCTTCGGCAGTTTCACCTAACGTCACAGTTAAATATTATATTACACACTTTCGTGCGTGTCAATCATTTTTTTGTTTTCAGTGCCCAAAAATTCCCGCGTCCCTTGCCAAAAACCACCGGGTCTCTCCCCGGCTAAATTCCCGGATCTGTTCCGTTTCCTCTTGGGAGAATGCAGCCATTTCCGCCACCTTCCCGATTTTATAATACCCGTACTGCCCTCCGTCCTGCAGCCGCTCTCCCTCCAAATCCGCCACAAACACCTGACTGGCGCCGTTTTGGAAGGCATGGTGGATATTGCGGGTGAGCAGCCGGTCCCATTCCCGGTCCAGGCACCGTTCAATCCAAAAATAGGCGGTCTGACTGTCTCCAATGTGGGACTGGAGAATGTGATAGCTGTAATCCTCATTGGCACTGTGATGCCAGTCCGGCAGCTGTTTTTCATACTCCATGCTGACCAGGGTCAGCCCGCGGGCCGGGGCCGTCTGCCCTGCCGCCTGGCGGTCCCGCGCAGCCATAATTTCCGCCACATGCTCCGGTGGATAAACGCCCATGCCCACCTTCAAAAGGGTACCTGCAATGATCCGTACCATATTATAAAGAAAACCGTTTCCGCTGATGCGAAGGGTGATCATATCCCCTTCCTTCCACACATCCATGCTGTAAACCGTCCGCACCGTGTCCTCCGCCTGGGTTCTTACCGTGCAGAAGCTTTTAAAATCATGCTCTCCGATGAAAAAGGCAGCCGCCCGGCGCATACTCTCCACATCCAGCGGGAAATAGCAGAAATGGGAATACAGCCGCTCAAGCGGCATGGAAATTTTCCGGTTCATGATCTTATATTCATAGGTCTTGGTGCAATTTGCCTTGCGGGGATGCCAGTCTAAAGAAACCTCCTCCGAGGCCAGCACCCGGATGTCATCCGGCAGCTTTTGATTCACTGCGAAGCAGATCTTGTCGGCGGGCATACGGTTTTCCGTATCGAACACCGCCACATTGCCCCGGGCATGAACGCCGGAGTCGGTGCGGCTTGCCCCGATTACGGCAATCGGCTCACGCAGAAGCGCCGACAGCTCCCGGTTCAGCACCTCCTCAATGGTCACCCCATTGGGCTGCAGCTGCCAGCCGCAGTAATTGGTTCCATCGTAAGCCACGGTCAGCTTCACTCGTTTCATAGCTCTATCCTTTCCTGCCCGTTTCCGGCCCTGGCCTGCGGCGTTCCGGCAATGAAGTCCGGATCTATCCGATCAGCCGGATATTCCGGGTGAAAAATACTGCCGCCAGATAAATCACATAAATCACATAAGCGACCCGGTCCCGGGTCTCGTAATGCAGGGGCTTCATCTTTGTCCTGCCCTCACCGCCGTGGTAGCAGCGGGCCTCCATCGCCATGGCCAGATCTGTGGCCCGGCGGAATGCGGAAATAAACAGCGGCACCAGCAGGGGCACCATCGCCTTCGCCTTCTGGATCAGGTTTCCGCTTTCAAAATCAGCGCCTCGCGCCATCTGCGCTTTCATGATTTTATCCGTCTCCTCCACCAGAATCGGAATAAAACGAAGGGCAATGGACATCATCATGGAAATCTCGTGGACCGGAAATTTAAACCGGTTCAAAAAGCCCAGCCCCTTTTCCAGACCGTCCGTCAGTTCATTGGGCGTGGTGGTCAAGGTCATAATGGAGGAGCCGATCACCAGATAAATCAACCGCAGAGCCATAAAGCCTGCCGTCCGCAGACCCTCCCAGGTCAGCTTCAAAAAACCGATCTCCAGCAATACCCTCCCAGGCGTCAAAAACAGATTAAAGCTGACGCTGATTAAGAGCAAAAACAAAATTGCCTTCAGGCCCCGAACGATAAACCGAAACGGCACCTTCGAGGTGCGGATCGCCGCCGCCAGAAAAAGAGTGGCAATCAAATATGCCGGCACGCTGTCTGCCAAAAACAAAGAAATAATAAATACCAGCGTTCCAAACAGCTTCGTCCTCGGATCCATTTTATGGATCTGGGAGTCCACCGGATAATATTGTCCCAATGTGATATCTCTAATCATGCCGCTGCCCGCCCTTCTGCAGCAGTTTTAAGATCGCCGTCTTTGCCTCTGCCACCGTGGTAATATCATCTGCAATCGGGACGCCGTGCTCCCTTAGCTGGTGCACAAGATAGGTGATCTGCGGCGCCGCAAGCCCCACCTTTTCCAGCTCCTTATAATGGCGGAATACCTCCTTGGGCGGCGCGTCAAAGATCTTTTCTCCGTGGTTCATAACCATGATCCGGTCCGCATACCGGGCAATATCCTCCATACTGTGGGACACCAGGATAATGGTCATTTTCTTCTCCCTGTGAAGGGCGGAAATCTCATCCAGAATATCATCCCGTCCCCTGGGATCCAGCCCTGCCGTCGGCTCATCCAGAATCAATACCTCCGGGCGCATGGCCAGCACCCCGGCGATGGCTGCCCGCCGTTTCTGACCGCCGGACAGTTCAAAGGGGGACTGCTTCCAAAACCGCTCGGAAAGCCCTACCTGCTGCAAAGCCTCCCTGGCCCGCTGCTCGATCTCCGGCTGGGACAAGCCCTGATTTTTCGGTCCGAAACACACATCGGAAAATACATCCACCTCAAACAGCTGATGCTCCGGGTACTGAAATACCAGCCCTACCTTGCTGCGCAATGCTTTCATATCATAGCCGTCCCGGTAAATATTTTCCCCGTTATAGTAAATCTCGCCGCTGGTGGCACGGAGCAGTCCGTTTAAATGCTGGATCAGCGTGGACTTGCCGGAGCCGGTATGCCCGATCAGCCCGATAAACTGCCCGTCCTCAATCTCAAAACTGACATCCTTCAGCGCATATTGCTCAAATGCCGTTCCCTGGCCATATAAAAAATTCACATGCTCTGCTCTGATTGACATACTCTTCCTCCTGAAACGTCCGAGCCGGAGCACCGGTCCCGGCGTATTGCTGATGCTGGCTATGAAACAAGGGTCACCGTCTCCGGAAACCGCTCTTTCATCAGCGGAAGCAAATGCCGCATCAATTCTTCCATGGTCAAAATTCCGTCGGGAAGGTCCACGCCTTCCTTTTTCAGCTCATAGGCAAGCTCCGTCACCTGCGGCACATCCAGCCGGTAGGACTTTAACCGGTCCACCCGTGAGAAAATCTCCCTGGGCGTCCCGTCCATCACCAGCTTGCCGTCGTCCATGACGATCACCCGGTCCGCGTCAATGACCTCCTCCATGTAATGAGTGATCAAAAGCACGGTGATTCCTTCCCTGCGGTTCAGCTCATGAACAGTGCGGATCACTTCTTTTCTGCCGTTGGGATCCAGCATCGCCGTAGGCTCATCCAGAATAATGCACTGGGGCTTCATCGCCATGACACCGGCGATGGCCACCCGCTGCTTCTGTCCGCCGGACAGCTTATTGGGAGATTTCATCCGGTAGGCGGTCATACCCACGGCTTCCAGACTCTCATCCACCCGCCTCCAGATCTCGTCCGTGGGCACGCCCAGGTTTTCCGGCCCGAAGCCCACGTCCTCCTCCACAATGTTTCCAATGATCTGATTATCCGGGTTCTGGAAAACCATGCCGGCGGTTCTGCGAATATCCCAGATATGGCTGTCATCCGCCGTATTCATGCCGGAAATCCAGACCGTGCCCTCGGTGGGAAGCAGAATTCCATTGATCTGCTTGGCGAATGTAGATTTACCGGAGCCATTATGCCCCAAAATTGCCACAAAATCTCCCGCCTTGATATCCAAGTCCATGCCGTCGATGGCCCGGCTGACCTCCTCCACATGATCATCTTCATCTTTGCGGATATAATCGTATATTAATTTAGAAGCCCTTATAATTCCCATGCTGACGCTCCTTTTTTGTTTCTCCAAAAATCCTGACTGTCCTTTAGCATAGCATGTTTTTTCCAACACTTCAATCTATTTTATCTGACAGGCTCCATATTTTCGTTCGATCTGACAGGCTCCGGGTCAGATTTTATCCTCCAGGCCCCGGATCTGCTTCCGGTATCCGTCATATTCCGCAGCGGTGAGACCGATTTCCTTCCCTCCATAAAAAACCTGGTCCAGAATCCCGGCCAGGGCTTCCAGGGAAAACCCGGTCTCTGCCGCCTCCGCCGGGAGCTGCTCCGACTGCGGCTGCTTTGCCAGCCTCCTTACATAGGCTCCCGGGCTTTCCGACTGCAGGCGTTTCAGCTTGATTTTTCTTCCGGTACACTCTGCCAGGATAAACAAGCCCTGGGGGGTTTTCCGGAAACGCAGATAATTCCACCGAAACCACAGCCAGCTTCCCAGCCGCCGCGCCAAGCTATAAAAGGATTCCCAAAAATAGCTTTTCCGCAGGATTTTCTTTTTTCTGACATGCACTGCGATCTGCTTTAGCTTCACATTGCGCAAAGAATACAAAAGAGCAGCGATTCCCGCCACAAGCCCTGCTGCCAAAAGCAGCTGCCACACCCAGAGCGGAAGCAGCGTGCCCGCGGTTTCCTCCACCGCATCCGTTCCCTCCTGGACGATCCCGGCCACCCGCTCCTGCGCCATGGGCGGGGCATTGGGCAGCAGCGCCACCAGAAACAAAATCAGATATGCCAGCACCATGGAAATGCCTTCGAGAATTGCCGACACCACCCGCCAAATGACGCCAAGGATAACCAGCAGAATGTCCACCAGGCTATGAACCTGGCCGGACGCAAGCCCGACGATGCCGCCGGCCGCTGCCAGGCACAGCAGGAAAATCAGGCCCAGCAGCAGCTTGCCGCCGGTACCGGCGCCCTGGATCACCGAAGGACATTCCTCCCCGGTGCGCAGCTGGTTTACCGCCAGCAGATCCAGCAGCACCGCCGCCAGGGAAATCACGATCAATATCTGGTCCCCATTTTCGCCAGTTTCATAAGCCGTATATAAATAAAAGGCAAAAGCCACAATCAGACAGTCCACATACCGCAGGATTCCATTGGACCCGGGCAGGCGATATGCCATCCACGCTCCATGGATCCCTGTGGCGGCGGCGCCAAATCCCAGACCCATGAGCATTTCCTCCATAGCATGGGCATCCACGCTATCTGACGTCAGCTCAAAAGCTTCCCTGCAGGAGAAGTAGGTGCCCGCAAAGATCATTATCCCCATGGCTGCCAGATAAAATGCCATATTGGCTCCCGCTGTCATCATTCCATAGGCAGCCAGAAACAGAAGAACCAAATAGAGAAGCCATGTCCGGTATCCAATATAAAAATCAAAATGGGCCAAAAGGGGAATCAGCATCAGCATCAGGCAAATCAAGGCTACATCCGACAACAGCACGCCGATACCCCGGATGAGCTCCGCCAATCTTCCCATATGCCTCACGCCCCTTTCCTACTCCTGTTTTTCCGGTTCTGTCCGGGCCAATGGCTCGTAACAGAGATTTTCCCCGTAAAACCAGTCAAATTCTCCGCCATCACCCTGCTGCCGCTTAAGTGCCAGATACCGCACCCGGCTTCGCCCCAGAGTCTCTGCCAGACTGGCCAAAGGAAGCCCCCGGCTGGCGCGGGTACAAATATAAATCGTCCCCCATTTATGGACAGACTGCCAGAATTCCTCATAGGGAAAATGGACATCCTCCTTCTGGTAATCGATCATCGCCAGCGCTTCCATGCACTGCCGCAGATTTTGTTCCTGCTTTCCGGGGGGACAAAATACCGCTTCCCGGTCCCGGTATCCGGGAACCAGCAGGGCGATGGAAAGCCCCTGCTCCGCAAGCGCCCGCATGCAGGATGCCGCCAGGCTGATCATCTGCTCCAGTTCCGCTTCCATCGCCACGGTTTCCTCATAGGTTCCCTGAGCGCCCTCCCGCTTCACCTTACGCCGGAAGGATTCCAGATCCAGCAAAAAGGTGGTACATCCTGGACGCACCGTTTCATAGACATTGACCTCCATCCGCCCGCTCCCTGCCAGGTGGCGCCAGTTAATGCGTTTTACACTGTCCCCGGGCTGATATGGGCGGATATTTTTCAATATGGTAATGTCCTCCGCCTGCCCCCGGCTCTCGGCCACGGCCTCCTGGGACAGTTTCAAAAAAGGCTGAACCGTCACCGGAACCAGCCTCGGATAAATCACCAGCCGGACAGGGACCGGGAATGGATAAAAACCGGAACGGGCAGAAAGGCCAAAGCCGTCTCCTGCCTGCAGCCCGGCCCCTGCGATCTCCACCACGCCGCGCCTCTGGCTTTGCAGCTCCTCCTCCCAGGAAATTTCCTGCTGCCATAAAAGCCATACAAACCGCTCCCGGATCCCGGTCTGGGCATCCGGAGCGCCCTTTAACAAAAACCAGGAATCCTCCGTCTCTCCCACCTGGCGCACACAGCCCTTTTTCCCGGTTGGTAAAATCACATCCAGCCAGATCAAAGGCAAAAAGCTGCAATTGCGTACCTTTAGCTTTAAGCTCAGCCGCTCCCCCACATAGCAGGCGCTTTGCGACGTCTCCATGGAAATCCTGACCCGCTTGAGCACGCTGCGGCTCCACAAAAAGGAGCTGGCGCACAGCAAAAACAGAAATACCAAAAACGCCGCTATCATCCATACATGAAAATAGGTCGCCAGCACTGCGAAAAACAGCAGGCAGCACAAGCCCGGTATGGTGACGAAGCGACTGTTCCTACTTTGTTTTTCCTGCATGGAACAGCTCCTTTTTGTAAGGCGGGACCTCTGTCGTCCCTAAAATTTCCTGCAAAATCATATCGGTCGTTTTTTTCTGGAATCTGGCCTCCCCGGTTAAGACAATCCGGTGGGACATGACCGGTCCCCAAATGGCCTTAATATCCTCCGGAATCACATAATCCCGTCCCTGCATGGCCGCATAGGCCTTACTGCCCTGATATAGGCAGCGGGACGCCCGGGGGCTTGCTCCCTGTTTTAAAAGCTGGCTTTCCCTGGTTTTCTGCACCAGGCTGACGATATAGCGGGTACAATGGTCCGATACTGCCACCTTCGCCGCCTCCGCGCGGATGCCCAGCAGAATTTCCGGGTTCACCACCGGATTTACCTCCTCATAAGGGATCCCGTCCCCCAAATGGTTCAGGATCTCCATCTCCTCATTCGCATTGGGGTAGCCCATGGATAGACAAATAAAAAAGCGGTCCATCTGCGCCGCCGGAAGCATAAAGGTGCTTTCCCGCTCCACCGGATTCTGGGTGGCCAGCACCATAAATGGCTGCGGCAGCTTTAAGGTCGTGCCGTCGATGGTGGTCTGCCCTTCCTCCATGGCCTCCAAAAGCGCGGACTGAGTCCGGGGGATCGCCCGGTTGATCTCATCCGCCAAGAGAATATTGGTATGCACCGGTCCCTTAACCAGCTCAAAATCCGAGGCCTTCTGGTTAAACACAGTCATGCCCACAATATCGGAGGGCAGCAGGTCCGGCGTAAATTGCAGCCGTTTAAAATCACAGCCCAAAGCCAGAGACAGGGTTTTTACCAGGGTGGTTTTCCCGCTGCCCGGCAGATCATTGAGCAGCACATGTCCTCCGGAGAATACGGTCATCAGGATCATGTCGATCTGATACCGTTTTCCCACAATGATTTTCTCCGTCTCCTCCTCGAGGCGCTTGGTATACTCCGCAATGCTTGTCATTCTCTAATTCTCCCTATCATAAGTATCCAGGAAATGGTGCCGTACTCCCTGCTCCTTGTAAGCGATCACGGTGCTTAAATTTACATTTTCCACGCTGCGGAAAATATTACTTTCCACAAATGGATTTGTTTTTTTCAGCTGGGCGATCAGCTGCTTAACCTCCATGCGTTTGGAGGCGCCGCTGCCATCCGGGCGGCAGGTGGTGCAGGTATCCGTAAACCGGCAGGCGCATTGGATAAAATGCAGTCCATTATAATCCCGCCAGCGCTTGATGTCCTCCTCCCGCACCAGATACAGGGGGCGGATCAGCTCCATGCCCTCGAAATTGGTGCTGTGCAGCTTGGGCATCATCGTCTGTACCTGCCCGCCGTAAAGCATGCCCATGAGAATCGTCTCGATCACGTCGTCGAAATGATGGCCCAGGGCGATCTTATTGCAGCCTAACTCCCTGGCCTTGCTGTAAAGATAGCCGCGGCGCATACGTGCGCATAGATAACAGGGAGATTTTTCAACCTCATATACGGCTTCAAAAATGTTGGATTCAAAGATAGTCACCGGGATCTCCAGAAGCCTGGCGTTATTTTCAATTACCTTGCGGTTGAGCTCGCTGTAGCCTGGATCCATCACCAGGTATGTCACCTCAAAGGGAAATTTATGATGCCGCTTCAATTCCTGAAACAGCTTCGCCATCAACATGGAATCCTTTCCTCCGGAAATGCAGACCGCGATCCGGTCATTTTCCTGCACCAGCTGGTACTCGTTGATGGCTTTGGCGAATTTGGAAAAGATTTCCTTGTGGAAACGCTTGCGCAGGCTTTTCTCCACCTCACGGGCGCGGGTTGGAACCTCCCTGGGCTTCTGTTCCCCGCCATTTCCTTCCTCCCCGGCGGTTTCCTCCTTCATCTGCTCCAAAAGCCAGCCCATATATCCACCTGCCAGGCTGAAAATCCGCGGCTCCCCGGACGGACTCCCCGCCGCATTCTGTTCCCGCAGCTGTTTTGCCCACTCCAGGCTGAACAATCCCTTATTGCAATATAAGATCAGCGTCTGGTCCGGCGGAAGCTTCGCGGCAAATGCTGCCAGCTCTTCCTCCGGCACATGCACTGCCCCAGGAATCATCCCATAATTCACCGATGCCTCATCCCGGATGTCTGCTAACCGGCAGCTTCCCGGCTCCATCTGCCGTACCTGCTGCCAGGTCAGCTCCCATTGATCCTTGTCCATCATTTTTATCCTCCTCATGAGTATAGTATACACCATCACCATGAAAAAAGGAAAGGAAAATACGGATTGCGCCCGTACAAATTCCCGGTCTGTCATCTTAAGTTTCCCCTGTCTCTATCTATCACTCCTCTTTTTTCAGATGATCCCACACCAGCTGCGGAACCTTTCCCCGGGGAAACAGGACATTCCTGTCATAGTTTTCCCCCTCCCAGACGTAGGACAAGGTCGCGTCCAGTCTCTTTTCCGAGCGGAAAAACGGATTGTAATACATCCGGTCAGAATCCCGCAGCACCTTCATCAGCTCCCCGATCTCTTCCGGATCGATGATTACCACATTCTGATTGTCCTCCTCTGTGTATTTATGTATGGTGATTGTCTGCACATTCAAATTCCGAAAATATTCCCCGGCGCGGACGTCCTGCTCGCCAAGGAGGGCCAGAGTCTCTGTAAAGGACGGGTAGACGGGATAATAATCGCGGTTGGCCAGCCATCCATAAGCCCAATGGCCGCTGTAATGGTATTCGGCGTAGGAATCCCCCGCCGCCAGCTTTTCCTGCTCCTTCGCCCACTTCATGGCCGCCTCCTCACTGCCGGAGGTGAAGCGGATCAGCCCCACCGGCGCTTCCTCATACATACGCTCTATGGTCATTGTCCCCAGATCCCTCTGATAGGCCGCCAGCAGAGCATTCTTTTTATCCATGGCCAGATCCTCCAGCACAATCTCCTCTTCCCCTTCCCGGTAACGGATGGCCGCCACCTGATCCTGCTCCCGCTTCATCACCGGATAGACGCTCTTTTGGAAGGCTGTGTCCGCCATCAGACGATCCATCTGAGGGAGAATATCGTCCACAGAGAGGTTGTACTCGCGATACACCCGCCTGCCGCTTTTTAAAGTATAACAGATGACCACGGTCGTCCAGTCCGCCTCGCGCTCCTCCTGCATCGTTTCCAGGGGCAGCCCTTCGGCCGCCGTGTATTCCACCTCGTAGACCGGTTGGTCCTGCTGACCGCGTTTCAACTGCCGGATACCCTCCCGGGCAATCGCAAGCAGATTTTCCACGTCTTCATATTTCATATCCCGAAGGATATACCGGCTGGAATCCTGCCAATCCAAATTGTATTCGCCCCCGCTTTCCTGGAAAAGGCTGCCATAGCTCACCCAGTCGTCGAAAAGACGGATATCGATCGCCGCGCTCTCCACCTGCTCTGCCTTGGGCAGGTAGGTGTCATAGCCAAACAGATCAT
Source organism: uncultured Lachnospiraceae bacterium (assembly GCA_964537765.1). Lineage (GTDB taxonomy): Bacteria > Bacillota > Clostridia > Lachnospirales > Lachnospiraceae > Brotaphodocola. The sequence goes on from CAZICB010000047.1 coordinate 10,956, forward strand.
AGCGGAACACCAGCAGCACCGCCAGGGATACCAGAATACAGCCAATCAGCTGCAGCTTATGGGAAAACAGCTTTCTAAAATCAAAATGATAAATAATCTCAACCACACAGTGGCAGATCACCGCGCCGCAAATCACGCCGAACACGACCCAGCCGGTGGAATTGCGCATCTCCCAGAAGAAGGTGCCCAGCCCTATGGCAGATACCAGGGTCAGCGCAATCCGGTTGATAGGACAGCTGATGGGAAACGCCATCGCCTTTCCGGCCGCTTCTGAGGGGCGCTTCCGATACAGGAAGCATCCCAGCAGCGCCAGAAGCGCGGAAATGATCAGTGCCGCCGCTGCCGAGGGAAGCATGGAGGCCTTGCTTTCATATGTTTCGACCTGTGTGATATATTCGATCAGAGGGGAAATCCGAACACCGTACTCATAAAAGGGGGGCTCCGCATACGGACAGTAGGTTTCAAAAAACACTTCATAACAGCCCTGTACCAGGGAAACTGCCAGCGGAACGATCACGGCAAAAACCATGCTGCCCAGAAAGCCTACCACCGTGTTTCCGGTCAGCATCGCCGCAATCACCACAGTACTGTACATGAGAATGTAATAAACCAGATTCAACCCATAGGCAGACAATGCTGCCGGAGTCAGCACATGATTGCTGATTCCATTGGAAACGCCTACGATCACTGCCAGCACCACGCTGATGCCATAAGGCACCGCCAGGATCAGGATGCCGTTTAAATAGTTTGCCGCGTACAGCTTCTCCCGGCGCACCGGAATCCCATGATAGAAATCCACCTTGCTTCTGGAATTCAGATAGGAAAAGCTGCTGAGCCCACAGATCAGGGACGCGATCACCATCCCGAAAATCATACCTTCATTGTGAAAGGACATGATGTTGATCATATCACGCGTATAAGCTTGCAGGCCTCTTGCATAGCTGGAATAATCTTCGATATTTCCGGCCATAAGCGCCGCCATCACCGGGAATAGGAAAAAGCAGGCCAGCCCGATCAGCGCCGCCGCCCACAGCCGCCGCTTGAAATCCTCCTTCATCAGTTTAAAAAATAAGTTTTTTGACATCATATCCGGCTACCTCCGTTTCGCTGATAAAGATTTCCTCCAAAGACAGCGGAATGGTCTCATAAAACACCGGATCTGCTGTCTGCATAATGTATTCCACCTTGCTCAAATCGCCGCGCACGGTCAAGGTCAAAAGCTTTCCGCGGCGTTCTGTCTTTAAAATCTCCAGGCCGGACAGCTGCTCCGGCTCCACGCCCGGCAGGAGCACGCACTGCACCTTGTGGATATTCATTTTCATTTCATCCAGGTCCTTGCTCAAAAGGATCCCGCCCTTATGCAAAAGGCCCACATGGTCGCAGATATCCTCCAGCTCCCGCAGATTATGGGAGGCAATGATGGGAGTCAGATGGCGTTCCTCCATATCGCCGGCAAAAATGCTTTTTACTGCCTGGCGCATCACCGGATCCAGGCCGTCAAAGGTTTCATCGCAAAATAAATACTCCGTCCCGGCGCAGACGCCGCAGACGACGGACACCTGCTTTTTCATGCCTTTGGAAAAGGTATTGATCTTACGTTTTTCATCCAGGTCAAAGCTTTTCATCAGCCCGTGGAAACGCTCCTCATCAAAACGGGGATATACCATTTTATAATAAGCCATCATATCCCTGGGCGTGGAATTGCTGAAAAAATACTGGTCGTCGGAAATATAGAAAAATTTCCGCTTCGCCTCCTCATTTTCAAATACGCTCATGCCGTCGATGGTGATGGTTCCCTCATCTGGCTTTAACACACCTGCTGCCATCCGCAAAAAGGTGCTCTTTCCAGCCCCATTGGTGCCGATCAGGCCAAACACATAGCCCTCCCGGATCGTTGCATGAATATGGTCTACCGCCAAAATATCATCAAACCGTTTGGTCAGGTTTACTGCCTCAATCATTCTATCTTACCTCCCTTGTCCAGGCTTTTATTGGATGTCAGGGGCGCGGCAGCGCCGTCCCGACCCTGATACGACTTTGACGCCATATCAGCAAAGTCTTCCCGGCCGATACCTAAGGTCCGGGCTTCCTGCGCCAATGCATCCATTTTCTTCATCAATTCTTCCTTTCGGACCTCACGCAGCTTATGGATACTGCCCACAAAGCTGCCTCTGCCCTTCACCGAGTAGATAAAGCCTCTGCGTTCCAGTTCCCCATAAGCCCGCTGGATCGTGTTGGGATTGATGGATAGCTCCGTAGCCAGGCTCCGCACAGACGGCATCTGACTGTCCTCCTCCAACACCCCCAGAATCATCAGCTCCAACAGCTTTTCCACCACCTGTTCGTAGATTGGGCGGCTGTCCTTATAATCCAGCAGAATCATCCGTATGCTCCTTTCTGTTCTTCCTTCCTCCACTTCTCATCTTCATAAGTGTACTAGGATTGTTAATACACTTATATCACAAAAAAACTTCCGGAACAACCGGAAGTTTCTTACGATTTTCTTAACGCTCTCCTGCCCAAGGCCGCCATGCCTGCCGGTTTTCG
>CAZICB010000047.1:13602-18449 GCA_964537765.1 uncultured Lachnospiraceae bacterium
GCGGCAGTACGCCGGTTTTCGCGGCAACGTGGCGGTTTGGCATGAAGCCGCGCGGCTTTTACCAGGAGGTATCCTGCCCAAAGAAATCCTTTCCGTCGGACACATTCTCCCCCTGTTTCACCACAAGCTCCTGGTTTTTGACGCTGACCCGGGTGCCCGCGGGCACCGATTTGGTAATAAACACGTTGCTTCCGATGGTAGAGTCCTTTCCGATGACGGTCTCGCCGCCCAGGATGGAAGCCCCGGCATAAATCGTCACATTATCCTCGATGGTCGGATGGCGGCGCTTGCCCTTCAAACTCTGCCCTCCGCGGGTGGAAAGCGCGCCCAGGGTCACACCCTGATAAATCTTCACATTGTCACCGATCACGGTGGTCTCTCCGATCACGATGCCTGTGCCATGGTCGATAAAGAAATACCGGCCGATGGTGGCTCCCGGATGAATGTCCACGCCAGTAATGCTGTGGGCATACTCCGTCATGATACGGGGGATCATCGGCACCGACAGCAAAAACAGCTCATGAGCCAGCCGGCTGACCGTAATAGCCAAAAAGCCCGGGTAAGAAAAAATAATTTCGTCCTTAAAGTATGCCGCCGGATCCCCGTCAAAGGCCGCCTGCAGGTCTGTCTCGATGTATTCCCGGATTTTGGGAATTTTCTTTAAAAAGGCAATGGTAATTTCCTGGGCCGCCTCCGAGATTTCCTCCTGGGTCTTGTTTTCATTGCCCGGCTGGAACGGCAGCACGATCCGGATCTGCTTGTTCAGCTGGAACATGACATCCTCGATCAGGATCGAGAGGTGATTGTCAATGTTATATATCTTATAGGATTTATCCCGGTAAAAGCCAGGAAATACGATCCTTAGCAGCTTATTTACCAGGTCAATGATGATTTCCTTATCCGGCTGCCGGAAAAAATCCTTCATCCGGTCGATTTCCCGATTCTTTCCGTAATCGTCCAGAATATTCTGGACGATGCCCTGCACTTCCTGTTCCAATTTCATATATCCATTTCCCTCCCCCATATTCATCGTCAAGGCGCCCATAGGCATTCCTCCCACATTTCCAGCATCATCTTTTTTTATCTTCTCCACACGCCGTCCTGATCCACATAAAAGGTATCGATCACCGTATTCACTGCCTTCTGGCCGGAGCCCGGATAGAAATAATACCAGTTTCCCTCCACCTGATACCAGCCCTCGGCCATAGCGCCGTCCGCGCCCAGATAGTAGGTCTTTCCATCCTGGATCAGCCATCGGTCGGCAAGCATGACGCCCTCAAACTGATCTTTGGTTGGATTCAGATAATACCAGCGGTTATTCGCCTGAACCCACCCGGTGACCATCTCCCCGCTTTCCGCTAAAAGATAAGTAAAATTCCCCCGATTCTGCCAGCCCTTAAGCATCCTGCCGGACTCATCAAACAGATACCATTTGTCGTCAAGAAAAAGCCATGCGTCTTTCTGGAAGGTGCCGTCCGGATAACGATAGTACCAGGTGTCATTCTGAAGCAGCCAGCCAACCTGGGCATTTCCCATACCTGGGGCGCTTATCATGCCGCTTTCCGCAGTCTGGCCGGTGCCGTCAGAGACATCCTCCTCCGCCAGATAAATATCATCGGACTCCACCCACTCACTGCTTTTTCCGTATTTTTCTTCCTTGGATGTCTTTGCGATGGTGCGAATCCGGAAGGAGTAGGTGCCCTTCTTCGTCATGTAGGGATAAAAATTATAGGAATTGCCCGTGGTCTCCACGGTATGAACGGTCGTGGAACCTCGCTTCAGCACCACCTCATATTTTCCCGTGTCGCCGTCATCCGGATCATCCCAGCGGGCGGTTCCCTTCGCGTTGTCCTTCCAGTGGGGATCCTCCGGCGGGTTAAAATATCCCTCAATGCCGTGAACCTTCAACCGCACCACCAGGGTATCCTCATCCTCGCGCTTTGCGCTGACAAAATCGCCGCGGCTCACCGTCACATTGCTGGAGCGGTAGGACCCCTTAAAATAATAGTCGCCCTGCGCGGTCAGCCATACCTTCATCTCCGGCGTATCGCCTGCGCTCATCACCCGGGAAGTAGATGTCACCCACTCGGCATCTGAGATCACGTATTTATCCGAACTGCACGAAACTGTGATGTCCCCGGAGTCTGCCGTGCCCTCTATTCCAATATCGGGAAGGGTCTCCCCCGGATCCAGCTCCGAGTGGACTGTAATCTTCACGCTGGAAATCACATCCGAAGCAAAAGCCGTCATGGCCGCCAGTGCGCTCCATCCAACCGTCAAAATCAATATGCGCAGCCATCCACACTGTTTTCCCATCTCGATCCCCTCATCCTTTCAGAAATTTCCATCATCAAACTGAATTCTTTTTATTTTTATTATAAGCGAGGGAAATTTCAGGGTCAACTTACGATATTCTTACCAATAAAGTACGAAAAAAGAGCCACGCACATTAATCCCTTAATACATTGGCTCTTCCATCATACAGATTTTTATTTATCAGGGTGCGAAGAGACGCGCCGGTAACGCGTCTCTTCGTCTTTACTGCTTATACCAGCTCCAGCAGCACTTCCATAGCGCCGTCGCCCTTGCGCTGACCGATCTTTACGATACGGGTATAGCCGCCGTTGCGGGAAGCGTACTTCGGTGCGATCTCATCGAACAGCTTTGCCGGGAGATCTACGGATTTGGTGTTTTTCTTTCTTCCTGCCGCGGCAGTCGGAACCTCGGTCACATCGTAAAGAACCTTCAGCATCTGACGTCTCGCATGCAGTCTGGACGGTTTGTCCTTCTTAATCTCTTTCTGAACTTCATCGTAAACAGTCTTTTTCTTGCCGTCTACAACCTCTTTGACTCTCTTGCCGTTTGCGTCCTTGCGGGCTACCTTAGCGGTAACGGTAACCGTCTCAAAGTTATCCTTCTCTTTCACTGCCAATGCGATCAGACCCTCAGCTACTTTGCGGATCTCTTTTGCTCTGGTCTCGGTGGTTCTGATCTTGCCGTGATGCAAGAGCGCAGTCACCTGGCTGCGGATCATCGCTTTTCTCTGACTGGAAGTTCTTCCAAGTTTTCTATAACCTGCCATGATATTTTTCCTCCATACATATAATGCGGAGTGCGGTCCCGTGCCTCTTAGTCTTACCGGACCACATCGTCCAAATTTTGTATCATACCAGCCCCCGCATCTTTGGACTTACGGGGCCGGCACTTATGAATCCAAGTTCGTCGTCTTACTCCTCACTTGGTACGGGAAACCCGAACTCCGCTTCGCTTCGTTTGGGTAGCACCCAAGTTCGTCGTTTTACTCCTCACTTGGGTTTAGTTGTAATCCAAGCTCTTTTAACTTGGCGAGCACTTCCTCCAGGGACTTGCGGCCAAGATTGCGAACCTTCATCATATCCTCCGGTGTGCGGTTGCACAGCTCCTCCACCGTATTGATGCCTGCTCTCTTCAGGCAATTGTAAGAACGAACGGATAATTCCAGTTCGTCTATGTTCATCTCGAGAACCTTTTCTTTCTCATTGTCCTCCTTCTCCACCATCACCTCAGCGGTCTTGGCATTTTCGGAAAGGTCAATGAACAGGTTCAGGTGCTCGCTCAAGACCTTCGCAGCAAGGCTGACTGCCTCATCCGGAGCCAGAGTGCCATTGGTGAATACGTCCAGAGTCAGCTTATCATAGTCGGTAACCTGGCCCACACGAGTATTCTCAATCGTCATATTGACACGCTCAACCGGAGTATAGATGGAATCAATCGCAATCACTCCGATGGGCAGATCTTCACTCTTGTTTTTATCCGCACTGATATATCCACGGCCCTTGGTGATGGTAAGCTCCATGTAGAACTTGCTGTCTGCGCCGCCGCTCAAGGTGGCAATCACCTGCTCCGGATTCATGATCTCAATATCCGGATCTGCCTGGATATCAGCACCTGTAATGACGCCCTCACCCTCAAACTCGATGTAGGCAGTCTTTACCTCGTTGCTGTCACTGTTGTTTTTAATGGATAAGCTTTTGATGTTCATGATGATTTCAGTCACATCTTCCTTAACACCTGGGATTGAACTGAACTCATGCAAAACGCCGTCGATTTTCACCTGGCTGACTGCCGCACCCGGTAAAGAAGAAAGCATAATTCTTCTCAGGGAGTTTCCCAACGTGGTGCCGTAGCCTCTCTCAAGCGGTTCTACTACAAACTTGCCATATTTCTTATCATCTGAAATTTCAACAATCTCAATGTTTGGTTTTTCGAAATCGAACACGACTATAGCCCCTCCTTCTGGGTTCATTATCGAGGGAATTTAACTATTCTAAATAAGGGCTGAGGCCCGTTCTTCTCGCTTCGCTCGAAGAACGGTCTTCGCACGAAACGCAGCCTTCGCCTTCGGCTCGGCTTTGTTAAGTGCTCAGTGCCTACTTAGAATACAACTCGACGATAAGCATTTCGTTTACTGGAACATCAATCTCATCCCTGGTAGGAAGCTCTTTTACAACACCCTTTAAGTTCTCCTGGTCAACATCCAGCCAGGCCGGAGTCAGGCGCCCGCCGGTTACTTCCAGCACGTCTTTGTATCTCTGAGAACCTTTTGCCTTTTCCTTCACTTCGATAACATCGCCTGCCTTTACCAGGTAGGAAGGAATATTTACGCACTTGCCGTTTACCAGAATATGCTTGTGGTCAACGATCTGACGAGTCTCACGTCTGGTACGTCCGAATCCCATACGGAAAACAACGTTGTCCAGTCTTCTCTCCAGCAGAACCATCAGGTTCTCACCGGTCTGGCCTTCCATCTTTTCAGCCTTGGTGTAATAGTTGCGGAACGGTTTCTCCAGAACGCCGTAGATGAATTT
>CAZICB010000048.1:0-17507 GCA_964537765.1 uncultured Lachnospiraceae bacterium
CGCATTTCTGCGGTTTGTGGGAGCTTTATTCGATTACAAGTGTTGAAGACCCGAAGGAGGCCCGGACCCTGATCGACCGTTATCAGAAGCAGCTGGACTATTATGAACGGGCGCTGGCACAGATGACCGGAAAACCGGTGAAGGAGAAGATCATCTACTCCCTGGGACTGAACCGGGAAATTCGTTTGTAAAAATGCACAAGGTTTGTTGGCGGTTTTTCACAAAACGAAAATCAGTCCAGAAAACAAACTTGACAAAAGATGCATGCTCCAATTATACTTGTCCTATGTATAAAAGATCAGCGTGTTACTGATATAGAAATTGGAATCAGGCATAAACTATCCATTGTACGGCTTTTTTGGCTGCGCAGGAGGGTTTATGCCTTTTTGCATGGTCAAAAATAGTAACTGTTGTGTAAAAAAGAAAGCGGGGAAAGAAAATGAAAGACAAGATTTTTGGTGTACTGCAAAGGGTCGGGCGTTCCTTCATGCTCCCGATCGCCATCCTTCCGGTGGCGGGTCTTCTGTTGGGAATCGGAGGCTCCTTCACCAACGCTACCATGATCAGCGCCTACCATCTGGAGGGGGTGCTGGGGTCCGGCACGCTGTTAAACGGATTTTTGAATATTTTAAACAGCTGCGGCAATGTGGTATTTGAAAACCTTCCGCTGCTATTTGCCATTGGCGTGGCCGTAGGTATGGCAAAGCAGGAAAAGGAAGTGGCGGCTCTCGCCAGCGTTATTGCATTCTTTATCATGCACACGGCGATCCATGAGCTTTTGGTGCTGTCCGGAAAAATCGTGACGGTCCCGGCGCTGATGGACGCTTCCGGCGCCAGCGTTGAGGGTGTGGTAGGCACCGTGGAGCAGACCGTAGGAATGCTGAACGGTTCTGTGGCCCAGGTGCTGGGCATCAGCTCTCTGCAGATGGGTGTGTTCGGCGGCGTGATTGTGGGACTGGGCGTTGCAGCGCTGCACAATAAGTTTTACAAGATCCAGCTGCCCCAGGTACTGTCTTTCTTCGGCGGTACCCGCTTTGTGCCCATCATTTCCAGTCTGGTTTACATCGGCGTGGGAATTTTGATGTACTTTGTCTGGCCGGTGGTCCAGACTGGTATCTACGGACTGGGAGCCTTGGTAAACAACTCCGGTTATGTGGGAACCTGGATCTACGGTATCATCGAGCGTGCGCTGATCCCCTTCGGACTGCATCACGTATTTTACATGCCCTTCTGGCAGACTGCCGTTGGCGGACAGCTGGAGGTGGCAGGACAGATGGTCTATGGCGCCCAGAATATTTTCTTTGCCCAGCTGGGACATATGGGCGAGATCGCGCATTTCAGCGTAAATCCGGGAACCCGGTTTATGGCCGGTAAGTTCCCGTTTATGATCTTTGGTCTGCCGGGTGCGGCCCTTGCCATGTATCAGGTGGCAAAGCCGGAAAAAAAGCAGGTTGCCGGCGGTCTTTTGATTTCTGCGGCCTTGACTTCCATGCTGACAGGTATTACGGAGCCTATCGAATTTACCTTTATCTTTGTGGCACCGTTTTTGTATGCGGTTCACAGTGTGCTGGCCGGCGCGGCTTACATGCTGATGCATATGTTAAATGTGGGCGTGGGCATGACCTTCTCCGGCGGTATCATTGACCTGGTGATGTTCGGTATTCTGCCTGGGGCTTCCAAGACCAGCTGGTACTGGATCCCGGTGGTGGGCGTGGTATATTTTGTGGTTTATTATTTCCTGTTCCGTTTTCTGATTCTGAAATTTGATCTGAAAACTCCGGGACGGGATGACAGCGAGGAAGTGAAGCTGTATACCAGAAGTGATGTCAATGCCAGAAAGCAGGCGGGAGAGGCAGGCGCGGCCGAGGATGAGCGTTCCCGGATGATCTTAAACGGTCTGGGAGGCAAGAAAAATGTGGTGGACGTGGATTGCTGCATTACCAGACTCCGCTGCACGGTCCATAAGCCGGAGCTGGTGGATGAGCCGCTGCTTAAGAAAACCGGAGCTGCCGGTGTGATCCGCAAAGGCCAGGGCATCCAGGTTATTTACGGACCGACGGTTCCCAATATCAAGGCAGATCTGGTCATCTATATGGAGACGGCGCCGGATGTGGAATACCACGGGGAGGAATCAGCCGATGAGCCGAAGGCAGCCGCCCAGGCTCCGGAAAAGCAGCTGGATGAGAAGCAGGATTTCGATGGAAAGGAAAAGGCAGGACGCAAGCTCCCGCTGTACAGCCCGTTTACCGGGCGGGTGGAGCCGATTGAGCACGCGCCGGATGTGACCTTTGCCCAGAAAATGATCGGTGATGGTTATATGGTAATGCCCACCAGCGGCGATGTGGTCGCTCCCTGCGACGGGGATGTGGCATTTGTGTTCCCCACCGGACATGCGGTAGGCTTAAAGGCGACAGACGGCACCGAATTTATGCTGCATATCGGCGTGGATACGGTGAAACTGGAGGGAAAAGGCTTTACAGCCCTGGTAAAGGACGGAGACCATGTGAAGAAGGGGGATCCGCTGATGAAATTTGATCTGGACTATATCCGGAAAAATGCTGCTTCTGAGGCGTCCATGGTAATCTTCACCGCCCTTCCGGCGGGCGCGTCCATCCAGGTGCCGGAGGAAAAGGACATCAAGGCTCTGGAGCATGCGGCCAATCTGCTGGAGCCATAAAAAGCAAGACAAATCAGGGGAGATATGTTAAAATACAAATCAGGGAAGCTGCGAAACGGGGGTAGCGCATGTATCGTGTGATCAAGGTGTTAAATAACAACGGCGTGTTGGTTTATGACATGAAGCGGAATGAGGAAGCGATTTTGCTGGGGAGCGGCATCGGCTTTGGCAAACATGTCAATGAGCGCTTCGAACGCGATGAAAATACAAAGCGCTATGCGATTGTGGACCGGGAAGAAAAGCAGCGGACCGGACGCCAGGTATTAAACGGCATGGATCCGGTATTTCTGGAGCTTGCTGGAAGAATTGTGGAGCTTGCCGGGCAGGAGCTTGGCAAGCTGAACCCCAATATTCTGATTCCCCTTGCCGACCATATTGCGGTAGCCGTGGAGCGGATGCAGAATGGTATTTTTTTGAAAAATCCGTTTCACAAGGATATTCATATCCTTTATCCGGAGGAGTACCGGATTGCGCTGAAAAGCCGCGATATGATCCATGAGACCGTCGGATGTGTCTTTTGTGATGACGAGGTGGGCTATATCGCTCTTCACATCCGCGCCGGCCGTATGGACGAGAAGCTGGAGGAGTCCCTGCAGATGGTGACGTTGGTGCGGATGGTAGTTGCCATGGTGGAGGAGGAGATGCAGATCAAGCTGGATCCTCACTCCTTTATGTTCGAGCGGTTCACGGCTCATCTGCGTTATCTGCTGGTCCAGATCCGTGACCAGGAGCCGGTGACCTTGGATATGGATGAATATGCCAGAGTCCAGTTCCCGGATTCCTACCGTCTTGCCGGGCGGATCTGCGCCAAAATTGGCGAAGCCTTAGGCAAGCCGGTCCCCAGGGAGGCTGTGGGGCATTTGGGGATTCATATTGAAAGACTGAAACAATAAGGAGCGAAGCAATGAAAATCCGGTAAAAAATCCAGGTGCGCAGGCACCTGGATTTTTTATGAAAAATATTTATTATTTTTATTATACGGTCTGGCGTTTTGCAATGTACACCGGGAAGGAATCAGTGCCCTTCAGCTCTTTGCCTGCGGTGATGGTCACGTTCTTGTCGGTGATAATGTATTCCAGATTCGCGCCTTCCTCAACAACGGTATCCTGCATCAGCACGCAGTTTTTCACCTTTGCGTTCTTCGCGATCTTAACACCACGGGAGAGTACGCAGTTCTCTATCTCCCCCTCGATCACGCAGCCGTCCGCCACCATCACGTTTTTAGTCTTGGAGCCGCTGATGTAGCGGGTCGGGTTATCGTCACGGATTTTGGTGTAAATCGGGTTCCCGGAGAACAGGGCATCCAGATTGGCCTCATCCAGAAGCTTCATATTCTCATCGAAGTAACTCTTCATGTCGTTGATGCGGGCGAAATAGCCGTCGTAATGGAATGCCTGAACATTCAGCTTGTCCAGCTGCGGGGCAATCACGTCGCGCTCGAAATAAGTGTAGCCGCGCACGAAAGCGGTAGTGATCAGGTCAATCAGGAGTTCACGATCCATCACATAAATGTTCAGGGAAAGGTTCTGAACGCCGGGATCTTTCGCATTGATGTACATCTGGGTTACCCGTCCGTCTTCAATGTCCATGGTATAGTAAAGATCGTTGGCGGTAGCCGGGGCGCTCAGGGCCGCTTCCGGAAGCTCCTCAGCGGCGTAAGTCACGGTAATGTCGGCGCCGGTCTCGATGTGGGCGTCAATCAGCTTGTTGAAATCAAAATTCACTGCGACATTGGTATCGGCCAGAATCACATACTTCTCCTTCTGGCTCTTCAGAAAGTTGAGGATGCTCGCGATGGCCTCGATCCGTCCATTGTAAACCTTGATGGTGTTTTCAGAGTAGGGCGGGAAAATACTCAGGCCGCCGTTTTTCCTGGTCAGATCCCATTCACGTCCGGATCCCAGATGATCCATCAGGGAATGATAATTTTTTCTCACAACGATGGAAATATTGTCAATGCCGCAGTTGACCATGCTGGACAGCACAAAGTCGATCATGCGGTAACGTCCTGCGAACGGGATGGAAGCCATCAAACGCTCGCCGACCAGTTCCGGTACCAGTCCGTCATAGCTGTTCGGGAAAATGATACCCATTGCATTTGCGTTAGATTTTACCACTGTTCCTCACCGTCCTTTACATTAGTTTTAACCATGGCATTGGGACCGATCTTGGCGCTGTCGCCGATCACAATGCCGGAACCGACGGTGGCGACGCCCTTTTCGCTTTCAGTGGGCATAGCGCCAACGACAGCATCCTTGCCAATCGTAACGTTCTCCGCGATGATGCAATGCTTCACCACCGCGCCGGCCTTGATCATGGAGCCGCCCATGATAACAGCGTCTTCCACCTCGGCGCCTTCCTCGACACGCACGCCTGCGAACAGGACAGAATGCTTTACGCTGCCATTGATGCGGCAGCCGTCGGTGATCATGGAATTTTCAACCACGCCGGTCTCGCTGATCCGATGCCCGGTCATACCGCTGTTCCGGCTGAAAATCTTCCAGTCGTCGTCAAACAGATTGATGCCGCTGTGCTCCGGATCCAGCACTTCCATATTTGCCTCCCAAAGGGAGGAGATGGTTCCCACATCCTTCCAATATCCGCTGAAATGGTAAGCGTACATCTTGCGCTCATCTTTCAGCAGATTCGGGATAATGTTGTTGCCGAAATCATTTTCGGAATCCGGATCAGCCTCATCCTCCTCCAGGTATCTCTTCAGGATATCCCAGTTGAAGATGTAGATACCCATGGATGCCAGGTTGGACTTCGGATTCTTCGGTTTCTCCTGGAACTCGGTGATCTTGTCATTTTCATCGGTAACCATCAGGCCGAAGCGGGAAGCCTCCTCCCACGGAACCTCCATGACAGCTACGCTGAATTCCGCGCCCTTTTCCTTGTGGAATCTCAGGAAATCGCTGTAGTCCTGTTTGCAGATCTGGTCGCCGGACAGGATGATCACATATTCCGGATCATAACGTTCAATGAAAGAAATGTTCTGGTAAATGGCGTTTGCTGTGCCTTTATACCAGTCGGAGCCGGAAGCCTGCTGATACGGCGGAAGGACATGTACACCGCCATACAGACGGTCCAGATCCCATGGCTGGCCATTGCCGATATATTCGTTCAATACCAGCGGCTGATACTGGGTAAGGATACCTACGGTATCGATCCCGGAGTTCACGCAGTTCGATAACGGGAAATCGATGATACGATATTTGCCGCCAAAAGGAACTGCAGGTTTTGCCAGCTTCTGCGTCAGCGCGTAGAGTCGGGAGCCCTGACCGCCGGCAAGAAGCATTGCAATCATTTCTTTAGCCATAATTACTCCCCCTGTTTATTATAATTACTAATGTTCAAATTGTAACACAAAATAAGGAAAAATGGAACAGATTTGTGCAAAATAATTAAAATTTTATATTTGGAAACATAAGGAAAAGGCATCCTGTGGAAAAAAGTTGAATCCGGCGGCAGAAAATGATAGAATATGGAGAAAATACGGAGAAACTACAAAAAAAAAGGAGCAAAAAACCATGGCAGGAAGCTGTGAAAGCTGCGCGTTTTATGAATATGATGAGGAATTTGAATATTATGTATGCAGCGCCAGCCTGGATGAGGATGAGCTGGCGCGCTTTATGCAGGATACCCACTACGAATGCCCTTACTACCGGCTGGGCGATGAATATGCGGTGGTGAGAAAGCAGATGTAGGCCTAAGGCTTCTGGGAGAGCAGGTATTCCTCCAGAATTCCGGCGGCATCTGCCACCAATTATATAAAGAAAAAACGGAAATAACAAGTCCCAGCAAAAAGCGATGAGTCCTGAAAAATAAAATAAAATAGCCAAACAAATGGCGGGAAATGGTGGAAAAATCAAAAAGCAAATGCTATAATGTTCCGTATGGGATCTTCGGTGATTCAATTCTGAAAAAAGGGGACGAAAGATGGGAAACAAGAATTTCTGGACATTATTGCTTTTACTGCTTTCCGGGATTGTACTGGGCGGATTTTTAGGAAGTCTGGCGGAGGGCGTGCCATTTTTTGCCTGGCTGAATTTTGGTGAATCCTTTGGATTGGATACGCCGCTGGTCCTGAATCTGGGAGTGCTGGTGATTACCTTTGGGGTATCCATCCGCATTACCATGGCAAGCATCATCGGCGTGATCGTCGCGCTGCTGGTGTATCACCGCATCTAGGGGGCGCCCGGATGCGTATATTCTAAGGAGGTTTGTATGAGTCTGGAGAAACTATTTCACTTAAAGGAGAATGGCACGGATGTCAGAAAAGAAGTGGTAGCGGGAATTACCACCTTTATGACGATGGCCTATATCCTGGCTGTCAATCCCAGTGTCCTGAGCGCTTCCGGCATGGACAGCGGGGCTGTCTTTGTGGCTACGGCTCTGGCTGCGATGATCGGTACCCTTTTGATGGCGGCATTTGCCAATTATCCTTTTGTGCTGGCGCCTGGTATGGGACTGAACGCTTACTTTGCCTATACGGTTGTGCTGCAGATGGGCTACACCTGGCAGATGGCATTGGCCGCGGTTTTTGTGGAAGGTATCATTTTTATTATATTGTCCCTCACGAATGTGCGGGAAGCGATCTTTAACGCTATTCCCATGAATTTAAAATACGCGGTTTCCACAGGCATCGGTTTGTTCATCGCGTTTATCGGACTACAGAATGCAAAGATTGTGGTGGATGGAGCTACGCTGGTGGGAATGTATTCCTTTAAAAGCTCCATTGAAAGCGGATTATTCCATAGTGAGGGCATTACCGTGCTGCTGGCTTTGATCGGTATTCTGGTTACCGGGATTTTGCTGGTAAAAAACGTAAAGGGAAGCATTCTTCTGGGTATTTTGATCACCTGGGCGCTGGGGATTCTCTGCCAGCTGACCGGCCTTTATCAGATCAATCCGGAGGTGGGGATGTACAGCCTGATTCCGGATTTTTCCGCCGGCATTCATGTGCCAAGTCTGGCGCCGACCTTCATGCAGCTGGATTTCAAGGGAATTTTCACCGTGGATTTCATTGTGATCATGTTTGCGTTTTTGTTTGTAGATTTGTTTGATACGCTGGGGACCCTGATCGGCGTAGCTTCCAAGGCCGATATGCTGGATGAAAATGGCAAGCTGCCCCATATCCGCGGCGCTTTGCTGGCAGATGCAGTGGCCACCTCTGTGGGCGCTGTTTTGGGTACTTCCACCACCACCACCTTTGTGGAGAGCGCTTCCGGAGTGGCGGAGGGCGGCAGAACCGGACTGACGGGCGTGGTATCTGCGATCCTGTTTGGACTGTCTCTGTTTTTATCCCCGATTTTCCTGGCGATTCCGTCTTTCGCGACGGCGCCTGCCCTGATTGTAGTCGGCTTCATGATGATCACATCCATCACCAAGATTGATTTCGAGGATTACACGGAGGCGATTCCGGCCTATATCGCTATCATTGCCATGTCCTTTATGTACAGCATTTCAGAGGGAATCGCCATGGGCGTGATTTCCTATGTGGTGATCAACCTGGCATCCGGCAATCGGAAGGGCAAAAAGATCAGCGCGCTGATGTATGTGCTGGCGGTGCTGTTTGTTTTGAAATACATTGTTCTGTAGGCGGTAAAAGCAAAGCCTGGATGAAAAAACTCAAAAAGAGAGTTTCGCAAAAAGTACAAGCGAAACTCTCTTTTTTTGCCCTTTTTCCGTGGTCTTGGTGATTGCCATTGGAAATGAAACGTGTTATAGTAAATTTTGTGTTAAATTTTCGTAGGGTCAATGATACGAGGAGCGGATTGCGTGAAAAAGGTTGCAGTTCAGAGATTAGATAAAAACCAGGTCGGGGAAGTTTATCATGCTTATATGTATGCGGATTTCAAGGGACATGGGTTAAAGCCGTTGGAGTTTTTGTACCAGATGATGGATCAGGGAATGTATGAATGTCTGGGGCTTTTTGAGGATGGGCAGTTTTGCGCTTATGGATATTTGGTCCGGGATCCGCAAAGCCGGTATTTGCTTTTGGACTACCTTGCCGTGTGTCCGGACCGTCGGGGATGCGGCTATGGGGAAGCGTTTCTGCGGCAGCTTCGGCAATATTTTTCCGGGGAGCCTGGAATTTTCATCGAGTCGGAAAGCGAAAGCTCGGCGGCCGATGAGGAGCAGTGGGCAGTGTGCCACAGGCGGATGCATTTCTATTTGAAAAATGGCTGTCAGGTGACCGGGTATAAAAGCCGGCTGGCAGAGTCAGAATATAATATCTTATATATTCCCATTGGGGAGGCGGCGCCGGATACCGCGTCTGCGCTGGGGCAGATTTACCGGCTGATGAGGCTGGCGGATTTGTATGAAGGGCGGGTTCGGATCTGGAAACGGCATCGGTGGCTTGAGCAGGTCCGTTCCTGGGAGACGGAGGATCAGAGCTTTCGGGAACGCCGGTCGCTGACCTATGCTTTGATGCCGGAAGGGGGACTGCCCCGGGTGATTTCCCTGGTGGGCGGAGGCGGAAAGACCACCACCATGTATCAGCTGGCGGATGAGCTGGCGGAGCAGGGGAAGCGGGTTTTGGTGACCACCACCACCCATATCCGCCGTCCGGATCCTGAGGATGGACCGGCCGCATTGATCCGTCATGTGGGGGAATTGGCGGATTTTGTCTGGGATGGCCGGATTTTGACGGCAGGGAAGCCCCTTCACACGGAGGATTTATCTTTCCGGAAGCTGACCATGCCGGAGGGTCTGGACGATCCGGAGGAGCTGGCGCGGCTTTTGGATGCGTTTGACGTGATTCTGGTGGAAGCGGACGGAGCGAAACGCCTTCCCTTAAAGATTCCGGAGGACTGGGAGCCGGTGCTTCTGCCTCAGACCGGCATGGTCATTGCCTGCGCGGGCTTAAGTGCCGTGGGGCAGACCTTTGGGGAAACCTGCTTTCGTTTTGACAGCAAGGGCGCCTGGCTGCGCCGGGAAGGGACGGACCGGATTGCCCCGGAGGACCTGGCGCTGATTTTGATGGATGAGCGGGGCAGTCATAAGCAGGTGTGCGGACGGTATTACCGGATTGTATTAAACCAGGCCGACGACAGACAGCGGAGGGACTGGGCGGATCAGGTGCTGCGGGCGCTGCCGGTGACTTTGCGGCCGGGCTGCATCGTGACCTCGTATGGATAGAAATGCCAGGAAGGATTCAACATAGATGAGAGGAAAGGTATTGATTCGCGGCGCCGGGGATCTGGCAAGCGGAATAGCACTGCGCCTGTACCGATGTGGTTATGGGATTATGATGACCGATCAGGCAGTGCCCACCACCGTGCGGCGCACGGTGGCATTTTCTCCGGCGGTTTACCTGGGAAGAGCCCGGGTGGAGGATGTGGATGGGGTGCTGTGCAAAAGCCTGAAGGAGGCCGAACAGACGGTAGCTGCCGGGCAGATCGCCGTGGCGGTGGATGAGACGGCAAAGCTTCTGCGGCTCTGGGAGCCGGATGTATTGGTAGATGCGATTATTGCCAAGCGTAACCTGGGAACCCGGATTACCGACGCGCGGCTGGTGATCGGCGTGGGACCGGGGTTCACGGCAGGCGTGGACTGCCATTGTGTGGTGGAAACCAAGCGTGGACATTATCTGGGGCGATGTATCTGGGAGGGCAGTGCAATTCCCAATACAGGCATCCCGGGAATGATCGGCGGCTACGGCATAGAACGGCTGATCTGCGCTTCCGGGGACGGAATATTCCGGGGAACGGTGCAGATCGGGGACCGGGTAAAAGCGGAACAGATCGTGGGCTATGCCGGGGAGACTCCGGTTCTGGTCCGGATTGACGGTGTGATCCGGGGGCTTTTGCAGGATGGCGTTGTCGTGACCAAAGGGATGAAGGCGGGGGATGTGGATCCCCGGTGCGAACCGAAACATTGCTTTACGGTTTCGGACAAGGCGACCGCCATAGGAGGCGGTGTGTTGGAGGCTATATTGGGATATGAGCAGAGAGAGAAAGCAAGATAAAATAGCGTTGGTACTTTTGGCTGCCGGGGACAGCCGGAGATTTTCCGGCAATAAGCTTCTGGCGAAGCTGGGCGGCAAACCCATGTATCGCCATCTGGCGGATGAGATAGAGCGTTTGTCCGGGGAGCCCTTTTACCGGAAGCTGGTGGTCAGCCAGTATGACCAGATTCTTCATGACCTGTACCGGCTGGGATTTGAGCCGGTGGAGAACCGGGAAAGCGTTTTGGGAGTTTCCCATTCCATCCATCTGGCTTTGGAGCATTTGGACGGCACGGAGGACGCGGTGTGCTTTGCGGTCTGTGACCAGCCTTATCTGCGGGGAGAGACGATTCTGGATATGATCGCCGGATGGAAAAAGAGCGGCAAGGGACTTGCCTGCCTGTCCAGCGGCGGCGTGGATGGGAACCCGGCGCTTTTTGCCCGGCATTATATTCCGGAGCTTCTGGCGCTGAGCGGAGATATAGGCGGCCGCGGCGTGATCCGCAGCCATCCGGAGGATCTGTACCGTCATGAGGTGCGGAATCCGGATGAACTGGCAGATATTGATACGAGGGAGGAAATGCCATGGAATTGACGATGATTACTATTAAAAAAATTGTCGAAATGTTTCTGATTCTGTTGATCGGAGTGATCGCCTTTAAAACGAACATCATTGACAGCGCCGCCAACAAGCGCCTGTCCGGTCTTTTGATGAAGGTGATTTCCCCGGCTATGTTGTTTATGTCTTATCAGATCGAGTTCCAGCAGGAGCGGCTGATGGGGCTGGCACTGACGGCGGTTATATCGGCTGTCAGCTTTTTCGTGTCGATCGTGCTGGTCAATTTGCTGATCCGGGGAAAGGACAATGACAAGGCGGATGTGGAACGGATGAGTGTGATCTATTCCAACTGCGGCTTTATCGGAATCCCGCTGATGGCGGGCATCGCCGGAAATGAGGGCGTTTTTTACATTACCGCTTATATTACGGTATTCAACATATTTATCTGGTCCCATGGCATGGCTATGATGTCAGGGGCCGCCAGCTTTAAGACCATGTTGCGAAAGCTTGTGCAGCCGGCGACCATCGCCATCTTGTTTGGTATTATCTGTTTCCTGAACCGGATTCACCTGCCGGAACTGATTTTGGAGCCTGTTTCCATGGTAGGAGACATGAATACGCCGGTTGCCATGCTGGTGGCGGGCTGCAGCCTGGCGGAGAGCAACCTGGCCGAGGCCCTGAAACGGCGGCGGACTTATTGGGTCAGCTTTATCAAGCTGATTGTCATGCCGATGGCTACCATAGCTATTCTGGCGTTTGTTCCCGCCTTCCAGCTTGTCAAGCTGGCAGTGATGATCGCGGTATCCTGTCCGGCGGCGGCGATGACTACCATGTTCGCGCTCCAATATGACCGGGACAGCAACTATGCGTCGGAGCTGTTTACCATTACCACGGTGCTGTCCCTTATAACCATCCCGCTGGTGGTTCTGATGGGAAATAGTTTGATTGGCTGAAGAGGGACTTGTCAGAGCCATGGTGATTCGCTTATAATGAAATTCATTGCAAAGATATAGATTATGAAACAAAGAGAGGAACGGCATGATTAAATTGGAACGCACCAGTGTCATGAACCTGGAAAATGCCATGCGCGGCGCACGCAATCCCTTAAACAGCTGGGCGCGCATGGACAGCGGTTATGACGAGGAAGGAATTTATCGATTGGGACCCAATGATCTGGACCTGGCTCAGCGGCTTCGCCGGGCGGGCAGTGATCATCGCAAATTTATCCGCCAGATTTTTGTCTCCGTGGATATTACGGCGCCCCTGTACTGGTGGAAGGAGTACGATACCTACAAGGTGGCGACCGTGGCCAATTCCACCAGCACCATGCACAAGATTCACAGCAAGCCTTTTTCCATAGAGGATTTCAGCCATGACCATATGACGGCGGAGACTCTGGCCTATATGGAAACCGTGGTGGAACGTCTGGAACAGATCCGCCTGAAATATATGGAGACCAAAAACAAGGAGGACTGGTATGATATGATCCAGCTCCTTCCTTCCAGTTATAATCAGATGCGGACCTGCACCTTGAATTATGAAACCCTGGTGAATATCTATTTTGCCAGACGGGGACATAAGCTGCAGGAGTGGCATACCTTCTGTGAATGGATCGCATCCCTGCCCTATGCGAGGGAGCTGATTATTGCGGAGGAAGAGGCGTAGTAGACCAGATTGAAATGTTATAGGAAGCAGCAAAAGACAGAAATGTAGGAGGATGAGCATGTTTAAGATTTTGAAAGCCGAGAAGCTGGCGGAGAAAATTTTCCTGATGGATGTTGAGGCTGTGCGGGTTGCAAAAGCCTGCCAGCCGGGAGAATTTGTGATCGTAAAGATGGATGAAAAGGGTGAGCGGATCCCGCTGACCATTTGTGATTTTGACCGGGAGAAGGGGACGATCACCATCGTTTTCCAGATCGTAGGCGCATCCACTCAGAAAATGTCAGCCCTGAAGGCCGGCGATGCGTTCCAGGATTTTGTGGGACCGCTGGGCCAGGCGTCGGAGTTTGTCAAGGAAGCCCTGGAAGAAGTGAAAGGACGCAGATATTTGTTTGTCGCGGGCGGTGTGGGCACCGCTCCGGTTTATCCGCAGGTAAAATGGATGAAGGAGCACGGCATCCTGGTGGATGTGATCGTCGGCGCGAAAAATAAGGATCTTCTGATTCTGGAAGACATGATGAAGGACGTGGCAGGAAATCTTTATATTACCACTGATGACGGCTCCTACGGACGCAAGGGCATGGTTACGGAGGTAATCAAAGACCTGGTGCAGAACCAGGGCATCCACTATGATGTCTGTGTTGCCATTGGACCGATGATTATGATGAAATTTGTCTGCCTGCTGACCAAGGAGCTGGGGTTAAAGACCATCGTCAGCATGAACCCGATTATGGTGGACGGTACCGGCATGTGCGGCGCCTGCCGTCTGAGCGTAGGCGGCGAGGTGAAGTTCGCATGCGTGGACGGGCCGGAGTTTGACGGGCATCTGGTAAACTTTGATGAGGCGATGAAACGGCAGCAGATCTATAAGACGGAAGAGGGCCGGGCAATGTTAAAGCTGCAGGAGGGGAATACCCACCACGGCGGCTGCGGAAACTGCAACTAAGGCGGAGGATGAGGAAATGGATGTATTAAAGAAGGTACCTGTCAGAGAGCAGGACGCGAAGGTTCGCGCAACCAATTTTGAAGAAGTATGCTATGGTTATAATAAAGAAGAGGCGATGGCGGAGGCAGCCAGATGCTTAAAGTGTAAAAACAGTGCCAGATGCATGGGAGGCTGCCCGGTGTCCATCAATATCCCCGGCTTTATCAAGGAAGTGGAGGCTGGAAATTTTGAAGCTGCCGCCAATGTGATCGCAGAGGCGTCCGCGCTTCCGGCGGTCTGCGGCCGTGTGTGCCCGCAGGAGACTCAATGTGAGGGCCAGTGTGTCCGCGGAATCAAGGGAGAACCCATTTCCATCGGCAAGCTGGAGCGCTTTGTGGCGGACTGGTCCCGGGAAAATGGCTTTGTTCCCAAGGTGAAAGCAAAGAAAAACGGTCATAAGGTGGCTGTAGTCGGCTCCGGCCCTGCAGGTCTGACCTGCGCCGGTGATCTGGCAAAGCTGGGCTATGACGTGACTATTTTTGAGGCCCTTCATGAGCCGGGCGGCGTACTGATCTATGGAATTCCCGAGTTCCGTCTGCCGAAGAGCACCGTTGTGCATACGGAAGTGGAAAATGTAAAGAAGCTGGGGGTTAAGATCGAGACCGACGTGATCATCGGCAAGTCCGTGACCATCGATGAGCTGATGGATGAGGAGGGCTTTGAGGCAGTCTTCATTGGTTCCGGCGCCGGACTTCCCAAGTTTATGGGAATTCCGGGGGAGAATGCCAACGGCGTATTTTCCGCCAATGAATACCTGACCAGAAGCAATCTGATGAAGGCGTTCCGCGAGGATTACGATACTCCTATCATGGTGGGACACAAGGTGGCTGTGGTCGGCGGCGGAAACGTGGCCATGGATGCAGCCAGAACGGCCCTGCGCCTGGGGGCGGATGTGCATATCGTATACCGCCGCAGCGAGGCAGAGCTTCCGGCCCGTGTGGAGGAGGTTCATCATGCCAGGGAGGAGGGCGTGATCTTCAATCTGCTGACCAACCCGGTGGAGATCCTTTCCGATGAAAACGGCTGGGTCAAGGGCATGGTAGTCCGCAAGATGGAGTTGGGCGAGCCGGATGCCTCCGGAAGAAGAAGACCGGTGGAGATTCCAGGTTCCGATTACACCATCGAGGTGGATACGGTCATCATGTCTCTGGGCACCTCACCAAACCCGCTGATTTCTTCCACCACGAAAGGACTGGAGACCAATAAGCGCAAATGCATCGTTGCGGACGCAGCCAACGGACAGACCTCCCGGGAGGGCGTGTTCGCAGGCGGCGACGCGGTAACTGGAGCGGCTACGGTGATTCTGGCGATGGAAGCTGGAAAGCATGGCGCAAAGGGAATTCACGAGTACTTATCTGGCAATCATTGACAGCAAAACGCCGTTTTTGCAGATTCATGGTGCTTGCCAGGATGGCTGCGTTTCGGAAAGATGCCGCCGTGGCGCTCCGAAAAGTCAGCGGCAAGTGGGTAAAAAGGAGTAATTTATGGCAAAGGTAATGACAAAAGAGGAAAAATATAAGCAGATGATTGAGACTCCGGTAAACCGGCTGATTCCCAGGCTGGCAGTGCCCACCATCATCAGCATGCTGGTGACTTCCATCTATAATATGGCGGATACTTTTTTTGTAAGCCAGATCAGTACCAGTGCCTCCGGAGCTGTGGGCGTGATTTTTTCCGCCATGGCCATGATTCAGGCCATCGGCTTTACGCTGGGAATGGGAAGCGGCAATCACATTTCCCGCGCCCTGGGAGACCGGCAGGAGGAGCGGGCCGGAGTGCTGGCGGCAGTGGCCTTTTATACGGCGCTCATCATCGGCATCGTGATTCTGGTGTTTGGCATCTTGTTTTCCAGGCAGATGGTATTTTTCCTGGGAGCCACGGAGACCATCGCGCCCTATGCCCAGGATTATGCCCGCTATATTTTGCTTGCGGCGCCTTTTATGCTGACCTCCTTTGTGATGAACAATATTCTTCGCGCCCAGGGAAGCGCCTTCTTTGCCATGGTAGGCATCACAACCGGTGGCATTCTCAATATGATTCTGGACCCGATTTTGATTTTCGGCCTCCATATGGGGATTGCCGGCGCGGCCATTGCCACCATGGTGAGCCAGATGATCAGCTTTGGCATATTGCTTTATCAATGCAATACCCATGAGGACTGCATCAAAATCCAGATCTCAAGGTTTAAGCCTTCCCTGGCGATTTACGGGCAGATTCTTCACGCGGGGCTGCCGTCCTTCTGCCGCCAGGGCCTGGCCAGCGTGGCCACTGTGATTTTGAATTTTGCGGCAGGACCTTATGGGGACGCGGCCATTGCCGCCATGTCTATCGTGAACCGGTTCATGGTGTTTGTCAATTCCAGTCTGATCGGTTTCGGCCAGGGCTTTCAGCCGGTATGCGGTTTCAATTTCGGCGCCAGGCGCTATGACCGTGTGCTGGAATCCTTCTGGTTCTGCGTGAAGGTGGCGGTGGTCATGCTGACCACCTTCGGAATCATCACCTTTGTCTTCAGCCGGCCCATCATCACCGCGTTTCGGCGGGAGGATCTGCAGGTCATCGAGATCGGCACCCTGGTGCTTCGGCTGCAGGTTTTAACCATGCCTCTCCAGGCATGGATGACCATGGTGAATATGCTGAGCCAGTCCATCGGTTACGGCTTCCGTTCTTCCATCGTGGCCATGGGGCGGCAGGGCCTGTTTCTCATTCCTTCCCTGCTGGTGCTGCCGCGGATTTACGGGATTTTGGGACTTGAAATCGCACAGCCTATCGCGGATGTGCTGACCTTTATTCTGGCGACGGTGATCGTGGCCGGTATTCTAAAGGAGCTGAATGCCATGAGGAAGGCGCAGCCAGCCATATAACCGGCCCTTAATGGCGGGATAGGCTTCCGCTGAAAAAGAACTGAATTTTACAAAAAACCACTGGACTATTTCCATGTTTTGTGAGAGAATATCACTAAGTATGATGTGATTTAATTAACAAACCGATGTCAGGTTTTGCGGAATGTGCGGGAAAGTCCCGGCACCGGGATGTTAAGGCGCGTACTTCGGGACATTACATAGTTGAAAGGAGTTTTAACATGATTTATTCACATGAAGTAGAGACAATGTGCACCGTTGCACAGGGCGTTCATCATGGCGCTGCTCCGATTCCGGAAGAAGCAAAATGGGTACAGGCGAAGGAAGTAAAAGACATTTCCGGCTTCACCCACGGCGTGGGCTGGTGCGCACCGCAGCAGGGCGCCTGCAAGCTGTCCTTGAATGTAAAAGAAGGTATCATTCAGGAGGCGTTGGTTGAGACCATCGGCTGCTCCGGTATGACCCATTCTGCAGCTATGGCAGCAGAGATTCTTCCAGGGCTGACTGTTATGGAAGCTCTGAATACGGATCTGGTTTGTGATGCCATCAACACCGCTATGAGAGAGCTGTTTTTACAGATCGTATACGGCAGAAGCCAGAGCGCGTTCTCTGAGGATGGACTGGCTGTAGGCGCCGGACTGGAGGATCTGGGCAAGGGACTTCGTTCTCAGGTTGGTACTATGTATGGAACTCTGAAAAAAGGTCCCCGTTATCTTGAGATGGCAGAAGGCTATGTAACCGGTATTGCTCTGGATGCAGATGACCAGATCATCGGCTATCAGTTCGTAAGCCTGGGCAAGATGACCGACTTCATC
>CAZICB010000049.1:0-17358 GCA_964537765.1 uncultured Lachnospiraceae bacterium
GTAGAGCACTTGACTTTTAATCAAGTTGTCCGGGGTTCGAATCCCCGCACGCTCAGGAAATGCGATAAGACGCGTCACTGGCGTGTTTCACAGCATTCTGGTGAGAAAAAGCGGAAATCTTTTCTGGAGATTTCCGCTATTTTTGTAGTTCGGGATGAGGATGAAGGGATTATTCGTCAAATTCTACGATCACATAGAATCCCCGATCATTTTCCCGAATGTCTTTGATGATTCCCTCCCGTGATTTCAGACGATTGCGGAAGGAAAAGCAGCCGGACATGGCGACGGCTGGTTCGATGATGTAGCTATAATTGACGCCTTCCCGTTCGGTGATTTCAACCTTATCACCGATCTGGACCAGCCCTTGGCGTTCCATTTTAAATTCTACTTCTCTCATATGATTCCTTCTTTCTGACATGATTTATTATAAGGAAATCTGCCGGAGAAGTAAAGAGCGTAAAAAGAAAGAGAATAATTTTGTGAGAAAAGAAGAATTTCAAAGAAAAAAATTGCTGCTTGAGCGGCTAAAGGAATATCATGAATCCGGATGCTATCCGTTCCATATGCCAGGACATAAAAGGCAATGTCGGGATGAGATAGTAAATCAATTTCCAAATCCCTTTGCAATTGATATTACGGAGATTGAGGGTTTTGATAATTTGCATCATCCGGAGGATGTGTTAAAGGAATCGATGGAGTGGGCGGCTTCTGTTTATGGCTCGGATAAAACTTATTATCTGGTAAATGGAAGCAGCTGCGGGATTTTAAGCGCCATATCGGCATCCGTCCGTCCGGGAGGTACCCTTTTGATGAGCCGGAACTGTCATAAGTCGGTTTATCATGGAGTTATCCTCAATCAATTGAAAAGTTTGTATCTTTATCCACAAATAATGGAAGAATTTGGGATACAAGGGGCGATTGATGCAAAAGCTGTGGATAAAGCCTTGAAGGAGCATCCGGAGATCCAGGCGGTTTTGGTGGTGTCCCCTACCTACGATGGAGTGACATCGGATATTCGGGAAATTGCCCAGATCGTCCATCAATATAAAATTCCCTTGATTGTGGACGAGGCTCATGGCGCGCATTTTTCCTTTGGAGAGCTGGAAGGAGGGGAGCGGCTGTTTCCACAGCCGGCGATCCAATGCGGTGCGGATCTGGTGATCCAGAGCCTGCACAAAACGCTTCCATCATTGACGCAGACGGCAGTGCTTCATATGCGGAGAGGGTATGTGGATGAAAAGCGGTTGGAGCGGTATTTGCAAATTTATCAGAGCAGCAGCCCTTCTTATGTGTTTATGGCGGGAATAGAAAATTGTATTTATGAGATGAACCGGAATGGAAAACAGAGAATGGGAGAATTCCGGGACAGGCTGATGAGACTGCGGGAAAGGCTTTCCCAGATGAAACATTTAAAGCTTTTATCAAAGAAAAGCAGGATGGGGGGCGGATGCAGCTGGGATCTGGATTTATCAAAGATTGTAATATCCTGCAGGAATTGCAGCCGGATCTTCCTGGATGGGAAGGATATGCCGTTGGACGGAGAGCAGCTGATGGATTGGCTGCGCAGC
The DNA here is from genome assembly GCA_964537765.1 of uncultured Lachnospiraceae bacterium. Classification (GTDB taxonomy): domain Bacteria; phylum Bacillota; class Clostridia; order Lachnospirales; family Lachnospiraceae; genus Brotaphodocola. Next base: position 1,569 of record CAZICB010000049.1, read on the forward strand.
CAGTATCGTTTAGAGCTGGAAATGTGCGGCGCAGATTATGTGGTGGCGATTACCACCATGATGGACACGGAGGAAGGGCTGATGCGGCTGGCGGATGCTTTTCTTAAGATCGATGGAGCATTGAAGCTGGAACAGAAAAAAACGCCGGAGATAAGAATCATGAAGGCGGAGGTGGTTATGCCCATCAAAGAAGCGGCGGACGCACCTTCCCGGGAAATCGAAATTTCTCAGGCGGCGGGAAAAATTTCCGCGGAGTTTGTGTATTTATATCCTCCGGGAATTCCGATCGTGACGCCGGGAGAGCGGATTTCGGATGAAATAGCCGTATTGATACAAAGGTATAAAAGCCTGGGCTTGCCGGTTCAGGGAATGGCAGATCCAAGCGCAGAGCGGATCCATGTGGTAGAAAGAGGGCCAATATGGGAAAGATTTACTATTTGATGGGAAAAAGCGCGACGGGAAAGGATACGATCTATAAGCGGCTCCTGGCGGAGTGCCCGTGGCTGAAGAAGCTTGTATTGTATACCACCCGCCCCAAGCGGGAGGGAGAGACAGACGGTGCAGAATATCATTTCGTTTCGGAGGAACAATTAAAGGCTTACAGAGATCAGAAAAGGCTGATTGAGTGGAGAACCTATCAGACAGTGCATGGTCCCTGGAGCTATGCGACGGTGGATGATGGGCAGATCCGGCCGGAGGATGAGGACTATCTGGCAATCGGAACTTTGGAGTCCTATGAAAAGCTTCGCAGCTATTACGGGGAAGCAATGGTGGTTCCCCTTTATGTGGAGGTGGACGACGGGACCCGGCTGGAGAGGGCATTGCAGAGGGAGAAGCTGCAAAAGGCGCCGAAATACCAGGAGCTTTGCCGAAGGTTTCTGGCGGATGAGGAGGACTTCTCAAAGGAAAATCTGGAGCGATGCGGAATACACACTGCTTTTGTCAACGATAACCTGGAGGACTGTATCCGGGAGATGAAGAAAATAATCGGGAAAAGCTGGTGATCAAGGAAAATGATTTTCTATACAGAAGTCTGAAATTATGTTATACTTATACTCGCGAATGAAATTAACTGCCGTTTGCTAATTCTTTGCCGCGGTATATGCAGCATGCGCATCGAGAGATGAGAGGAGCCTATCATGTTAAGTTTCCAGGAGATCGTTGGCCATGACCAAATTAAGGAGCATTTTCAAAAAGCGATAGAAGCCAATAAGGTGTCTCATGCTTATATCCTTACGGGAGAGGCCGGCATGGGGCGAAAATCCCTGGCAAATGCTTTTGCATTGACCCTGCTTTGTGAGAAGGGGAAAAGTGAGCCTTGCATGGAGTGCCATGCCTGCAAACAGGTGTTAAGCGGCAATCATCCGGACCTGATTTATGTAAGCCATGCCAAGCCTGCCAGCATCGGCGTGGATGATATTCGGGAACAGATCAATGATACCATCATGGTGCGCCCCTACAGCAGTTATTATAAAATTTACATTGTGGACGAGGCGGAAAAGATGACGCAGCAGGCACAGAATGCGCTGCTGAAAACCATCGAGGAGCCGCCGTCCTATGCAATTATTATTTTGCTGACCACCAATCAGGATGCGTTTTTGCCCACCATATTGTCCCGGTGCGTACAGCTGAAGCTAAAGCCGCTGCGGGATTTTGTGGTGAAAAGCTATTTGATGGAGCATTTGCAGGTGCCGGAGGCCGATGCGGATGTTTATGCGGCGTTTGCCAGAGGAAACCTGGGAAAGGCCATCGCCATCGCTTCCTCAGAGAATTTCGGGCATATGCGGCAGGAGGTTTTGCATCTTTTAAGACATATCAAGGACACGAACATTTCGGAGCTTTTGGATTATATCCGCAAGCTGAAGGAAGATAACATGGATATTCAGGAATGCCTGGATTTCATGCAGATGTGGTACCGGGATGTGTTATTATACAAGGTAACGAAGGACATAAATCTTCTGATATTCAAGGATGAGTATGGAAGGTTTAAGGAAATCAGTAATCATAGCTCTTATGACGGCCTGGAAAAGATTTTGCAGGCAATTAGCAAGGCTAAGGTAAGGCTGGATGCCAATGTGAATATGGAGCTGGCCATGGAGCTGATGTTGCTGGTAATGAAGGAGAATTGATTTTATGATAAAGGTAATCGGAGTCCGTTTCCGCAATGCAGGAAAGATTTATTATTTTGCGCCGGGAAAGCTGGAAATCAAAAACGGCGACCATGTGATCGTGGAGACTGCGCGGGGCATAGAATATGGTTATGTGGTGCTGGGAAACCGGGAGGTGGAGGATCATAAAGTGATTCAGCCATTGAAGCCGGTGATCCGTATGGCTACCGCTGATGACAGGAATAAGGAAGAACAGAACCGGAAAAAGGAGAAGGACGCATTTAAGATCTGTCAGGAAAAGATCCGCAAGCATGGGCTGGAGATGAAGCTGATCGATGTGGAATATACCTTTGATAACAATAAAATATTGTTTTATTTTACAGCGGACGGGCGCATCGATTTCCGTGAGCTGGTGAAGGATTTGGCATCTGTGTTTAAGACGCGGATCGAGCTGCGCCAGGTGGGCGTCCGGGATGAGACAAAGATCGTAGGCGGAATCGGTATCTGCGGGCGGGCGCTTTGCTGCCATTCCTATTTGTCCGAGTTTATTCCGGTGTCCATCAAGATGGCAAAGGAGCAGAACCTGTCCTTAAATCCCACAAAGATTTCCGGCGTTTGCGGAAGGCTGATGTGCTGCCTGAAAAATGAAGAAGAAACCTATGAATACCTGAATAGTAAGCTTCCGGGCGTGGGGGATTTTGTAACCACGGACGATGGCTTAAAGGGCGAGGTGCAGAGCGTCAGCGTGCTGCGCCAGCTGGTTAAGGTGGTGGTCACCGTGGACCGGGATGAAAAAGAGATCCGTGAATATAGGGCGGAGCAATTGAAATTTAAACCAAGAAAGAAGCGCGGAAAGGTTGATGTCGAGGACAGCGAATTAAAGAAGCTTGAGGCGCTTGAGAAAAAGGAAGGAAAATCAAAGCTGGATGAATAGCCGGGAGAACCTTTTGAAGGAAGATGAGCGGATCGATGACCTGCAAAGGAACGGATACCATATCATCCAGAAAAAGAAGGGCTTTTGCTTTGGCATGGACGCGGTTCTTTTGTCTGGCTTTGCCCGTGTGCGGGCCGGAGAATGTGCGCTGGATTTGGGGACCGGGACGGGGATTATACCGATTTTGCTGGAAGCGAAGACCGAGGGAAAGCATTTTACCGCTCTGGAAATCCAGGAGGAGGTAGCGGATATGGCTGCCCGGAGCGTTCGTTTAAATGGGCTGGAGCATAAGGTGGAGATTATACAAGGTGACATAAAAGAAGCCAGCCGGATTTTCGGCAGGGCTTCTTTTGATGTGGTGACCGCTAATCCGCCTTATATGAACGATAAGCATGGACTGAAAAATCCGGATAAGAAAAAGGCCATCGCCCGCCATGAGGTTTTATGTACCCTGGAGGATGTGGTGCGGGAGACAGCGGCGGTTTTAAAGCCGGGAGGAAGGTTTTATCTGGTGCACCGTCCCCATCGGCTGGCGGAGATCTTTGCCGTGCTGAACCGGTTTCAATTGGAGCCAAAGCGGATGAAGATGGTACATCCGTTTGTGGATAAGGAGGCCAATATGGTTCTGATCGAGGCGGCCAAGGGAGGGCGTTCCATGATTAAGGTGGAGGCTCCGATTATTGTTTTTAAGGAACCGGGAGTCTATGAGGACGAAATCCGGAATGTGTACGGATATTGATGCGGGCAGGAAAATGAGGAGAAAATGATGAAGGAAACAGGTGCGGGAACATTATATCTTTGTGCGACTCCGATCGGAAATCTGGAGGATATTACGCTTCGGGTATTGCGGACCTTGAAGGAGGTGGACCTGATTGCGGCGGAGGATACCAGAAACAGCATCAAGCTGCTGAATCATTTTGATATTCACACGCCTTTGACCAGCTATCATGAGTATAATAAATACGATAAGGCCCGGTATCTGGTGGAGCAGTTAAAGCAGGGAGCGGATATTGCGTTGGTGACCGATGCCGGCACGCCTGGTATTTCAGACCCTGGTGAGGAGCTTGTAAAGCAATGCTGCGAAGCCGGGATGAAGGTGACATCCCTTCCGGGACCGGCTGCCTGCGTGACCGCATTGACCTTATCCGGCCTTTCCACCAGGCGGTTTTGCTTTGAGGCGTTTCTTCCCGTTGATAAGAAGGAGCGGCAATGGATTTTGGAGGAATTGAAGCAGGAGACCCGCACCATTATCGTGTATGAGGCGCCGCATCGTTTGGTGAGAACCTTGGAGGAGCTGGCCGGCGTGCTGGGAGCAAATCGGCGGATTACGCTTTGCCGGGAATTGACGAAGCGGTATGAGGAGGTTTACCAGGCCACCTTTGAGGAAGCTTTGAAGCGTTATCAGTCAGAGGAGCCGAAGGGGGAATGCGTGATCGTCATTGAGGGACGCAATATCGGCGATATTCGACGGGAACAGCAAAAATCCTGGGAGGAAATGTCCATTGAGGAGCATATGGAGGTCTATTTGGAACAGGGGATTGACCGGAAGGAGGCTATGAAGCAGGTGGCGAAGGACCGGGGAATCAGCAAACGGGATGTATACCAATATTTAAATGTGTGAGAAAGGAAGATGCGGTGAGACGCCCCGGTGACGCGTCTCCCCGTAATCCATAAAAGCTCATGAGAGTCAAGTCGCTAAAGCAAGGTCACACGGGTCTGCAAGCAGCCTGTGTGACCTTGCTTTGCGACTGGGCTTTCATTGTAAAGTTTATTCTAAATTTCCATCAAATTTCACAAAATTTCCCAAAAAAATCTTTTAAAAATCAGTAAAAGCAGCTAAACGACGGAAAGTAATTTCTGAATGGGGCTGTTTTATTGAAATTTATTTTTGGATAAGCTAAGGTAAACGCAGCAAGGAGGTAAATGCTTATGAACAACAAAGTGAAAGCATTACAAGGAAAGCTGATTGTATCTTGCCAGGCTCTTCCCCATGAGCCGCTGCATTCATCCTTTATCATGGGACGGATGGCAAAAGCAGCGAAAGAAGGAGGCGCATACGGAATCCGCGCCAACACCTGGGAGGATATTCAGGAGATCCAGCATCAGGTAGACCTTCCGGTGATCGGTATCGTGAAACGGGATTATCCGGACAGTTCGGTTTACATCACGCCTACCATGCGGGAGGTGGAGGAGCTTGTGGGGGTGCAGCCGGAAATCATCGCCCTGGATGCCACCGGAGCGAAGCGGCCCGGGGGAGTGACGTTGGATGAATTTTTCCGGCAGATCAAGGAGCGGTATCCGGAGCAGCTTTTGATGGCGGACTGTTCCACCGTGGAGGAAGCGGTTCATGCCGACGAGCTGGGATTTGACTTCATCGGAACCACCATGGTGGGGTACACGCCGCAGAGCAAGGGCATGAAGATCGAGGCAAATGATTTTGAAATTCTGCGGGAAATTGTGGCGAAGGTGAAGCATCTGGTGATTGCGGAAGGGAACATCAACACGCCGGAGAAAGCAAAGCGGGTGATTGAATTGGGGGCATTCAGCGTGGTAGTCGGATCGATCATCACAAGACCGCAGCTGATCACCAAAAGCTTTGCGGAAGCATTGGAGGAGCATGTATGAAACTAGGCGTTCAGCTGTCGCCCTGACGGGCTCGGCTTCGCTAAGTTTCATAGGAAACGAAAAAATCAGAAAAGAAGCAGTAAAAAATCGGAAAAGAAGGAGAAGAATATGAGAAATTTAGAGAAATATAAAGGCGTAATTCCGGCATTTTATGCGTGCTATGACGAAAATGGGGAAATCAATCCGGAGGGTGTGCAGGCATTAACCCGTTATTTTGTTAAAAAGGGCGTGAAGGGTGTTTATGTCAATGGCTCCTCCGGCGAGTGCATTTACCAGAGCGTCCAGGATCGTAAAACGGTGCTGGAGAACGTGATGAAGGAAGCAGAAGGCAAGCTGACGGTGATCGCCCATGTGGCATGCAACAACACCAGGGACAGCATGGAGCTGGCAAGGCATGCGGAGAGTCTGGGAGTGGATGCCATCGCGGCGATCCCGCCGATCTACTTCCACCTGCCGGAGCATGCCATCGCAAAATATTGGAATGATATTAGCTTGGCAGCTCCCAATACGGATTTTGTCATTTACAATATTCCGCAGCTGGCCGGCGTTGCATTGACCATGAGTCTGTTTGCAACCATGCGCAAGAATCCGCGGGTGATCGGCGTAAAGAACTCCTCCATGCCGGTACAGGATATTCAGATGTTTAAGCAGGCGGCAGGTAAGGATTACATCATCTTCAACGGTCCCGATGAGCAGTTTATCAGCGGCCGGGTGATCGGCGCTGAGGGCGGCATCGGTGGAACCTATGGAGCCATGCCGGAACTTTTCCTGGAAATGGATGAATGCGTGAAAAATGGCGCTATGGAGCGTGCCTGTGAGATTCAGTATGATGTCAATGAAATTATCTACAAAATGTGTTCCGCTCACGGAAATATGTACGATGTGATCAAAAAGATCCTGAAAATCAATGAGGGTCTTAAGCTGGGCGGTGTGCGTGAACCTCTGGCTTCCCTGATCCTGGACGACATGGCTGTGGTAGAAGAAGCAGCGAAGATGATCCGTGATGCAAAGAGAAAGTATCTGGTGTAGGGAAGGAAAGCAAATGATATCAATAGGAAAAACTACGTGGGAGGAAAAAATATGCAGGGGTTTACAACCATTGATTTGGTTATTTTAATTGTGTATTTGTTGGCAGTATTATTGGCCGGATTGCATTTTGCGAAAAAAGAAATGAAGGGAAAGGAGTATTTCAAGGGCGACGGAACGGTACCGTGGTGGGTGACCTCCGTATCCATCTTTGCTACGCTGTTAAGCCCGATCTCCTTTTTGTCCCTGGCAGGAAACTCTTATGCGGGAACATGGCTGATGTGGTTTGCACAGCTGGGCATGCTGATTGCTATTCCGCTGACCATCCGGTTTTTCCTGCCGATTTACAGCAAGCTGGATATTGATACAGCTTATCATTATCTGGAGCTGCGGTTTGGAAGCAAGGGGCTGCGGGTGCTGGGAGCGATCATGTTTATTATCTACCAGGTAGGACGTATGTCCATCATCATGTATCTGCCCTGTATGGTGCTTGCCAGCCTGACCGGAATCAGCGTAAACCTGCTGATTATCATTATGGGTGTGATTGCGATTATTTACTCGTATACCGGAGGCTTGAAGTCGGTTCTGTGGACAGACTTCATCCAGGGAAGCGTGCTTTTGGTGGGCGTTACCTTCGCATTGATCTTCCTGGTGGCTCATATTGACGGCGGCATGGGAGCGATTTTCACCGCATTTGCGCAGGAAGGCAAGTTCCTGTCAGCAGATCAGCCGCTGTTTAACATAAATATTTTAAAGGACAGCGTGTTCCTGATGATCGTTGGCGCAGGCTTTAATACCATGGGCTCCTACGTGTCCAGCCAGGACATTGTACAGCGTTTTACCACCACCACCGATACAAAGAAGCTGAATAAGATGATGCTGACCAACGGTCTGTTATCCATCTTTATCGCCACGGTATTTTACTTCATCGGAACCGGCCTGTATGTGTTCTACAAGCAGAATGCGCTTCCGCCGGCGGCAGCGCAGGATCAGATTTTTGCATCCTACATTGCTTTTGAGCTTCCCGTAGGCTTTACAGGACTTTTGCTGGCAGCGATTTATGCGGCGGCACAGTCCACCCTTTCCACCGGTCTTAACTCCGTGGCGGCAAGCTGGACCCTGGATATTCAGACATCCTTAAGCAAGAAGAAGATAAGCTTTGAGAAGCAGACCAAGATCGGCCAGTATGTATCTCTGATTGTAGGTGTGTTTGCCATCGTGGTGTCCATGGTGCTGGCAAACGGCGGTATCAAATCCGCATATGAGTGGTTCAACGGATTTATGGGACTGGTATTGGGTATCCTGATCGGTATCTTCATTCTGGGCGCATTCACGAAGGTGGCAAATACCTTCGGCGCGGTACTCGCCTTTATCGCGGCGTCCGCAGTGATGATCGGCATCAAGTATTTTGCGGCTCCGGGAGCAGTATCCATCTGGTCTTATTCCATTATCTCCATTGCGGTGTCCCTTGTGGTAGGAATTCCGGCCAGCATCATTTCCAGAAAGCTGCAAAGGGATGAGAGCCTGCCCGATCCGGATACAACGATTTACGGACGTTAATCATCCGACCGCTGCAGGTGACTTACAAACGTATACAAGGAGGATCCATATGATTTACGGGAATATCAGCAGTTTTGGCAATGCAGCCTTTCCGGAAGGAAAAATAAAACAATGTCTGGAGTACGCAAAATCGGAAAACTTGTTGTCCTTTGAGCCTGGAACGTATAAAATAGAAGGAAACGACTTGTTTGTCAATGTTGTCAGCTATGAGACCAAAACGGCCAAGGAGCGGTTCTGGGAGGCCCATAAGCAGTATCTGGACGTTCATCTGATGCTGGACGGGCAGGAGCAGATCGATGTGGGCTTTACCCGGAACATGGCGGTAAGGGACTACGTGGAGCAGGATGATTTTCTTCCGATGGATGGGGAAAAGCAGGCCAGCGTGGTCATGAAACCAGGCGATTTCCTGGTTTGCTATCCCGAGGACGGCCATCGCACAGCAGTTGCGGTAAGGGAACCGGAGCGGATAAAAAAGGCAATATTTAAAGTGAGGATTTGAGCATCCAGAGAGGAAAATGATGACACGGTATATCAGTATCGACATTGGAGGAACTGCCATCAAGTACGGTCTGGTAGATGAGAGCGGCAGGATTTTATGCAGGCAGGAGCGGGATACCCAGGCAGCCAAGGGCGGACCGGAAATCCTGAAAAAGGTTCTGGAGATTGTGGGTTTTTATGAAAAGGAGGGAGATGTGGGCGGTGTCTGCATCTCCACCGCCGGAATCGTGGACCCGGAGCGGGGCAGGATTACTTATGCGGCTCCGCTGATTCCGGAATATGCAGGAATCTGCTTTAAGGATGCGGTGGAATCCCGGTATGGCCTTCCCTGCACGGTTGAAAATGACGTGAACTGTGCCGGGCTGGCGGAAGCCGTGTCCGGGGCCGGAGCCGGCAGCAGGCTGGTATTGATGCTGACCATAGGCACCGGGATCGGCGGAAGTCTGATCATGGATCAGAAGGTTTTCCACGGCTTTTGCAACAGCGCCTGTGAGGTGGGCTATATGCACATGCAGGGCAGCGATTTCCAGTCCCTGGGCGCGGCCAGTGTGCTGACCAGCAAGGTGGCCTTTTTGAAAAACCAGCCTTCCCAGGACTGGGACGGACGCCATATTTTTGAGGCGGCAAAAAAGGGAGACAGCATCTGCGTTCAGGCCATCAATGAGATGGCGGAGGCGCTTGGCATGGGTATTGCCAATATTTGTTACGTGGTGAATCCGGAGGTCGTGGTATTAGGCGGCGGAATCATGGCTCAGGAGGAATTTTTGAAGGACAAGATCCGCATGGCGGTGGACCGTTATCTGGTGGCACACATTGCCGGGCGGACCAGGATTGCATTCGCGAAATACCGAAATGACGCGGGGATGCTTGGGGCATACTATCACTTCAGAAGCCGGATGTCGCAGGATCGTTAGATCAGGAAAGGAAATGGCATGAACAATTTTCTGAGGCCCATTATACCCAATATCAAGGCAAATTATGACCGGTTTACCGCTTCTGAGAAGGTAATCGCGGATTTTTTCCTGACCAACCGGGAGCGGGTGGATTTTTCGGCAAAGGCGCTGGCGGAACGGCTGTATTTGTCGGAGGCCACCTTGTCGAAGTTTGCCAAAAAGTGCGGCTATCGGGGCTATAAGGAGCTGATTTATCAGTACGAGAAGACCTTTGTGGAAAAGAAGGAAGCGGCTTCCGAGAAATCACGGATTGCCCTGGAAACCTACCAGGAGCTTTTAAACCGGACCTACAACCTGATGGATGAGGAACAGGTAAACCGGATCTGCCGTGATTTGGGAAACGCCCAGCGGGTATTTGTCTGCGGAAAGGGCAGTTCCGGGCTGGCGGCGCGGGAGATGGAGCTTCGTTTTATGAGAATTGGCGTGGACATCACTTCCATTCAGGACAGCGATCTGATCCGCATGCAGTCCGTGTTCCAGAAGTCGGACAACATTGTCATCGGAATCAGCATCAGCGGGGAGCGGGAGGAGGTTTTGTACCTGCTCAAGGAAGCGCACCGGCAAAAATCCAGGACGATCCTGATCACGGCAAACCGGCAGGATCTGTTTCGGGAGTACTGTGATGAGATCGTTCTGGTGCCGTCCCTGCGGTTTTTGAACCGGGGAAACCTGATTTCCCCCCAGTTTCCCATTCTTCTGATGCTGGACATCATTTATTCTACTTACGTGGAAAATGACAAGCGAAATAAGCAGATTTTGCATGAGAATACGTTGAAAGCTTTGAACGGAGACAGGAACCTGTCAACGGCTGCGAAGCAGACGGGTCACAGGGTCAAGCATCCGACCGCGGCAGATAAACTTACAAACACATTATACGAGGAGAACGACGATGAAAATTTATGAAGCGGCAGATTATAAGGATATGAGCCGGAAGGCGGCCAATATTATTTCCGCGCAGGTGATCTTAAAGCCGGATTGCGTGCTGGGATTGGCCACCGGATCTTCACCGGTGGGGATTTATGACCAGCTTGTAGAATGGTATGAGAAAGGGGACCTGGATTTTTCCCAGGTGACCTCTGTGAATCTGGATGAATATAAGGGACTGTCCGGGGACAATGACCAGAGCTATCGTTATTTCATGGACACCCATCTGTTTAACCGGGTAAATATTAATAAGGAGCGCACCTTTGTGCCGGACGGGCTGGAGACGGATAGCAATCGGGCCTGTGAAAAATACAATGAGATTGTCAGCAGCGTGGGCAGAGTGGACCTGCAGCTTCTGGGTCTGGGACATAATGGACATATCGGCTTTAATGAGCCGGGAGAAGCATTTGAGAAGGAGACCCACTGCGTAGAATTGGCTCCCAGCACCATCGAGGCAAATAAGCGGTTCTTTGAGCGGGAGGAGGATGTGCCGCGGCAGGCCTATACCATGGGAATCAAGACCATCATGCATGCGCAAAAGATCCTTCTGGTGGCATCCGGCGCGGACAAGGCGGACGCGGTGGCAAAGGCATTTGCCGGCCCGATCACGCCGGAGGTTCCAGGTTCTGTGCTGCAGCTTCATCCGGATGTGACCTTGGTGGCGGATCAGGCGGCGCTGGCAAAGCTTCATGAGGTTCTGGGGAAAGGAAAGAAAGCATGATTATTAAAAATGGCAGGATCTTTCAGGAGTCGGGCCGTTTTACAGATGGAGATTTGTTCGTGGAAGACGGACAGATTGCGGCCACTGGGTCCGGCACGGTGTTGGATGCTTCCGGAATGTATGTGATCCCGGGGCTGACGGATCTTCATTTTCATGGATGTATGGGCTATGATTTTTGTGACGGTACTAAGGAGGCCATCCGCCATATGGCGGAGTACGAGCTGAAAAATGGCGTGACCACCATCTGTCCGGCATCCATGACCTATCCGGAAGACACGCTGACAGAGATTTTTGCCAATGCGGCCAGGTGCCGCCAGATTCCGGGGGCGCAGCTTGTGGGCATCAATATGGAAGGGCCGTTTATCGCCATGGAAAAGAAGGGCGCGCAGAACGGCGCTTTCATCCAGCGGCCGGATGCAGCCATGTTTGAACGGCTTCAGGCAGCGGCGGAAGGGCTGATTAAGCTGGTGGACATTGCTCCGGAGGTGGAGGGAGCCATGGAGTGCATCGAGGCGATCCGTTCCAGGGTGCGTGTGTCCCTGGCACATACCACGGCAAACTATGATACGGCCATGGAAGCCTTCGCCCGGGGCGCCTGCCATGTGACTCATCTGTACAATGCAATGCTGCCCTTCACCCACCGGGCGCCGGGAGTCGTGGGGGCTGCCTGCGATATGGACCAGGTGATGGTGGAGCTGATTTGCGACGGCATCCACATCCATCCGGCGGCAGTCCGCGCCACCTTCCGCATGTTTGGGGATGAGCGGATTATCCTGATCAGCGACAGCATGCGGGCATGCGGATTGGAGGATGGAGCGTACACCCTGGGCGGACAGAATGTGACCGTCCGCGGCCGTCTGGCGACTCTCACCCAGGAGGGCAATATCGCCGGTTCCGTGACCAATCTGATGGACTGTGTGCGCACGGCGGTGCAGGATATGGGGATTCCGCTGGCTTCCGCCATCAAGTGTGCGGCAGTCAATCCGGCGAAGGCCATCGGGATCTTTGACCGGTATGGCAGCCTGACGCCGGGAAAGGCGGCAAACCTGGTGCTGCTGGATGAGAAGCTGCAGATCCAGGGCGTTATGAAGGATGGGAAGCTTATTTAAATGAAAATATGGTCTGATGTCATTGCAGCACCTGGCGTATCACCTTGTCCAGCGCCAGCGCGGCTTTCGACTGATAGGTGGAATAGGGATGGGCGATGGCCAGCTCCAAAGAGACGCCGGACTCTCCGATGGACAGATAAACCGTGTCCGGATGGGGATCGGCGCAGGATTGGTAGGTGAAGGCAAGGCCCAGCCCTTCCCTGGCCATGGCGGCGGCCAGATCGGCCGTGATAGTGGTATTATAAGCAGGCGGATTGACGCCTGCTTTTTTAAATTGCTGGCGGCCGATGCTTCCCAGGATCGTGTCGTAATCGCTGAGAATGTATTCATATTCTGCAGTATCTTTTAAATCAATCCAATAATAAGGCGAAGCGGTCCTGCGGTGGGCATAGTGAAGGACCGGGTGCCTGGTATTTGCCACGATAAAAATTTCATCTTTTTTCAAAAATTTCACCTCGTGGGTGAGGCGGGTCAGGGGCAGGGCGACAATCGCCAGATCAATGGAGCCTTCCACCAGCATATCCTCCAGAGCCATGCTGTTTCCCTCCACCACTTTTACCTGAATATTGGGATATTTCTCATGGAAGCAGCGCAGGATGTGGGGCAGCATATATTTGCCGCGGAAGGAACTGATCCCCAGGATCACGCTTCCGCCGTTTAATTCGGCAATATCGCTGAGCTCATTGCGGACCAGACGGTAGTGAGTCAGTATCGTTCGGGCATTGTCAATAAAAAGAGTGCCGGCGGCAGTGGGGCGGATTCCCCGGGAGGTGCGGATAAAAAGCGGCGTGCCCAGCTCCGATTCATATTGCTGCAGAAACTGGCTCAGGCTGGACTGGGCCATATAAAGCTTGTCGGCAGCGCGGGAAATGCTGCCTTCATCGGCGAGGGTCACGATATAAGTCAGTTCTTTTAAGTGCATAAGCGGTCCTCCTGGCATATAGTTATCGGTTTATCCGATAGAGTATATAGTTTATTTTCGGTTTCGCCAATTATAGATTTATTATATGATAAAAATGTAATAAAAACAATCCCAAAAAGAAAAGGAGAAGAGACTTATGGGAAAGGTATCATTGAAGGGCGTCATTGATATGCACGTACACTCCAATCCGGACATCCGGCACCGGGCCTATGATGATTTTGAGCTGATGGAGGCGGCGATCCGGGTGGGAGCGCGGGCCATTGTCATCAAGACCCACCAAGGAACCACGGTGGACCGGGCTTATCTGTGCAATCGTCATAATGAGATTGTCCATCGGGGGGACAATGATTTTACCATGTACGGCAGCATTGCCTTAAACCGTCAAATGGGCGGCATCAATCCGTGGGCAGTGGAAAGCGGCTTAAAGCTGGGGGCAAAGGTGATCTGGCTGCCCACCCAGTCCGCCCGCAACAACATGGTCAAGCAGAATCAGGATCCGGCAGGTTGTGTGGATGTGATCCGGGATGGTAAAATTGTACCGGAGTTAAAGGATGTATTCCGGCTGGTAAAGGATTACGATGTGGTATTGGGTACCGGGCACATTTCCCCGGAGGAGTGCTTCAAGGTCGTGGAAGCAGCCAGGGATGCAGGGGTGAAAAAAGTGGTGGTGACCCATCCGGAATGGTGGATGGTGGGCATGAGCCTGGAGGATCAGGTGCGGATCGTGAAGGATTACGACGTGATTCTGGAGCACTGCTTTGCACAGCCCATGGGAGGCGGCAAATATAAGAGCAATCTGCCCATGAACCTGGAGGCTGTCCAGGCGTGTGGATACAAAAATGTGATGGTGTCCACTGACGGCGGACAGGTGGAGAATCCTTATTGGGAGATCGCATTGGAACAGTATATGCAGTATTTGTCCGATCATGGCGTGACGGATGAAGAGCTGCATTACATGACACATGATATTCAGACATGGCTGCTGGGAATCCAGTAGGGAAAGGAGAAAACAGGATGTTGAGCGCTTTGATTATTGCTGCCATCGCGTTGTCTGTGGCGATTGGATATAAAACGAAATTTAACACGGGATTTTTTGCCATGGTATTTGCCTACCTGATCGGGTGCTTTGCCATGGGCATGAAGACAAAAGCAGTGATTGCGGGGTGGCCGGTCAGCACCATGTTCGTGATCTTGTCGGTGTCTCTGTTTTATAATTTTGCATTGGTAAATGGAACTCTGGAAAAAACAGCCCGGTATCTTTTGTATGCCTGCCGGAGATTCCCTGGACTTTTGCCCTTTGCATTGTATCTGGCAAGCGCGGGCATCGCGGCTTTGGGGGCAGGATTTTTTACGGTAATGGCATTTATGGCGCCGATCACTTTGCTGATTTGTAAGGAAGCGAAAATGGATGCGCTGACCGGTGCGGTGGCCATCAACTGCGGCGCCCTGTCCGGTGCAAATTTTATGACCAGCGGAAGCGGCATTATCTTCCGCGGGCTGATGGATGAAGGCGGCCTGACGGAGGTTTCCTTCGGGTATTCGGCAGTGATTTTTGTGGGCAGTGTGATTTTCTCCCTGCTTTTGATCGCCGCATTTCGTTACATACCGAAGAGCAACCGGAATATCGGTAAGGGCGTGACCTTTGAAAAGCCGGAGGCATTTACGGAGAAGCAGAAGATCAATCTGTTTTTGATGATTGCCATGATCGTGGTGGTGCTGATGTTCCCGATTCTGCATATCATTCTGCCCGATGCGGCGATGATTACTTATATTAACAGCAAGATTGACGTGGGCCTGGTTGCCATCGTATTTTCCGTGATCGCCATGTTTTTCGGGCTGGCACCGCAGAAGGATGTGATCGCCAAGGTGCCTTGGAATACGATTTTGATGATTTGCGGCGTGGGCATGCTGATCAATGTGGCCATCGAGGCCGGAACCATCGAGCTTTTGGCATCCTGGGCGGGCAGCAGCCTTCCGGCATGGTTTGTGCCCATTGCTTTCAGCTTCATCGGCGCGGTGATGAGCTTTTTCTCCAGCACCCTGGGGGTTGTCTGCCCGGCATTATTCCCGCTGGTACCCACCCTGGCGGAAACCATCGGCATCAATCCGCTGATTCTGTTTGCATGTATCGTCATCGGTGCGCAAAGCTCCGCCATTTCCCCGTTTTCCTCCGGCGGAAGTCTGGTGCTTGGCTCCTGCACCACTGAAGAGGAAAGAAACGAAATGTTCCCCAAGCTGCTGTTTGTGGCGGTCCCGGTGAGTGTGCTGTCGGCGACGGTGTTTAATTTGGTGTTGTCGTTTATATTGTAGTAGAATAGATGAAATAAAAAAGAAAGGATGCGGCAGGCCGTGGATTCTCCTTTTTGAGGGGAGTGCGTGACCTGCCGTAGATTTTTGTGGAATTATTTAT
>CAZICB010000050.1:0-2356 GCA_964537765.1 uncultured Lachnospiraceae bacterium
ATGATTGACCCTGTAACACGCCTGCTTCGCAGCCGTTAACAGGCTCATATCTCCTCATATAATATCATTTTTGTATCATTGGAAACAGAGTTTTCTATGATAAATAAAATAAGCAATTTAGGGGCGCTTGTCAAGCACCTATTTTGGGCGGATGCGCCTCCTTCATCAGTAAAATCAGCGCCAGCAGATTGGAAAATGCCAGCAGGTTATATCTCGCATTTTCATTTTCTATGGTGTATACTTATAGCAAACGACAAAAATATTTGCCGTTTGCTGTCATCCCTCCGGGGGATAAAATAAGAAATCTGACATGGATCAGTCTCAGAAAGAAAGGGAGGGATATAAGAATGCCCGGATTTACCACCCATTACATCCTTGGCATGAAGGCGTACAATGATCTTCCATCCAACTCATTAAAACATCTTATCGCCAAATACCGCTGGCTCTATCAGCTGGGGCTGCAGGGTCCTGACATCTTCTTTTACTATATTCCGGTGCTGCGCCACCGGGACTACCGCAATGTGGGCTCCTATATGCATGAGCACCATATCAGCAGCTTTTTCCAGAATTATCTGCTGGCATTGAGTAAAATCTCCTCCAGGCAGCAGCGGGAGGAGGGGCTTGCCTATTTCTGCGGTTACCTGTGCCACTATATCGGGGACTCCATCTGCCATCCTTATGTATACGGACGTATCGGCTACGATGCCAAAGCCCCCACCACCCAGGCCCATGGACGACACGCCGCCCTGGAAAATGACCTGGATGCGATCCTTCTTTGGAAATACAAAAAGAAAAAGCCGTCCCAGTTTAACCAGACGGCTACCATTTGCCTGAACGGCATGGAGATGCAATTTATCTCCCGCTTTCTTGCGAAGGTGATCAATGAAACCTATTATCCGATTACCTACAGCAACAACTTCCAGGTGTCCTCCAGCATGGTCTACCGCTCCATCCTGGCGCTGCGGTTTGGCTGCCGGACCCTGGCGGACCCCAAGGGCTCCAAGCGCAATAAGATCGAATTTGTGGAGAATATTGTCCTCGGAAATCCGGTGGCCTCCACCAGACTGGTCACGGACAAGATTTCCGATCCCCGCAAATGTCTGAATCTGGGCCACGAAACCTGGTGCAATCCCTGGGACCGGAGACTGGCGTCCCAGACTTCCTTCCCGGAGCTGTTCCGCCAGTGCCTGCACAAGTGCAGCAGCGTCTATGCCACCCTCAACGACGATGTGCTGGCTGCCCGCAGCGTGTCCGATGCCAGCGTCTCCCGGCTCTTGGATGAGCTGGGAAGCTATTCCTACCACAGCGGCCTGACCGTAGAGGACTGACCACTGCCCACTACCCACTGCCCTCTGCCCACTGCCCACTGCCCTCTGCCCACTGCTCACTGCCCACTGACCACTGACCACTGTCCACTATCCTACCGGATCTCCTGGTCCCCGTCCTTCATGCAATAATGCTTTTCCACGTTCAGCCTGGTCATCCAGCTTTTGGTCGTCGGAGTCTTATAGCTGACTCCGGCATTCTCCCACAGCCAGGTGGGAGTAGGCCACAGGCAGATGGACGGGCTGATCGCCTGATATACCTCTTCGGAAACACCATTCTGTCCATGGTGAGCCATCTGGACAATATCCGACTTCAGGGCCGCGGCTCCCAGCTCTGCCAGCAGGCGGTTTCCGCCCTCCTCCGCCATATCTCCCAAAAACAGGATCGATTTGCCGTTTACATAAACCTTGTAAACGATTCCCGCGTTATTTCCCTTGTCCGTGTTTGTCTCATAACGGTCATTCAACACCTGGATCGTCACATCATCTACCTGGATCAGCTGTCCCCCGGTGACAGGATGCAGCATGGTTTCCGGCAGTCCGGCGAAGGTGCCGATAATACTGTGAGCCATGGTCATTTCATCCGGATCATTTGCCGTGTACCAGGCCGCGTCCGCGAAGGAATAATAAATGCCGTCAATGGTGACGCCGGTGGATTGGCCGGCCGCCTCCGTCTGGAGAATCTGATACAGTGCCCCCACATGATCCCCATGAGGATGGGTAATCAGCCATGCGGCCACATGGCCGCCCCGCGCCACGATCTGACTGCGCAGATACTCCGCGTCCTCGCCCAGACCGCCGTCCACCACGATCAGACTGCCCTGGCTGGTCTGCAAAAGGACGGACAGCATCTGGCTGTCGCTCTGGGAATTGAGCATAGTCAGGACGGCTCCGCCCAGAATCGCCTCCTGCGGCTGAACTCCCTTTTCGCCCTCGGTCACTATATTGCCATACATAGCCGGTCCGACACCGCGCTGGATCTGACCGACGGTGACGACCCCTGACGCGGCGGCACCGCCAGACTGGACGCT
>CAZICB010000050.1:2456-17248 GCA_964537765.1 uncultured Lachnospiraceae bacterium
TATTTGCTGTTTTTTGCTGTGTTACAAGTTTACCAGACTCCCCATTTTTTGGATAGTGTTTTTTGAGAATTGACAGAAAATCGTTAGAAATGGTTGCATTTTTCTGTAGTGCGTGCTATTATGTTCAATATAAATTGATTTTGAATATTTTTGAACATTCATGATGATGTTTCTGTGCCATAATAAAATATAGCAAACGATAAAAATATTTGCCGTTTGCTATAACAGAATTACGAAGACAGAACAAGGAGACGAATACAAATATGAAAAAACAAAATTCCCCGCAGCCATTACTCCCGCAGCTGGATCTGGTCACCACCCTGCTGCCCTTTTTCTGCATCATTGCCCTGTGTGTCTGGTTTGTGACGGCGCCGGAGGCCTCCTCCCATACCATCAGCAGCATCCGGGCCTTTTTAGGGGACAGCCTGGGCAGCTACTATCTGATCATCGGGCTGGGCGTGTTCCTCTGCTCCCTGTACATTGCATTTTCCCGCTACGGACAAATCCGTCTGGGAGACAGCGAAAAACCGGAATACTCCAATTTTCGCTGGGGCGCCATGATCTTTACCGCCGGACTGGCCGCGGATATTCTTTTTTATTCCTGCTGTGAATGGATGCTGTATGCCGTGGAGCCGCACATCGCCGAGATGGGCAGCGTCCAGGACTGGGCATCCGCATACCCGCTCTTCCACTGGGGCCCCATTCCCTGGGGCTTTTACATGGTGCTGGGAACTGCTTTCGGCTTCATGATTCACAACCGCAAGCGCAATAAACAGAAATATTCCGAGTCCTGCCGCGCGCTGCTGGGCGACCGGGTGGACGGTCCCGTGGGCAAGCTGATCGACCTGGTCGCGGTCTTTGCGCTGCTGGCCGGCACTGCCACCACCTTTTCCCTGGCAACTCCCCTTCTGTCCATGGCCATCAGCCGGGTGACCGGAATTGCCCAGTCCACCACCCTGTGCATCGTGATTCTTGTGGCGGTCTGCGCGATCTACACCTGCTCCGTATGCTTTGGCATGAAGGGCATCCAGCTTTCCGCCTCCGTCTGCATGTACCTGTTTTTCACGCTGCTGGCCTACGTGTTCTTCTTCGGCGGCGAGACCCGCTATATTGTGGAAACCGGAATCACCGCGGTGGGAAATGTGGCGCAGCATTTCATCGCCCTTTCCACCTGGACCGACTCTCTGCGCACCTCCTCCTTCCCCCAGAACTGGACGATCTTTTACTGGGCTTACTGGATGGTATGGTGCGTGGCAACCCCGTTTTTCATCGGCTCCATCAGCGGCGGCCGGACCATCAAGCAGACTATCCTGGGCGGATACCTGTTCGGCGTCGCCAGCACCTTCATCTCCTTTATTATCCTGGGCAATTACGGCCTGGGACTGCAGATGCACGGCAAGCTGGACGTTTTAACCGCCTATTTAAAAGATGGCGACTTATACGCCGCCATCATCAACATCCTGGAGCAGCTGCCCTTTTCCGGCCTGGTGCTGGTGCTTCTGGCACTATGCATGATCACCTTTTACTCCACCTCCTTTGATTCCATCACGTTGGTGGCCTCCTCCTACTCCTACAAGGAGCTGGATCATGACCAGATGCCGGATCGCCGGGTCAAGCTGTTTTGGGCCATTTTCCTGATCCTGCTGCCCATCGCCCTGATCTTCTCCGAGAATTCCATGGCGAATCTGCAGTCCGTGTCCATCATCGCCGCGTTCCCGGTGGGGATAATTATGATCCTGATTATCGCCAGCTTCTTTAAGGACGCGGACGCATATTTAAAAGGGCAATGACATTCAACGGGGAATATTTTCCGTCCCTTCCACAATATAGATGGGCCGGTCCTTCATTTCGCTGAACAAAATCGCGATATATTCCCCGATAATGCCCACGATCACAAAAAGCATCGCAAACATAAAGCAGATCAGAACCACAACGGTTGCATAGCCGCTGGGAGCGCCCTGGCGGGTGAGGAGGGTGTACACCATCACTGCCAGCCCCAGCAGCGCCGCGAAAATCCCCGCGAAGATTCCCAGCTTCAGCGGCAGATTGGAAAAACACATAATCGTATTCATGGAAAAGGCGAACAGCTTGCGGATACTGTATTTACTCTGCCCGGCCACCCGGTCGTGGGCCTCATATTCGATGGTAGCCTTGCGAAAGCCGATATTCTGCACGTATCCCCGCAGAAAACGGACCTTTTCCCGATAATTATTCCGCAGCACCTCGGCCGCCTGCCGGGAAATGGCAAAGAAATCGGACGCGTTTGGCTCGAACTTTACATCTGACAGAGTATTCATAAGCGCATAAAAGCCTGCGGAGGTAATATTTTTTACCAGCCCGGCGGAAGGATTCCTGGTGCGCACCATGCTGATCACGCCGCAGCCCTCCTCCAGCTTTTCGACAATGGCAGGCAGACACTCCGGCGGATGCTGGAGATCCGCGTCCATACAGACAATGGCGTCGCCGGAGGCATAGTCAATCCCGGCAATCATGGCCGCTTCATGGCCAAAATTGCGGGAAAATGCCACCACCCGCACCTTAGGATCCCGGGCGGCAAGCTGCCGCAGGATCGCCAGGCTGCCGTCCCTGCTGCCGTCATTGACAAACAAAAGCTCATAATCCCAGGACAGGGACTCCAGAATCGGTTTTGTGGTTTCATAAAACATGGGCAGCGCCTGCTCCTCATTGTACACAGACACCACCACGGAAAGTACCTTTTTCATCGCTGCTTCGCTTTCTTGATCTGCTTTACATCTCTTCATCGTATATCTGAATCTCCATGTCCGAATGGGCCGGCGCCCGCTTTTCCTTCGGCGGCAGCTGCATATAATCACCGTAGATCCAGGTCAGTACCTCGTGCCAGTGCTTCGGCGCCATCAGCTTCGTGTCGCAAAATTCCAGATCCACAACCTCCTGACACCATTCCTTCTGCAAGGTCACATAAAGATAGTCCGGCTGGTAATTGCTGTAATAGCGGAGATCGCTTTTGCCTCTCCGGTCCTTCACCGCCACCCTGTGCTGCAGCCAAAAGATTGCCTTCATGGGAACTGCCTTGCCCACCGTCGCCAGGCCGCCCACCGCCAGCTTGTGGAACAGGCTGTATTTGCTGTAATCCAGCTGATAACGGTGGCCCATGGCCATACCATAAATGATCTTGTGCAGCAGCAGCGTTTCCGACGCCGCCAGCTTGTTTTGGGGAAGCTCATCGATGGTGAACAAATCCACCCACAGATGATTTAATTTCCCGCCGTAGAAATCCATCTCCGGAGAATCCTCATGAGTCTTGCTGTTTTTATAAATAATCCGCGCGGTAAAATCAAAAAAGCCCTTTCCGCCCTGAAACGCGTCCGGCCACACCAGCTCCATGCCCGGCGGCAGCTCCCGGCGCGCCACCTTCATGAACGCGTCGTAGTTGGGACGGGTGAACGCCACGTCCGCGTCGTCATCCCAGGGGATAAAGCCTTTATGGCGCACCGCCCCCAAAAGGGTTCCCGCGTCCAGCATATATTTGATCTTGTATTTCCGGCAGATCCGGTCGATCTCTTTTAAAATGCTCAGGTTCACCTGATGAACCCTCGTCAGATTGTATTCTGCCATGCCGTCCTCCGTCAGGCCTGCTCTAATGCCTCATGAATCATTTTCGCCATATAATCAATCATCTCATCGGTCATACCCGGATAAACGCCTACCCAGAAGGTATCTCTCATGATCCGGTCCGTCATCTCCAGGCTGCCCGCCACCCGATACCCGGCGCCGGCTGCCCGCAGCTGGTCAAAGCAGGGATGCCTGGTCAGATTGCCCGCAAACAGCATGCGGGTCTGAACGCCCCGCTCCTCCACATACCGGACAATGGCATTGCGGTCCACTCCTTCCCGACAGGTAATCAGAAAACCAAACCAGCTCGGACGGGAGCCCGGGCAGGCTTCCGGCAGAATCAGGCGGTCCTGGGTATCCTCCAAGGCCGCCCACAGGCGGTCGAAATTATGGCGGCGGCGCTCCACAAAGCCCGGGAACTTGTCTAACTGGGCGCAGCCGATGGACGCCTGCATGTCCGTGGCCTTTAAATTATATCCAAAATGGGAATAAACATATTTGTGATCATAGCCCAGGGGCAGCTCCCCGTACTGCTTATCAAACCGGTGGCCGCACAGGTTATCATGACCGGATGGGCACGCACAGTCCCGCCCCCAGTCCCGGAAGGAGCGGATAATCTTGTGAAGCAGCGGATTGTCGGTGTACACCGCGCCGCCCTCCCCCATGGTCATATGATGGGGCGGATAGAAGCTGGAGGTGCCGATGTCGCCGATGGTTCCCGTAAAGTGCTCCTCCCCATGGATCTGATAGCGGCTGCCCAGGGCGTCACAGTTATCCTCCACCAGCCACAGCCGATGCTTGTCACAAAATGCCTTTACAGCTCCCAGGTCAAAGGGATTTCCCAGGGTGTGGGCAATCATCACGGCTTTCGTCCTCCCGGAATATGCCTCCTCCAGTTTGGTCACATCAATATTGTACTGGGGGATGGTCACATCCACAAACACGGGCACCGCCCCATACTGGATCACCGGAGTGACCGTGGTGGGAAAGCCTGCCGCCACCGTGATCACCTCGTCCCCGCGGCGCACCTGGCGGTCGCCAAGAAGCGGGGATGTCAATGCCATAAAGGCAATTAAATTGGCGGAAGAACCGGAATTCACCAGGGAACAATATTTAACCCCCAGGTACTTTGCCAGCTTCTTCTCAAACTCGTCGGTGAATCTGCCGGAGGTCAGCCAGAACTCCAGAGCGCTGTCCACCAGATTCACCATCTCCTGCCCGTCATAAACCCGGGAGGCATAGGGGATCCGGTCCCCCTCCTTGTAGGGCTTCTTATTTTTTATATGATAATTTTCGCAATATTCCGCCACCAGGTCCAAAATCTCCTGGCGTGCCTGCTCTTTTGTTTTCTCCATATTCTGCTCCATGATTCCGCTCCATTCCATCATTTATTGCCGCTATTGCCGTCCTGGTGCTTTATTCCATAGGCCTGGATCTGCGCGTCCATCATCCGGCGCATATCCTGGCCTTCCAGATATGCCTTCGACCAGGCTACGGTCCAATCCAGGGCCTCACGGATATGCAGCCAAGGCTGCCAGCCAAAGGTCCGCTTCAGCCTGGAGCAGTCCAGCTTCAAAAAACCGGCCTCGTGAGGTCCGCCGTCCTGGCGGCTGATCCAGCGGGCATTCCCGCCCCACAGCTCGCAAAACATCGTCACCAGCTCCCCGGTGGTCACACAATCACAATCGTCCGGCCCCACATTATAATATCCCTGATAACTGCCGTCTTCATACTGGCGCTGGGCAATCTGCAGATAAACAAACAGCGGTTCCAGCACATGCTGGAAGGGACGGGTGGAACAGGGATTGCGCACCACAATCTCCTTTCCGGCAGCCATGGCCCGCACACAGTCGGGAATGATCCGGTCATTGGCAAAGTCCCCGCCGCCGATCACATTGCCCGCCCGGACCGTGGAAACGGCGCAGTTCCCGTCGGAAAAAAAGGACTTCCGGTAGCTGTGGGTCACCAGCTCCGAACAGGATTTGCTGTTGGAATAGGGATCGTAGCCGTCTAAGGGATCACACTCCCGGTAGCCATACTCCCACTCCTTATTTTCATAAACCTTATCGGTGGTCACATTCAGCACCGATTTCACACAAGGATTCCGGCGCACACACTCTAAAAGATGGACCGTGCCCATCACATTGGTCTCATAAGTATAGACCGGATCCTTATAGGAATCCCGCACAATGGGCTGGGCCGCCAGATGCAGCACGATCTCCGGACGAACCTGATCAAATACCTGCCGCAGATGCTCCAGATCCCGGATGTCCCCGATCCGGGAGTCCATGGTCCCCGCCAGATCCGCAATCTCAAACAGGGAGGGATCCGTCGGCGGCTCTGTCGCATAACCGGTCACCTGCGCCCCTGCCAGGGTCAGGATCCGGCATAGCCAGGCGCCCTTAAAACCAGTGTGGCCGGTGACCAATACCCGCTTTCCCTGGTAAAATGCTTTGCATGCTTCTAAATTATACATGGTATTATCCTCTTACTTCCAGATCTTCCAGGGCGCATTGCCGGACTGCCACAGTTCCTCCAGCTTCTTCATCTCCCGCTGGGTGTCCATACACTGCCAGAAGCCGTCATGGTAGAAGGACATCAGCTGTCCCTCCGCCGCCAGCCGCTGCATGGGACCCTGCTCAAAGACGGTGGTGTCCCCCTCCAGATAATCAAAAATCTGCGGGTTCAGCACCATATATCCGCCGTTGATCACCGTGCCGTCCTTGTCCTTCTTTTCCCGGAAGGAATGCACCACATTGTCCTCCCCGATATCCAGCACGCCCTTCTGCTGGCCGATATTGACTGTAGTGATGGTGGCGATCCTGCCATGGGACTGATGGAAACGCACCAGCGCGGCCAGGTCCACATTGCACACCCCGTCGCCGTAGGTCAGCATGAACGGCTCATCTCCGATATAGGGCTGAATCCGCTTGACCCGCCCCCCGGTCATGGTGCGCAGCCCGGTGTCCACCAGCGTCACCTTCCAGGGCTCGGAGTAATTATTGTGAACCTCCATGCGATTATTGGCCAGGTCAAAGGTCACATCCGACATATGCAGAAAATAGTCCGCGAAAAATTCCTTCACCACATACTGTTTATATCCCAGACAGATCACAAAATCGTGGAACCCGAACTCCGCGTAATATTTCATAATGTGCCACAGAATGGGCTTCTCCCCGATCTCGATCATGGGCTTCGGCTTTAAGTGGCTCTGCTCGCTGATCCGCGTGCCCAGGCCGCCTGCCAGAATCACAACTTTCATGATAATCTCCTTCTCATTGTCTGCTGAATACGTTTAATTTGTTTTCCTTCAAAATCCGCAGCGCCCGCCGCACATCCGCGGAGCTTTCCTTGCGGCTTTCCCGGTAGTCAAAGGTTTCCCGGATCTCATCGTCGCTCAGGGTCTCATAAATCAATGCCGCCTGGGCAATGTTTTCGCCGTAGGCTTCTCGGTAAGGAGCCTTTTTAAGCTCCTGGTAATCCGTATAGCCGTGGCCCGCAAAAAGCAGCACACACAACGCCAGCGCCGCGATTTTTACCGGCAGACGGACGGCGCCGTTTGCCGCGCCCGCCGGGGCGTCGGCCCCGCTCCGTGCCGGGGCACCGGCTTCGCCCCGTGCCGGGACGTCGGCCCCGCTCCGTGCCGGGACGCCGGCTTCGCTCTGTGACGGGACGTCGACTTCGCCTCCGCTCCGGCTTTCCTCCCCCAACTTCCATACCAGCGCAAAGGTCAGCACAATCCCCAGAAGCCCCGCCTGATACTGCAGCGCATAGCGGGAGCTCATGCCGTACTCCTCCCGGCCGAAAATATAACGGGAAATCAAAATAATCCCATGATTGCCCATTCCGGCAAACAAAAGCATCAGGGGCATCAACGTCCGCTCATATAGCCGGTGACGTACATTTAAGTACAGCGCCAATAGATATCCGGCTGCCAGCAGCACGCCCAGCAAATATACCGTGGTTTCCGTTAAAATCCCTTTTCCCACCAGATCCTGCAGGGTTTCCACCCCCACCATCATAGAGGCGAGGGATTTGATCAGAAAATTGGGGAAAAACTCCGGCCGTTCCAGGAACATTTCCATCAGACTGATCTTGATCGCCCCGTCATGATCCTCATAGGCGTAGGAATTGCTCCACATATAAAGCAGCAGCGGAATCACCACCGTGATCATTCCCGCAACGCAATATTTTCCGTCAAACCGTCGGGTGGCCCAGGCAAATACATAAGAAAGGATCAGCACCACCGAATAGACCGCGCAGTATGGACCCGCGATCGCCAGGGTAATCACAAAGGGCAGCGCCAGCAAAAGCACCCGGTCATGCTTTTTCTCCTGCCCATACAGCATCCGGTCAAATACAAGATAATGGTAATAAAAGCAGGCGAACGCCAGAAAATGAACCCAGCCGCTGCCATTGGTCAGCATCTCCCATTTATTCAGGCCGAACAGCAGAAACATCAGGAACGCAAACCAGACCGCTCCCACCTGCTTTTTGTCGCAATAGCGCCCCAAAACCAGGGCGGAAAGCCCCAGCCCCAGCACGCCCAGCCCCATATCAAAGGTGGTGCTGTATCGGAAGAGATACAAATTAATAATCCGGGCCACATAACAAATGGGAATCCGGGTCAGCACATCCGGGCGGAAAAAGTTTTCTTTATTCCACACGTCCGGAATATATTTGTTCACCAGGCGGATATAATCCGTGTATACAATGTCACAGGTCGCTTCCTTAATGTACCACAGGCAAAATACCGTTCCCAGAACCGGAAGCAGATAATAAAGCACACGTTTCAGTTTCATCCCCGAAGTTCCTTCCATTCCTGACATTCCTTCCATCCCTTCCATTCCTGGCATCATTCCTGACGTCATTCCTGGCATCATTCCTGACGTCATTCCTGGCATCATTCTTGACGTCACCGCCCGTTTCGGACCTGCCTCCCTGCCGCCAGACACTGCGGCCATTTCCCGCCTAGTCAGCCGTAAACCAGACCAGCACCGCCAGCTTCCGCTCGCCTCGCTGCTCCTGAGCATCCGGCACAGAGAAATTGGTCTCAAATTCTAAATTCACCGTCTCAAAAGGCTCCGCCTGAAGACTGGCCTCCACCCGGTCCTTTTTCATTTCCAGATAGAGTTCCGGTTCCCCGTCCCGGCAGACGGTGATCCATTGATCCCTTGTCAGATCACGGGGGTAATAAAACTCCATTTTAATCTCCCCGGTGCTTCCCGCCATCAGCTGTACCTGCGCCCGCTCATCCATCCAGCCATCCTGATAATAGCCATATATGCCGCGGCATTTCAGCAGCCGGGTGCTTTCCGTCACATCCAGGAAACGGTCATGGGAGGGATCCTCCTGCAATACCAGCATATCCTCCGTAACGAGACCGATCTGCCGCACGTCCTCCACATGCTTCACCTGAGTGCCCGCCGCCTGGCGTTCCTTGT
Organism: uncultured Lachnospiraceae bacterium; assembly: GCA_964537765.1. Lineage (GTDB taxonomy): Bacteria > Bacillota > Clostridia > Lachnospirales > Lachnospiraceae > Brotaphodocola. Next base: position 11,495 of record CAZICB010000050.1, read on the forward strand.
CGAAGACCTTGAAAAAGGTCTCCTCGGTAAACTCACTCATATCATAATCATTGCCGATAATATAAATCGTCTTCCCGAACAGTTCATCGCCATAGGTGCCATAGGTCACCTCCGCCAGGGAATTATACCGCTGCTGGTTGGACCAGAAATATAAGTTTGGATAAAGACTCCGGCAGTAGCATTCCACTGGAAGCATCAACGCCACATAAAGGGTAATCATGATCGCATAGGGCGCCGCCTGTTCCGGAAGCCCCAGCCGCACGGCATTGCCGGCCAGCACCCCATAAAGCCATGCCAGATACAAAAGCGCCGCCGCATAGGAAACATAAACCCAGCGCATCTCCACCCGAATGGTCACGCTGGAGCAGGCAATGCATCCGGCGATAAAGCCCAGAAACAGCACGCTGGTCTTAAAGTAACCGCTGTTTTTCTTATGCTCCCGGATCCACTTGGCCAGAAACGCAATCACAATACAAATCAAAATTCCATCGGCGACTGCTATAAGACACAACGTCCACAGCGGCATCTGGCGGAAATTCTGCCCATTCATATGCTCCGGCCCCGCATTGATTCCAAACACATAAGCCACCTGGCTCAGAGCGTATTTTACGGCGGTCCCCAAAGCAAAGGTCTCCGCCACCTGGGTCCGCCCGGTCCCGGCAGGCATCAGCTTGCCGATGGCCGCCAGACGAATCCCCTGCACCGCCGCGAAGGAAATGGCAGGCGCCAGCCAAAGGCCCTTGCGGCGTTCCCGCCGGAATGCCAGCACCAGGAAAAACAGCGGAATCAAAACCATGTATCGCTCATGGACAAAGCAGACGCAAAAATATAACACGCAGGCAGGCAAAAAGCCCTTTTTCCCCGCGTTTAAATATTGGCACAGCAAATATAAAATCACGATGGCCAGCCACAATGCCATGGTCTCCATCAGCCCGTAGACCTGACCGATCTGGTAATAGGCCATCCGGGAGGAAAGAAACGCGATGCCCACCAGCGTGCCGATATAAGCGGAATGGCTGAATTTCCGCGCCATCCAAAACAGCGTATAGGCAATCCCCGCATTCAGCAGGATATTGATGGGAACCAGCCACGCCACATGATTACCCACCAAGGCCAGCTCCAGCCATGCCGCCAGATAATAAAGAAACCTAAACCGGGTACTCCCCACGGGAAATACATATTGCAAAAAGGACTGCTCACCATAGCAGGACCACAGATAAAGGTCATCCATATAAAGCCCTTTGATCTCGATGCCGCGGTTGATCCAGAACGCAAACGCGGTCAGCAAAAGAGCCGCCAGCAAATCATTTTTCCATTGCCCGGCAAGCAGCCAGCGGTGGGTTTTTATCCGTTCATCCACCACCGGTGGGGGCGATTCCCTGTATTCTTTCATGAAAACTGCTCCTTGAATAAAATCTCAGTTATACGTCAAATACGCCTTTTTATAAAAATGCATCAAAAGCCGCACCACAGGCCGGGGATAAATCCTGGCATACATGGCCGCTTCGTCCTTGGCGCGCCGGTGATCCTCGATACATGCCTTGGTGGTAGCCGCCTCATGGATGCGGTAGTACATCAGCGGACGTTCCTTACAGATAAACCGTCCCGGCCGTCCCGCCAGCTTCCACATGGTATCCCAGTCCAATGCGAACTTAAAGGGGGAATCAAACAACGGACTGCCCAGCATCCCCTTATAGTAGGTGCAGGACGGGCAGATCACCGGATTGCCAAAAACAAACGCCGCCTTTTTCACCAGGCTTTTCCCGCAAATTCCATGAAACCGCAGGGGCAAACGCAAAAGCTTCTTCACCCGCTGCACCGTTCCCGGCTTTTGCAGCGTCCCGTTTTTCACAATCACGCAATCGGTGGTAAATACCGTAGTGTCCGGATACCGCTGCCAACATTCCTGGACCGCTTTGGCATAATCCCTGTGGTAGCCGTCATCCTGATGCGCGATGGTCACCAGATCGCTGTCTGCCATCTCATAGGCAAAATTCCAATCATCCTGAATATCGCTGGCGCCCTCCCGCACATAAAGCGGCAGATCATACCGCCCGGCAAGCTCCCGGATAAAGGTACTGGGAGTGGAGGTGCACAAAATGATTTTGGCCGGTACGGTCTGACGTTTTAACGAGCGGATGCAGGACTCCAGATAGGGGGAATCCTGATAGGCACATATGGCAAAGGTATGGGTCAGCATCATTCCATTCCTCCAAAAAACTGCTCCTCCAGCATCAGGCACAACACATGATAAATGGGAAGATGCAGCTCCTGAATTTTGTAGGTCTCCTGCTCCGGCACGATGATGCTCACATCCGCCCGGCGTCCCAGCTTTCCGCCGTCCTTGCCGGTGAGGCCAAGCACGGAAATACCTTTTGCCTTGGCCACCGTCACCGCGTAATCCACATTTTTGGAATTTCCCGAGGTGGAAATCCCCAAAAACACATCGCCGGCGCATCCATATCCGCAAAGCTGCTGGGCAAACACCATGTCCGCGTCCACATCATTGGCAAAAGCCGTGGAAAGCCCCGGATGTCCGTCCAGCGCAATGGCCATCAGGCTTCCCTGGAGACTTTCGGCCAGCCGCCCGCCATGGTCCGGAGCCGCCTGGCGCATGCGCCCTTTCAGTTCCTCCGGCAGCGGTCTCTTCTTACAAAAGCCCTTCATCAATTCGCCCACAATATGCTCCGCATCTGCGCAGCTCCCGCCGTTGCCGGCGATCAAAAGCTTGCCGCCCCGCTGATAGCAGGACGCGAGCAGTTCATATGCGTCAATCATCTGCTGCCGGACCGCTTCCAATTCCGGATAACGCTCCATCAGCTCCTCCAGCAGCCGCTGCTGTTTTTCATTTAACATCATCTTATCCTTCTTCTGCATGATCTTCCCATCCAAGTGTCGCTCGGGCGGCGTCCATAAGTGTCTCTGCGTAAAAATCATAGGGCAATTCCTCCCCCGTGGTCTCCGGCCGGGCGGCGTCCTGTTTTGCCATCTCCCGCCGGGCAAGCTCCCGCTGGGTCATCTCCCGTTTTGCCATCTCCCGCCGGGCGAGCTCCCGCAGGGCCATCTCCCGCTGGGCTGCCCCGTACCCGGTGCCCACCAGCACAGTCTTCACGCCGTAATTACGCCCCGCTTTCACATCGTTTAAGCTGTCACCGATCATCCAGGAATGGGCCTTGTCCACTTCATAATACTGCTCTGCCATCTTAAACATTCCCGTCTCCGGTTTCCTGCAGTGGCAGGTCTTTTTATATTTCCCGATTCCATGCTCCGGGTGATGGGGACAATAAAAGAAATGGTCCACCTCCGCCCCCCGGAGACGCAGCAGCTCATTCATATAGGCATGCAGCGCCTTCACGTCTGCCTCCTGGTAATACCCGCGGGCCACCCCCGCCTGGTTGGTCACCACCACGATCTTATAGCCCTGCTCCTTCCACAGGCGGATCGCCTCCGGAACGCCGTCCAGGATCCTCAAATCCTCCCTCCGGTGCAGGTAATTGACCTCTTCATTCAAGGTGCCGTCCCGGTCCAGAAATATCACCCGTTCCATGGCGTCCTCCCTTACACTTCAAAGCGATATTCTCCATTGGGCAAATGTACCTTCACACAATCATAATTCCAACGTTCTGAATTAGCCACCCAGGTTTGAGCGCCCCGCAGCTCAAAATTCCAGTCTGCCATCTGACCGCCCATCTGCTCCATCCGCGCCGCCACCTTATGGCGCACATTATAGGGACAATACATCAGCAGGTATCCGCCGCCTCCTGCGCCCAGCAGCTTACCGCCCAGGGCTCCGGCCTTCAGCGCCTCCTCATAAAGCTCGTCAATCTGGGGATTGGTGATCTTGCTGCTCATCCGTTTTTTGCTCTGCCATCCATAATCCAGAAGCTTGCCAAAGCTATTGAGATTTCCCTTTAAGAGCTCGTCCTTCATGGCATAGGCCAATGCCTTCACCTCGCACATCGCGTCAAAGGCATCCTTCTTCTCGTAATTTTTCACCTGGTCTTTAATGATATTGGCGGACACATGGATATTGCCGGTGTAGCACAAAAGCAGGTTGTACTGCAGCTCATGGATAATATCTTTTTTAATTCGCAGGGGATTCACCACCACATTATTCCGTCCATGGAACTCGATGAAATTGAAGCCGCCGAAGGTGGACGCATACTGGTCCTGATAGCCGCCGTCGATCTTTAAATCCTCCCGCTCCACCTGATACGCCAGATCCGCCAGCTGGTACCCATCCAGCTCCACGCCCTTCCAGCGGGCCATGGCGGTCAGCAAAGATACCATCACCGTGGAGGAAGTCCCCAGGCCGGATCCCGGAGGCGCGTCACATTGCAAATACACCTCGCAGCCCTGCTTAATGTCCATCGCCTCCAGGGCTGCGGTCACCAAATCCAGCTTCCCGTCGTAAACAAAGTTTTCCTTTGAGTTGTATTTGACCGTCATATCAAAATCCAGGGAATGCACCACGATCTGGTCATCCTCCCGCGGAACAATCGAACAATATGCATATTTATTGATGGTGCTGCCAATGATCGCGCCGCCCTGCTCCACACAAAACGGCGCCACATCCGTTCCGCCTCCGCCGAAGCTGACCCGCAGCGGCGCACGTCCTCTGATTACCATACAACGACTCCTTTCTTCACGTCCTCAATAAAGCGGAAATAATCCTCCGGAACGCCGATATCAACAAAATATCCGTCATTTACCATACCGCCCAGCGCCCGATTCTCCCCAAGCCACTTGGGGATCATCTGATTTTCCAGAGAGACCTTTCCCTCCGGAATGTCCTCCAAAAGTGCCCGGGTCATCAGATAGACGCCGCCATTGATCGTGCCCGGATGGGGATCTGTGGTCTTTTCATTGAAGCCCACCAGGCGTTTCCCGGCAAGCACTGCCTGTCCGTAGCGGGATACATCCGGCACCTGCCGCAGCACCAACGCCATGTCCAGGCTCATCTCCTCCTGCAGCCTCACCAGCTTCCCATAATCGATCTGATAAAAGGTGTCCGCGTTCAGCACGAAAAACCGGTCCTCCGTCACTAGCCGGCCTGCGTTGCGGATGGCCCCCGCGGTTCCCAAAAGCTCCTCCTCGTAGGCGTAGCGAACCCGGATTTTCGTCCCGTCCGGCGCCGTAAATCCGTTTCCGTCACCAAAATATTCTTCCACCATGGAGCCTTTATATCCCACCGCGAAAATAATATCCGTGACTCCATGCCGGGACAGCTCATGCACCACATATTCCATAAACGGCTTGTCCCCGATCAGAGCCATAGGCTTGGGCCGGTCACTGACCACGCTGCGAAGCCGCGTCCCCAGCCCGCCTGCCAGCAAGATTACCTGCATAATTTTATCCTCCAAACTGCCGGGATTTCGCCCTTTCGCGCTCCAAATTTCAAAAGCGCACAAAATCCCATAGTCATGCTCGATTATACCATTTTCAAGCAAAAGATTCCACTATATTCATAAAAATATAATGAATTCATAACAGTTCAGTCAGACGATGATTCTTGTCCGGTGAAGCCGGGCAAGAATATGCAGTCTGGCTTAATAGTTACATGAATTCTGAAAGAACAAGGCATCCGAAACCGCTGCCCTGGTTCCGGATGCCCTTCGTTTACCTGATTCTATTGTTCCACCTGCGCCAGCTGCGCCTTCAAACGCGCCACTTCCTTTCCCAGCTCCTCTACCTGCTTCAAGGCCGCCTCTGTATTTTTGCGTTCTTCCCTTCGACCTGTTTCAATGCCCGTTT
>CAZICB010000051.1:0-12276 GCA_964537765.1 uncultured Lachnospiraceae bacterium
CTGTCCTTTGCCTCCACGGCATTGCTCAAGGCAAATATGATCTGATCTGTCTGCTTATCAGGTCCTGTCTCTCTATTCACGTCTGTACCCCCGGCATTCTTACGGTTTTTATTCCTTTGCCATTATAGTACATGATCGCTTTTTTCGTCAAGCTTCTTGATGTGTTTGTCTGCCATCAATGTCGCACGTGAAGAGGAGGTTCCGGAACATCTTCTTCCATCATGGAGATGCTTTAATCTACACTCTTTTGCCGCGCTTGCTTCAGCCCCTGAAAGATGCAAAAGCAGATCAGGGCTGCCACCACGATGGAGCAGTAGTCGGCGGCGGACTGGGCGTAGATAACGCCGTCCAGGCCGAAAAGTTTGTTTAAAACAATAATCAGCGGGATGAAGATCAGCCCCTGCCGGCAGACAGTCAGCAGCAGGGAAGGCAGCGCTTTGCCCATGCCCTGAATGGTATTGATGCAAAGGAACAGGATTCCGATGAAGGGACCGGAAAGCTGCAGGGCGACCACCATCTGCATGCCGTAAGCGATAACCTCCGGGTCGTTGATGAAGGCCTGGATGACAAATCGCTTGGCAATGACCATGATGGCAGTCAGAATGCTGCCCATGGTCACGGTGCAGATTCCGGTAAAACGGAATACCTGCAAAAGCCGTTTTTTGTTTCGCGCGCCGTAACTGTAGCCGATCAGCGGCTGGATGCCGGCGCAAAGGCCTATCTGCAGAAGGACCACGATCATATTGGATTTCAGGGCCACGCCCATGGCGGCGACCGGTGTGTCGCCGTAACCGCCCAGCATCAGGTTCAGGACAATGTTCGCGGCGCTCATGAGGATATTGTTCAGGGAAGCCGGGACACCGATGGCGGCTACGCTGGAGGCGATCCGGTTTCCTGTTTTAAAGTCTTTTAATCGGATGGAAAGGCTGGATTTTCCGCGAAGGAAGTAGGCCACGTAAAACAGGCTGGCGGCAATATTTCCGATGACTGTGGCGATGGCAGCTCCGGCGACGCCCCAGCCAAAGGCAAGGATCATGATGGGATCCAGGATGATATTGGTGACCGTGCCGATCATGTTTCCGATCATGGACTCCTTCGCGGCGCCCTCCCCGCGGAGGATATTTCCGAACGCGGTGCCGAACATGATGAAGGGGGCTCCGGCCGAAACCAACGCCAGATACTGGCGGGCAAATCCGATGGTATTGACACTGGCTCCGATCATTTTCAATATCAGATTCATGCTGATAAGAAAAAGAATTGCCATGATGACGCCGAGCCCCAGGGAGCCATAGCAGCAGAAGGCTGAGATATTCCGTGCCCGGTCCATCTTTTTTTCTCCCAGAGCCCGGGAAATGGCGGAGCTGCCGCCGATGCCAAACAGGTTCCCCAGCGCCATGAGAATCATGAAGACAGGCGTTGCCAGGGAAACGGCGGCCACTTGCATGGGGTCGCCGGTCTGACCGATAAAAAAGGTGTCTGCCATATTGTAGATGACGACCACCAGCATAGAGATCATGGTGGGGATCGCCATGGTTGCCACAGCTTTGGAGACGGGGGCATCCTCGAACAGGTACTTATTAGTGTTCATAATATTTTATTCCCCTTTCTTTCTGAAAAAATGTAAAACCTGCGGCAATTCCTCCTTGTCAAATCCAGACCCAAAAAGGAATTCGAACCGCAGAAATAAATAGTAAGCATGCGAACATTCTAACGCGGAATGGAGGCAATGTCAACAAAAAAACAGTTTGCGATGCCCAAAGTTATCTGACAAAAATCATTATTTTTTTAACAAGCAGAAAATCACGGAAAATTGACAATTTAACAACAAAATCAAATCGAGAACTATCAACTTATTGTGAAAAATATATTTTAATTGACAGAATGTTTGTGCGTGCTATAATAAATTTAAGGAACAAATTCACGGGCCGCAGGTCTGGACGGGGGGTTCGCCTGACGGCCAATTACATGGAGAAGGAGGAACGATTTATGCATCAGGTAAAACTGCAGGAAAAGTATCAGTTGTTTATAGGCGGCGAATGGAAAGACGCCTCGGATGGAAAAACCTTTGTAACCACCTGTCCTGCCGATCAGAGTGTGCTGGCGGAATGCGCGCAGGCGACCCGGGAAGATGTGGATGAGGCGGTAAAAGCCGCGTGGAAGGCGTTTGAAACCTGGAAACTCGTACCGGCTGCGGAGCGGGCGGCGATCCTGAACAAGATTGCCGATATCATTGACGCGAATACGGAGCATCTGGCCATGGTCGAATCCCTGGACAATGGCAAGCCGATCCGTGAAACGATGGCGGTAGATATCCCGATGTCGGCACAGCATTTCCGTTATTTTGCCGGCTGTATTCTGGCGGAGGAAGGAAGCGCGAATATGCTTGGCAATGACACGCTGAGCCTGATTCTTCGCGAGCCGATCGGCGTGGTCGGTCAGATCGTGCCGTGGAACTTCCCCTTCCTGATGGCGGCATGGAAGCTGGCGCCGGTATTGGCGAGCGGCTGCTGTACCGTGTTCAAGCCGTCGAGCACCACACCGCTGAGCGTCTTGGAACTGGCAAGACTGATCCAGGATGTGATCCCGGCGGGCGTATTCAATGTGCTGACCGGATCCGGTTCCAAAGCCGGACAGTATATGCTGGAGCATAAGGGCTTCCGCAAGCTGGCATTTACCGGCTCCACGGAGGTCGGCAGAAATGTGGCCCTGGCAGCGGCGGAGAAGCTGATCCCCTCCACATTGGAGCTGGGAGGAAAGTCGGCGAACATTTTCTTTGAGGACTGTGACTGGGAGATGGCTATGGACGGCCTGCAGATGGGCATCCTCTTTAACCAGGGCCAGGTTTGCTGCGCGGGATCCAGAGTATTTGTACAGGAGAGCATTTACGACCGCTTTGTGGAGGAAGCGGTGAAGCGGTTCAATAAGGTGAAGGTGGGTCTGCCCTGGGAGCCGGAGACACAGATGGGTGCGCAGATTGACGGACGTCAATTGGAAAAGATTCTCAAGATGATCGAGATCGGCAAAGAGGAAGGCGCCAAGGTGCTGTGCGGCGGCACGCGCATCACGGAGGAACCCTTGCAGAAAGGCTTCTTCATGCGTCCGACGCTGCTGGGCAATGTCGACAATCGTATGCGCGTCGCCCAGGAGGAGATTTTCGGGCCGGTAGCCTGTGTGCTGAAGTTTAAGACAGAGGAAGAAGTCATTGCGATGGCAAATGACAGCGAGTACGGCCTCGGCGGCGCTGTGTGGACCAGAGATATCAACCGGGCGCTGCGCGTTTCCAGAGCTGTGGAGACAGGCCGCATGTGGGTGAACACCTACAATTCGATTCCGGAGGGGGCGCCGTTCGGCGGCTACAAGGCATCCGGCATCGGCCGTGAGACCCATAAGGTCATCCTCGAGCACTACACGCAGATGAAGAACATTATGATAAATCTGAGTGAATCTCCCACCGGATTCTACCCGGCGTAACATGGGGAAAACCACATTCCGCCTGCCGGTGAGATTTCCATGCGCTAAAATGGCGGATGGGATCACGTAGAAATTTAAGTTGTATCAGAGACGTTAAAGAAGAAGAGCGGCATTTAAGGATGCCGCTTTTCTTTTGTCAGAAACCGGCGGAAAGAAGATCAGCAGACCAATAGGTTTCAAAGTCCTGGGCGGTTACTAAAAAGCTTGTCAGGGATAAGGCAACTATGGTAAAATCCATAAAGAAAATTAAGCGGCATTCCTGATAAGGACAGGCAATGCTGCGGAGAGGATGAATGAAAAATGACAATAAAAATTGGTATTTTAGGGTATGGAAACCTGGGAAAAGGCGTGGAGTGCGCGATTAAGCATAATCCGGATTTGGAGCTGGCGGCTGTGTTCACTCGGAGAGATCCGAAGAGCCTGAAAATTTTGACGGAAACCGCAAAGGTTTGTTCCGTGAAGGATGCAGTATCCATGAAGGATGAGATCGATGTGATGATCCTGTGCGGCGGAAGCGCCACAGATCTGCCGAAGCAGACTCCGGAAATGGCAAAATATTTCAATGTCATCGACAGCTTTGATACTCATGCCAGGATTCCGGAGCATTATGCGGCGGTGGATGCGGCGGCGAAGGAAAGCGGCCATGTGGGCATTATCTCCGTGGGCTGGGACCCGGGTATGTTCTCCCTGAACCGTCTCTATGCCAATGCGATCCTGCCGGGCGGACATGATTACACCTTCTGGGGCAAGGGCGTCAGCCAGGGACATTCCGATGCGATCCGCAGAATTGAGGGCGTGCAGGATGCAAGACAGTACACCATTCCGGTGGACAGTGCCCTGGAGGCTGTGAGAAGCGGCAGCAATCCGGAGCTGACCACCAGACAGAAGCACACCAGAGAGTGTTTTGTAGTTGCCAAAGAGGGCGCGGATCTGGCAAGAATCGAGAAGGAGATCGTAACCATGCCCAACTATTTCGCTGATTACGATACCACCGTACATTTCATCAGCCAGGAGGAGTTGCTGCGTGACCATGCGGGCATTCCTCATGGCGGCTTTGTGATCCGCACCGGGAAGACCGGATGGAATGATGAAAACAGCCATGTGATCGAGTACAGCTTAAAGCTGGATTCCAACCCGGAATTTACCTCCTCCGTGCTGGCAGCCTACGCGCGGGCGGCATACCGCCTTGCAAAGGAAGGTCAGAGCGGCTGCAAGACGGTATTTGACATTGCCCCGGCATATTTGAGCGCAGCGGACGGAGCAGAGCTTAGAAAACATATGCTGTAAAATCTTAGCTGATCGAGTACGCTATTTTTAGGAAGATGCGATGGGAGTATCAGACGATGAGAGAGGCATACTTTCTAGAAGAATCTAACAAATTTTAACTCTTCCGGAATACAAAACCCCCGACAGGAAACAGCTGATCCATATTCCGCTGCTTCCCGTCGGGGGCTTTTTCATCTTCAAATCCTATTTTCCTGCGTCTACATATTTCAGATTCTCCGCCACAGTCTCGCCGTTTACCTGGATGGTCAGATAAACCACATCCATATTCTCGATATAGGTATTCGCGACTGCCTGCAGCAGCATATCGTCCTTTTCATCCGGAAACCGGCTTAAATTCAGCGTGCCATATTCCCTGGATGTATTCTTATTGACCGCTCCCGGGATCTTAACCACGCCCGGTCCCACTTCCTCGCTGGCCGGTTCGCCCTCCGCGGCAAACTCGATGACCTCCGTGCCCTCATCCAGCACTCCATACTCAATCAGTAGCTCCGCGATGGTCTGCGGGTTCTTTTCCTCCAGGGCATCCATGGTGCCCTCCAACGTGGTGCCGTCCGCGCTGACCGTATAGATGGAAACCACATCCAGGTTCGGCGCCGTCGGATCCGGATTCTTCTTCTTGTCAACACTGTTGGCTGCCTCTGTCTGCTTCACCTCTCCGGTCTTTCCCTTTTCTGTGGTCGGGGTACATGCTGCTAACGATAAAATCATCATGGCTCCGATGAAACACATGATCACTTTTTTCATAATAATAGTGCCTCCTCTTTATTTATCCTGAAAACTCCGAAACCATCGGTTTAGCTTTTTCAGTGATTTCACCAAAGCTTCTGTCTCCTCCGCAGTGAGTCCTTCCAGAATCTGCTGGATCATCTGGTGGTGGAACTGCTCATGATGGTCGTACGCCTTCCTGCCTTTCTCAGACAGCGAAATATAGACCACACGCCGATCTTCCTTGCCCCGCTCCCGGTTTACATATCCTTTTTTTACCAGGCTGTTCATGGCAATTGTCAATGTCCCCACTGTGACAGAAAGCTCCCTCGCAATGGTAGACATATTTTTAGGTACACCAATTCCTATCGCCTGAATCACATGCATATCATTATTCGTAATATCCTGATATTCCTGAGTGATAATGGCGCGTTCCTCCAGGTCCATAATGTCCCGGAATAAATTGACCAAAACGTCATTCAGCGTCTCATAAGTATCCACTTTTTCCCCTCACTGTGATGGGCATACAAAAGCTTCCCACTGATTATACATGATTTTTTTCCCCAGCACAACCTTATATTCCTTAGAAAATTCTTACAAGGCTGTGAAAATATTGTGTTCCGCCAGCCAAATGCTCGCCGCGACTCCCGCCGCCGTCGCCAGCAGCGCGCCCGGGATCACATACCGGGTCCGGTTCACCCGGACCGCTCCAAAATACATGCTGACACAATAAAATACCGTTTCCGTGCAGCTCATCATAATGGATGCTGCCATGCCCAAAAAGGAATCCGGGCCATAGCTTTGAAACAAATCCAGCAAAAGCCCCATGGCGGCAGAATTGGAAACCAGGCGCACCAAAGTGATGGGCACCAGCTCCCGGGGAAAATGCAGCCATCCGGCAGGAATCTGCAAAAGCCTGCCCAGCACATCCAAAAGTCCCGAGGCACGCAGCACCCCCACCGCCGTCATCAAACCGACCAGGGTGGGCAGCACCTCCCCTACGGTGCGCATTCCCTGCCTGGCCCCCGCCAAAAAATCGTCAAATACTGGCCGCTTCGCCAAAACTCCCATGCCCACCATCCAAAAAATCATCAAAGGCACGATCATTTGTGACAGCCAAATCATCATGATTTCCTCCCGGGGCGCGTCCCGGAAACCTTGTGCCAGGCATGTACCAGCTTACAGAACACTACCGCTGCCAGAGTGGAGCAAGCCGTGGCCGCCAGAGCAGGTCCCACCACCGCCATAGGCTCCGCCGCTCCATATTGACTGCGGTACGCCACGATGGTGATAGGCACCAGCTGCAAAGAAGAAATATTCAGGATCAGAAAGGTACACATGGCATCCGTCGCCCTTCCCGGCGGGTTCATATCTGCCTCCAGATGCCTCATCGCTTCCAGCCCCGCCGGCGTGGCCGCCATACCCAGTCCCAGCATGTTGGCTGTCATATTGACCGCGATGGATTTTAGCGCCGGGTGCCCTTTATCAAGCTCCGGAAACAAAAAGTCCAAAACCGGAGTCATCCTTTCAGACAGCCCGTCCAGCACACCGGCCCGGTTTCCCACCTCCAGAATCCCGCACCAAAAGGACATGATTCCCAACATCGTAAGACCCAGGGTCACCGCTTCTTTTGCAGAATCGAAGAGGCCCTGGGTCGCTGCATCCAGGTTCCCGCACACAGCAGCCCAGAGCATTCCTGACAAAATCATAAAACTCCACAGATAATTGAGCATTTCCGCCTCACAGGCTTTTTTTTAAGTCTATGGGCAAAGAAAGAAATTTATGCACCCGCAATGGCTTCCTCGCCCACCAGGTCCCGGATCACCTCTTCCACGGTCTCGATCCTGCTCGCCCGGCTGGCGTTGCTGCCGCAGAATAAAAGCGCATGGTCCAGATCTCCCTCCGCCGCGTTGGAAAGCGCGCGGGTGATGCAATAGGGAATCGTTTTCGGGTCACAATGCTCCAGGCACTGATAACAATGCTCAATTTTTGCCTTGTGCTCCCCCACATAATCCAGAAACGCGTTTTTGATCGCCCGTCCCGGCATTCCCACCGGGCTATCGGTGATTACAATGTCCTCCTCCTTAGCATCAATGTATGCCTGTTTATAGGACATGGGCGCGTCACATTCCTCCGTAGTCACAAAACGGGTCGCCACCTGCACGCCGTCCGCGCCCAGATCCATGGCATGCTTTACGTCTTCCCGTGTATAAATCCCTCCGGCAATGACCACCGGAATGTGCCGCTGGTATTTTTCCTCATACTGCTCAACCACTTCCATAATGCCACGAATTTCTTTATCATAAGCGTCCTGATCATAGGTTTCCCCTACATGATCCGTGTCTGCCCCATACTGAGCCAGCTGCTCCCGGCTGAACCCCAGATGCCCTCCGGCCAGCGGGCCCTCGATCACCAGAAGGTCCGGTACCTTCCGGTATCTGCGGTCCCATAATTTGCAGATCACCATGGCCGATTTCGCGGTGGATACGATAGGAGCGATTTTCGTCTTCGCTCCTTCCACCAGCTCCGGCAGGGACACCGGAAGTCCCGCCCCGGAAATGATAATGTCCGCGCCTGCCTTGACAGCCTCCTTCACATAGAGCGCATAGTTTTTCGTGGCCACCATAATATTAAATCCGATGATCCCCTTCGGCGCAATGGCTCTCGCTTTGTCAAACTCGGTCTTGATGGCCTTTAAATTCGCCTCCAGCGGCGCCTTTAAAAAATCAGGATCCCGAAATCCAATCTGGGCAGTGGAAATAATGCCCACCCCTCCGGCCTTCGCCACCGCGCCGGCCAGGGAAGCCAGGCTGATGCCTACGCCCATGCCGCCCTGAATAATCGGATGCTTTGCTTTTAAGTCGCCAATTACCAAAGATTTCCATTTATCCATCTTCTGCTCCTGTCTGCCCCTCCACTGCCGGGAGGAGGCCAGCTACATATTACGGAACCGCTGATATCGCTGCTCCCGAAGCTCTTCCTTTGTCATTCCCGTATACTGTTCCAGGAATCGGAGAATATTCTGATTCATGAGCTCTGCCAGCTCCGGCAGAGTCTCGGCACACGCCGGACGTTGTTCCAGAATAATCTGTTCGATCAATCCTCGCTCATACAAATCCGCCGCTGTAATCTTCATGACCTTGGCGGCATCCGCCGCCCTCTTGCTGTCCTTCCACAGAATGGACGCAAAACCCTCCGGGGACAAAATGGAGTAGATCGCGTTTTCCAGCATCCACACCTCATTGGCCACTGCCATTGCCAGGGCGCCGCCGCTGCCGCCTTCCCCGATCACAATGGACAGCACCGGAACCGTCAGGGCGGACATTTCAAACAGGTTGCGGGCAATGGCCTCGCCCTGTCCCCGCTCCTCCGCCTCGATTCCGCAGAAGGCCCCCGGCGTATCCACAAAGCAGATCACCGGCCGTCCAAAGGTTTCCGCCTGCTTCATCAGACGCAGCGCCTTGCGGTAGCCATCCGGGGATGGCATGCCAAAATTACGTTTAATATTATCCTTGGTATTCTTTCCCTTCTGCTGGGCAATCACCGTCACCGGGATCCCATGGAAGGCGGCGATTCCGCCCACGATGGCGCCGTCATCCTTAAAATAACGGTCCCCGTGAAACTCTATAAAATCATCAAACAGCGCCTGGATATAGTCCGTTGCCACCGGACGTTGCGCATTCCGGGACAGCTGTACCGTGTCCCATGCGCTTCCATTGCCGTCTTTTTTCTCTTTCACATAGGCTTCCACCCGCGCCTGGTAGGTTTCCGGCGATTCCAGCCCTTCCGGCGCCGCGGCCTTCAAAAGCCCTGCCGTGTCCGGCTTCTGGTGCAGCCGGAGAATGTCCGTCAGCACCTGCTTCTGCTCATGGCGTTCCACAATCCGGTCCACAAACCCGTGCTCCAGCAAAAATTCTGCCCTCTGGAAGCCCTCCGGCAGCTTCTGCCCGATGGTCTGTTCGATGACCCGCGGTCCGGCAAAACCGATCAGCGCATGGGGCTCCGCCAGAATAATGTCTCCCAGCATGGCAAAGCTTGCGGTCACGCCTCCGGTGGTCGGCTCCGTCAGCACGCTGACGTAAAGCTGTCCTGCCTCATGATGCCTCTTTAAAGCCGCCGAGGTCTTTGCCATCTGCATCAAGGACACGAGCCCCTCCTGCATCCGGGCGCCGCCGGAGCAGGCGAAAATAATCACCGGGAGCTTTTCCCTGGTGGCACGCTCGATCATTTCCGTGATCTTTTCCCCTACCACATGCCCCATACTGCTCATCAGGAAACGGGCGTCACAAACGCCAAAAGCCGTCTCAAAACCGCCGATCTTTCCCTTTCCGGTGACAATTGCCTCATTCAAATTTGTCTTTTCCTTCGCCGCCAGAACCTTTTTCTCGTATCCCGGGAAATCCAGCGGGTTGGAAAACTCCATTTCTTTGTTCCATTCCTCGAAGGTGCCTTCGTCAATCAGCATCTCCACCCGGCGGTAAGCGTGTACACGGAAGTAGCCGTCACATTTTGGGCAGACATAATAATTGTTCTTTACATCCTCCACATAAATCGGCTGACCGCATTTGTTGCACTTTCTCCACAGTCCCTCCGGAATATTGGGCTCGCCGTCCTTTTTCTTCGGCTGATATTTTGTATCAAGAATCGTATATGTCTTTTTAAACATATTTTTCAGCATAATGACATCTACCTCATGTTATCTTTCCGCCCGGCCTAGTGCTGCTTTCCGGATCCATTGTATTCCGGGAAATAAGTGGGAATAAAATGGGTGTCCGTATCTCCGCGCTGGTACGCCGGATGATTCAGGATTTCATACTGGAAATCCAGGTTCGTATCGATTCCTTCAATAATCACCTCGCCAAGAACGCTGCGCATTTTGGCAATGGCTTCCTCCCGGTCTTTTCCATGGACAATAATCTTCATCAGCATGGAATCGTAGTTTGCCGGGATCTTATAATCATTATAGATATGCGTATCAATCCGCACGCCGTTTCCTCCCGGAAGGTGCAGATTGGTGATGGTACCCGGGCAAGGCATAAAATTCTTTGCCGGGTTTTCCGCATTGATACGGCATTCAATGGCATGCCCGGTCACATGGATGTCCTCCTGGGACACGCTCAAAGGCTCTCCCGCCGCCACGCGGATCTGCTCCTTGATCAGGTCCAGTCCGGTCACCATCTCCGTCACCGGGTGCTCCACCTGAATCCGGGTATTCATCTCCATAAAATAGAAATTTTTATTTTTGTCCAGCAAAAATTCGATGGTCCCGGCATTTTCATAGCCTACGGCCCTGGCCGCGCGGACTGCCGTCTCTCCCATTTCCCGGCGCAGCTGCTTGGAAATCGCCGCGGACGGGGATTCCTCCAGCAGCTTCTGATGCCGTCTCTGGATGGAACAGTCGCGTTCTCCCAGATGAATCACATTTCCGTAGCGATCCGCCATGATCTGAAATTCAATATGGCGGGGCTTTTCGATATAACGCTCCAGATACATGGTATCATCGGAAAATCCCTTGATGGATTCCATCTGCGCATTCTGGAAATTTGCCTCGAAATCCTCCTCGCCGTAGGAGATCCGCATGCCCTTTCCGCCGCCGCCGGAGGATGCCTTGATCATCACCGGAAATCCGATGGTTTTCGCCAGCTTAAGCGCCTCCGGCGCGGTATGGACTGCATCCTCGCCGCCCGGCACCACCGGAACTCCCGCCTCGATCATGGTCTTGCGGGCTTCTGATTTATTGCCCATACGACTGATAATCTCTGCAGAAGGCCCGATAAAGGTAATGTTGCACTTGGCGCACAGATTAGCAAACCTGGCGTTCTCCGACAAAAAGCCAAAGCCCGGATGGATCGCCTCCGCCTTCATGGCGACCGTTGCCGCCAGAATCCGTTCCATGTTCAGATAGCTCTGGGAGGAAGGCGCCGGTCCGATACAGATGGCCTCATCCGCCAGCAGCGTGTGCAGGCTGTCCCGGTCCGCTTCCGAATATACGGCCACCGTCTTGATGCCCATTTCCCGGCACGCGCGGATGATTCTCACCGCGATTTCGCCGCGGTTTGCGATTAATATCTTATCAAACATCGGTGTTTTCCTCGTTTAGCCAATCATAAAGGTCAATTCTGCTGAGACTGCTACCTTGCCGTCCTGGTTGGTGGCAATGGCCTTTCCGACGCCCACCGGCCCCTTCTGCTTGATAATCTCACATTCCAGCTTCAGACGGTCGCCGGGAACTACCTTCTGTTTAAATTTGCAATTATTGATCGCTCCGAAATAAGCGGTCTTTCCCTTATTTTCCTCTACGCTGAGAATCGCCACTGCGCCGACCTGCGCCAGCGCTTCCACCATCAGCACTCCCGGCATTACCGGCTCCTGAGGAAAATGTCCATTAAACTGGGGTTCGTCGTAGGTAATGCATTTATAACCTACGGCGCGCACCCCCGGCTCCAGCTCTTCGATGCAGTCAATGAGCAAAAACGGATGCCGATGCGGAATGATCTCCTGAATTTCCTTAATTCCCAATTTCATATTGTTCTCCTCGTATGATATGTTTATAAGTCACCTGCTTCGCTGCCGTCAATCCTGGCGGATGCGGAACAATGGCTGACCGTATTCCACGACTCCTTCATTCTCGATCAGGACTGCCTCCACCACGCCGTCATAGTCGCTTTCAATCTCATTCATCAGCTTCATCGCCTCAATGATTCCCAGCACCTGGCCCTTCTTTACGCTGTCGCCCTCTTTCACATAAGGCTCCGCGTCCGGGGAAGACGCGCAGTAAAAGGTTCCCACCAGCGGAGAAGTGACCACCTTATC
>CAZICB010000051.1:12376-17000 GCA_964537765.1 uncultured Lachnospiraceae bacterium
CCGGGGAAGACGCGCAGTAAAAGGTTCCCACCAGCGGAGAAGTGACCACCTTATCTGAACCGATATCCAGAATCTCCTTCTTCGCTTCCAGCTCGGCTCCTGCTGCCGGGGATGGCGCCGGCGCCGGACTCGGCACTGAAACGACATTTTCCTTCTTTTTCTTTTCCAGGATCAGTTTCTGATCCCCTTCCTCATATTCAAAGCTTGTCAGGCCATTGTCAGAAACCGCCTGGATCAAGGTTACAATCTCATTAATCGTCATATTCCATACCTCCTAAGCCGGAATCTACGCCTGGTATTTCTTCACCAGCAGGGTAGCATTATGACCGCCGAAGCCCAGGGAATTGCTGATGGCACAATTGACCTCCATGGCCACGCCCTCCCCCTTGGTATAGTCCAGATCACATTCCGGATCATCGACTTCTAGTCCCGCGGTTGCATGGACAAAGCCTTTCTCAATGGACTTGACGCAGGTGATAAACTCCACGCCGCCTGCCGCGCCCAGCAGATGGCCGATCATAGACTTGGTTGAATTGATCTTCACATGGTATGCGTGATCTCCCAAAGCCAGCTTGATAGCCTTGGTTTCAAACAGGTCATTGTGATGCGTGCTGGTGCCGTGGGCATTGACATAATCCACATCCTCCGGCTTCATGCCTGCGTCCGCGATGGCAATTTCCATAGCCTTCGCCGCGCCGCTGCCATCCTCCGCCGGTGAGGTGATGTGATAAGCATCACAGGTGGCGCCATAGCCGCCGACCTCCGCGTAGATCTTTGCCCCACGGGCCTGGGCATGCTCTAAAGACTCCAAAACCACGATGCCTGCGCCCTCGCCCATGATGAAGCCGCCCCGCTCCTTATCAAACGGAATGGAAGCGCGCAGAGGATCATCGGTGGTATTCAATGCCGTCAGCGCCGTGAATCCGGCCACGCCGATGGGGGTAATGCTGGATTCCGTGCCTCCGGCTACCATCACATCCGCCTCGCCGTACTGGATGGCGCGGAAGGCCTCGCCGATGCTGTGGGTGCCGGTTGCGCAGGCGGTCACCACATTGATGCATTTGCCCTTTAAGCCAAACTGGATCGCCACATTGCCTGCCGCCATATTGCTGATCATCAGAGGAACCAGCAGGGGATTGACCCGCCCCGGTCCCTTTTCCAACAGTTTTTTATGCTCCCGCTCCACGGCCTGCAGGCTTCCGATCCCGGATCCTACGCTGACACCTACCCGGAAGGGATCCTCTGCCTCCAGATTCAGGCCGGAATCCTCCAGGGCCTCCTTTGCGGCAGCCACCGCGAACTGGCAGAACTGCTCCATGCGCTTTGCCGCCTTCGGATCCATATGCTGCCTGGCATCGAAATCCTTGACCTGCGCGGCCAGGGTTGCCTTATAGCCGGTGGTATCGAAATAGGTGATGGGGGCAATGCCCACCTTCTTTTCCTTTAAGCCGTTCCAGAATTCCTCTACATTATTGCCGATGGGAGTGATCGCTCCCAGGCCGGTTACTACTACTCGTCTGCTCATCATTCCATCTCCTTCGCTTATAGACTTTTTCGTCATCCGAGGCGTCATCTGCGGTGCCATTCGCAGCACCTAACGTAAGCGTCACATCGCCATTCCGCCGTCTACGCAGATCACCTGGCCGGTGATATAGGCGGCCTCGTCGGATGCCAGGAAAGCCACTGTGTTGGCGATGTCTTTCGTGGAGCCAAAATGCTTCATTGGGATCTGCTCTGTCGCTGCCGCCTTCACTGCATCAGACAGAACCTCCGTCATCTCCGTATCGATGAATCCCGGAGCCACGGCATTGGAGGTGATTCCCCGGCTTGCCAGCTCCCGCGCCACTGACTTGGTGATGCCGATTATGCCCGCTTTCGAGGCACAATAATTTGCCTGCCCGGCATTTCCCATAACACCGGACACAGAAGAAATATTGATGATTCTTCCGGATCTCTGCTTTAGCATCTGTCGGGAAATATGCTTGATACAGTTAAAAACACCTTTTAAGTTGGTGTTAATCACCGCGTCAAAATCCTCCTCGCTCATCTTCATCAGCAGATTGTCCCGGGTGATTCCGGCATTGTTGACCAGAATATCCACCCGCCCATATTTCTTTACTACGTAGCTTAAAAACTCCGCAGCCTTCTCAAAATCAGAGACATTGCACTGCACGGCCTCCGCCTTGCCGCCCGCTGCCTCGATTTCCTTTACCACTTCCTCCGCCTTCGCCGCGGAACCATTATAATTAACGATCACGGCCGCCCCTTTTTCCGCCAGGGTTAGGGCGATTTGTCGTCCAATCCCCCGACTGGCGCCGGTCACCACTGCAATCTTACCAGTCAGCATTTTTCTACCTCCATGCTCTACGCCTGCTGATTCAGCGCGCTCACTACTTTTTCCACGTCTTCCAGCTTTTCTATATTCAGGACCTTTACAGTCCGGTTTATCTTTCTCATAAATCCGGCAAGGGTCTTGCCCGGCCCGATTTCAATAAAGGTATCCACTCCATCGGCAATCATGGCTTCCACGCTCTGCTGCCAGCGGACGGAAGAAGATACCTGCCGGGTCAGGAGCGGCTTTACCTGGGCGGCGTCTGTCACATAAGCGGCAGTCACATTGGCTACATAGGGAATCGCCGGAGTATGTACCTCCACGGTTTCCAGCACCTTGCCCAGCTTCTCCCCGGCTCCTGTCAGCATCCGAGAATGGAAAGGACCGCTTACATTCAGCATGACGGTACGTTTCGCTCCGGCTGCCTTCAGCTTCTCACATGCTGCTTCCACAGCTTCCTTTTTTCCGGAAATTACGATCTGTCCCGGACAGTTATAATTGGCAATCTGGACGCCATCCATATCCGCGATCACTTTCTCGATGGCTGCCGCGTCCATGGCCAGAACCGCCGCCATGGCGCCCTGCCCTACCGGGACTGCCTCCTGCATCAGGATGCCCCTCTGCCTTACGGTGGTGATGGCATCCGCCGCGCTCATCACGCCGGCGGCGTAGAGTGCGCAATATTCACCCAGGCTCAAACCTGCCGCCACATCCGGTTTCACACCCCGCGCCTCCAGAACCTTGGTCATGGCGATACTGGTGGTCACCATCGCAGCCTGTGTATACTCCGTAATATCCAGCCTGTCATTTTCTGTGAAACATAATTCCGGCACGGAGAACCCCAGCAGCTGGGTCGCCAGGTCAAAGACCTCTTTGCCGATCTTTGTCTGCTCATAGAAATCCTGTCCCATGCCGCAAACCTGTGCTCCCTGTCCCGGGTAAATAAATGCGATTCTGCTCATCACTCTTACACCTCATATCATATATTTGCAATCTTACCGGCGCCCCAGCAGAGCCTCTGCCTGTGCCATCATTTCATCGATCATCTCTTTGCAGGTCTGCTCTTTATTTACCATCCCTGCAATCTGTCCAGCCATCACCGTACCCTTGACCACGTCGCCTTCCTGCACAGCCTTGCGCAAGGTTCCCAGAGTCAGGTACTCCAGCTCCTCGAAGGTCTTTCCTTCGTTTTCCAGCTTAATGTACTCTCTGGTCATCTGATTTCTCAGGCAGCGCACCGGATGCCCATGGCTTCTTCCGGTCACCGTGGAGTCGATGTCCTTTGCCTTGATGACCCGATCCTTGTAATTCTGGTGAACCGTACATTCCCTGGCCACCAGGAAACGGGTTCCCATCTGAACTGCCTCGGCGCCCAGCATAAATGCCGCCGCAATGCCTCTTCCGTCGCCGATGCCGCCTGCCGCGATCACCGGAATGGATACGGCATCCACCACCTGAGGAACCAGGACCATGGTAGTTGTATCGCCGATATGCCCGCCGGACTCGGTGCCCTCAGCCACCACTGCGTCCGCGCCGTACCGCTCCATGCGCTTTGCCATTGCCACGGAAGCCACCACCGGAATCACCTTGATTCCTGCTGCCTTCCACATGTCCATATGTTTCTCCGGGTTTCCGGCTCCGGTGGTCACCACCCTGACGCCTTCCTCCACCACAACCTTTGCCACGTCATCCGCGTACGGACTCATCAGCATGACGTTGACGCCAAAGGGCTTGTCCGTCACCGCTTTTACCTTCCGGATATAATCCCGGATCACCTCGCCGGGAGCATTGGCCCCGCCGATCAGTCCCAGACCGCCTGCGGCGGAAACCGCAGCCGCCAGATGATTCTCCGCTACCCAGGCCATACCGCCCTGAATGATCGGATGTTCGATACCTAACAGTTCTGTAATTCTGGTTTTCATACAATCTCAGGCCTCCACGCCTTTGTTCTTCAGGTAATTTATAACATCTCCCACGGTCAGCATGTTCTGCAGATCGTCAGACGGTATCTCTACGGAATACTCATCCTCCAGAGCCATAACCAATTCAAACAGGTCCAGGGAATCCGCGCCCAGATCCTCCTTAAAGGAAGACTGCTCGGTGATGGTGTCCGCGTCCACGCTCAACTGATCTGCAATGATTTCTTTCATTTTCTCTAACATGATTTTTTCTCCTTTAAATTATAAGCATTCTTTTTTTATTATATTGTAGCGGATTGCGGGGCTGCGCCCGTCAGGTCCGTATCTACCACTCAATCAATGCCGCGCCCCAGGTCAGCCCCGCGCCGAAACC
>CAZICB010000052.1:0-12239 GCA_964537765.1 uncultured Lachnospiraceae bacterium
CCCGCGAGGAAGGCTTTGAGGAAGGCATCGAAAAAGGCATCGAAAAAGGCATCGAAAAAGGCATTGAGAAGGGTCGCATCGAGGGCTTTGAAAAAGGCATCGAGAAGGGTCGAACGGAGGGCCATGATGAAGCCCAGGCGCAGCTTTTCCGCCTGATGAAACTTATGCAGGATGCCGGGGAAGGAGATCAGATCATCCGGCTGGCGAATGACCCGGAGTTTTTTGCCAGGATGCGGGAGAAGTATCTTTGAATGTGGGAAAAAATATTCAACATTCCGAGATGCTGTTATTCTCCCGCATGATGCTGGCAGCCTTCGTGGTGGCCACCAGAAAGAAAGGTGATCGTTATAAAGGTGAGGCATTCTTAACAGCTATATTCCGCACTTCATAACAGTGGGCAGAGTCACCACCAGACCGGCCAGAGCTGTTGGAAGAACGCATAACGGGCTTCCAACAGCATTAAGGAGAAAGCCAGCGCCGTGAGTCACGGCCAGGTAGGGCGGGCTTAAAGCCCGCGTCCCGAGCCGTCTGTTTTACGGGTGGCGGTGACTATTTCGGTTTATATGCGCCAAAAAAGTTCTTGAATAAAATCCTCATGAGTTCGCTATTCCCCTTAAAAAAACTGATCTTTGTCGGCGTTTTCCCTTTTGCCGGATATGCCCTAGTGACCGGTATCTCACAAGCTTTCATGCCAAGCTGCGTTGCCCTGACAGACAGATATGCCAGTAGCTCATAGGTCACAAAAATATCACGCAAGGGCAAAACCCGCTCATCCATCAGATATTTTGCCGAATAGGCTCGGAAGGCGTTGGTTGTATCAGTAAAGCAATGTCCTGCTGTGAGTGAGATGATCGGGGCGTGGATCCACCTTACCGCAATTGTCCTGATCCAAGGTGTGTTGATTCCTCTTCCCCCTTTCACAAACCGGGAACCCTGGATAAAATCGTACCCTTCTTTCAGCTTTTCAATAAAACGGGGGACATCCTCTATGCTGTCCTTATTGTTTCCGTCTATCGTGATGATACCCTTGTATCCTCTCTGCATCGCCCAGCAGAAGCCCATGCGCAGCTGTGCCCCCTGCTTCCCGGCATCCTGCTTCACCAAAAGCGTATTCACGTCAAGCGCTTTCAGCTTTTTCTCATCGGTGCATCCGTCTGTCGAGCCGCCGTCACAGATTACAATGTCGGCATATTCGGAAATGCTGTATTTTTTGGCACGTTTTAATTCCTTATGTATCCGCGTCCCTTCATTGATGATGGGAATCAGGAGGACATATTCTTGCGATTTCGGGCGGTATTCATCTGCTTTGAATGCAGGAATGCCTGTCTGTTTTTCGTAAAGCATCTATTTTCACCTCACCTATACCAGTTTTCTGAGCAGGGGTATTCTTTGGAATAGGATTCCATTCCATTTCCTCCTCGGCGGCAAAGCCAACATTTCCTCCTCGGCGGCAAAGCCAACCTTGCAAACTTTACCTGTATGATTTAAGATGGATAGAGGCAGACTAAAAGAAAGGGGCGAGACGAAAATGATAGATCGCAAAAAAGCAGTCGGGACATTACTTGTGGATTTGTTATATGATCTTGTCGGCGGCATTTTATATGCTGTCGGCATCTATACCTTTGCCAGGACGGCGGATTTCGCCCTCGGAGGCCTCTCAGGGCTGGCGCTGATTGCCAACTATCTGTGGGGGCTGCCCATCGGCGTCACGACCTTTGCGCTGAACATCCCCATCATCCTGGTCAGTTTCAGAGTAGTGGGGAAGCTGTTTCTTCTTCGAACCATGAAGACCATGCTGTTTACCACCTTTTTTCTGGACGTTGTTTTCCCTCATTTACCGGTCTATACGGGTTCTCCTTTTATGGCGGCACTGTATTCCGGTGTGTTCCTGGGGGCGGGGATGGCGCTGTTTTATATGCGCGGCTCCTCTTCCGGGGGAAGTGATTTCCTGACCATGACCATCAAGGTGCGGCATCCCCACCTGTCCATCGGGGCGGTGACCATGGGCATCGATCTGCTGGTGATCAGCCTGGGCGGTCTGGTGTTTGGCAATGTGGACGCGGTGCTTTATGGCCTGACCACCACCTTCGTGGCATCCACGGTGATCGATAAGATCATGTATGGCCGGGACGCGGGAAAGCTTTTGATTATTATTACCAATCAGGCCCGGACCGTGGCGGACCGCATCGGCCAGGTGACCAATCGGGGTTCCACGGAAATCAGGGCCAGAGGTACCTACACCCGGCAGGAGCGGGACGTGCTGCTGTGCGCATGCTCCCGCTCCCAGTCCTACATGGTAAAAAACCTGGTTCATGAAATCGACCCCAATGCTTTCGTGATGCTGGTGGAAACCAGCCAGGTATTCGGCGAGGGATTTATTCTCGAAAACGGGTAAAGGCTACCGGCTTTCTGTGATCACCCGCATGGCAGGCGCCTGCACGCCCGCCTGGGCCAGAGCCTCGGCGATCCGCTGGGTCAGGTCAAAATAGACGTTCCAGTAGTTTTCATTGCGGCACCAGACCCGCACGGCAAACTCCAGGGCCTCGTTGGTATTGTTTAAAAGACGGGCAAAGGGAGGATCCGGTTCTTTCAATATCTGCGGATTAGCATCCAGAATATCCAGGATAATGTCGCGGACACGGGCCGGGTCCTCATTTTTTGCGCAGGAAAAGGTTAAATCCACCCGGCGCACATCCTCGGCGGAGTAATCCACCACGTTGGCATTCATCAGGTTGCCGTTTGGAATGGTGATGCGTTTATTGTCCGGGGTGGTAAGAATCGTATAAAATAAAGTAATTTCCCGGACCGTACCGGACACGCCGGAGGCATCCACGTAGTCTCCCAGCTGGAAGGGCTTGAAAATCATCAGCATAATGCCGCCGGCCATATTGGATAGAGCGCCCTGCAGGGCCAGGCCGATGGCCACGCCGGCGGAGGCCAGGGCAGTGACAATGGAAGCCATGGGCACGCCCAGGATACCGATGACGGAAATGCCCAGCAGCAGATAAAGCCCGGCCTGGGCAAAGCTTAAGGTAAAGGTTTTGACGGCGCCGTCGGTTTTGTCAAAAAGCCTGCTCCGGCTTAACATCCGCAGCAGGGTTTTGACCAGAAATCTGCCGGCAATCAGGACGAGCAGTGCGAAGCCGATTTTGCGGCCGATTTCGGCGAGAAAGCCGGTGAAGGCGATAAAAAATGCAGTTGTTGACATAAAATTCCTCCTATGTAATGCTGATCTATGTAATTCGGATGTGATGCGGCGGGGCTGCTTGAAGGGCCCTGGCATCCCTCCTATTATAGCATGTCCCGCGGATTTCGGGTAGTCTCTGGATATTGTAGACAAAAGAATCGCTTTTCATCCGTGGCCGGTTGTGGTAGAATGAAAAAGGGTTAAAAGTGAGCAGGAGAGGTTTTGTTTAAAAAGGAGACGGATATGATACGGAAAGCAGCGGAATTTGCCAGAATCGCCCACGAGGGCGCGTTCCGCAAAGGAACCAGGATCCCTTATATTTACCACCCCATGGAGGTGGCGCTGCTGGTGGCCGGGATGACCCGGGACGAGGATGTGATCGCGGCTGCCTATCTGCACGATGTGCTGGAGGATACTCCGGTGACGGCAGAGGAATTAGGAGAGCGTTTTGGCGAGCGGGTGCTTGCTCTGGTTTTGTCGGAAACGGAGGACAAGACCTTATGCTGGCATGACCGGAAGGAACATACGATCGTTCATCTGCCGGGGGCGCCTTTGGAGGTGAAGCAGCTGACTTTGGCGGACAAGCTGAGCAATATGCGGGCTACCGCCCGGGATTACCTGATGATCAGGGACGACATCTGGCAGCGGTTCCGGGAAAAACGCAAGGAATGTCATGGCTGGTATGCGGCGGGGATTCTGGAAGGATTGAAGGATCTGGCGGATTACCCGGAGTATCAGGAAATGAAGCGTTTGTATGAGATGGTCTTTGAAGAAAAAGAAAATATAGGAGGATAACGGATGTATACAGAAAATAAAAATGTTCAGACCCAGGATTTAGGCGGCGGCGTGACCAGAAAGATTTTGTCTTACAGCGAGAAGCTGATGACGGTGGAACTGCATTTCAGGAAGGGTTCCATCGGCGCGAAGCATTCCCATCCCCATGAGCAGATCGGATATATCGTATCCGGGCGGCTGGTATACCAGGAGGAGGGCTGCGAGGATAAGGAGCTGGTTACCGGAGATACCTACTATGTAAAACCGAATGCGGTTCACGGCATCGAAGTGCTGGAGGACACGGTGCTTTTGGATATTTTCACGCCGATGAGAAAGGATTTTGTGGAATAATGGACCTTATGAGCATATCCCTGGTCTGACATTTGGCAGCTGCGGTGATACGCTTGGAGGCAATGACAAAAGGAGATAAAGATTATGTTAGACGGAAAAAAAGTATTGTTCAGCGGCATGCAGGCCACAGGGAATCTGACTCTGGGAAACTATCTGGGTGCGCTGAAAAACTGGGTAAGCATCGCGGATGATTATCAGACCTTTTACTGTGTGGTGGATATGCATTCCATCACGATCCGCCAGGATCCGGCGGAGCTTCGCCGCCGTGCGCGCACGCTGCTGACCCTTTATATTGCGGCCGGATTGGATCCGGAGAAAAACTGTATTTATTATCAGTCCCATGTCAGCGGCCATGCGGAGCTGGCCTGGATTCTGAACTGCTATACCTACATGGGCGAGCTGAATCGTATGACGCAGTTTAAGGACAAGGCAGCCAAGCATGCGGACAATATCAATGCCGGTCTGTTTACCTACCCGGTGCTGATGGCGGCAGATATTCTGCTGTATCAGACGGATGTGGTTCCGGTGGGCATCGATCAGATGCAGCATCTGGAGCTGAGCCGGGATATTGCCCAGCGGTTTAATGCCATTTACGGAGATGTGTTCACGATTCCGGAGGCCTACATCGGCAAGGTGGGAGCCAAGATCATGAGCCTGCAGGATCCGTCCAAAAAGATGTCCAAGTCTGACGAAAATCCCAATGGCAGCATCTACCTGATGGATGATCCGGATACCATTATGCGCAAGTTTAAGCGTGCGGTGACCGATTCCGAGGCCTGCGTCCGCTACTGTGACGAGCAGCCTGGCATCCGCAATCTGATCGACATTTACTGCGCATCTACCGGCAAGACCCCGGCGGAAACGGAGAAGGAGTTTGACGGCAAGGGCTACGGTGAGTTCAAGATGGCCGTAGGCGAGGCAGTGGTGGGTGTCTTAAAGCCGCTGCAGGATCGTTTCGCGGATTTGAGCAAAAATAAGGACTACCTTGACAGTGCCATCAAGAATAATGCGGAAAAGGCACAGTATTTCTCCAATAAGACTCTGCGCAAGGTGCAGAAAAAGATCGGATTCCCGGAGAGGATCCGCTAGTTGGGCGATCTCCTGGATGAGGAGTTTGGTATCGATCGGATAAAAGGAAACAGGCGTAATCCATATTTCCGTGGCGAAGGCCATAATGGATTTCTCGGTTTCCTTTTTGAATTTGCAGGAGGCATTCCATGGGGAACCACAAAAAATCAGAGGATATTATGATGTCGATTGCCGCTTTTATTGTCAACAAGCGGAAAGCGTTTTTGGTGCTGTTTGCAGTGGCGTGTATTTATTCTGTCCTGAATATTTCCCGGGTTACCGTGATTAATGAATTGACGGATTATCTGCCGGATGATACGGAGACCCGGCAGGGACTGGATATTATGGACGAAGAATTTACTACCTTCGGATCAGCCAAAATCCTGATTTCCAATATTACTTATGAGAAGGCGCTGGAAAAGGCCAGGGAGTTGGAGGAGATCGACGGTATTTCCCAGGTGAAATTTTATGACTGGGAAAATGAGGACGATTATGAGGACGAGGAGCTGACGGATTATTACAAGGATGCCAGCGCTTTGTACTCCCTGACCTTTGAGGAAGAGGAGGAGACCGAGCGTTCCCAGAAGGCCATTGCCGAGGTGAGAAAGCGGATTGACGGCTACCAGAGCTGGGTTTATACCACGGTGGATAAGGACGATTCGGCAAATCTGCGCAAGGATATGCGGAGTATTCTGATCATTGTGGTCATTGTCATTCTGCTGGTGCTTTTGTTTACTTCGAAAACCTACATGGAAATCCTGATTTTCCTGATGACCTTCGGGGTGGCTGCGCTGCTGAACATGGGAACCAATCATCTGTTTGGCACCATTTCCTATATCACCAATGCCGTGGCGACGGTTTTGCAGCTGGCGCTGGCCATCGACTATGCGATTATTTTCTTCCATCGGTTTATGGAGGAGCATGAAAAGCTGCCGTCGGAGGAGGCTGTGACAGTGGCCCTTTCCAAGGCAATCCCGGAGATCTCCTCCAGCAGCCTGACCACCATCGCCGGTATGGTCGCGCTGATGCTGATGCAGTTCGGCATCGGAATGGATATGGGGCGGGTATTGACCAAGGCCATCGCCTTCAGCCTGATCACCGTATTTTTGCTGATGCCGGCATTGATTACCATGATGGCAAGGGCCATTGACGGCACCCGGCATCGCAGCTTTGTGCCGAAGATCTCCCTGTGGGGAAAGTTTGTGACGGCCATCCGTTTTGTGGGAATCCCGGCGTATCTGGTGATTGTGGTTGCAGGCTGTATTTTCTCAAACCAGTGCCAGTATATTTATGATGTCAATTCCATCCAGGCGGCCAAGATGAATGAGTATCTGACGGCCAAAAGAAGGATCGAGGAGTCCTTTGTCCTTGATAACACCATGGCCATGGTAATTCCAAAGGGGGATTATCAGAAGGAAGGGCGGATTATCGAGGAGCTGGAAGAACTGGACGCGGTTGACACGGTGTTGGGGCTGGCGAATATCGAGGTGGATGATGACGGCAAGTACATACTGGTGGATGAGCTGTCCCCGCGGGAATTTGCCGAGGTGGCGGACGTGGATCTGGACCTGGTGCGGCTTTTGTACCGGCTCTATGCCATTGACAAGAAACAGTACGGCGCTTTCATAAAGAGCCTGGATGAGTACCGGATCCCCATCATCCAGATGATCGATTTTATCTATGAGGAGAAGGAACAGGGAGCCATCGATCTGGATGAGGATTTGTCGGATGATATTGACGATCTGTATGATGCGGTCTGTGATGCCAGAGAGCAGCTGGAGGGGGAAAATTATTCCCGCATTGTCTTTACCATGGAGGGACCGGTGGAGGGGGAGGAAACCTTCGCTCAGGTGGACCGGATCCGGGAAATCGGACAGAAATATTATAACGAGGTTTATGTGGTGGGCGATTCCACCAGCGATTATGACTTGAGCAAGTCCTTCCGCACGGATAATGTCCGCATCAGTGTGATGACGGCATTGTTTGTAGGTCTGATTTTGCTGTTCACCTTCCAGTCGGCAGGGCTTCCGATTCTGCTGGTGTTGGTGATCCAGAGCAGTATCTGGCTGAACTTTTCGATTCCCACCCTGCGGGGAAGCAGCATGTTTTTCCTGAGCTATCTGGTGGTCAGCGCCATCCAGATGGGCGCCACCATTGACTATGCCATCGTCATTACCAGCCGTTATCTGGAGCTGCGAAAGAAGATTCCGGACCGCAAGCAGGTGGTGACCGAGGCGTTAAATCTGGCATTCCCGACGATTATCACCTCCGGGACCATTCTGACGGTGGCGGGCTTTATCGTCGGTCAGCAGACCTCCAACGCCACCATCGCATCCCTGGGAAAGACCCTGGGCACGGGAACCCTGATTTCCATTATTCTGGTTATGACGGTGCTGCCGCAGCTGCTTTTGATGTTCGACAGCTTGATTGATAAAACGGAGCTGGGCCGAGGCAGGAAAAAGATCCAGGAGGAAACCGCAGTCACCTTTGTGAAGCTGGAGCAGGAGGATGAGGAAGGAGGCGCACAGGAATGAGAAGGAAAAAACAGATTGCAGCGGGAATTTTAAGTGTTGTGCTGGCTTCTTCTGTGCTGCCGCCGGCTTCGGCGCTGGCCCGGCCGGACGAGGAAACGAAGACGGCGCAGGAGGCGGAGGCCGGAGACGTCGCTGCCGGGGATATGAAAAACGGGGAAGGCGCCGATCAGGAGCAGCAGGCTGACGCAGATGTGGTGATCCGCACGGTGGCTGATTGGGAGGCCTTTGGGAAGGCCTGCAGCCAGGAAGCCTATTCCAGGGGAAAGGTCTTTTCCCTGGAGGCAGATTTGGAACTGACGGGCAGTTCCTTTACGCCGGTTCCGGTTTTTGCGGGCGCCTTCCGGGGCAATGGGCACCGGATTCAGGGGATGGTTTTGGAGCAGGCCGGTTCGAATATGGGCTTATTTCGTTATGTGGAGGCGGGAGCCGTGGTGCAGGATCTTCACGTGGAGGGAAGCCTGCGTCCTGTCGGCAGCCGGAAAAATGTGGGCGGCATCGCAGGCACCAACCGGGGCACGATTCTGCGGTGCAGCTTTTCCGGAGAAGGGGAAGCCCTGGAGAGCCTGGGCGGGATTGCCGGGTACAATGAGGCCGGGGCGCGGATTCAGGATTGCCAGGCGGATGCCATTCTGACAGGGAATCAGAAGATCGGCGGCATCGCCGGTGAGAATAAAGGCGCCATCACCGGCTGCAGCAATACGGGCAGCATCAATGAGACCTTGCAGGTGCTTAAAGAAGATGAGGACTCCCTGTCCTTTTCTTTGGATGAGGAGCGTCTGCGCCAGTCCATCCGGGAGGAAAAAATCTATGATGTGGGCGGGATCGCCGGGTTGTCCTCCGGTGTGATCCGGGACTGCGCCAACAGCGGGCAGGTGGGCTACAGCCATACCGGCTATAATATCGGCGGGATCGTCGGGCGTCAGAGCGGGATCCTCACGGATTGCGAAAATACCGGAGTGGTTTCGGGGCGCAAGGATGTGGGCGGCATCGCCGGACAGCTGGAACCCTATCTGACCATTATTTACCAGGAGGAAACCATTGACCAGCTCTCCGACCAGCTGGATCGTCTGTCAGACACGGGCGATACCATGACGGACAATATCCGCAATACCAGTGATGAGGCATCGGCGAATCTGGATCAGGTGGATGAGCTGTTGAAGGGAATTAAGGACGTTACCCGCGCAAAAAAGGATGAGCGAAAAATCAAGCGCGAGGAATTTGACGGGAAGGCGAGCCGGCAGCTGGATGTGCTGGACGAGATTCTGGTCAACATGGAATTTGATATCGGAAGCCGCACCGCGGAGCGGGCGGCGGCCCATTTCCGGGGAGATGTGAAACGCTGCAGGGAGATCCTGGCTCTCCTTGCGGGCGGCGGCCAGGAGGAGGGCACGGATTCAGAGGACGACGCTTACGATCCGGACGCGCCGATCCTGGATGAGGATGCCGGTTCCTTGCAGTATATTTATGAGCTTTTGGTGGAATTGCAAGACAGCGCCAGGAGCATGGGCGAGGATGCACAGACGATGATCACCTCCGGCATCGAGGGGGTGGTGGACGGCGTGCGGGATCTGGAGGACGATCTGGATTCCATCCGGGTGGAAGCGGATATTCTGGGAGATCTGACCCGAGATTACAAGGACCAGCTTTTTGACGATCTGGATGAGCTGGACGCGGATCTGACGCCGCGCTTGGACCGCCTTTATGATGAGATCGACCTTCTGTCTGACAATCTGAAAAGCGGCAAGACCAAAATTCGGGGGGATGTGGATCAGATTGGCGATCAGATGAAGGAGATGAAGGAGATCGTCGAGGCGGGACGGGACCGGGCAAAGGCCGAGCGGGACCGGATCACGGACGATGATGAGGAGCTTTTTGAGGATGTATCCCAGCCGGAGGAGGAGCTGACAAACGGGCTGGTGTCCGCCTGTGCCAACCAGGGCGTCATAGAGGCAGATTACCAGGCCGGGGGGATCGTGGGGATCATCGGTCTGGAAATCGGGATGGATCCGGAGGAGGATATTGACTCTTATGGGGAGAAATCCCTGAATATGACCCGCTATGTGCAGGCCGTAGTGCGCCGGTGCCGGAACGACGGCGATGTGACGGTGAAAAACGATCAGGCCGGAGGCATTGTTGGGACCGCCAAGCTGGGCACGGTGGCCAATAACCAGAATTACGGAGATGTCCAGACGGAAGACGGGGACTACGCCGGCGGCATCGCCGGAAGCAGCCGCTCCTCTCTCCAGAATAACTATAGCATGTGCCAGGTTATCGGAAATCAGTACGTGGGCGGCATCACCGGCCAGGGTAAGGATGTGAAGAACAACTATGCCATGGCAATGGTGTCCGGCGATGGCGGCGAATGGCTGGGAAGCATTGCCGGAGACCGGGAGGACAATGGCGTGATCGCGGACAATTACTATGTGGAAGAGGGCCTGGGCGCTGTGGACGGCATCTCCTATCAGGGGGAGGCGTCAGCGCTGACCTACCAGGAGCTGATTCAGATGGAAGGAATTCCCCAGGATTTCGAGTCCCTGAAGCTGACCTTCCTGGCAGATGACGTGGTGGTAAAACGTCTGGAATGCGCATATGGAGCATCGGTGGCGGATCAGGAGCTTCCGGCAGTGCCGGAAAAGGAGGGCTCTTATGGGGCGTGGGAGCCGGTGGATTTAAGCCGGGTGACCTACAGCCGGAAAATAAGGGCGATTTATCGGCCATGGATTACCACCATCGCGTCCTCTGAGGACAGGATGCCAGTGCTTTTGGCGGAGGGCGAGTTCTATGCCAACGCAAAGCTGCATCTGGAGGAGGCGGGAGATTCCTCATGGCTGCGGGAGGCGCGTATTCCTGCCGGGTATCAACTGGTCACCGGTTATACTTATGAGATCACGGATCCGGATCAGGAACAGCTTCCGGAGGTTTTGAGGCTGCATCTGCAGGTAGGGAAGCATTTGCGTTCCTACGAAGTAGGTGTGGTGGAGAATGGAAATGTGCGCTTGCTGGAAACAAAGCAGGACGGAGCATACCGGGTATTTGACATGGCAGCATCCGGACAGCTGGTGGTAATGGAAAAGCAGCTGCCCCTGTTGTGGATCCTGCTGGTGGTCTGCGCGGCTGCGGCAGGAGGGGCGCTGCTTTTCGGAAAGAAGGCTCGTGATTCGCATTGATAAAACGGAAAAATTGGATTATAATCGAAGATATGGATTCATAAACGGCGGAACATGAGAACATGAATGGAAAAAGCTGCGCCGGGGGAGGATACGAAAGCGATGAAATTAGTGACATACAAGGTGGAGCGGAAAATCCGCGTGGGACTGATCAGCGCGGATGGAGAATGGGTGTTTCCGATCGAGTCCATCGGACCGGAATATAAGACCATGCTGGAAGCTGTCAGGCAGATGACCGATTCGGAAAAACAGCTTTTGGAGTATATGTCCCGGCAGGAGCCTTACGGGATCCGGGGAGCGGCGCAGCTGACGGATGTGACCTTACTGCCGCCGATTCCGGTTCCGGAGCAGGATGTGATTTGCCTGGGAGTCAATTATATGGCGCATGCGGAGGAGTCCGCCCGCTTTAAAAAAGAAGAGTTCAACGGGGAGCGCCCTTATGCCATTTATTTTTCCAAGCGGGTCAATGAAGCGGTGGCGGACGGCCAGCCGATCCAGTCCCATGCAGACATTGTGGACAGCCTGGATTACGAGGCGGAGCTGGCGGTTATCATCGGCAAGGACGCGAAGCATGTGCCGCCGCAGAAGGCGAAGGATTATATTTTTGGCTACACGATTCTCAATGATGTCAGCGCCCGCACGATTCAGAACCGCCATAAGCAGTGGTATTTCGGCAAGAGCCTGGACGGGTTTACGCCTATGGGCCCCTGCATTTTGACCATGGATTCGGTGCCTTATCCGCCCCATTTGAATATTCGTTCCTATGTCAATGGAGAGCTGCGCCAGAACAGCAATACGGAGCTTTTGATTTTCGGCATCGACCATATTATCAGTGAGCTGTCCCAGGGAATGACCTTGAAGGCGGGGACGATTATTTCCACGGGAACGCCGTCGGGAGTGGGATTGGGCTTTGATCCGCCGAAGTTTTTAAAGAGCGGGGATGTGGTGGTGTGTGAGATTGAGGGGATTGGAAGGATTACCAATCGGGTAGAATAAAGGTAAATAAGCGGTAGGGCGGCCTAAGTGGCCTTGCTTTTGGATTATCCTGCAGCAAGGCCCCTTAGGCCGCCCTTTGGATTCATTGCATTTTACTAATATTAATTAATAGTTCTCAGCCTTGCGCTCGAAGTATGCCTTGGGATGGGCGCATACCGGGCA
>CAZICB010000052.1:12339-16994 GCA_964537765.1 uncultured Lachnospiraceae bacterium
AATAGTTCTCAGCCTTGCGCTCGAAGTATGCCTTGGGATGGGCGCATACCGGGCAGATTTCGGGGGCGTTTTCGCCTTCGTGGATGTAACCGCAGTTGCGGCATTTCCAGCCTAAGGGAGCATCGCCCTTGAAGGTAGCGTCCTCTTTCAGATGCGCCAGAAGGGTGAGATAGCGTTTTTCGTGGGCAGCTTCCACGCTGGCCACCATGCGGAATTTGGCAGCAAGCTCAGGGAATCCTTCTTCGTCGGCTTCTCGGGCCATGCGGACATACATGTCGGTCCACTCCATGTTCTCGCCTGCGGCGGCGTCAACCAGATTTTCTTCCGTGTCGCCGATGCCGTGGATTTCCTTAAACCACAGCTTTGCGTGCTCTTTTTCCTGTTCAGCAGTCTCTAAGTAAAGCTCCGCCATCTGCTCATAGCCGGCTTTTTTGGCGGCGGAGGCGTAGAAGGTATATTTGGTACGCGCCTGGCATTCGCCGGAGAAGGCTTCCCAAAGATTTTTCTCGGTTTTGGTTCCTGCGTATTTGGACATATGGATTCCTCCTTGTCAATAGATATAAAATGGGATGGCTGGTGTCACAATTGTGCAGGCACAACGAAGCTGTCTGCCTGTACAAATCGGCTGTGAATAGTAATTAGCTGGTAGCAAATCAGGAGTATGCGTGACACATACTCCTGAGTGCTTCCTGATGGTAGGTTCTCCAAAATCGGAAAAAATATTCCGGATCCGGGAAATTTTAACCGAAGTATCTCTTAAGAAGTCCCTCGAATGCCTTGCCATGACGGGCCTCGTCACGTGCCATCTCATGAACAGTGTCATGGATCGCGTCAAGGTTCGCGGCTTTTGCTCTCTTAGCCAGATCGAACTTGCCAGCGGTAGCGCCGTTCTCAGCGGCAACTCTCATCTCCAGGTTCTTCTTGGTGCTGTCGGTAACAACTTCGCCCAGCAGCTCTGCAAATTTAGCAGCGTGCTCAGCCTCCTCATAAGCTGCCTTCTCCCAGTACAGACCGATCTCCGGATAGCCCTCTCTGTGAGCGACTCTGGCCATCGCCAGATACATACCAACCTCAGAGCACTCGCCCTCGAAGTTTGCTCTCAAGTCAGCCAGAATGTCTTCGCTTACGCCCTGAGCAACACCCACAACGTGCTCAGCAGCCCAAGTCATCTTATCAGGCTCCTGCTCTTTGAATTTGGAAGCCGGAACGCCGCACTGCGGGCACTTCTCCGGAGGCTGCTCGCCTTCATAAACATAACCACATACAGTACAAACCCATTTCTTCATAGACTCTGTTCTCCTTTTCTTTTATAAAAATTTTTTTCTTTTTGACCCATGTAAGCATCATCTTTAAAATCGATAACGATTACTGTTATTAATATACCATGGCTTTGCGTCCCTGTCAACACCTTTTTTGAGAATCAAGAACAGGGAGCCTCATCCAGGCAGCGGCAGCAGGTGCCATACATGATAATAGTGTAGCTGTCCACTTTAGATCCGGTGGCCTCCTCCGCCCGCTGCTTTACACCCTCCAGAGGCGGAATGGGAAGGTCGGTTACGGAGCCGCACT
Organism: uncultured Lachnospiraceae bacterium; assembly: GCA_964537765.1. Lineage (GTDB taxonomy): Bacteria > Bacillota > Clostridia > Lachnospirales > Lachnospiraceae > Brotaphodocola. The sequence continues at coordinate 13,909 of CAZICB010000052.1, forward strand.
TCCTGCACACAAAATGATAGTGTGGGGTGGTGATCGCGTCAAAGCGGTCCTTGCCGTCCCCGCAGGTAAGCTTTTGAATCTCGCCAAGCTCCACCAGAAGATTCAAATTGCGGTAGACAGTTCCCAGACTGACGTTTGGGTATTCGTTCCGGATACAGGTGAATACCACATCGGCAGTGGGATGATCATGGCGTTCTGCCAGACATTTTTTAATGGACTCTCTCTGACGGCTGTATTTCAATGTCTTCATCAGAGTCCTCCCTCCTGATTAATAATAGTTCCTATTTTATTTTACTGTATGGCATCCGGTTTGTCAAGTACAATTGTCTCTTTTACAATTTGGATGAATTCTCTGGTTGCCTGAGACATATAATGTCCTTTGTGATACCCGATTCCCAACACGCCGTGGGCCTTCGGATGGTCCAGGGCAAACAGATTGAGGGGGGCTTTGGCGCGGTTGGGATTTTTGATGTCGTCCCGCCCGGATACAAACATTTTCGGGTAGAAGGTAATGCCCATGCCCTTTAAAGCCAGCGCCAGGACCGTCTCGATGTTTTCGGTCTCCAGCACGATCCGCGGGGACATCTGGGCCTCCTCAAACATCTCATCGGCGATGGTGCGGACCCGGTTTCCCTCCTTGATCAGCAGGAAGGGGCAGTCCTTTAAAAGGGCCAGATCGGCGTGGCGGGAGAGGGTTTCCTTGATTTCCTTAAGCCGTCCCGGGAAGGCATGCTCTAAAACCTCATCGGACACGGCAAGCAGGATTTCCTCCGCGCAAATGGGGACGGTCTCCACATTTTCCACCTTGAAGGGCAGCATGCCGATGATCAGGTCGATGTCGCCGTGGAGCAGGCCGTTGTCCAGCTCCGAGGAATTGCCCTCCACCAGCTTCAGATCAATGTTGGGGAAGCGTTCCTTGTAAATAGGAAGAATCTCCGGCAGGATCACCCGTCCGCGGGTGTGGGAGACGCCGATAACCAGTTGCCCTACGGAAAAATCCTTGATGTCGGAAAGCTCCCGGTAGGTTTCATCCCGCAGATCCAGAAGCTGTTTGGCACGGTTTTTTAATGCCTGTCCGGCATAGGTCAGGGTCAGGGGCGTGGTCCGGTTAAACAGCACCACGTCAAATTCCTTTTCCATGTTGGAAATATGGTTGCTTAAGGACTGCTGGGAGATAAACAGGCGCTTGGCGGCCTTGGTAAAATTCAGCTCCTCGGCGGCAACCAGGAAATACTCCAGATTCAGAAAGTTAATCATGCCTGTTCCCTCCCGGCATCCAGCATTTTCTGCAGGCAGGGGATGAATGCTGCGGCCTTTTCCAGAGAGGAATTGACCACCAGTTCCTCGGGAAAGCCGATTTCTTCTAAAAGGGCCTGCGCACGCCGGTGGTTGCCTACATCCGCCTCGCAGTGGGCATCGCTGTCAAGAATCACCGGGGTCTGATACCTGCGGCAGTATTCCAGCATCCGGATATAGTTTTCCCGGGCGTTTTGCCGGTGGCATTCCGGATGCAGGGAGCTGGAATTGACCTCCAGGAGCACATGGTGCTCCTTGGCGGCGCATACCAGGGTTTCGTAGTCGATGGGAAACCGCCCGTCATCGGGGTGCCCGATGATGCTGACGGCAGGGTTTTTCATGACACCTAAGTAGGCATTGGTATTCTGAACGACGGTGCCGCTGGTAAAGCATGGTTCGTGGATGCTGGCAACGGCAAAGTCCAGGCCGCGGATATAACGATCCTCCAGATCCACATGCCCTTCGTAATCGATGATGTCCAGCTCACAGCCCAGCATCAGCCGGACACCGAAAAGCTCTCTGGGAACCACCTTGAAATTAATAAAATAAAAGGGATGGCAGGAACCCGGGAGCAGGGGCGCGTGCTCTGTCACGCCTAAAAGCTGCAGGCCCTTGTCTGCCGCCGAATGCACCATTTCGTAGAGGGTATTGTAGGCATGACCGCTGGCGATGGTGTGGGTATGTAAATCCATGATATCTTTCAACATTTCATCCAGATCCTTTCTGATAAAAGTAGCTCTTTAGTAACTGTTCAGCTCAGGACTTTGCACTTGCTGCAAAGTCCGTGAGAATACGTTGCGGCTGAAAGAATCCGGCCCCTTCGCCGGAGGCAAATTTGAAATGGGCCGGATTCCGTAAAAGTTTGGCCGCAAGGCTGAACTTTTACGCTCTTTATTACTTATAGCATACTTTTCCGATGAAAACTATAGAAAAAACCCTGAAAATGTGGTAAAGTCAACATAGCTGCCGGAATTCTCCGGCAAGGAGTTAAAAAAAGGAGTGTTGAAGCATGAGCGAAGAGATGAAAGAGACTGTTGAGACTACAGCTGTAGAAGTAGAGGTGGCAGCAGCCAAGGAGGAGCCAAAGGAGTCCATGGACGATTACGCTAAGGAGCTGGAGGCATCTTATAAAGAATTTGATGAGCGCCGTTTTGAAACCGTGGCTGACCAGGATGATCCCAATGCGGAAAAATGGGCTGAGCTGACTCAGATGATGGAGGAGAAGACTGTCCTGAAGGTAAAGATCAAGGAGGCCGTGAAGGCCGGCGTGATCGCCTACGTGGATGATATTCAGGCATTTATCCCGGCATCCCAGCTGTCCACCCACTATGTGGAGAAGCTGGAGGATTGGGTCGGAAAATACGTGGAGGTGACTCCGATCACGGTTGATCTGGAGAAGAAACGTCTGGTACTTTCCGGAAGAGTCGTCCAGAAGGAGAAGGAAGCCGCCGAGAAGGCCGCGAGACTGGCCGCTGTGAAAGCAGGAGCTGTGCTTGAGGGCGTTGTAGAGACTCTGAAGGATTACGGCGCATTTGTGAAACTGGACTGCGGCGTGACCGGCCTTTTGCATGTATCCCAGATCAGCAATCAGCGGATCAAGAATCCCGGTGTGGTGCTGAAAGAGGGCGACAGGGTTACGGTTAAGGTATTGAACGTATCGGAAAATAAGATCAGCCTGAGTATGAAGGCGCTGCAGGCAGAGGATGAGCCGCAGGAGGAAGTATTTCATTACAAGGAGACGGGGAAGGCAACCACAGGGCTGGGCGCCTTGTTAAAGGGAATAAAACTGT
>CAZICB010000053.1:0-16888 GCA_964537765.1 uncultured Lachnospiraceae bacterium
TGAATATTCAATTTTTTGTGTTCCCACACTCCATATCAATGACTACCGAAACGGTGATATAGTCCTCAATACGCTTATTACGGAATTTATCGCCCTCTGCGTCAAACACCACATGACGGGAAAAGTGCCTGAATCTAAGGATTTCTACAAGGTTTCTTTTTGTAGCAACACTATTGTCTCGACGTGCCCAGTCCCCGGAAACATATCCACGCATCGCACCTTCTCCACCCGGTACCCGCGCTCCTGCAGCACCACCAGGTCCCGCGTCAGGCTGGTGGGCTTGCAGGAGATGTACACCAGGCGCTCCACCCCGAAATCAATGATCTTTTCCAGCGCCTTCGGGTGAATGCCGTCCCGGGGCGGGTCTAAGACGATCAGGTCCGGCTTGTCCGACAGACCGTCGAGGACCTTCAGCACATCCCCGGCAATGAATTCGCAGTTATCGAGCCCGTTAAGGGCTGCATTCTCCCGGGCGGCGTCCACGGCCTCCGTTACGATCTCCACGCCCACTACCTTGCCGGCAACCGGCGCCAGGATCTGGGCGATGGTACCGGTGCCGCTGTACAGGTCAAAAACCACCTTGTCCCTGGTCTCGCCCACATAGCCGCGGGCAGTATCGTAAAGCACCTCGGCCCCCAGGGAATTGGTCTGGAAAAAGGAAAAGGGCGTGATCCGGAACCGCAGCCCCAAAAGCTCCTCGAAAAAGAAATCCTGGCCATAAAGGATCTCCGTCCCGTCACTTTGGACCACATCCGCCAGACTGTCATTTTGGATATGCAGGATTCCCGCAAAGGTACCTGCCAGCTCCAGTCCCAGAAGCGTATCCCGCCACTGCGCCAGCAGCTCTTTCTCCGGCTCCGGAAGGGTTTCTGTCTGACCGGAGGTGACCAGCGCCGCCAGGATCTCCCCGGTCTTTACGGCGCGGCGCACCAACAGGTGACGCAGGTAGCCGGTATGCTGCAGCTTCCGGTAATAGCCGATCCCGCGTTCCGAAAAAAAGGCCAGAGTCGCCGTCAGGATCCGGCAGAAATCCGGATGTACAATCCGGCATTCCGACGTGGTTACAATATCATAAAAGCTGCCCCGCTTATGCATGCCAAGGGCCAGGGGGCCGTCCTTGTACTCATCCCCGAAGGAAAATTCCATCTTATTGCGGTAGCCGTCAAGGATCGGACTGCCCTTAATCGGCTCAAATTCATAGCTGTCTGCCGGGCAGACCTGAGCAATCAGCTGGCGGACCTGCTGCTCCTTTAAGCGAAGCTGCTCCTCATAGGGCAGACTTTGATACAGGCAGCCGCCGCAGGCGCCGAAATGCGGGCATGCGCCCTCCGTCCGCTCCAGCGGCGATGGCTTTAGCACCTCCAGAAGCCGCGCCTCACATTTTCCCTTCCGCTTCTTATTGACCGCGAAGCGGACCAATTGTCCTGGGAGCGCATTTTTGATCACGATTTTATCTCCGTCTATATGAACGATTCCCTTGTTGGGGAATTCGATTGCTTCTATTCTTGCCTCACCGGTTTGTCCCTTTTTCATGTGCGTTCCATCCAACCCTTTCCTGATTCTGTATCCCATAGTTACGATTCACAGCCGATTTGGACAGATGCACAGATTCGTTGTGCTTGCACATAAGAAGCTGTGCATCTGATCCAAATCTGACTGCGAAGCAGGAACTCCACCCACATGAGCAAAACGCACGCCGCAAAGCGGGGTGCAAAAAGCTGCGCAGCAGCGGGTTTTGCGAATGAGGCGTGGAGGGCTGTGAATTGTAACATCCCATAACATCAAAGAAGCGTGCCCCAACAGTGAGACACGCCCATCCTTTTTCATCTTTACAGCATTATTTCTCTTTGCTTTCCTCTTCATCCTCGAAGAAGTCATCGTCGAAATCATCATCGAAATCGTCCTCAAAATCCTCCAGATAATCAGGGGTGAAGAAACGATAAACACCGTACGCGATCGCTGCAACTGCGGCAACTACTCCGATGATTGCCAGGATCCAGAGAATGCAGGTTTTCTGTTTCTCTTCTTCCTCTTTTCTATGCAGGAACTCGTTCAGCTTCGTGGAGTTCATGATCTCTTCCACACGACTCAATGCATCTTTACTCATAGTATCAAATCTGTTCATAATGTCACGTCCTTTCCCTTATTCTGGCACGCCTGCTTTCGCAGCCTTGCTCCGCCATGCCCACAAAAGAATTATACCATTTAATTCTCGTTTTTACTATCCTATTTTATTCGAATTTTCGATTTTTATGAATTGTGCGGCAACAATTCCGCGCAAAAATCCTGCATCTGAGGCAGAGCTCCTTTCGCCTGACTACGATTCCACCCTTTGCAATCTGGCAAAAGATGCAAACATTTTTTTCACGCCGACGCTGTCAAATTCCACCGTGACCTCGTAGTCCTTCGGCCCTTCCTTTACAGCCAGCACGGTGCCCACGCCAAATTTGATATGACGCACCCGGCTGCCTTCGCCGTAGTCCAGGCTGGATGCTTTTTGAACCGTAAAGGCTTTTCCAAAGGCCGGCGCGGCACTTCCGGTCTGACTGCCCAGAGAACCATTGCCCTTGCCAAAACGACTGACCCCCAACGCCTTCTGCGCCTGATTCCAGGGGAGCTCCGGATCAGTCCCGGCGCCAAACCGCCGGCTTGTGCGGGTTTCCAGCTTACTCGTGTCCAAAAGATCTTCCGGGATCTCCTCCACAAAACGGCTGAGTCTGGAAAACCGGGTTTCACCCTTGATCATCCGCAGCCGGGCGGCTGTCAGCATCAGGCGCTGCTTTGCCCGGGTGATGCCCACATAGCACAGGCGCCGTTCCTCCTCAATATCCGTTTTGTCATCAGACATAATGGACATGCTGCTGGGGAACAGGCCATCCTCCATGCCGCTTAAATACACCACTGGAAATTCCAGGCCCTTGGCGCTATGTAAGGTCATCAATGTCACCCGGTTTTCCGAATCATCCATACGGTCCACATCCGCCACAAGAGCAACCTCTTCCAGAAACTCATCCAGCTGCGGCTCTTCATGCTCCTCGCTGTAGCTGACGGCTTTATTAATCAGCTCTTCAATATTCTCCAGACGGGATTCCGCCTCGATTTTTTCCTCGTTGGCCTCCAACTCCGCCCGGTATCCGGTTTCCTCCAAAACCGCCTCGATCAGCTGCCGGATCGAAGTCTCCCCCTCCCGGAGCCGTTCCTTAAAAGCCTCAATGAGATTGACAAAGGCCAGGATCCTGGCCCCGGTTTTTCCAAGCCCCGGGATGACCGCCGCCCGGGCGCAGGCATCGTAAAAGCTGCAGCCCTGCGCCGATCCCCAGGCTATCACCTTGCCGATGGAGGCGGCTCCTATGCCACGCTTTGGCACATTGATAATCCGCTGAACAGCCAGATCATCCTGCCCATTGGCGATGGTTTTTAAATACGCCAGAATATCCTTGATCTCTTTTCTCTGGTAGAAATTCACGCCGCCCACCAGACGGTAAGGAACATTATGGGAAATGCAGCTTTCCTCCAAAAGGCGGGACTGGGCGTTAGTCCGGTAAAGCACCGCATAATCCTGATAATCCCGTCCATCTGCCAGAATATCCCTGACGATCCCTTCCGCCTCCTCATACGCCTGCTCAAACTGGCGCAGAATCACCAGGGGACCCTCCTCATTGGCAGTCCACAAAGTCTTGTCCTTCCGCCCCTGATTGTTGCGGATGACCGCATTGGCCGCATCCAGAATGTGCCCGGTGGAACGATAATTCTGCTCCAGCTTGATCACCTTCGCTCCCGGATAGGTCTTCTCAAAATCCAGGATATTGCGGATATTGGCTCCCCGGAACTTATAAATGGACTGATCGTCATCCCCCACCACGCACAGATTTTTGTACTTGCCTGCCAGCAGGGAAATCAGGGCAAACTGGGCCGTGTTGGTATCCTGGTATTCGTCCACCATAATATAGCGGAACCGCTCCTGATAATGCCCCAGCACCTCCGGATTGGTCCGGAAAAGATCCACAGTCTTGAAAATTAGATCATCAAAATCCAGGGCATTGTTCTTTTTCAATTCCTTCTGATAGTCCTGGTATAGCTCCGCGACCTGCTTTAAATACCAGTCCCCCTCTGCATTCAGCCGGAACTCCTCCGGGCTGATCAGCTCGTTTTTCGCATTGGAAATCGCCGACAAAACCGACCGTTCCCGGTAGCGCTTAGGATCCAGCTCCCTGCGTTTTAAAATCTGCTTCATCAAGGTTTTCTGGTCGTCGGTGTCGTAGATCGTAAAGTTGGAGCCATAGCCCAGAAATTCAATAAAGCGCCGCAGAATCCGCACACAGGAGGAATGAAAGGTGCTGACCCACACCTGGCTGGCCCCGTATTCTACCAGACGGTCCACCCGCTCCCGCATCTCTCCTGCCGCCTTATTGGTGAAGGTGATGGCCATAATGTTCCACGGCTCCGCCTTGCCCTCCTCCAAAAGATAGGCGATCCGGTGGGTCAGTACCCGGGTCTTGCCGGAGCCGGCTCCCGCCAGAATCAAAAGCGGTCCCTCCGTATGTAAAACCGCCTCCCGCTGCTTTTCATTTAACGTATCATAAACTGCCATGTCTTTGCGCAGATTCCTTTCTTTATTCTGCGTAAGCGATGGCTTCGATCTCGACCAATGCACCCTTCGGGATAGCTGCTACCTCGAAGGCGGCTCTCGCCGGACATGCGCCCTCAAAGAACGTGGCGTAAACCTCGTTCATAGCCCCGAAATCGCCGATATTTTTCAGCAAAACCGTGGTTTTCACCACATTGGCCATGGTCAGACCACCGCTCTCCAGGATATTTTTAATATTAGTCAGGGACTGTCTGGTCTGAGACGCAATATCTTCTCCTGCGAACTCTCCGGTAGCCGGATCGATGGGAAGCTGACCGGATACAAATACAAATTTATCTGCGTGGATCGCCTGGGAATAAGGCCCAATGGCTGCCGGCGCCTGGGTGGTTGCTAATACTTTTTTCATGGGAAACCTCCTCTGTTGTTCTTTCATTCTATCCAAAACCATACCATAAATCCGTCTAAGATTCAACAGTCTTTTACACGCCAGGCGATATCGTGTTTGACCAACGTGGGATCCGTTTCCCCGGCATTTATTTTTTAATCCCCTCTTGCTATCTGGTTTTTAACACTATATAATATAGCCAGAGGTGAAATTATGAAACATAACGAAGAACGTCTGGCGGATATGCTGAATCGCCTGGATAAAATATCTTATATTAAATTGGAAAAAATCCCCGACATTGATTTATATATGGATCAAGTCACATCCTTTATGGATGAGCATCTGCGCAAGGCAAAGCGTAATCCGGAGGACAAGGCCCTCACCAAAACCATGATTAATAACTATGCCAAAAATAAGCTTCTGCCTTCGCCTGTCAGGAAAAAATACTCCAAAGAGCACATGATTTTGCTGCTTTTTATCTACTACTATAAAAACCTGATCTCCATCAATGATATTGAGCAGCTTTTAAAGCCCATTACGGAGCAGCATTTTCAAACGCAGACTCAGCTGCCGCTGGCCGATATTTACCAGGAAGTTTTCTCCCTGGAAAACCATCAGATGGAACGGTTAAAAGAAGATATCCGCATGAAATTTGAGGCCGCCCAAGCGTTGTTTGACGATGTGGAAGCGGAGGAGGACCAGGAATATCTGCGGTTATTCGCTTTTATCAGCGAGCTTTCCTTCGATGTATATCTGAAAAAACAGATGGTGGAGATGGTCATCGACCAGCTGCGGGAGGAGGAGCAGGAAAAGCAGCCTCCCAGGAAAAAGACCTGACAAAAACAGCAGGGGTATTTTGAGACTCCCTGCTGTTTTTCTGTTCCTGTTTGTTATTTTGCTCCGACCCTACGCGTTCTCTTCCGAATCCGCTTTCTGCCGGGCGATCCGTGCAAATACCATATCATAACCATCGCTTCCGTAATTCAGTGAACGGTTGACACGGCTGATCGTCGCAGTAGAAGCGCCTGTCCGCTCCGCAATCTCCAGATAGGTTTTCTTTTCACGGAGCATCTTCGCCACCTCATAACGCTGGGACAGCGACAAAAGCTCATTGACCGTACAGACATCCTCAAAAAAGCTGTAGCACTCCTCCTGAGATTTCAAAGTCAAAATCGCCTGAAACAAATGGTCCACAGCATCCGTCTTAATCTTCTTATTCATAAACAGGCTTCCCTTCTTCCCGATTCCAATTGGTATTCACCGACAAGACCAAGTTTAACACATTAACTCTCTAAAGTCCAGCACTGTTTTCAGAATTCAGCAAAAATCTCTCCACTACATGGGCGACCCCGTCATGATTGTTGGAATCCGTGATGTAATCCGCGGCATTTCGCACCGGAAGCACCGCATTTTCCATCGCCACCCCCAGTCCGGCAAACCGGATCATACCAAGGTCATTATATCCATCGCCGCAGGCAATCATTTCCTCCCGCTTCACATGGATAATCTCCAGCAGCTGGGCCAGACATTGGGCCTTATCGATCCCCCTGGGAAGAATCTCCAGAAAAAATGGTTCCGAACGATAAATGCTGAAATTTTTTCCAAGAGCCGCCTTCGCCCGCCCCTCCACCAGCGCCAGATAATCGCCGTCATCCATCAGGAGAAATTTCGGCACGGAAAAATCCAGATAGGACTCCAGATCCTCGATCTGACGCACCTTTAGCTTATTGATCCTGGCCTCAATATCCACGTATTTACATGCGGCATCATTGGTAATAATCAGATCATCCTGGTAGGTCAGAAGATCCACGCGCTCATTCCGGGCCAGCTGCACAATCCTGCGGTTTGCCTCCACCGGAAGCTTTTTCTGGAAAACCACCTCCCTGGTGACGCAGTTCATGATAATGCCGCCATTGAAGGACAATATATAGCCGCCATGCTGATCCAGCTTCAGCTGCTCCGCAAGGGGCAGCACGCCGTAGCTGGGCCTGCCGGAGGCCAGCACCACGATGGTCCCCTGCTCCTGTGCCTTCATCAAAACCTGCTTCGTATATTCGGTAACCATCTTGTCCCGGTTGGTCAGCGTTCCGTCCAGATCCAGAACGATCATTTTGTATTTCATGCGATGATACCTCTTCATTTTACCGGCTGCTCCGGCCGCCGTTTTAAACTCCCGACAGTCCCTGTAGAATTGCGGTTTCATAGCAGCGGGTCCTTTGTGGTTTTCTGCTGTTTTTATTATATCACCTGAAAATCCAGACGCAATCCTGTTTTTCATAATCCTTTTTCCTGAACCGGGCACAATCCCGGAAATATTTAATAAACTGTATTATTAAGATTTTCATCAGGAGGATTTTATGAGGAAAAAAAGAAAGAATCCGGCAAAGAGGATTCTCGCAGCTTTCATATTGGCGTCCGCCCTGCTGGGGCTGACCGCCTGCAAATCTGCAGCGCCAGGCACGGATCTGACTCCGGTTACCTTAAACGAGGTGGCACACTCCATCTTCTATGCGCCCCAATACGCCGCCATCGAGCTGGGCTATTTTAAAGAGGAAGGCATCGACCTGACCCTGGTCAATGGCGCAGGCGCCGACAAGGTGATGACCGCCCTGGTTTCCGGCGACGCGGACATCGGCTTCATGGGCTCCGAGGCCAGCATCTACACCTACACTGGCGGCGCCAAGGACTACGCCGTCAACTTTGCCCAGCTGACCCAGCGGGCTGGCAACTTCCTGGTGGGCCGTGAGCCGGACCCGGACTTTTCCTGGGCGAAATTAAAAGGCACGAAGGTGCTGGGAGGGCGGGCAGGCGGCATGCCCCAAATGGTCTTTGAGTATATCTTAAAGAAAAACGGCATCGACCCCAAAACGGATTTGTCCATCGACCAGAGCATCAGCTTCGGCCTGACGGCGGCCGCCTTCACCAACGACGACAGCGACTACACGGTGGAGTTTGAGCCCTTTGCCACCTCCCTGGAGCTTGAGGGCAACGGCTGCGTGGCAGCCTCCCTGGGCACCGATTCCGGCTATGTGCCCTACACCGCATACTGTGCCAGGCAAAGCTACCTTGCAAAGCACCCGGAGATTATCCAGAAATTTACCAATGCCATCCAGAAAGGCATAGACTATGTAAACTCCCACTCTGCCGAAGAGATCGCCAAGGTGATCCAGCCCCAGTTTAAGGAAACACCGCTGGATAATATCACCACCATCGTGGACCGCTACAAATCTCAGGACACCTGGAAGGAGAATCTGATCTTTGAAAAGGACAGCTTCGAGCTTCTGCAGAATATCCTGGAGGAGGCCGGGGAACTCCCGGCGCGGGTGCCCTATGAAGATCTGGTGACTACGGAATTTGCCAGGAAGGCGGCAAACTAAATCAAAGGAAAAAGCCCTGCCCTGGAATCCTGTTACGGACTCCCGGGCAGGGCTTTTTATCCCCGGCGTCATCCCCCGCTCCCCTCCGGAATCTCAAACAGCTTATTCATCGTCCTTTTATCCAGACTATGGTTATATTCCATATCCTGGTATTCCAGAATCAGCTCCTGGTAGGGGCAGGCGGGCGTGGAGCCCTCCAGCCACTCGTAATGGCTGCCGTCCGCTCCGTAAAAGCCCAGCTTGTGGACCACCGGCAGCACTTTCGACATTTCCAGCAGGAAGCGGTTGTAGGGGGTCAGCTTGAGGCCTGCGCGGTCAAGCATCACGGAGGACAAGTAAATGGCCCCCAGATCCCCCAGATTCTCCGCCTCCTGGTCGTAATTGGTCCAGATGATAAAGGGCGTTTTGTACCACATCAGGTGGTCCTCCATGGATACCTGATCGCTGGGGCAGCCAGCGATTTCGTCCCAGAATGCGTCCTCCACGCTGGGCTGGTGATCTCCGAACAGGACAATCATTGTAGGCTCTGCCGACTGGGAGAAATATCCCAGCAGATATTCCAGCGCCTCGTCGGAAAGCTTCATCAGGGAAAGGTACTGGTCCACCATGGGATACTTTCCTTCCAGCTCCCCGGTCAAGCGGATGTCCGCCCGCGCCTTCAAATTCGGATCCTGGATCTCATAGCCGCCGTGGTTCTGCATGGTGACATTGAACACAAACAGCTTTTCCTGCGGGTCCTTCTTCTGCTCCACCAGCTCGATGATTTTCTGGTAATCCGCCCGGTCGCTGATGAAGGTGCGGAAGGTCTCCAGATTATCAAAATAATCTCCGTACAAAAATTCGTCAAAGCCCATGTTTTCATAGCTCACATCCCGGTTCCAGTTTTCCCCCGGATAGGGATGCATGGCCACCGTGCGATAGCCCTGGGCTGCCAGGGTGCTGACCAGGCTGCGGGTCTTGGGCGGCACATAAAACTGGTAGGGATTGGTGCCCACCGGCAGAAGGGCCATGGAATTTCCTGTGAGAAATTCATACTCGGAGCTGCTGGTGCCGGATCCAAACACCGGAATCGCCAAACTTCCCTTGACTGTGTTTTCCGTCAGGCTGTCCAGAAACGGAAAATATTCCTCGCTGACCGCAAAATCCCCCGCCACCTTCAGATCCGACAAACTCTCATTCATAATACAGATCAGATTGACCGGCTGGATTTCGGTTTCCGCCTCGGAGGCGGCTACCCCAGAGCCATCTTTACTTTCCTCCCCCGCCATCAGCCTGGCATAAATATTTTCCAGAACCGCCTGGGAATAGCCCTTGGGCGGCTTTTCCACGATATACTGCATGGAAACCGCCGTGGTCAGCACATATCCATTGGCATTGTAGGTATAGGAAAGTTCCCACAGATTCATGGTCAGCTGATAAGCGGGCACGATATGCAAGTAAAAATATACGCCCAGTCCCACAGCGCCGCCGACGCACCCCAAAGCCGCCCCCAGCCGCTGTTTCCAGCCCCGCACGCGGACAGGAGCCGTCAAAAGCAGCAGGTTGCAGGCCAGCAAAATCCAGCCGGCACGCTGCATAACCGGACTTAGCTCCAGCCGGTAGTTGTCCAGCACCGTCGCCGCCGTTTTGGCTGCCAGAAGATCCGCCGGCAGAATCGGAGATCCCCGGTATTCCATGACAAAAACCTCCGCCAGGGAAAGGGCATAAAAAAATCCCGATGCCACCGGAACCGTCAGACGGCTTGTCCCCAAAATGCCGAATATCACCAGGTAAACCACATAATACCAGAGCACATTCAGCCGGCACATCAGCGGAAGGATGTGCTCCAGATTCCCCGTCACGGTCTCAAACAGCACAAAGGAGACTGCCGGCATTGCAAAAAATCCGACAGCCCCCAAAAGACTCCAGCCCATGTGGCATATATGAAGGTATGTTTTCCATTTTTTCTTTTTGTTCTCGTCCATGCTCATTCCGCTCTTTTATTTTCACTGAAATAAGCCTAGCATATCCACAAAACAAAAATCAATACAATTCCGCCAGTTCACAGAACTTTCACACTTCGGCGGGAAATCCTCCCCCTATGATGGAAGCGATCAGATCGTCAGTACCCCCAATACCAGTCCGGAAAGGAGACACACGATGCTCACACCCCAAATCCAGAAGAAGCAGGTCTTGATATGATCCTTGATCTCCACGCCTGCCAGGCCCACGCCCAGGAAGGTCGCCGGAACCACCGGGCTGATGAAGGTCGCGCAGTTGCGGCAGACGACCATAGTAATCGCCGTGTGGGTCGGATCCACGCCGAAGGCATTGCCCACACCGATCAGCACCGGAAGCAGTCCGTAGAAGTAAGAATCCGTACAGAACATCAGAGTCAGCGGCACGGACAACACGCCAATGATCAGCGGCAGGAACCTTCCCATGGACTGAGGGATGAAGGAAGCCAGCACATTTGCCATGTGGTTCATGATTTCACTGTCCTCCAGCACACCCAGAAAGACGCCCGCTGCTAGGATGGTGGAAGCCATAGTCAGCGCCGGGCCGGCATGGGACTTGATGATCCTGCCTTGCAGCTTCGCGCCCGGATAGTTTACCAGCAATGCCACCACACAGCCAACCATGAAGGTAAAATAGGAAGGAACATCCAAAAAAACAAGCGCTACAATGATCAGGAGGGTCCATACCAGATTGAAAGCGAACAGCTTTGGTCTGGCCAGATCATTCGCTGAGGATTCCCCGGCGGCCTCTTCCATATCGCCATAGCTGACCTGTAGGGTACTGTTTTCCCCGGCGCCGCGCCGTTTCTCAATATTGCCCCAGAAGAAAGCGGTAAACAGTGCGATCAGAATACCTACGACCTGCATGGGCATCAACTGCATCCAGAGCACGTTAGCGTCGATTCCCAGCACAGAAGCAGAACGCATGGTAGGTCCGCCCCAGGGCATCAGGTTCATCACACCCATGGCGGTGACGCAGATCAGAAGCAGGGTGGTGGGACGCATCTTCAGCTTCTTATACACTGGAAGCATTGCCGGAATGGTGATCAGAAAGGTGGAAGCGCCGCCGCCGTCCAGATGCCCGATCATAGCGATGATACAGGTCATAAAGGCCACGCCCACCACATTGTTGCCCACCCGTTTCATCAGCACGTTAATGATCCGGTCGAACATGCCCACATCCGACATGATGCCGAAAAACATCACGGAAAAGATAAACAGCGCGGCGGTGGAATGTACACCCTTCACACCTGCCGAGATAAAATCTCCCATCTCACCGATGGTATACGCCCCGGTCAATACCAGGATCAACGCAGTCACCGTAGATACCCCGATGAAAGCGATCGCCGGGACAGTCACGTTTCTCAGTAACAGAATAATGATCATGATGATGGTTGCAAAGCCAAGCAAAGCAAGCATTGTTTCATTCATAACCAAAGTCCTCCTTTTTTTTGTTTTCTAGGTTGATTTCAATATAAAGGAGGAACCTTTCATCATTTCCTGTTTCTTCTTACAGTTTGTTAAGCTTTGTCTTACAGACTGTTAAGCCGCTCTTCCCTTCGGTAGGCCTCCAAAAAAGAAGCGATGGACACCGGTTTGTCAATGCAGTCGTTGAAAAGCTTCCGCTGCTTGGCCTGGGCGATCTCCCTGGTCATTCGATCCAACATCACATAGGCCTTTATTCTAGGGCACTGGCCCTGAACAGCCATCAGAAAATCCACCACACTCTTTCCGTTAATCTCCTGTTCAGCGGCAACCATATCAATCTTCAGCCCTTTTTCCAAAAGAACCAGGGCATCCTCATAGTTCATACAACAGGTAAGGGGCAGCCTCAGCTTTTCCGCGTCCTTCTCCAAAAGGTTCAGAATCTTCGGATTGTCATCTACCACCAGAATCCGGAGACCTGCCACCTGCCGCCTGATCTCCTCCGGGTTTTCTTCAACTTTCTCCTCCTGTGTAAGCGGTTTTTTGGTGCTGACCGGAAGAAGGATATGGAAGGTGCTGCCTTTCTGCGGCTGACTTTCCGCGTAAATTTCTCCTTTATGAGAGTGGATAATCTGTTCCGCCAAAGCCAGGCCAAGTCCGGTTCCCTTGCCGCCTTTTTTGGTGGTAAAGAAAGGATCAAAAATCTGGCTTAATATCTCCGGACTCATGCCGCAGCCATTGTCTGAAATCCGGATGTGAAGGTAACTATGCCATCCTTCCGGCAGGTTCCGCGCATGCTCCAGCTCATTCCGTTCCTGAACACAGGCGCTGACTGTCAGCCTTCCGTCCTGATGCCCGATGGCGTGGAAAGCATTGACACAGATATTCAGGATAACCTGATTCATCTGGGTTTCGTTGCAGAGAATCTGTTCGCGTTTCAAGCTGATTTCCTCCCGCAGGCTGACATTGGCCGGGCATATGGATCTCACCATTTTCAGCGCCCGCTTCAGGATACCGGCCGCATCTGTCAGCTTATAGGCAGTCTCCATGTTTTTCCGGCTGAAAGAAGAAATCTGCTGGATGATTTCCTTTGCCTTGGCAGAGGCTTCGTAGATTTCCAGAGCGTTTTCGTAGCTTTCCGAATCCTCCGGAAGCTCCATCATCAGAAGATCCGCATAGCCCATGATGGGCGTCAGCAGATTATTAAACTCGTGGGCAATGCCACCGGTCATGGTTCCCATAATCTGCAGCCGCTGCTGGTGGGCGATGGTTTCCTCACTCCGGTGCATATCCTCCAGCAGGCGGTTTAACTCCGTCAAATACGCGATCTGCTCTGTATCCTTCTTTTTCTGCTGCATCAAAAGGAAGACGGAAAAGGCCATAGCCGCCAGCAGCATGAAAATCACCAGAAAAAACACGATCAGCTTTAAAACCCCGCTGGCGATTGGAACGTAAATGTCATCATAATCCATGACTTCGCTGACCACCAGGAAGTCCTCCCCCAGGGAAACCGGGACGTAGGCGCAGATTTTGCGCGCCCTGGGATGGCCTTCCTCCATCCACCAGTAGGAATAATACTCCTCCACGCCGCTTTTCCCCGCAAGCTGGTTGGCGATCATCTGCTCCAGACTTTCCAGATCCACGTCCGGGTAAAGCTTCTTCCTGTCTTCGATCACCTGGATGCCCCATTGGGACGACTGAGGATGGATCAGGATCACGCCGGCCGAGTCCTTCACCAGCACATAACCGCTGCTTCCAATCCGAAGATCCCGGATCAGCAGCTCATAGTAGTTTTCCAGATGAATCATCATGGTCAACGTCCCATCCGGCAGATCTCTGCGAATCATCAAATGCATGTTCCCGTCATCCAGAGTGGCCAGCAAAAGGCTGGTATTCTCATCCATCCGAGTGATGGAGGAGATTTTTTGAATCTGATGCCCCTTCACACTTTCCAGGACATGCCCGAGCTCATCCTCCACCACCACGTCATAAATCAACGGACTGTGTGTCTGAACATATTCCTGGACAATCTCCCAGCCCATCTCATCTCCCTGGTTTTTCCGGTCCGCAATGCGATAAGACGCTTCACCAGCGCGTTCCACTGCATTCTGATGAATCAGGCATAGGCTGTCAATGTCCTCCACACATTCCTCAATATACAGGTTCAGATTTTTACCCAGGCTCTGGACATTTAAAAACATCTGCTCTTTCTGTTGGTCAATGATAGAGTCCCGGTATCCGGTCCAGATATTCATTCCGGCAAATGCCGACCCTGCCAGAATCAGGAGCAGTACCCATGGCAGGAACCGCTGAATCAACGTCAGGAGCTGTTTCCGTTTCTTTTCTTTATCCTTCGGATTTTTCTTCGACATCTTTTTTATCCCCTTTATTGACTTACAAATATAAATAATACTATAATAAAAAAAAGAATCTGTATAGAGATTTTTGATAAAAACGAAAAGGAAGAACCACATGCCAGAAAAGATATTAATTGCAGATGATGATCCGGCGATCCGCAGACTGCTGGAAAAGGTGATCCTCAGCAATGACATGCTGCCTGTTTTGGCTGACAGCGGGGCAAAAGCCCTGGAGCTTTTGTCCGCGCAGGATTTCGATTTGATTCTGATGGATGTGATGCTGGGGGACATGGAAGGCTTCGATGTGATCAAGAAACTGCGGGAAAGGGGCATCAAAACCCCGGTTATAATCGTCAGCGGACGAAATGAAGATTATGATTCCCTGTACGGGCTGTCCATCGGCGCCGACGACTATATCACCAAACCCTTCCGCCCGCTGGTGCTTGGCGCGAAGGTTAAGGCATTGATCCGCCGGAATAAAGGCCTGGTGACCAAAACCGACGATGAGGATCTTCTGATCTGCGGTCCCTTCTCCTACAATCCATCCACCATGCGCTTTTTCAAAAATGGACAGGAACTGACATTCTCAGCTAAGGAGGCTGCCATGATGCTTTTGTTTTTGAAGCATCCCCGTCAGATCTTCACGAAGGAGATGATCTACGAACAGATCTGGGGAACCGGCATCGCAGTGGACGACAATACCATCATGGTCTACGTGAACCGCCTGCGCGGCAAGATTGAAAAGGATCGTCAGAAGCCGGATCACATCATCACCGTCCGGGGTCTGGGCTACCGTTTTCTGCCGGATGCCGACAAATAATGGATAATCAGTCCCGGACTGCCTCTGCATGGAAAAGATCAACGCTTCTTTTCCTTTCCTCCAACAAAGCCCCAGAACCAGCATCAGCGGCAAGCAGACCGGGCAAAAAACTGCTGACTCTGAAAGATCCGGAGGAGATCAAAAGGAAAGGGCGTCCGAAACCGCTGCTCTGGTTCCGAATGCCCTTCGTTTACGTGATTCTATTGTTCCACCTGCGCCAGCCGCGCTTTCAAACGTGCCACTTCCTTTCCCAGCTCCTCTACCTGTTTTAAGGCCGCCTCTGTATTTTTGCGTTCTTCCCTTCGACCTGTTTCAATGCCCGTTTCGATGCCTTCTTTGATACCTTCTTTACGGCCTTCCTTGCGGCCTTCCTTGCGGCCTTCCTCAATGCCTTCTTCCTTCCACATCTGCTCTCTTTCCCACCAAAACATATACTCTGCTGACACCTCCTCATTATGCTTGACCTGCTCTACCATCTGGTGAATCTTTTTCAAGGTTTCATTTTCTGCATTTTCTTCTGTTGTATGCTGGAAATAGCGAAGCATCTGCCGCAATGCCTCCGATGTATTTCCCTTCGTACCGTTGGTGTATAGAAAAATCGTCCTGGCTCCATCCTCATATGGCATATCCGGCAGCTCCACGCAACTATTTTTTATCGTATAAATCATGTGATCCCGCCCAAAGGGATCATAGGGCATAATCATAATGACTATTACCGTTTTCAATGCTTGATAATTTTCCCCGGCATTTAAACTAGCTCCATCCATCTTGGCATGATAGAAACGTACCCGTTTCGGTAAGGAATCTTTCTGCGATATGGCGCTGGTGCTTTGCGCCTCCACATCATAGACGGCCGTAACTGCCTGCCAGTCCTTCGTTTCCTCGATATAGACATCCAGCCGGGCGCCATGCCGATCTGTGTCATTACTATGAAACTTAGCGAAGCCGAGCCCGTCAGGGCGACAGCTGAGCGCTTAGTTTCATGCATGCGGCGGCGCTTAGCAAGGCAAGCCCATCAGGGCGCAGCCGAGCTTAGCATAGCCGTTTGCCATAGTAAACCTTCTGCGGGATCACTGTCAGCTTTCCGAATTTTCTTTCAAATACCGTCTCCAGCAGTTTCCTCGCGAATTCCTCCCCGATTTCCGGATAGGACAGCACCGCACCAAACAGGAAATCATCCACCAAGTTCAGTTCTTCCAGTTTTTTCAAATTACATTTCTTCTCTCTTTTACTATGAAAGCCCAAGAATCAAGCCCGTAAGGACACAGATGATTGGCTGCTTTCATGCATGCGGCGGTGCTTAGCAAGGCAAGCCCGTAAGGGCGCGGCCGAGCTTAGCATAGCCGTTTCTATGGAGGGGAGAAATGCGTATTCATAGACCATACCATCTCTGTATCCCCGCCATATGGATTTGTTTTTATACGGGGACTTTAATAACCGAATGGTCTTAGAAACACCCGAATATGTATCTTCATTTTACCAATGACAAAATGTCCTGTCAATGCCAAAATCCCGGATTTGTCCTGGAATTTGTCCTGGACACTGCCGCGTCTCATCGCATTACAGGTTGGATTCTATGAAGGAAAGCGAAAACCCCAGAGAATGTTATCTCCGAGGTTTTCGCTTTGTAGTCCTGTATGGTAAGAATCAACGCCTTTTTTCTTTCTTCCAGCAAAGTCCCAGAACTAGCATCAGCAGCAGGCAGACCCCAGCGGCCGCCGCATACCATACTGTCATCCGGGAATCGCCGGTCCTCGGAAGGAGAGCCAAAGGCACCTGCTCATCCGGTATCATGATGTTATCTCTTTTCCCATGGCTCTCCCCCACTATGCCGTTTCCTCAATTTTCAAACAGCTCCATCCGCTTCTTCCTTTTCCAGCATCCGCTCATACATCTGCTCTTCCAAAAGCGCCACGCTCTGCCGGATGCCCATCTTCGT
>CAZICB010000054.1:0-8830 GCA_964537765.1 uncultured Lachnospiraceae bacterium
TTTATAACCTGTTCTGTTTTAATACATCATAGAGAACATACCTTTCTTCATCTCTCCGCCGTACCAGGTGTTGATGATAACCTGCTCGCGGCTGGTGATATTGAAGACAACCGCTGTCTCAGAATTCAGGCCAAGCTCCTTGTAGTTTTCCACTTTTGCCTTGGAAGCATTGTAAACGACGAAATCCGGCTCGAAGGCTTTCAGCTCCTCGTCAGTGGGAACGATGAACATGTTCTTGACGAAATGTGCCTGCCAGGCCACTTCCATGATGAAGCGGATGGCCATGCGAGTGTCCTTGTTGGCGCCGCAGAACGCGTCCACCACGAACAGTCTCTTGTTGGAAAGTTCCTTCTGGGCGATCTCCTTTACCGCTTTCCAGGTCTTTTCGGTAGCCGGATGGTTATCATTCTTGTACTCGTCAGAGGTCCACCAAACGGTGTCCTTCGAATTCTCATCCATGACGATGAATTTGTCTTTCGGTGAGCGGCCTGTATAAATGCCAGTCATGACATTGACCGCGCCAAGTTCACTGACCTGGCCCTTTTCGTAGCCCTCCAGCCCCGGCTTTGTCTCTTCTTCGAACAGCATCTCAAAAGAAGGGTTATATACGATGTCGGTAGTTCCAGTAATGCCATACTTGCTTAAATCAATTTTTGCCATTTTGTATTTGACCTCTTTTCTTTAAAATAGTGATAGGTGCGCAATGATGGATCACCAAATCAAATGGCTCCTGCTACCAATTTTACATGATAAATCCATTAAGTCAATAAAAATCCGAGATTTTTGCGAAAAAAAATGATAATAGTTTAACATATGACGGCATATTGACAAGCGGCAGACTCTCTTGTTATGATCTGAGAAAAGGATTGATTTTCGAAGGACAGGGTGATCAGGCATGGCAGAGCATCATAAGAACGACAGGGCCTCCATGGAAAAGCGGATGGCGGAGGGATCCTTTGGACGGCTATGGGCGGCCGCCGGGATTCTGATAGCGGTGTTCGCGGCGCTCATGTTTGTGATTTACGCGCTTCTTTCCGGAAAGATCGCGGCGGCGGAGGAGGAGTACGGCTCCTATCGCTGCCACATCGCCATCATATCCGATGAGACGGATACCTCCTTCTGGAAGGATGTGTATCACGGCGCGGTGGAGGAAGGAAAGAAATACGACGCCTATGTGGAACAGATGGGGGAGGGCCTGGTCACTCAGCCTTCCATGGAGGACGCCATCAATATGGCGATCTATGAGGGAGTGGATGGCATCCTTCTGCGCCCCGCGGAGGAGGAAAAAATCAGAAAAATGATCAATAAGGCCTGCGGTCATGGCATCCCGGTCATCACCATGCAAAAGGACGTGGCGGACTCCAGACGTCAGGGCTTCGTGGGGATCAATGACTATTTTCTGGGGCAGGAGTACGGCAAACGGGTGCTGAAAATCGCTGATGAAAATACCCGTCTGGTGGTGGTTCTGGTTCCCGGGGCCAGCTTTAACGAAACCAGCCGCAGCTGGTTTCAGCTGGGATTAAGCAACACGGTGCAGCAGGAGCAGATCCGGTTCGATTTCCAGATCATAAGAGATGACAATGGCTTTGACAATGCGGAGGAGGTGATCCATGAAATGGCTGCGGGGGATGTGGAGCAGCCGGATGTGATTATCTGTCTGGACGAGGTGATCACCCAGTCCGCTTATCAGCTGATCCGCGATCAGGGTCTGTCGGAGCAGATCCGGATCATCGGCAGCTATGTCTCTGATGAGATTTTAAACGGAATCGAGCAGGGATATCTGGATTCTACCATTACGATCGACCCGGAGGCTATGGGACGCATGAGCGTCGATGCTCTGATGACTTACAAAAAATACCATATGGTCAGCTACTATACAGAAGTGGGCACCATGCTGGTGGATCAGGCCTCCGTGGCGGAATACAGAAGGGAGGATCAGGATGGGGAAGCGTCCGATATGGAAAAATAAACAATTCATCAATCAATCCCTGCGTACCAAGCTGATATTTCCGGTCATTTTTACCATGGCGGTTTCTCTGGGAGTCAATCTGATATTGTTTGGGCGGATCAATACCACTGTGGAGACCATGGATCAGGTATATGCCACCAATATCCGCCTTGGCGAGCTGGAGCAGATTTTGACGGAGATTGAAAGCAGCATATATCAATACCTGAACATTCAGAGTCAGGATGCGCTGGAGGTCTTTGGCGAGAGCAGGGAACGGTTTGAGGAGATGATCGGAGAGATCGATGACACCATCACCGACCACCCGGCCCGGCGTATGGAGCGCAATATCCGCCGCCTGGGCATTTCCTATCTGGAGCTGGCGGATCATGCGGTGCGGGCAAAGCAAAGATACGATGTGACCTCTTATAAGGAAAGCTTTGAAGAGATTCAGGCGATTTATACCTATCTCCTGGCTTATATCCGGGGCCTGGATACGCTGCGGTTTCAGGCCAACTCCGAGAACTACGATGTGTTGTATCAGTATCTGCGCTATATGGAGATTTTCATGACGGCGCTGCTCATCGGCGTGACCTTCTGTCTGATGGTGCTTTTGTACGTGATCATCGGAAATGTCATCAGGCCGCTGGAAAAGCTGGCCCGGAAGGCGAAGGAGGTAGGAAAGGGCAATTTTGGCATTTTCCTGGAGGCGCCGGAAAGCGAGGACGAGGTGGGGACCGTGACCGTGGCCTTTAACCAGATGATTGTCAGCATCAATGATTATATCCGCAGAACCAGAGAGAATCTGGAGCTGCAGATCAAAATGAAGGAGCGGGAACTGGCCATGGAAAGTCTGTTAAAGGACGCCCAGCTGAAATATTATCAGGCCCAGATCAATCCCCACTTTCTGTTTAATACCTTAAATGCCGGGCTGCAGCTGGCCATGATGGAGGACGCGGAGCGGACCTATGCCTTTATTGAAAACATGGCGTCCTTTTTCCGCTACCGTTTGAGGAAGAACGGGGAGGGAGCCACCCTGCAGGAGGAAATCGGCCTGATTGACAGCTACATGTATATCATGAATGTGCGGTTTTCCAATGAGATTCATCTGGAAAAGGAGATTGATTCCAGACTTTTGAAGATTTTGTTTCCCGGTATGGTTCTGCAGCCGGTGATTGAAAACGCTTTGAATCACGGCCTTCGGGATGTGGAGTGGGAAAAGCGGATCTGGTTTTGCGTGTGTCAGGAGAATGGAGACGCGGTAATTCGTATCCGGGACAATGGCATGGGAATACAGGAGGAGATTCTTAAAAATCTGCGGTCGGAAAATCCCCGCAGGCCGGAAGAAAAAAATGATTCAGGAAACGGCGTGGGTCTGGCCAATGTGCGGGAACGGCTGCGGCTGTATTTTGAGCGGGCTGATGTGATGGACATAGAAAGTGAAGGAGAAGGCAAAGGAACGCTGGTGACCATACGGGTTCCGATTTGGAAAAAGGGAGAAGACCATGTATAAAATTTTGATTGCGGATGATGAGGGAATTGTCACAGACTCGCTGAAGTTTATTATTGAAAAGAATTTCGGCAGTGAATGCCAGACCGCCGTCGCCAAAAACGGAAGGCAGGCCATTGAACTGGCGGAAAGCTTTCAGCCGGACATCGCCCTTCTGGATATTCAGATGCCTGGTATCAACGGATTGAAGGCCATGGAGGAAATCTGCGCGCTAAATTCCAAGGTAAAGATCCTGATCCTGACTGCCTATGATAATTTCGATTATGCAAAGGAAGCCCTGCGTCTGGGCGCCATGGATTATCTGATGAAGCCCATCAACAAAAAAGTGATTGTGGACAGGCTTACCGGTATTATGCATCAGGTCGACCAGGAGCGGCAGAAACGCCGGGATGATCTGCAGATCCGCGAAAAGATGGCGGCGGTGGTTCCCATTATTGAGAATGGGTTTATTGTCAGTCTGATCATTCAGAACGAGTATGAGGACAGTGGGGAACAGTATCGGAGTCTTTTAAATTTGGAGGAGGATTACGGCATTATCCTGGCTCTGGCATGGGGAGACTGGAGCGAGGACAAGGGCATGGCAAATCCGGTGGGTTCCGGTGTCCGGGCTCACAAATACTACGATAAAATGTCTGAGCTTGTGAAGGTGTATTTCCGGGCTTGCGTCAGCAAGATTATGGGCAATAAAATTATCTGCGTGATC
Source organism: uncultured Lachnospiraceae bacterium (assembly GCA_964537765.1). Lineage (GTDB taxonomy): Bacteria > Bacillota > Clostridia > Lachnospirales > Lachnospiraceae > Brotaphodocola. The sequence continues at coordinate 4,159 of CAZICB010000054.1, forward strand.
CCTTATGGGGAGGCCAGGCTGGAATATGAGAACCGGATCCGCATGATCGAGAAGGTCAGAAGCCTGGTCACCTCCTTGAAAAATACAGTAGGGATTGATTTTAAGGCGGGAATCGGGTCGGTCCGGCCCTGGGAGGCCATGTTTGAGTCTTACCAGGAGGCCTTAAATGCCCTGCGCCATGGAAAACGCAAGGTCACCCATATCGATGATCTGATTGTGCGCGATACGCAGGAAAAGCAGCGGCAGGTGATGGAGCAAGTGGTTTTAAAGGCTGTTTCCGGAGGAATGGAACACGATGCCCGCCAGGAGGCCACGGTGTTTGCCGGCTGGGTGCTGAAAAATAAAAGCTGCGCTTTCGAGGATGCCAAGCTGCAGCTTACGGAGCTTTTCCTTTTGGCGAGACGCACCGTGCAGGAGCAGGGCAACGAATGCCCGAAGGGATCGGAACTTATGGAGGAACTGTTAGCGTCACGGGATGAAGAGACGCTGCGGCAGCGTTTCGCGGCCGCGATGGTGGAATTGGCCAAGGCTGTGGTGATCCGCAGTCAGGAGTCGGACGGTGTCATCACCAAAGCCCGGGAATATATCCGGCAGAATTTCCAGAAGAATCTGTCTTTGGAGGAGGTCGCTCAGTCGGCGGGTATCAGCCCGTATTATTTCAGCAAGCTGTTTAAGGAGGAGACGGGGATGAATTTTACGGAGTATCTGACCGGTCTGCGGATTGAAACCGCAAAACAGCTGCTCTCCAATCCGAAGCTGAGCATCAAACAGGTATGCGTGGATTCCGGTTATGCCAATCCCAATTATTTCAGCCGGATATTTAAAAAGTGGACCGGGATCACGCCCACGGAGTTCCGGGACCGGATCCATTAGCAAACATGCGGCAATTGTGACAGGACTAGCACAAATTTTAAACAAAATAATGCTACCTTTTTCGGAAAATCCGGAAACGATTTGGGAATATGCACTATTTTGTCAGATTTGTGCTAATTTTGTTTGTGAATATTGTGATATACTTTTTTCAGAAGCAGAGACAGTGAAAATGCTTAGGAGAGGGGGATTTTTGTTCATGGACATGTTTTTGCAGGCTTGTGTCAATGGACTGCTGATGGGAGGGTTTTATTCCCTGATGGGAATGGGGCAGAACATCATTTTCGGTGTTATGAAGATCGTTAATTTCTGCCATGGCGAGATGCTGATGGTGGGAATGTACCTCACCTTCGTTCTTTACACATTTTTTGGAATCGATCCTTATTTGGCGGTTCCGATTGTGGCGATTTGCATGTTTTGTATCGGAGCGGTGATCCAGCATACGCTGATTACCCCTTCTTTGGGGACGAAGAGCTTTACGAATCTGTTGTTTTTGACTGTGGGCCTGGGGCTTTTGCTTTCCAACGGTGCGCTGGTGATCTTTGGTTCGGATTACCGTTCCATCCGTACCGCCTATTCCCAGACCTATATTCCCATCGGTCCGGTAACCATGGCGCTTCCCAGGCTGATCAGCTTCGGGGTGCTGGTGGTGGTGACCATCGCCTTGTTTGTATTTTTAAAGTATACCACGGTCGGCAAACAGATCCGTGCGGTGTCCCAGAACGCGGTTGGCGCGGAGGTGGTCGGCATCGATGTGAAGAAGATTTATATTCTCACCTATGGACTGGGAGTTGCCCTGGCAGGGACTGCCGGAGCCCTGCTGACTCAGTTTTATACCATTTTTCCGACGGCAGGCGCCAGCTTCGGCTTTCGCGCTCTGATCGTGGTGGTTGTGGGCGGATTGGGTTCGATCCCGGGAGCCTTCCTGGCAGGAATCTTTCTGGGGCTTTTGGAAACCATGAGCGCATTATTTATCAGTCCTTCCTACAGTGACCTGATCGTTTTTATGACATTCATCATCATACTGGTTGTACGCCAGACTGTGATAGCGAGGAGGAAATAATATGGACAGTAGAAAAGCAGTACATGCTTACCATCGTAATCTTGCCGTCCTGATTGGATTGATCCTGCTGGTGTTTATCCTGATTCCCACGGTGGTGAAGTCGCCTTACATTCTGAATATTTTTGTTTTAGTATTTTACATGTCCACCTTATCCATGGCATGGAATCTGCTCGGCGGCATGACCGGACAGAACTCCCTGGGGCACGCCGCCTATATGGGACTGGGCGCTTACGCATGCTGTCTGCTGGTGGTGAAGACCGGCGCCAATCCCTGGCTTGCCGCGATCTTCGGCATGTTGGTGGTAGGATTGGTCGCGGGAATTGTTTTCTATCCCTGCTTTATTTTGCGGGGTCCCTATTTCACGCTGGTTTCCATTGCTTTCGGAGAATCCATCCGTCAGGTGATTATCAACTCGGCGTTTTTTGGCCGGGCCAGCGGCGTGGGTCTGCCCTTCGGCAGTGATTCCTGGGCAAATTTCCGGTTTACCAGCAAGGCGCCCTATTACTATGTGGGCCTGATTATGATGATTGGCATTTATCTGGTTATGAAAAAGATCGACCGTTCTAAGATGGGCTTCGCCTTAAAGACCATCCGTGAGGATGAGGACGCGGCGGCGGCCATCGGCATTAATCCCACCAAATATAAAATCATGGCGGTGGTGATTTCCGCTATGGTAGCCGGTCTGGTAGGCTTCTTCTATGCCAGCTATATCCGCTACATTGATCCGGAGCTGATGATCCAGGCCAAATCCACCGAGTCGGTGCTGCCGGCCGTGGTAGGCGGAGCCGCTTACGTGGAAGGCCCCATTGTGGGAGGTCTGCTGATGATTCCTTTGTCAGAGTATCTGCGGGCCAATTTCAGCGCCGTGCTGCCTGGCATTAATATGCTGATGTATGCGGTGGTGCTTCTGGTGGTGATCCGGTTCCGGCCCACCGGTATTCTGGGATGGTACATGAACAGCCGGACCAAAAGGTTTATCGACGAAAAAATCCTTAAGAAGCCTTCCCAGGAGGTCCTGGAGGAAGCTGAAATGATGGAATACCACAGGAAGGAGGCTTAAAACATGGCGGAAACTCCGATCATTGAAGTTCAAAGTATAACCAAACGCTTCAAAGGCCTGACCGCGGTCAAGGATGTGTCCTTTTCTGTCCGGGAGGGCGGCATTACCGGTATGATCGGTCCCAACGGCGCCGGAAAATCCACCACCTTTAATATGATCTGCGGCTATTATCCTCCCACGGAGGGCAGGATCTTTTACAAGGGACAGGATATTACCGATAAGAAGGCCTACGAGTACACCAACATGAAGATTGCCCGTACCTTCCAGATCATGAAGCCCCTGAAAAATTTAAGTGTACTGGACAATGTGGTGGCTTCCTCCTACTTCGGGCATGCAGGCGCCAAAAGTGCCAGGGAGGCGCGGGAGCGGGCCATGGAGGTGCTGCAGTTCACCGGACTTTATGAAAAGCGGCATGTGTTGTCCAAGGATATGGGTACGCCGGATCAGAAGCGCTTGGAGATGGCAAGGGCCCTGGCTACCAAACCGGAGATGCTGTTTCTGGATGAAAATATGGCCGGACTGAACCCGGCTGAGACCGAGGATGCCATTCGGCTGATCCGAAGGATCAATGAATCCGGTGTGACCATTCTTCTGATCGAGCATATTATGCAGGCGGTGGTCAGCCTGTGCGAGGAGGTCATCGTGCTGCATCATGGGGAGAAGATTGCTGAGGGAACGCCGGAGCAGGTGATGAACGATCCTTATGTCATGGAAGTATATTTGGGCACGAAGAAGGAGGATACACATGCTTAAAGTCGAAGGATTGAATGCAGGGTATGGCTCCGTCAATATCTTGTGGGATATCAGTTTTACCTTAAACGATGGAGAGATCGTGGCGATTCTTGGCTCCAACGGAGCCGGAAAGACCACTATGGTCCGCGCGATCACCGGTTTACTAAAGCCCAGCTCCGGCTCCATAATTTTTAACGGCAAAGAGCTGGCAAAAAAGAATTCCCGCATGATTCTCAACAGCGGCATCGTGCAGGTTCCGGAAGGAAGACAGCTTTTTACCGAGATGACGGTTCTGGAGAATCTGCAGATGGGCGCTTTCAGCAAAGAGACCAAGGCTCATTTTCAGGCAAATTTGAAAAAGGCCTACGGGTGGTTTCCGAAGCTGGAGGAACGGGCAAAGCAGGCCGCAGGCACTCTGTCCGGCGGCGAGCAGCAGATGGTGGCCGTGGCCCGGGCGCTGATCGGAGAGCCGAAGCTTTTGATTTTGGATGAGCCGTCCCTGGGACTGGCGCCCAATATTGTGGATGATATTTTGAATGTGGCATCCACCCTGGCGAAGAACGACGGCATTTCGGTGCTTTTGGTAGAGCAGGACATCACCAAGGCATTGGCTGCGGCGGACCGGGGCTATGTCATTGAAAACGGCCATATCGCGCTGGAGGGAGATTCCGCCAGTTTGCGCGCCAACGAGCACGTAAAGAAGGCGTATCTTGGTATTTAACTTGTTTTTATGCCGCGTGCAGGCGGTATAAATAGATCAAAAAAAGGAGGATTATTATGAAACTGAAAAAATTAACTTCTCTTCTGTGTGTTGCTGCTATAGCGGTATCCGCACTGGCAGGCTGCTCATCCGGATCCGGCGCATCCGCGACCACGGCGGCAGCGACCACAGCGGCGGCGACGGAAGCGGCCGCGCAACCTGCGGCCAGCGAGGAAGCCAAGACCGA
>CAZICB010000054.1:8930-16238 GCA_964537765.1 uncultured Lachnospiraceae bacterium
CGGCGGCGACGGAAGCGGCCGCGCAACCTGCGGCCAGCGAGGAAGCCAAGACCGAGGCAGCCGCAGAGCTGACCGGAGAGCCGATCAAGATCGGTACGATCTACGCAATGTCCGGCGGCTCCGCAGCCATCGGCACCAATATCCTGCGTGGTATTGATTTTGCAGTGGCAGAGATCAATGCGGCCGGCGGTGTGGATGGACGTCCGCTGGAGGTAGTACGCGGCGACCATGCCGGCGATGCGGCTACCGGAAGATCTGAGGCAGAGCGCCTGATCACCCAGGAGCATGTGGATGTGATGATGGGCTGCCATATGTCCGTGGTGACTGAGGTAGTGGCTCAGGTATGTCAGCAGTACGGCGTGCCGATGATCACCGCTATTTCCACCCTGGACAGACTTTCTAACGAAGAACATAAGGATATGGACTATTTCTTCCGTTTGTGCCCGCTGAACTCCGTATATGTGGAAGACATGCTGAAGTTCTTGAAGGACTCCGAGGAGCAGACCGGCGAAGCGATCAAGACCGTAGCCATCTTCACCGACCGTGCGGCTATCGGCCAGGAGCTGATCCGCTGCGTGGACCTGTTCAAGGATGAGTATGGTCTGGAGCTGGTCGCCAGCGTGGACTACACCAGCAATGCCACCGATCTGAGCGCTCAGGTACTGGCGCTGAAACAGGCAAATCCGGATGCGATCCTGTGCGATTCCTACATCGGCGATGCCACTCTGTTCATCCAGACCCTGAAAGAGCAGAATTACAGCCCGAAGATGATCGTTGCAAAGGCAAATGGCTTTACCGATCCTTCCTTCATCACCAACCTTGGCGCGATCTCAAACGGCGTTGCTTCTGTTGTGGAGTTCAACCCGGACCTGGTGAATGGTGTGGAAATCAACGACGAGTTCAAGGCTGAGTACGGCGTTGACATGAATGGTCACTCCGCGGAGTCCTACACCGTGGTATGGCTGTTCAAGACCGCCATCGAAGAAGCCGGAAGCACCGATGGGGAAGCTGTAAAGGAAGCCCTGGCGAATCTGGATATTAAGGGCGAGTTCCCTGGCGGACGTAAGATCATCCTTCCTTATGATGAAATCAAATTTGAGAACTACGATCTTGCCGGAGAGACTCACTACAGAGACAATACTTCCGCATCCGTAGCGATTGCTCAGATTCAGGATGGCGAGTGGAAGACCGTATGGCCCTTCGACTTTACCGATACCAAGATCGTTTATCCGGCGCCGCTGCAATAAAGAATAGGAAATGGGTTCCTTTATGAAATGGAGAACCTTGACGACAGTGATGGTGTGCGTGGCGGCTGCTTTGATGACAGGATGTCTGGGAAGCGGCAGCGGGGAAAAGGACACCAAAGCGGCGTCGTCCACGGAGTCCGTCACTTCCGCCGGGGAAGGCCAGGAAAGCGGCGGCAGGAAGGAGCTTACCGGAGAGCCCATCCGCATCGGGGCGATCTATGCCTTAAGCGGCAATAATGCGGCCATCGGAACCAACATTCTGAGGGGCATCGATTTCGCGGCGGAGGACATCAATGCAGCAGGCGGTGTAGACGGGCGTCCGATTGAAATCATCCGGGGAGATACCCAGGGAGATCCGGACGTGGCCCGGGCCGTGGCAGAACGGCTGATCACGCAGGAGAAGGTCCATGCCATCCTGGGCTGTCATCAGAGTACCCTGACGGAGATCGTTTTTCAGGTATGCGAACAGTACAAGATTCCCATGATCACGGCGATCTCCACGGTGGACAGTATTTCGTCGTACCACTATGAATACTGCTTTCGTCTCTGCCCCATGAATTCTTTTTATCTGGAGAAGATGTTTTTGTATCTGAGGGATCAGGCGGAAACCACAGGCAGTCCCGTAAAGACCATCGCCGTATTTGCCGACAACAGTATGATCGGCCAGGAGGCGATCCGCTGTGCCGAGATCTATGCGCCTCAGTTTGACATGGAAATCGTCCGGGAAATCCAGTATACGCAGGGCGCGGCGGATTTGAAAACGGAAATTCAGGCTTTGAAGGAGGCAGACGCGGACGCGGTGCTGGCGGAAAGCTATGTGTCCGATGCCATTTTATTGATGAAAACCATGAAGGAACTGGAATACAAGCCGCCCATTCTCATTGCCAAGGCCAATGGCTTCGCGGATCCCAGCTTTATTCCAGCCACGGAAGGGATCTCCAACGGTCTGACCTCGGTGGTGGAGTGGAATCCGGATATGACCAAGGGGCAGGAAATCAACAGGCGGTTCAAGGAGATTTTCGGCATTGACATGAACGGGCATTCGGCGGAGGCCTACACCGCTATCTGGACTTTCAAAACTGCCTTTGAACAGGCGGGCACTGACGAGGGGGAAGCGGTGAAGGATGCGCTGGCGGCCATCGATATTCAGGGTTCCTTCCCAAACGGACCGGAGATTATTCTTCCCTATGACCGAATCAAATTCGAGAATCATGAGGTGAACGGCGTCATGCATTACAACAACAATATCTACGCATCCGTGGCCATCGCCCAGATCCAGAATGGCAAATACCGGACGGTGTGGCCCTTTGCCTATACCAATCACAAGATTGTGTATCCGGCGGAGTATCAATAATTTCATAATTCTTTGGAATGCTGTCGGAGAGGTTCGGCAGCATTTCTTATTTTTATGCACACGAGGCGCGTCTGTGCTCAAAATTAGACGCATTTTATGCAAAATGTGTCCATCTTTTATGATATACTCGTGATATGATATAGGGGAAAGGCATGCTTTTTACTGCTTTCCCGGCCGCATAAAAAGCCGGCGCGCAGGAATTTGGATGATAAAGGTATGATAAGGTGAAGATATGGCATTACGGAAGATTATTTGTGCGGTTCTATTGATAGTAGTTATGGCAGGCAGCGCAGGTTGTCAGGTTTTATCCCTTGGCGAGGAGTCCCTGCCGGAGGATACGATCGAGGAATTCGAGGATGCTGTAAATGCGATGGATGTGAACGGCATGCTGGACTGCATGGATGAAAGTACGGTGAAGACCTTGACCGCCGGGATGGATCTGATGATGCAGATAGCAGGCGCCGCCGCCGGTGTGGATTTGGGGCTTAGTGGTGAGGATTTGATTGCGCTTTTTCCTTTGTTCCAGGGGCTGATAGGGGAGGAAATGTATGCCAATGGTTATCCTCAGGTGGATTTTCAGGTTCAGGAAACCTACATAAAGGGTGACCGGGCTACGGTTTATTTTACAGAGGCTAACAGCGGGGAGACAGAGGTCATTAACATGAAAAAGGAGGACGGTAAATGGTACATGACCCTCAGCACCCAGGTGATTGCGCAGGAGGATGCAGATCGTGTGATCATCGCTGGCCAGGAGGAGAATTCGTCTGAACACGATTCGGCGGGAATACTGGGAATCGGAGATTTGGGGGACGAAATTTCCATAGAACAATTTCTTTCCAAGTTGTTGCCGCAGCTGCCGGATATTTTTGACCAGGAAAAGCTGGTGAAATTTCTGAAAGGTCTTTATTCGGAATAGCACTAATGTGGTATAATTAGTGCAATCATCGGATTTATGCGGACTGCCTGCAGGTGATTTATGATGAGTATGACAGGGAAATTTCCTATCGGATTCCAAGAAGCAGGGTACGTGACGCATTGGCGATTTATCTGTTGGAAAATCATTATTTTCAAGGAGTTTAAGATAAATGATTAAAGTTTTATTCGTCTGCCACGGCAATATCTGTCGCTCCCCCATGGCAGAGTTCATCTTAAAAGACATGGTAAAAAAAGCCAGCGTTGCCGATCAGTTCTACATCGCATCTGCCGCCACCAGTACGGAGGAGATTGGCAATCCGGTTCATCATGGGACCAGGGAGCGGCTGGCGCGGGAGGGGATCAGCGTGGCCGGAAAGAAGGCGGTTCAGCTTCGAAAAAGGGATTATGGACAATATGATTTTCTCATCGGAATGGACCAATGGAACATCCGTAACATGCTGCGGATGCTGGGCGGGGATCCGCAGCGGAAGATTTATAAAATGATGGATTTTGCCGGCAAGGACCGGGATGTGGCAGATCCTTGGTACACGGGGGATTTTGAGGCGACCTATCAGGATGTGAAGGCAGGCTGTGAAGGGCTGCTGCGGCAGATTATGCAAAACGTCCGGCTGAAATGAGGGAGCCGGATTTTTGTGTGAGGAAAGGGATAAAGACAGGAGCAGAGACAGACATGAGCAAAACAACAGAAAGCAAAAATATATTATTGATTAATGACCTGCCAGGTTATGGAAAGGTGGCCCTTGCGGCGATGGTGCCGCTTTTGTCCTGGATGGGGCATTATACCTTCCAGCTGCCCACAGCACTGGTTTCCAATACCCTGGATTACGGGAAATTCCATATTCAGGAGATGACGGATTACATGCAGGAAACCTTGAAGGTATGGGATGAACTGGGGTTTGATCCGGATTGTATTTGTACCGGATTTGTGGTTTCCATTAAGCAGGTAAATCTGATCCGCCGTTATCTGGAAAGCCGCAGCAAGGATAAAAAACGGCTGGTGATCGTGGATCCTATCATGGCTGACGGCGGACGGTTGTACAATGGAATTGGTCCGGACCGGGTGGATGCCATGCGGGAGCTGGTAAAGCTGGCGGATGTGATGCTGCCCAATATGACGGAAGCAGGATTCCTGACAGGAATCCGCCCAGGAAAAGAAAGCGGTACAAGAGAGGAAATTCGGGAGCTGATTGACGGGCTTCATCAATTGTCCGGCCAGTCAGTGGTGATTACCAGTGCGTTGGTGACAGGTGAGGATGTCCATCTGGTGTGCGGTTATGACCAGAAATTGGGACAATATTTTGAAGTGCCATATGAATATATCCCTGCGCGTGTGGCAGGCAGCGGCGATATTTTTTCTTCCATTCTTACGGGCGCCTTGCTGGAGGGCTTGAGCCTGAAGGACGGGACAGAGCGGGCTGTTCGTGCGCTTATCCGGCTGATTATGGAGAATCAGGGAAATTGGCAGAACTATAAAGGAATTCTGGTGGAAAATTATTTGGAGCTTTTAAAGAATACAATATAAAATATAAATCGGAGAATCTGCTTCCGGCGGGTTTTGGCATAATAATCGAGTAGGGAAGATGCAATCTGACCTACTCGCCTGCGCCGGGGCGCGTGCTGCTTCAGCAGCAAAATTCCACACGCGCCCCGTGTGCATAAAAATACAGGGCGGCTGTGTTTTTGCAGCCGCCCGTTGCATGGGGGATGAATCAGGGCGATCAGCCCTCAATCGGAATATACCGTGGCGCTTCTTCAACCGGTTTCGGAGCTTCCTTCGGAAACTGCAGGCTCAGAACTCCGTTTTCAAAGGATGCTTTGATGTCTTCCTGTTTCAAGGCATCGCCTACATAGAAGCTTCTCTTGCAGGAGCCGGAGTAGCGTTCCTGACGGATCAGTTTGCCTTTCTCGTCCTTCTCATCTTTGTTGTCTTCATGAGAAGCGGAGATGGTTAAATAACCATCCTTTAATTCGGCCTGGATGTCCTCTTTCTTAAAGCCCGGCAGCTCCATATTCAGATGATAGCTGGTGCCATCATCATGGATGTCTGTGCGCATCAGAGAGTAATCCGGCTGTCTGCGAGAATTGCCGGTGAAAAACGGGTCGTTGAAAAAGTCGTCAAATAAATCCAATTCATAATTTCTTCTAGCTGGTGTAAATAACATAAGTCCTTCCTCCTTTATCATGGCAGCGGGATTGTCGGCAGGCAACCCTGCTGATCTATGTGTTTCATTTGATACATCTGTAATATAACACGAATTATTAGCACTGTCAAGAGGTGAGTGCTAATTTTTTGAAAAATATTTTATTTTTTAAGACTTTTTCGACATCGGAAGCCATCTACTACACCAAACCTACACCAATTTTACACCAAAACGAAAAGAGCATTGCTGTTTTACATAGTTGATTTATCATAAGTAATCATGTATTATAACCAAAAAAAGAGGAAATCTCGTGATTAGTTACCGAGTTCGTGGATGACGGATTCTCTGACATGAATTTTAAGCGTCCGACGTTTCAACGGATGCTCACGGCTGTAAAGCAGAAATCGGTCTACGCCATCATTGTGAAGGATGACTGTTTTAATATAGAATATATTCAGAGGATTTTGTCGGAGAGCAGGATTCAGCGATTGACATTCGAGTGAAGGTGATTCGTGACGGTAAGGATGGCGATATCATCAATCAGTACGTTAAGTTTACAAAGGTTCTGGAGGAGCAGGTAAAACTATATGGAAGAACACGCAGAGCTATCTAACGCAGCCTGAGGAGGGGCGTGTTTCGCTGTCAGGGATGTGGGTTTTAAGGGTAGGGGTGTGCGGTTCAGGTGAGATGAATTGACACATTAAATCGATTTGTGAAATGGCTTGTATTTTGCTCAAAAAGATGTATAATGTGCTTATAAGCAATAGGGAGGCACATTTATGGGCTATAAGACAACGGATGGCCTTATGCGGCATCTGCGAAACAATGGGATTGCTATTTCCGGTAGCATACAGAAACGGCAGTTAATGAACACGGGCTATTTTCACGGATATAAAGGATATCGCTATTTTAAAAATCCAGGTAACAAGCTGCCATTTATTTCCTATGACGAGGTGTATGCTACAATTCAGTATGACTCCGCTGTGAAATCTCTTTTGTATGGAAATATGATGTACATTGAAACAGCCGTGAAAAATATTGCGCTGGAGCAGATATTGATTAATGCCAACTCTGAGAACATTTCTGATATGTGTACAAGGGTGGTCAGCAGTTATAATAACGCACCAGCTGGTTTCAATACAGATCAGAAAAAGAAACTTCAACAAAACAAACTTAATCTACAGAATTCAATCCATGCTAATCTTGCGAACGCTTACCGGAGGAATAATCCGAAGATTGCACATTTCTATAATAATGGATATGCAGAGGTTCCAGTATGGGCACTATTTGAAATAATGACAATGGGAGATTTCGGATATTTGCTCTCGTGTCTCACTTTCGACGTTCGTGATGATATATCACGTCAGTTAGGAATGAATGTTTCTTGCGATACAGATCGTCAGTTAATTTATAAATATATCTATACCCTTAAGGATCTGAGAAACGCCATTGCACACAATTCTGTGGTGTATGATACCAGATTCCGTAATATTGATCCTACCAGGGCAATGAAAAAGTGTCTAATGCTTGAGATTGGGGTTCCTTATGTGAATTTTGAAACCATAGGGGATTATATCTTGCTGATGGGATATTATCTGAAGTTGTTGCATGCAACAAAGACAGAAATAAA
>CAZICB010000055.1:0-7170 GCA_964537765.1 uncultured Lachnospiraceae bacterium
ACCACATATTTACCACATTTAAGCCAACCATGTACGCATAAATCTCAATTGGATCTAAATCCCCTTTCTTAATCTCTCTGTAAGGCTCCAGCGGGATTCTACCGTGCCTGTCAAAAATTAATGGTTCAAAAGCATTATTATAAGCCCACTGCTTTATCTGATAAAGATAGGAAAATACATCACTTTCATTCCCATTCAGGCTCCTCTGCCGAAAACTGTTCTCAGCCGTATAAGATGCGGACAAATCATTGAAGTTTGTTTCAGGACGCCCCTCGCCCTTAAGGATATCATAAGACTTCTTAAAATCAGCGAAATTAATAAACCTCAATATCGTTGGATTCTCATATCCCTTCTCGCCAATTGTACCGCTAGAGCCATATTCCCCGATTGGCACCGTCACAATCGTTCCTCTGTCATCTACCCTGGCTACAGTAGTGCTTTTGGTGCCAAAGTCTATCGCTATTGCCTCTGAAGAAAATGCAATATCAGCTGCCGGATTTCTCGCGTATATGCTTTCATCAGATACGTCTGCCCATATTTTCCCCGGCGTCGGAGGATTGTCCTTTGGATTAGCCTCAACGTGCTTCCATAGTTCCCAGTGTCCATTCGGCGGAGATAACAGATTTTTATCGTAAGGCCGCAAACTCACACGCTTATAATCACACTGAAGCAGCATTTCCTCAATCTTCTGCTTCAGATCTTCATCCGGCTTTATCACCCTGTTCACAGCATCATGTCCAGGCCATTTTCCGTCTCTTTGAGCTTGTTCCAACGCTCTCTGGATAAATTGGAACTCACCTTTTTCCAGGTGAAGAAACTGAGAATAATCGTTTAAGAACTTTGAGTCTTCCTCACCGGTTTTGCCGCCGAATAACGGTATTATGCCTTTCTTCATCAGGAACAAGATGTCATCCTGCCAATTTCCGCCCTCACAGTAATTTGTCAGATGCGCAATCGGAATAATACATGCTTTTTCTTCTGATTCCATTCCCCAGTAAGCAGAGTCGCCTCCATCAATCCGGCAAATCTCTGCATTCATCTCACAAGGCAATACGGCAAAATACCGACCAAGCAGAGCCTGATTCCACTCCCAATGCTCCACAAGAGATTTTGCAACTGTCGGAGAAACAAATATATCGCGCAATTCTTTTTTCGTCACCAGGCTTGCCCGCATCCCTGCAAGCTTTAAACGAGTAAACACACTGTTAACATCCGGCATTTCCCTGATTTCCCATAAAGCTGCTGTCCAGCCCCCCTGGGATAAATCGGGAAACAGCCCTCTGACTGAGCGGTTGTAGTAATAAAAATCATTTCCTGATCGTAACCTCAGCCATCCATTCCTGTCCTGCAATTCTGTATTTAATTTAAGTATTATTTCCCTCAATTTTTCCAAAAGCTTATGTTCTTTTTCTTCCTTCCCTATTAAACAATCCGAAGGAATGCTTATGTAGTTTACTTTTTCAAAAGTCATTTGCCCTCACCTCAACCAAAGATTTTCCCACCAGATTTCCATTTTTTTCAAGCCCTTTGTAGACAATCTCTCTAATATATCCATTTTCGCTTGACCCTGGCACTCTGTCAAAACGAGCCGCTTCATATGTCATTCCAGATTCTGTCTTTTGGCGCTTGAGATCTCCCATTCCGTTTACCCTTTTTGAAACCTCAATAACATCATCGATAAATTGACTTCCTATCTTTACGCCTTCCATATCATTGTCCTCATAAGCTCTTCTCATCCTTTTATAGATATTCTCAATATTATTTCTAATACTAATGCTGATCACATAAGCTTCATAGGAACTGGTATCAATAAACGGAAAATAATAACGAAACGGTTCTTCACAGGCCCGATAATATTCGGACTGCTTATGCTTTTCCATATCCAGTTTTTCCTGAAGCTTCTGATTGGTTTCCTCACTTTCCTCCAACCGGTTCTGCATATCTTCCAGCTGTCTTTCCAGCTGTCTCATATCATTTTTCAGGTCCTGCTTCTGTTTTTCTGAATCCTGCTTCTGTTTTTCTAAATCCTGTTCTAAACCCTGCTTCTGTTTCTGAAAACTTTTCTCGTTTTCGTTGGCCTCTTCCAGCTTCTGTTTCAACAAAGCATTCTCCCCAACTACATGCGCCCATTGAGAGTACCGTATCTGCTCCTCTATTTCCGGTAATTTTTTATCGAGATGTTCCGGTAATTTTATATCAAGCTGTTCCGGTAATTTTATATCAAGATGTTTCAATAATGTTATATCGAAATATTCTGAAACCACTTCATCCACTATCCTTCTCATTGACTCATACAGATAGTCCTGATTTTTTCTCTCTAATTCTCCCATACTTATGCTCTCCTAATATTATTTTTTGCAGGGAATCATTCTCTGTCCCTATTCCGTTTTTTCTCCAGTTTCAAAACAAATTGGACATGGCTTCAATCCTGACTTGGATTTAGCTAAATTAATATTATATATTATATAGCTACTCAAATTTAATTCTTTACATCCATAACGATGATAAGTGTTGCTCCCGTCAAGCGGAAGAATTACAGCATTGTCATAATATAATTTATAGGCAGGTTCTATACGATTATACTTTTCTTCCATCAAGGTATACTCGCCTTTTAATATCTCATATTCTGAGTTAATATCCGAATACTTACTTTCTAATATCTCATATTCTGATTTAACATCCGAATACTTATTTTCTAACATTTCAAAATCTGATGCGGCATATACTGCACAGTAACATAGCAGACTTGAGACAATAAACATGAGTGTCACAACAATGATCAGCTTTGTTTTTCTTTTATTTTTTCGTTTATATTTCTGCAATTCTTCACGTAGCCCTGCAAGATTTGCTTCGTATCCTTCTTTTTCCTGCTGCCATTGCGCCTGAGATTCTTGTTTTTCTTTGTTAATCTCTTGTACTTTCCGCGTCAACTCCTCATTTTTCTTCTCCAAGCTTTCATTAACCAGCTCTATTGGCGAAACATCCCGTTTCTCGTCTATACCCATAGCTTTGATCTTTCCCTCCTCCGTATTCGCTCCATTCAATTATTTACTTCCTTACAATTTCATATCTTCACTTCAAATAATATCCCGGCTATGTACCACTTTACATTATCAGATACCACTATGATTCCGTTTTTCCATTTTGAAAACAAAATGGACAGGGCTTCAAATCTGATCTGGATTTAACTTGACCAATATTATATATGAAAATCCGGTCCAAATTTAATTTTTTACATCCATATCGATGATAAATGTTGCTCCCATCATTTGGAAGAATTACACCAAACGCATGATAAAAATTATAAGCAGGTTCTATACGATGATACTTTTCTTCCATCATGGTATACTTATTTGTCAATTTCAGCAGTTTTTTACGTAATTCTGCAAGATTTGTTTCGTATCCTTCTTTTTCCTGCTGCCACTGCGCCTGAGATTCTTGCTTTTCTTTAATAATCTCTTGTACTTTCCGCATCAACTCTTTATTTTTCTTCTCCAGGTCTTCATTAATCAGTTCTATTGGCGAAACATCCCGTTTCTCGTCTGTATCCATAGCTCTGAGCCTTCCCTCCTGCATTCGCTCCATTCAACTATTTGTTTCCTTACTCGTTTTCTCTCAGGCAGCCTCCGCCCCCACATCCACCAATATCCCATATTTCCAAAACGCCGGCGGTGTGCTCGCCGCCAGTCCGTCCAAAAGCTGGGGATTTCCGTCCAGGATCCTATTGAATATTCCTTCATCCGCCACGATCGGCTTCCCCACCGCGATTTCCCCGTTATAGGAAAATGCCGGGTTGAGGTACTCCAGCAGCGCAAGGATGTACCGCAGCGCGGACGGATTCCAGGTGTTCAGGAAAATGTTCAGCTTGGAATAATAGGTTCCCAAAAACGTCTCAGCTCCCATCTGCCTCAGATTATATGCCAGGATACGGCGGATTACATTCAGCATAACATAGTCGATATACGCTCTGTCCCGCTCGATCTGCTCTATGTCTATTTTTTCTCCGCATATGCTGTTCAAAATACTGTTCCTCCTCTTTGTTTTTGCATGGCTCCATTTTAATACTTCTTTGCCCGTTTTTTGTCGCCTTGGAGATGACATCTTGGTTCATGCTCAGATGTCCGCATATTTCTTCACCACTGCCTCAAAACCGCCCGACTGCTCCCACTCATAGAGCTGTCTGAGCCGGAGGATGGACCAGGGATGGGTGGCTGTCAGCGTGAAATTGGCGTAGAGAAGCTTCCCCACCAGGTCGGCATTCCCCAGTTCAAAATCCTCCGCCTGCTTTAATACCTTCTCCGGAGAAAAATCGATATACCCGATGCGGTCGGACTGTCCCAGAAGCTTCATGGTCTGGCTGATCGTAGACTCCGGATCCCCGGAGGCGATCAGTCCCGCCCGGTCAGCCGTGTATTCTGCCTTCCTTCTCCAGTCCATGATCGCGAACTGCAGTCCGGCCGCCGCTCCCTCGGCCAGCCCGCCAAAGGAGGCCAGTACACTATTCAGACTGCAGGCAAGATTCTGATAGAGCACATGTCCGCTCTTGATGTGACCGATCTCATGCCCCAGAAGCTGGAGCATTTCCCCATCCGAATAGTCCGAAATGCAGGAGGAGTTTACCACGATAAAATTCTCCCTGGCTCCTGCAGCATAGGCATTGTACTGGTAGCCAAGCTCGCTGTAAAGGGGGTACTCCTCCGGCATATCAAGCCGCGCTAACGCCAGCTGATACAGTCGGTAAACCCGGGGATTCGTCTTCTCCGTGATCCGGAAATTGTTTCCGGCGCATTCCGCCCGGAGATCCACTTTCATGGACATATCCATATATTTCGCAACCACAAGGTCAAGAAGCGGGATCCTGCGGAGCGCCGCCATAGCCGTCTTCTCCCCTGGATGCTCATAATCCGTAACCTCCAAACCCTTTAATCTGTCGTACATCCTCACACCTCGCTCTCTTCCAGAACCTCATCATACTCGCCGCTCTGATACCATTTATAAAGCTCCGCATACCGCGAGGCCGTCCACTGATCCTTCGTCAGCATCGTAGTGAGTTTCTGGTAAACGCCGGCTGTCCCGCTCCTCTGCAAAAACTCCATTGCCTGCTCCAGATAAGAATTCTCCGGCTGGTCCAGCCCGATGCTCCTTATCACCTCATCCGAGGCCTCTCCCATCAGGATATGCTCCGCCGCCAGCTCAAAATCCTCCGACGCCAGGAGAATGGCCCTGTCATAGGTGTAGGCCTTGTTCCGGTACCAGTTGTTTAAGGCCAGCGTCAGCGCCTGATCGATCCCGAAGGGCAAAACGCTTTTTGCACTGCCGATCATTCCGTCAATAAATTTGATCGTCCCGTGCCGGGCCTGTATTCCCGCAAACTCCGACGCGATGACCGGCCAGAGCCGTCTTTCATCCACCCCCTCCAAAAGGGAGGTCGTGAAAATAATGTTGGGGCTGCTGATCCCCTCCAGCGTCACCTTATACTCATAGGAGCGCTCCAGATACACGTTCGGAAGGCTTAAACCCCCATACATCCGTGCCGCCTCATCCAGCATGCCGAAAATCAAAGGGGACATCTCCCGCGTCACCTTCATCCGGGATGAATGATTGATAAAGCCATACACCCGCTCCACGGAATGCTCCGAAATATACTGCAGCAGCTTCTGAAAGCCCGGCACCGCCATCACCGCCTGGACCGCAGCCTTGTCCAGGGGATGCTGAAAATCGCTCACGTTAAAATGTCTGCTACTTTTATTGTATTTTCCCATATCCGTCCCCCTGTCTACAGATAATCTTCCAGTAAGTCATCATAGCTGCCGGTGGCATACCAGCGAAACAGCTCATGGATCCTGTCGTTGGACCATCCCTTCACATTGACCAGATTTTGCATTCCTTGCCCGGCTCTTACCAGCACGCTTTTTATCTTGGATGCTTCGATGTATTCGGGAATGTCGATATTTTTTGTTTCCTTCAGGGGCATCCCGGTCTTCGCCATCAGAAACCGCATGGCTGCCCTGTAGTTCTGACATACCAGGAGACCTCCCCGGTCCGCCGTCAGCTCCGACTTGCGCATCCAGTTGGCAAGAGGAAGCTTTACCACATCCGAGACCACAGGGAAAAAGCTGCTGGAAAGGATCATCAGCTGGGCCACCATATAAAACTTCAGATAGTTAGATTTAAAACGGGTAACGGCCCGTCCCACCGTAAAATACAACAGCTCATCGTCCAGCGTATTCAGCGCCAGATCCGGGATAATCATTACCGGCTGGTCCACACCGCTGGGCGTCACATCCAGGGAGTATTCTCTCCTGGTATAGATCTCCGGTATCTTGTCGTAGTCCATGATCTCGCAGGCATGGCGCACCAGCCTGCAGACACGAGGCGCATTTTCCTCCGTCAGGCGCACACAGGAACCCAGGGTAGTCATGCGGACCATGATCTGGTTGGCCTGCTCCTCCATCTGGGACACAAGCCGTTCAATCGCGGGCACATTCTGCAGAGCCTGGACCGCCGCCAGATCATCCGGATGCATAAAATCGTCAACAGATATTTGATAGAGTTTTTCCGGCATATTCAAGATCCTCCTCTTTTTATCGCAGAAACATCAGGCAAACCACGGATGCCAGCACTGCGCCCGCCGCTGCGGCCGCAATAATAAAAAGCTTCGACCGCCACAGTGCCGCCTCCAGCCGGTCAGTCTCCGTTCTCGCGCTGATGAGTTTTTCCTTTAATATGGCAAGCTCTGACCTCTGCTCCGTCAGCTTTCCATTCTTTTCCGACAGCTCCGCCGTCAAGGCCTCCTGCTCCCTGACCGTCTCCAAAAGCTTTTTTCTCAGCTCCTCCGTCTCTGACGCCCCGGCCATTGATTCCTCCGTCTTTGGTTCCCCGGTCCTGGCTTTCTCCGCCTTGGAACCCCCGGCTCCGGATCCCTCATTCCCTGGATTCTCTGCCTTCGGTTCCCCGGGCTTTTTCTCTTCCCTGCCGGGCATCCTCCTTGCCGATCCTTCGCCTTCTTTCTTTTCCTTCTCCGGCTTTTTCTCCTCATCTCCCGAAAACACAACTTCCGCCCGGCTGGCATATTTCTTCGCCTCCTGAAGACTGAGCATCCGCTTTGCGGAACACCCGAAATCCGTCCCTGCCTGCTTCACAAAATATTCCCAGGTAGCCTCCAGCACC
>CAZICB010000055.1:7270-16059 GCA_964537765.1 uncultured Lachnospiraceae bacterium
CCCGAAATCCGTCCCTGCCTGCTTCACAAAATATTCCCAGGTAGCCTCCAGCACCACAAACCGGATCGTCTCCAGGGAGGCCGGCTGAAGGATCTCCTCCCAAAGCTCCTTTGCCTGCCTGTTCTCTGTCCTGCACTGAAGCCCCGTCTCAAGCCGCTTTAAGAAATGCTCCAGCTTCTCAAAATCCACCTCAAAGCCCTCGTCGGTCAGCCGGATCATCCCGGCGATCTCCTGGTAGAAGCCCTCCGGCTCAAACAGCTCATACAAAGCGATATGCGTCACTGTCCGGCAGTCCCGCTCGCTGCCCGGCGCTCCCACAAAGGCCACATTGGTGTAGATGCGCCGCCCCTGCTCGTCAAAGGCCCTGGATTCGGACTGTCTGGCGTGGAAATACCGCCGGTTCTCGCTGTCCATCAAAATGGCATATGTCCCGCTCACCTGGAAAATCTTCCAGCCCAGCCTTGTCATCTGTCCGGCGGAGCATTCCGTCATCTTCTTTTTTTGATAATCCGCCATACGGATCGTATATCCCACAAAGGGGCTTGAACATTGAAATATAGCTGTGATCATCTGCGCTTCCTCCCTGCACCCTTCTTCTCCGTGCGCTGCCCGCCGAAGCATTTTCGGATCTTCATTTTGCCAAAGGCCGGATTCATCCTTCTGAAATATTCCTCATCCGCCTCCGGGATCAACAGACCGATTTCCCCCTTCCTGAGCTGATTCGCCAGCCAGTCAACGCCCCGCCGACGGGTCTCTTCCATAGCCATCAATTCCTCCCTCGTCACGGAAAAGCCAAGGGAAAGATAACGCTCAAAGCGTTCCACGTCCAGAGAGTAGGACAGTTCCTCCTCCGGCTCCGGCTTAAACCAGGCAGCCAGCTCCTCCAAAAAGGCCTGATGCCTGTAATAATACTTATAGGTAAACTCCCGGAACCGGGAAAACTCCTCCTCCTTCGCCGTAACGGCAAAGTTGATGTACCACTTTCTCTCATCCGGGACGCTCTTTACGCAAAGCCCCCGCGCACACATCACATAATCGCCTGTTTTCTTCCGGTACAGGATAAACCTTGCCCCGCTGTTTTTCAGGCAGCTCCCCACGGTACCGTCGGGATGCCCGGCGGGCATAAGCCGCAGCCTGCGGCCTCCCGTCTTTATCCCGGAAACCTGATAGCCCACCGGGGACTGCTGATAAGAATTGTAAAAATAAAATTTCATCCGGCATTTCCTCCTAATCTGAGAGGGTCCTGAAGCAGCTCGTATCCGTCGCCGCTGGTCTTTAGGTATCCGCAGGTCTTGCCCACGCCGGAAAGGAAACTGGTGTCCTTCTTTAGAAGATGGATCATTTCCCAGGCCCCTCCCACAAAAATCAGCGGCCAGAAAAGCAGCACCATCATCAGCCAGATCGCCGCCTTGAACAGGCCGCCTCCCTTCTTCTTTTTTGCTTTGTCAGACACCTCTGCGATCCTAAGCACATAATTCAGCAGATACAGCACCGGCTGCTCGCAATATTTCGGCTTGTAACAGGGATCCGCCTCGTAAAGCTTATAGTAGGCATGCTTTGGCCTTTTAAACAGTGACCTGGACAACATTGTGGTGATTCTGTCCACAAAGCCCTCCTCATCCCGTCCGAAATCATGGAAAACCACTCCGCCCAGGGTAAGGATCGGCGTGATCGCCACCGTATAGGCGGCCTTTTTCACATCAGAGCTCTGTAAGGATGTCAAAAGCTTGCCGTACTGCTCCTTGATTGCCGCGTTTACCACGTCCATCCGTCCCTCGTGATAATATTTCTCACATTTAAGCGGCACAAACAAAAGCAGCCGGGCCTGCTTGCTGTCTCCCTTGATGTTCATGAGGAAGTTCTCCACCTGATCCATGATGTTGAAGGACCGGCTGTAGGCTCCGCCGTCCTCCACCAGATGAGGCGTGTCCACCGCTACCAGGACCGCCTGGCTCTTTTCCAGTAGTCCGTCCACCTCTTTTTTGCGTTCCTTCTCCATCAGCCACTCGCCGGGAATGTCTGTAAAAATGATGGGATACCGGTTCGCACTTCCCCTCACCTGAAGCGTAAATACATACTCGTGCATGGCAGAATCGGGATTCTCATCGATCTCCCACCGTTCTCCCTTCCTGCTATGCTCCTCAAATATATCCATCAGGCTCGTCTTTTTTCCCGCAAGGAGTTCCGTCGTGGAAGAATCGGCGGTCAGCACAATATCATCGTCCGCCGCCTTGCTCACCGTCTCAAACTGGTCGATCATGGCGGACAGGGCGCTTGTCTTCCCGCAGCGCCTTGGCCCGAACATCAATACACGGAACTCGGTTTGCGGCTCCGTCTTTTTCTTTGGTTTTCCCATCTGTTTCCTCCCAAACTCCCGGGGCCAGAGCATAAAAACTCTATCCCAGCATCTTAACCGGGTCCTGAATCACGCAAAAGCCTGATTCCCGGTCTGTCATAATCTTATCCCGGATGCTGGCCTCACAGGCCTTTAAATCCTCCAGCTTTGCCTTGTTTCCAAATACCTCCGAAAACATTCTGAACAGCGCAAATCTTCCCTCCGCCCTGCGTCTGGCAAGGCTGATCACATACTGCAGGGTGAGAAACAGCGGCTGCTCGCAGTATTTCGGCAGATATGCCCTCCGCGCTCTGTCTTCCACGTAATTGTATTCGCCCACATAGGACTTGCCCTCCACAAACTTAAAAAACTCCGCCCCTCCCAGAGTCAGGATCGGCGCGACAGCCACTGTGCAAATATCACAGATGCCGGGACTTGCCAGGAACCGCAGCAGCTCCTCATAGCCTTTGAGGATCGTATCATAGAGCTTTTTCATCTCATTCCTGTAGTAATATTTCTCGCACTTGAGGGGCACAAGGATCACCAGCTTGTTTTGGCTGCACAGCTCCTTGCCGCTCTGGAAGGCCGTCTTGAAAAAGTCCGTGATCTCCGGCACCCGGTTAAAGGACTCATGATACTTGCAGCAGCCCGTAAGCTCCTCGCTGGCATCGCCGGTGCGTTCCATCATGTGGGGAGAGTCAATGGCAATGATCATGACCTGGCTTTTCCCCATCAGCTCCTCAACCTCTGGAATGCGGGAGGCATCCTCATACATCTCGCCCGGCACATCCGTAAAGTTCAAGGTAAAGCCGGAGGATCGCCCGCCTACCCGGCACTCGTATTCAAACACGCCGGAGGCGGAGCTGGGATTCAGATCCGGGGTGAATTTACGCGATTTCAGGTATCTGGGATCTGTAAAATAATCGGACAGCTCGGTTTTTTTCATTGTAATTTCGATGCTGCCCTCATGGGTCATCAGCTCCAGCAGTCTGTCTGAGGCCAGCACCGCCTTGCAGCACTCATCCATCGCCGCCATAATGCTTGTCTTGCCCGCGCGTCTTCCGCCCATCATCAATGCATTAATATCCGCCATAGTAAAACTCCCCCTTTATACCTTTCCTCTGCCAAAGCAAACCTTATAGCCTTCCGTCCCGTCATTCTTCTTGCTGCCCATCTTCTGGATTTCCATCAGAAGCTGGCTGGTCCGGGGCACGGTCTCAAATGCCTTCCTCAGCTTTCGCAGCAGACCGGTGGAGTCCTTCGCATCCTTCATATTCAGATACTGCTTGCTCACAAAGGAGAGCAGATAAAGCAGCGGCTGCTCGCAGTATTTTGGCCTATACTGAGCCCCAGGCTTCAGATACCGGTAGGTTACCTGCCTTGGCACCACGGCGCCCGTGCTGTCCGTCACCTCCAAAATGCTGCCGTCCGCCGTCTCAAACCGGTCAAAGACAATTTCACCCACCGTCAGGATCGGGGCGATCACGCAGGAAAATTTGTGCTTCATTCCCCATGTGTTATTGCGATCCCGCAGAAAATCCAGCAGCCCGGCATATTCCTTCCGCACCTTCTCTGTCACCTCATCGATCCTTCCGTCGTGATAATACTTTTCGCACTTGAGGGGAATCAGCATGATCAGCTTCTCGTCGCTTTCGGCATTTAACGTCTCCTTAAAAAAATTCGTGATCAGGGACACCCGGTTCTTTCCCTCATTGTAGCGGCCCCCGGCCTCCATCAGATGGGGCGTGTCCACCGCTACTAAAACAGCGCTGGACTCCCTTATGTATTCCCGCACCGTCTCCGGCTCCCGCAGCAGATACTCGCCGGGAAAATCCCGGATTTCCAGGCCTATGTTGATATTCTCCGTGTTAAGTCCAAAGGTGAACTCGAAAATGCTCACCGTGTTGTCGCCCGCGATGCCCGGCTGAACCATATCTCCGGCCACATTTTTCTCAAGGAACATATTTTTCAGGTCCCTGCGCTTATTCCGGAGGATAGCCTTTGTTCCCTCCTCAGCGATGATATGCAGCTTTGTATCGCTGACCGCCGTGTCCGTATTGTCGTACATGGAGGTGATGACGCTGGTTTTCCCAACACCTCTGGACCCCAGCATCGTGATTTTCATCACCGGCTTTTCCGGCATTTTCTCGCCAAATACCGTCCTGCCGAACGTCTCTGTCACTCTTCCCAAAAATCCCCTCATCCTTCGTTCCCCCTTTTGCCAAGCTTCAGACTCCCGCTGCGCTCATTGTATTTTAATAACCCGTCAAGAACCTCCTCCCACTGCTCAAAGGCTCCTGACATCACTGCCAGCTCCCTGTACTCCTCCGCCCATATGGCGGGATAATTCTCCGCCAGCAGCTGGTTCCACTCAAACCGTACGTTTTCAGAATAGATCACCCGATCACAAAACTCCTTGATCACCGCGAAGAAGGCTCTGCTGGGCTTTTTAAACAGCTCGCTTAAGGCGTCGTTTAAGGAATCCACCACGTCGATCAGCTTTCGCTCCAGATAGAAGCAGATATTGTCCGCTGTCTCAAGCTCATCCTCACCCACAATATCCGGCACATTGGAGAGATCCGGGTCGATGGGATCCAAGCAGGCCCGCACCTCGTAGGTGAGAAAGCCTCTCACTGAAAACTCAAAATCATACAGCTGCTTAAAGGCCGTGTAGAGATTTGGATAAAGGGCGCAGCTCTGTAAAATATCCTCTGCAAATTCACCCAGCCACTCATACCGCGCCTTCTCCGGATCCGGACGCAGCACCCGCTCCAGCCGTCCGCCCTCCTGGCCCAGGAGGATATCCGCAACAGAATCCTTCAGCTCCGCCACCAGCATTTCCAGAGAGCTGTCTGTCCGGGCAAAGCGCTGGGTAATCTGGTTGCGGATGCGGTTGCAGTGGGCGATGTAGACCGCGGCCGGCTGATCTGACAAAAGCTCCTCCCGCACCTGATCCGCCTCCGGGATCTCCCTGCCCTCCCGCATATCCTCCAGGATACCGGCTGCCTGCGCCTTCAGC
This sequence comes from uncultured Lachnospiraceae bacterium, assembly GCA_964537765.1. Taxonomy (GTDB): domain Bacteria; phylum Bacillota; class Clostridia; order Lachnospirales; family Lachnospiraceae; genus Brotaphodocola. The sequence continues at coordinate 12,625 of CAZICB010000055.1, forward strand.
ACCTCGCAGGAAACATCCCGTTTCTTTGCCTCTGTCCGGCACAGGATCGTCAGCTTAGCTGAGATATTTTTGATCATCTGGTCAATGCTCTTTGCCATCTGCGGCTGGGTCCGGACCGCACTGCGCAGCTCTGACTCAAAAACCTTCTTCGCACCGCCGCAGAACAGGCCATACTCCCTCTTCACGTCGTCCAGAGCCTTCTGCAGGTCCTGCAGATACAAGGAGTCGATGTCATCCAGATTCTCCACCAGGGTATTTAACAGCGGAATGAGAAATTCCTCCCGTACCTGGTCCTGATTGTGCACGTCCACGATGCGCCGCAGCTCCCCGGACCAGCCGTTCATTTCCAAAGTTTTTAGGGCCTGCTCACAAAACTCCCTCGGATTGGGTGTCTTTGGGTGGTCCGGCGCGTGGTTGATAAGCCAGAACAGCCATTTATCCAGATTCTTATCCTTGCAGCTCTGCTCGATCTTGCTGTAAATGTCGCTGATCTTTGCCGGCACGCCGCCGCCCGCTCCGTCCAGCGGAAAGAGCAGGAATACTACGGCGTCGCTTTTGTCGTTCACTACCCGGATAAGCTCATCCTCGATGCCGATGGCATTGTCCTCAAAGCCCACCGTGTCCACCAGAGTGATGTGCCCGGCCTCCTGATAATCAAAGGTGCAGGAAATCTCACAGGTACTGACGGCCAGGTAGCGGTAAAATGCCTTCTTGCCTTCCCCCTCCTTCCTGCCGTTATTTTGAGCCACGTAGGTCTGGATCTCCTCCTCCTCAGTCAGGATAAGGCTGCCTTCCCTGACCAGGGGCGCCCATTCCTCATAATGGTCCACGAACTTTGCCAGGTAGGGCACCAGGTTGTTGTCCGCCCTTCCGGGAATTTTCCGCCGGTTTACCTCGTCCATATCCAGGTCGCGGATCTGGTACAGGCTGCGCACCACCATCCGCTTTTCCGGAGTCGGCAGGATACGGTCCAGATAGGTCTGCACGATGGCGATCATCTCTTTCTCCGTCTTGAAGGTCAGCCTGGCCTCCAGCACCACCCCCGGCCTGTTCTCAATGACCGACACCGCACCGGTGCAGTCCGTTTCACTGAAAGCGGGGATCACGTAGTTGGAAAGATTGCTGATGGACTTTAAAAATTCGCTTTTGCCCACCCTTGCCTTGCCGATGACAGCGATATTGAGGGTATCCCTGGAAAAACGCTTCATGGCGCTCTCCGCCGCTTGTTTTGCCAAGGCTATCCGCCGCCTGCACTCGCTGCTTGAGAGGAGATTGATGCGGATGGGTACATCCGGGTACTTTTCCGCGATACTTTTAAACCTTCCGTCCATCACGTTCCCATGGCTGTCAATCAGCTCCGTCTTCAGCTCATCAAAGCGTTCCAAGGCCCGGAGCATTTCATCCAATATCTCCTGTTTTTCCTTGATCCGGGGTACCCATTCCTTCCTCTGCTCTGTAATACGTTCCACGATCTCATTGATCTGCATAACCCATTCTCCTTTGTGTATTTGATACCATTTAAACGATAATATTGACGATTCCCATCAGGCAGCCCAGCAGCGCTCCCAGATAAACAATGGCTTTCAGCTCCCTGTCCATGATCCCGAAAATCATGTTCTCCAGCTGCACCACATCGAAGGAGGTCACCCGGTCCTCCACAATCCTTGACAGGTTAATGCCCTCAAGGATGGCCTTCATATGCTCAGTCACAGCTTTCTTGTAGACCTCTATGGCCAGGTCCCTATACTCCGGCAGCCTGTCCTCGTACCTCTCAATCAGGTCACAAATCATGGTGTCCTCGATCTTGTCCATCTCCTTGTCTATGATTCCACGGATAATATCCTCGGAATTATCCGCCACCACACGGTCGATCATGTCTCCGATGCTCTCCGACATTTCATCAAGGATGCCGCTCATAAGCATCATAATGTGAGGGTTTAAGCTCTCTCTCATCTTCTGGATGACCACCCTGGAGAGGTTCTCCCCAAAACGGATATTCACCAGCTTGTGATAAATGACCTCAGAAGCATTTTCCCTAAGCTTGTCCAAAACCTCCTGTACCCGCTCCGGCCCCACGGCGCGCTCTAAGACATCCCGCACCGTATCGGTGTTGTCCCGGTTGGAATCCGTCAGCTGCTCCAGCTTTTCCCGAAGTCTGGCGGTCATGGCATCGGAGGTCAGGGTCTCAGTGACCACCTCGCTGTTTAAGAGCTGGGTGCTGATGACCCTGCCAATGGATCTGGCTACACGATTCTTCTCCTTTGGAATCAGACCGGGAGTAAAGGGCACCCGCCATTTTCCGATATAGTATGCCTTTCGGGGATGAAACAGCATCTTGATGGCAATATCGTTTGTGACGTAGCCGATCACTGCGCCGATAAGCAATGGGATGATCCAGTGAAAATTCATTTGATATTCCTCCTCGTAGGTTATGGGGATATTATAGGAAATTTTGAAGATTTGCCGGTCATTTGAAAAGCGACATTTTCAGAATAACTGCATTTCCAATGCGTCTCTGCTCTCTCACTTTGAAAACAGCGGTTTTTCGCCAAACAGGATCAGATACTCATCCACTGTCGCGGGATCATAAATCCCGTTTTCAATACAGTATTTGATGATCATATCATACTGTTTATGATTGTTGAAGGTATAGCCCCCCGCCCCCAGCACCTCCTCAGCCTCCCCAAGCTTCAGTTCCAATCCGATCAGAAACTTATAAATTGTTTTTTTATCCTGGCTCTGGGAATCGGCGGCCCTTGACAGCACCTTTGAAAAAAGCTGCCGGTTCATATCAATCTTTTTATAGAATTTCGGACGATGTTCCTCAGTGTAGCCCTTTTCCACAAGCTTTTTCTCCAGTACGGCCGCAAGACTTTCACTCTCCTGCTTTTGGTCCTTCATCCAACCCGCCAGCCTGTTCTTTTTTTCCGCTTCCTTGGAGAGCCCTTTTGGAAAATCCGACCGATTCCCCGCTGCAGGCGCCGCGGCATTTCCCAGAACCATGTCCATTGCAGACGCTCCCATGTCGATGATCATCTCCAGAGCAGACCCATCCTCCACCAGAGTCCTGATATCGTCGATAATGGTCCCAGTTTCTTTCCCTTTCAGATTGTTGGCCAGATATTCCTTTATACTTTTCTCTTCTTCCATGGCTATCATTTTTCTCAATGCTCCCCCTTTTTCTTTTGCAATTATTTCCATATATTATACCCGATATATCGGGATTGTTCAATAGTTTACTTCCCTTGAAAATAGCAAGTAAAAAGGAGTAAATCTATGATTACCTATGAACCATTTTTTAAAACATTGAAGAAAAAAGGCATTTCTACTTATAAACTGATAAACGATTATGGATTTTCAAAAGGCACTCTGGACAGTCTGCGCCAAAACCGCAATATTACTATGGAAACGCTTAATCTGCTCTGCAATATGCTT
>CAZICB010000056.1:0-15527 GCA_964537765.1 uncultured Lachnospiraceae bacterium
TTTTCCAAGCTGTATTCGTTCTTCCCATCTGCATAACATTACCGAAAAGGATGCGCAGACACTTACAAATCATTATCACTTAAAAACAGTCATTGACCTTCGCACAAATGTGGAACGGGAGGAAATGCCGGATCATGAAATTCCAGGCGTCTGTTATCTGCATATGCCGCTTTTTGATGAAGCCATGATTGGCATATCCCATGAAAGTGCGATAGATCTGTCTGCGATGCGGTCTATGCCCGATATGAAGGAACTGTACCGTATGATGGTGACAGATGAGCACTGTGTCCGGCAGATCAGAAGGGTAATGGAAGCCATTCTTTCTCCAGAACGGGAAGGTGCTGTCCTTTGGCACTGCACGGAGGGGAAGGATCGCTGCGGCCTGATCTCTGCCCTGTTTCTGATGATAAAAGGAGTTAACTACGATATGGTTTTGCGTGACTACTTAAAAACGAACGAGGTCAATGGGCAGAAAGCCGGGCAATACTACGAACATATCCTCGCGGAGAAAAAGGACGAACGGTTTGCGACAGAGGTAAAAGATGCGCTTTTGGCAAAAAAGGAGTACCTGGATGCCGCATATGATGGATTGCAGAAAATCAAGGAGCGATCCGAGATGTTTTCATGATGTGTAGTCAATATTTTCAAAATAGAAGTCGAATAGAGGGAAATACAGTGATTAGAAAAATTATTAAAATTGACGAGAAAAAATGCAATGGATGTGGTGCTTGTGCTGCGGCTTGCCACGAAGGTGCTATCAAAATGATTGATGGCAAGGCAAAACTTACCCGCGAGGATTATTGCGATGGCTTGGGGGACTGCCTGCCAGCTTGCCCTGCAAATGCGATTTCGTTTGAGGAAAGAGAAGCTCTTGCCTATGATGAAGCAGCAGTTCTGGCATCGAAGCAAGGGAAACTCCGGCAATGGCCCGTACAGATTAAACTTGTACCCATTAAGGCACAGTACTTTGAGAATGCCAATCTGCTTGTCGCTGCTGATTGCACTGCATACGCATACGGAAATTTCCACAACGAATTTATCCGTAATCATATTACAATGATTGGTTGTCCGAAACTTGACGAGGGCGACTATACGGAAAAGCTGACACAAATTATTGCAAATAACAATGTCAAAAGTGTTACAATTGCCCGTATGGAGGTACCTTGCTGCGGCGGAATTGAGAATGCTGTAAAGCGGGCATTACAGGCCAGCGGTAAATTTATTCCGTGGAGAGTCGTGACTATTTCCACGGATGGTAAAATCTTATAGCAATCGGTATCGGGGAAACCCGCATGGCGATCATTATCGCAGCGACAGTACGAAACAGCAGCTTGCTTCCTTGATATGGGTGGTCTATGAATATGAAACTAGTAAAATACGCTTTTGTAAAATCCATACCCGTACTTTGCAGTTACATTTTTCTGGGAATGGCGTATGGAATCTTGATGGAGCAGGCCGGATTTGGCTGGTACTACTCGCTGCTGATCAGTCTTGTGGTTTATACCGGAGCCTTCCAGTTTGTCCTTACGACACTGCTCAGTGCGGGAACCTCCCTTTTTGCCATTGGGCTTACTGCGCTCTTTATGAATAGCAGGCAGTTGTTTTACAGTATCAGCTTTGTAAAAGATTTCAATAAAATGGGCAAGGCGAAGCCTTATATGATTCACAGCCTTACGGATGAGACTTATGCCGTAAATAGCACAATTGAACTGCCGGACGAAAAGAAAAGAAGGGCAGAGCTGTATATCGCGGTGATGTGCCAGTTATATTGGTGTATAGGCTCGGTTTTCGGAGGGGTGATCGGAGGTCTGATACCCTTTTCGACGGAGGGGATTGATTTCTGCATGACCGCCCTTTTTGTTACGATATTGGTGGGGCAGTGGGAGAAGGCGAAGAGCCATTTTCCCGCAATATGTGGAATGGTGATAAGCCTGATATGCCTTTTTCTATTCGGAGCGGACAGATTTATGCTTCCCGCGCTGGTTATCGTTTCCATGATACTGATCGTATATAACCATAGAAGGGAGGCGGCAAAATGACAGGATATATTCTTGCGGCGGTTGCCGTCTCAGCGATTATCACTTATGTACTCAGAGGAGCGGTATTCGTGCTTTTTCACGGAGAGAAGGAAATGCCCGTCTGGCTTGAACGGCTTGGCGATGTGCTTCCTTCGGCTGTTATGGCTGTGCTGGTGATATACTGCTTGCGTGGAATAAGGGATGATTTTACCGGCTCAGGCGTGCCGGGAATCATAGCAGCCGTTATAACAGGAATTTCATTTAAATGGAAGCATAATACTTTTTTGAGCATCATTGTTGGAACAGCAGTATATATGGCGTTTATAAGGCTCTGATTTTGCTGCCGCAGTTTGCGGCAGTTTTTTTGTGCACACGGGGCGCGTATGGAATTTTGCTGTTTAAGCAGCACGCGCCCCGGCGCAGGCGAGTAGGTCAGATTGCATCTTCCCTACTCGATTGAAACAAAGCGTTATTTTAAAAATGCGTGAGAAAAAACTGAATAAATGCCTTGGCGGCATGGGAGGTGTAGTGCCGGTTAGGCAGCAGAATATAAAACAGTCGTTTGGTAACGTCCGACTGAATTTTATAAAAAACAAGCCGGTCGGTGGTGGTGTGGATCAGCCGGTCGCTGACAAAGGTGGCGGCGAAGCCGGAATCGGCCAGGTGGTATGCGGTCACCAATTGAGAGAGCATCAGCTTAATCTGCGGCTCAAAGCCTGCCTCCTGAAACATCTGAATACATCGGTCGTGGAGATTATTTCCCGGCGCCAGCAGGATAAATTCCAAATCGCGAAACTGGGTCAGGGAGATGGCAGGACAATCCTCCAGCAGATGCTTACCCTGTATAATGTCATCTGCGGTCAGCCCGGCCGCAGCGGTCAATGCATGGATCGGATGGGCGGCTGGCACCGCCAAAAGAATATGGTCATAGAAAGCGGGATATTTTTCCAGCTGGCCGATGACCGTGGTATCGCAGCTAAAGGTCAGGTCCAGCTTTCGCTCCAACAGCAGCGCGGAGATCTGGCTGGAGCCGCTTTCGGTGATTTCCAGGCGGATGCCGGGATATTCCTGAGTGAAAGCGGACAGAACTGAGGGCAAAATATAGGCGTTCAGATAATGGGAACCGCCGATTTTCAAATCGCCGGTATGCAAATCCCGGATATCCTGCATATGCCGGTTTAAATCGGATTCCAGGTTTTGCATTTGTTTGATCATGTCAATATAGATTTTTCCGGCTGTTGTCGGCTGGAGCGGCCGCCGGGTGCGGTCGAACAGCGGCATGCCGACGGAGGACTCAATCCTATGGATGGCAATGCTTAATGCGGGCTGGGTCAGGAAAAGCTTTTCCGCCGCCTTTGAGAAGCTTCCTTCTTCATAAACCTTCAATACGTATAGATAATCTTGCTGGATCATAGCATAAACTCCATTTATATTTATATAAAAACTATAAAATTGATTATATATTAAAGACGTGCTAATGTAAAGACAGAAACAAAAAAACTTCATGTATAGGAGGAGTTATGATGAAGATGAAACAGTTTCCTGAAAAAATGTCAGACCTTGGGGTGGACATGAGGTATCCCAACCGTACCTTGGTCAACGGATGCTTTATGGAAAAGGTGATGGTTGGAGGGCAGGAAAAAAGCTTCCTGATCTACATACCGGAGGAGATGGAATATGCGCGCCCGTGTCTGGTGGTGGCCCCACCGTCCAAGGCGGACTCCCTGGAATTTTTGGAAAGCTCAGGCCTGGCCCGCCTGGCAGACGAAAATAAGCTTTATGTGGCAGTTCTGAAAGCGCCGCAGGAGGGATGGAGCGGTTCTCCAGAGGATGCGGCATTTATGAATGCCGTCTATGAAGCGGTACAGCGTCGGGATTATTATGTGACAATCCAGGATAATATTTATGCCTGCGGCGTGGGGGACGGCGCAGCGATCGCCCATCTGGCGGCCGCAGCCATGTCCAGTGACTGGTCCGGACTTGCCACCTTTGGAGATTTGGGCAGCGGTTTTGGCGGCTTTTCTTCGGAGGAAAAGAAAAATTTTGATCAAGGAGAGCTGGAGCTGATGATCGATGGGCAGAAGGCTCAGCTTCCGGTGTGGATGATGACCGAGTGCCTGGAAAATAATGAAGTGGCCGTGAATTATTGGAAAGAGCAGAATCATGTGGTTGAGCCGGCCTTTTGCGGTCAGGGCGCCGATTATATCTGGGCGCCGGAGCCGGTCCGCTATTACAGTGAGGTCAATGAAGAGGTGATTGCCCAGGTGCGTGTCACGGAGCACGCTGGAAGCATTTCTTATGAAGGGCTGAAAACGGTGTGGAGCTATCTTGGCACAATTCGAAGACATCGCGGATTTGGCATCAAAAATCTTCGCTATGTGAAGGACCCGGTGAAAGCCGGAGCGGTTTACCGGACCATGGAGCAAAACGGCATGACACGGCGCTGGTATGAATATGTGCCGGCAGGCTGCACTCCGGATCAGAAATGGCCTCTGGTTGTGGTGATGCATGGCCGCGGCGGGTCGGCAGAAACATTTTTTGACATCAGCTGCATGTCCAGCGTGGCCCATGCCAGAAAATTTATTGCGGTATTTCCGGAAGCGAGCTTTTACCAGCAAAAGGAGGACGGCCTGAAAAACGTTCTCCTCTGGAACGGAATCTACGAGGGAAATCCCTTTGACGATGTGAGCTTTATCCGCTGCATGATCGAAGATATTTCCGGCAGACTTCCGGTTGACAGAAAGAGGATCTATGCTTGCGGGCAGAGCAGCGGCGGGACGATGGCAGATGTTCTGTGCACCTGTGCCAGCGACCTGTTTGCGGCCTGCGCATCCTGGTCGGGCTTGATGATGAAAAGCAGAATGTATCGCGATTTTGAGCCCACCGGGGAGCTGACTCCCACCATGTTTATCTATGGAGACCGGGATAAGCTTTGCATTTCCGCAGAGGCGAATCCGGATTTTCCGTTCCGGGTAAACGAGGAGATTCAGCAGGTATTGCTAAAGAAGCTGGAGCGCTATCATTTGAAAAAAGAAGCATTTTCCACCTGGAAGGCTTATCCCATCACCTGGTACAGCTGGGCCAATGAGGCGGGAGTGCCCATGCTGACGGTCGGCGTTGTGGAGAATATGGTTCATGCCAACTATCCGGAGGAAAGCCGGATCAGCTACGATGAATTTTTCTGCCAGTTCAGCAGAGACGAAACGGGAGGACTTTCTTACAGAGGAAAGTCCCTGCAGGAATAGGAGGAATAACATGAAAATAAATGCATTGCTTATGGATGAGAAGGATAATGTGGTGACCTGTGTGGAGGAGGTTTTGGCCGGGCAGGAGATCGCCTATGACCGGGACGGAGAGATCCGCACAATCACCGCGGCCGAGACCATCCCTTACTGTCACAAGGCCGCTCTGGAAAGCCTTGCGGAGGGGCAAAAGGTAGTAAAATACGGCGAGCAGATCGGGAAAACATCGAAGGCAATCGGAAAGGGATGCCTGGTAAATCATGATAATATTTACAGCATTCCCCGTGATTATGAAAAAGAATATTTAAATTAAACTGGGAAGGAGAACAAAAATGCAGTTTTGGGGATATAAAAGAAAAGAAGGACGCGCGGGAATCCGGAATCATGTGCTGATTCTTCCGACCTGCGCCTGTGGAAGTGAAAGCTGCCGGATCGTCGCCAGTCAGGTTCGGGGTGCGGTCAATATTGTATTCAATACCGGGTGTTCCGATGTGGCGGCAAATACGGAAATGTCGCAGAAAATCCTTACCGGATTTGCCTGCAATCCCAATGTATACGGCGTGGTGATCATCGGCCTGGGCTGTGAGACGGTGCCCCACGCAAAGCTTCGGGAAAAGATTCAGAAAATGACCAGCAAGCCGGTGGTTTCCTTCGGCATTCAGGAGGAAGGAGGCACCTTAAAGACCATTGAAAAGGCGGTCCGCGCAGCCAGAGAGATGGCGGCAGAGGCAGGGCTGCAGCAGAAGGAATTGTGTGATATTTCTGAGCTGCTGCTGGGCATCGAGTGCGGCGGTTCCGATGCCACCTCCGGGATTGCCAGCAATCCGGCAGTGGGTGAGCTGAGTGATCTTCTGGTGGATATGGGGGCGTCCACGATTATGAGTGAGTCCATCGAGTGGATCGGCGGGGAGCATGTGCTGGCGAAGCGTGCCGCAACGCCGGAAATTCATAATCAGATCATCAAAATCTGCCAGGATTACGAGGAGCATTTGAAGGCAGCCGGGCAGGACTGCCGGGCCGGGCAGCCCACGCCGGGAAACAAGGCGGGCGGTTTGTCAACCCTGGATGAGAAGAGTCTGGGATGCATCCGAAAGGGCGGAACGCGGCCCATCGTGGAGGTGCTGCAGCAGGCGGAACGCCCCACAAAGAGCGGCGCAATCGTGATGGATACGGCGGGATATGATATTTCCTCGGTGACCTCCATGGTGGCTGGCGGATGCAATGCCGTGATTTTTACCACCGGGCGCGGAACCTGCACCGGCAATGCGATTGTCCCGGTTTTGAAGGTTACGGCAAATAAACACACTTATCAGTGGATGGAGGACAATATGGACGTGGACCTGAGCGCAGCCATCGACGGGACCAAAACGATCAAGGAGCTGGGCAGAGAACTGGTGAAGGATATTGAGGATATCTGCAATGGAAAACTGACGAAGGCGGAAGCCTATGGATTTTCCGATATTGCAGTGGATCATGTGTGCAGATTTGTTTAAATGATCATGTACGAAGAGAAGGGAGAAAGGTATGAGCCAATTAACGATTTGTTTGATTATTTGTGTATTAACGGCTGTCAGCTATGTAATATCCAAAATTCCCATGGGAGTTACGGCCCTCCTGAGCATGCTGGCATTTGTAGTGACCGGATGTCTGGAGCCTGCGGCGGCAGCGGCTTGTTTTGGAAATACCAATGGAATTATGATGCTGTCCATGCTTGTGGTTGCGGCGGGATTTAACCGCACCCAGTTTGTGAAAAAGTGTTCTTCCAGCGTGAATAGGATTGCCAGGGGATCCCTGACCGGCATGATGTTCGGTTATATTTTGGTGACGGTGCTTCTGGCCCAGTTTATTCAAAGCTCCCTGGTGGTATTCGGCATCATGGCGCCGATGCTGATGGCCAGCTGCGATGATATGGGCATCAGTCCGTCCAAGGTCATGTTTCCCCTGTCCATTGCCAGCATTGCAACTATCTCCGTATTGCCTCTGGGAAGCGGAGCGACCCAGTTCGCAGAGCTGAACGGATACCTGGAAGCCAATGCCTATACGGAATATGTGGTGGCTCTGACAGATCCGATGAAGGCCAGACTGCCCATGCTTTTGGTTGTGGTCCTTTACTGCGTATTTCTGGCGGCAAGATTTGCTCCGGATAAGCCGATTGTGGGGATTACGTCTGTTGAGACCAGGAAGGTGGAAAAGGAAGCATTGTCTCCGGCAAAGGAAAGATGGGGCTATATTATCTTTATTTTGGTTACCGCGGCGCTGATTTTTCAGCGGGCATTGGGGATCGACACCTGGGTGATCTGCCTTTCTGGCGCTGTGGCAATGGTATTGACCGGTGTCTTATCCGAGAAGGAGGCAATTTCCAGTATCAACTGGTCCATGGGCTTTCTGTTTGTGGGCTCCCTGGCGATGGGCGGGGCATTGACCCAGACCGGAGCCGGAGAAGCGGTGGGTGCGATCCTGGCGAACGTGGCAGGTAAGCTGAGCAGTCCGTACCTGATTGGCTTCGTGTTCTTTGTGGTGCCGTTTTTGCTGACGCAAATCATGATGAACCGGACCGTTATGCTGATTTTCATTCCAATTGCAATCCTGGCATGTAAATCCCTGCACGCAAATCCGATTGGAATCATTATCCTGGTGCAGTCTGCATGCTTAAGCTCCTTTATGACTCCCATGGCCACACCGGCTGTGCCGATGTGCATGGCAACCGGCGGATATGATCTGAAATCCCTGATTAAGCAGTCGATCCTTCCGGCTATGCTGTTATGTGTTGTGTCGGTGGCGTGGATTATGACGATATTTCCGCTGTGAGGAAGTGAAAGCTTAGTGACAAAACCGCCGGAACCCCCTTTGGCACCCGATTCCATATTTGTAATAAAAAAGTAAGGCACAAACCGACATTTTATGCTAAACTATTTTATAGAGCAGCGGTAGGCAAAAAGGAGGAATGACCGATGGCAGAGACCAATATTCTGGTGGTAGATGATGAGCAGGAGATTGCAGATCTGGTGGAGATCTATCTGGTCAGTGACGGATATCGGGTTTTTAAGGCATCCAACGCCCAGGATGGGCTGGATATTTTGGAAAAAGAAGATATACAGATGGTGCTGCTGGACATTATGATGCCTGGCATGAGCGGATTGGAGATGTGTAAAAAGATTCGGGAAACTAACAATATCCCGATTATCATGCTGAGCGCCAAGTCCACGGATCTGGATAAGATTCTGGGTCTGGGGACCGGAGCGGATGATTATGTGGCGAAGCCCTTTAATCCGCTGGAGCTGACTGCCCGGGTAAAATCCCAGCTGCGGCGATATACTCAGCTGAACCCCCACAGCAATATCCATGAAAATGTGCGCAATGAAATCAGCATCCGCGGTTTGACAATCAATAAGGATAATCATAAGGTGACGGTATTTGATGAGGAGGTTAAGCTGACCCCCATCGAGTTCGATATTCTGTATCTGCTGGCGTCCAATCCCGGCAAGGTATTCAGTACCGACGAGATCTTCGAGAAGGTTTGGAATGAGAAGGTCTATGAGGCAAATAATACGGTTATGGTACATATCCGCCGCCTGCGGGGCAAGATGAAGGAAGACGAGCGCCAGGATAAAATTATCACCACAGTGTGGGGGGTAGGCTACAAGATTGAAAAGTAAGAAAAACAGACGGATGGATATGAGCCATCAGTTCCGGACCCGCATGTTGATCAATATTTTATACAGCACGCTGGTTACCTGCCTGGTGGAGGTGGTCCTTGTGATCAATTTGTCCGCGCTGGCGGCTCATGCCCAGAACGACCGATGGAATAATGCGCTTCTGGCGATGATTTATGATTCCAATGTGGTGATTGTGCTGGGCTATGTGCTTTTGGGAATCATGGTTTTTTCCGTGACCTTTTTCCTCTTGCAGGAAAAGACGGTTTCCTATATCGGCAGACTGTCCGACGCGATTCAGCGGATTTCGGAGGGGGATCTGAATACGACGGTGGAGGTCATGGGGGATGACGAGTTCTCCTCCATGGCGGAAAATCTCAACAAAATGGTGGAAGATATCCGCAAGCTGATGGATAAGGAGCGGGAGGCGGAGCGGACGAAAAATGAGCTGATTACCAATGTGGCTCACGATTTGCGGACTCCGCTGACTTCCATTATCGGCTATCTGGAGCTTCTTTCCGGGAAGGCTGCGCCCCTTTCTCCGGAGATGCAGAAGAAGTACATAGATATTGCTTACAGCAAGACCCGGCGTCTGGAAAAGCTGATCGAGGACCTGTTTGGTTTTACGAAGTTAAATTACGGCAAGATCTCCATGCATGTGTCCAAGGTGGATATTATCAAGCTGCTGAGTCAGCTTTTGGAGGAGTCTTATCCGAGCTTTGCCAATAAAAATCTGTCCTATGAGCTTCAAAGCAATGTCCCGGCACAGGTGATCAATGCCGATGGGAATTTGCTGGCCCGCCTTTTTGACAATCTGATCAACAATGCGATTAAGTATGGCGCGGACGGCAAGCGGGTGCTGGTAAAGGTGACTGCTCAGGAAGAGACGGTGCAGGTTTCCGTGACCAACTACGGCTATGTGATTCCGGCGGCGGAGCTGCCGTTGATTTTTGATAAGTTTTACCGGGTGGAGCAGTCCCGCTCCACGACCACCGGAGGGACTGGCCTGGGCCTGGCGATTGTGAAAAATATCGTTGATATGCACGGCGGCCGGATTACGGTTAAGAGCGATCTGGAGGGCACGGTATTTACGGTGACCCTGCAGGTGAATTTCGATATTAACAAAGAGAATTTTGGAAAGCTGGGGTAAATGAGATGAACAGCCGGATTCATAAACCCCGCGCGGGGAAATCCTTTCATAGGGTCAGGCATTGGAAGAACCGGATTGTGACGGCAGTCCTGCTTCTTTTCAGTCTGGCTTTTTGCGTTCCGGGGCTGTATGCCTACGCCGCCGGGGAGACCACGATCAGCCAGGGGGCGGTGAGTCTGCAGGTGGAGTACGGATATGACGGCACGGCAAAAAGCGGGCGTTATCTTCCGGTTGAAGTGACCATCGAGAACCGCAGGGATATGGAGGTGGTAGGCAGTCTGCAGATCCGGTCTCTGGAGTCGGACGATACCATTTACCGATATGATTATGAGGCAAATATCGATGCCCAGGGGACTTTGGTAATGAAAGAGTATATTCCGCTGGGCAGCCGGGCAAATCAGCTGTATGTGGCGCTGGTGGATGCCCAGGGGCAGCAGCTGGCAGGTCAGCGGGTGCGTTTAAATATCAGCATGGATGTGCCGGAGCTGTTCATCGGCGTTCTGTCCGATCAGCCGGAGATGCTGAAATATCTGGACGGCGTGGGCGTCAGCTACAGCACCCTGCGCACCCGCATGTTTGAAATGCAGGAGGAGGAATTCCCTCAGGATGACGTGGGGTTAAATCTTCTGGATGTGCTGGTAGTGAATAATTATAAGCTGCGCAGGCTTTCCGAGAAGCAGACGGCGGCGATTATGGACTGGGTGCACAGCGGCGGCGTGCTGATATTGGGCACCGGGGAACGGGTGGATGATACGCTGGGACGATTTGCCCCGGAGCTTCTGGATGATTCCTATGGCTTCGCGGAGCCGCAGCGGATCGATCTGGGAGAGCCCTTCGGGATGGAAGAGCCGGAGGATGGCGTTCTTACCATACCTTGTGTGGACATCCCTCTGCACGGCGGCAATGTGATTCTTTCCAGCGCCGGGATGGCTCTGATCACCGCGGCGACGAAGGAACAGGGAGTGATCGCGGTCGCCGCTTTCGATCTGGAGGACATAGCTGCTTTTTGCGAGAGCCATACCTCCTATGTGGATTATTTTCTCTCCAGCGTGCTGGGGGAGAAACGGATCAGCAATCTGGCCCAGGTAGTATACAGCGGCAATTCCGGCCGTTTCTGGTCGGTGCAGAGCCTGATCAATACCGGCAATGTGGAGCGGCTGCCGAAGCTGCTGCCCTATGTGGTTGTGATTGTGGTGTATCTGCTGCTGCTGGGACCGGGCTTATACCTGTTTTTAAAGAGCCGGGAGCTGCAGATTTATTACCGGCGGGGAATCTGCGTGCTTTCCCTGGTGTTTGCGGTCGGCATTTACCTGATGGGTTCGGCAACCCGTTTTGAGTCCACCTTTTACACCTATGCGACGATCCTGGATGTGACCGAGGACTATGTGACGGATACCACCTATGTCAATGTGCGCAATCCCTACAGCCATCCTTACGAGGTTCAGCTGGATCCGTCCTATTCGATTCTGCCCATTACCAGGACCTCCAGGAACCGGACCGGGCAGGAACGGGAATTCACCGGAAATGAGTTCTGCCAGATTGTGATTGGCCGAAAAAACGGACGCATGACTATCAACGGGCAGAATATTGCGGCGTTTAACCCCCGCTATTTCCAGATGGAGAAAAAAAGCTTCAATATCGGCGATGTGGGAATCACAGGAGACGTGGAATATTTTGAGGGCCGTTTAAGCGGCAGCATTACCAATCAATTTCAGTTTCCTCTGGAAAACGCGGCGTTGATTCTGTACGGCAATGTGGTGTATCTGGACCGGCTGGAGCCGGGAGAGACGGTTTCCCTGGATCAGTATGAAATGCTGCGTTTCCCGTTGAATCATTCCTATCTGCTGGCGGAATATATCACAGGGGGAGACCATTACCAGAACACCAACATTGATAATGTCGGCTATTTGACGGCGATGAAGCGTTCCAGCATGTTGATGTTTTATTTGGATAATTACATGAACAGCTATACGGCGGATGCGCGGGTGCTGGCATTCAGCGCCGAAAAGGAGGACAGCCAGTTTCTGCGGGAGGAGGATCCGGAAACCTACGGCCTTACCATGCTGACCTCCGCGATCGGTGTCAATGCGTCCCGGGACCGGGTACTGTACCGGTCGGTGCTGATGAAGACGCCGGGGGTGGTGACCGGAATTTATGACGAGACCTCCAATACCATGTCCGGCCTGCAGCCTTTGACGTTGGAGTATCAGCTCGGCACGGATCTGATGGTGGAAAGCCTGACCTTTGAGGAGGTTTCCCAGGAATTCTGCGACATTAAGGATGATGATACGCTGGAGCTGTTTACCGGAGGAATCTATTTCTATAATCATCAAAGCGGCAATTTTGACCGCATGGAGCTTACGAACAGAACCATGGATGTGGAGGAGCTGCGTCCGTATTTATCGCCGGGCAATATTCTGACTGTGCGTTATGTTTACGAAGGAACCGGAAGCCAGAATGTGATCCAGCTTCCGATGCCGATGGCTGCGGGGAGGGAAAAATGATGCTGAAAATCCGCGAACTGAAAAAAACCTACGGCAATTTCCACGCCCTGGACGGACTGAATATGGATATCGAGGATGGCGCATTGTATGGCTTTGTGGGTCCCAACGGCGCCGGAAAGACGACAACCATCCGGATCATAACCGGGCTTTTGCAGCCGGACAGCGGGACGGTGGAGATCGACGGGATCAATGCGCTGAAGGAGCCGCGGCGTCTGAAAGAAAAAATCGGCTACGTGCCGGATTATTTTGGCGTGTATGATAATCTGAAGGTGCGGGAGTACATGGACTTTTTCGCTTCCTGCTATGGACTGGAGGGGCTGACGGCGCGGAAACGCTCCCGGACCCTTTTGGACCAGGTGGGATTGAGCGATAAGGAGGATTTTTATGTGGACGGACTTTCCCGCGGCATGAAGCAGCGGCTTTGCCTGGCGCGGGCGTTGGTTCATGATCCGGCGCTGCTGGTGATGGATGAGCCGACGGCGGGATTGGATCCGCGGACGCGGCTGGAATTCAGGGAGATGCTTTCGGAATTAAGGGAGCAGGGGAAGACGATCCTGATCAGTTCCCATGCCTTGCCGGATTTGTCGGAGATCTGCACGGATGTGGGGATTATTGACAATGGAAAGATGCTGCTCAATGGCTCTCTGGAGGAGATTTTAGGTAAGGTGCAGACCTCCAAGCCGCTGACGATCACGGTGTTTCAGAATATGGATACGGCGCTGAGGCTTTTGAAGGAGCATCCGCTGGTGCAGACCATCACCATCCGGGATCAGGACATTATGGCAGGCTTCCTGGGGGATACCCGCCAGGAGTGCGAGCTTTTGGAGCAGCTGATTCGGGCAGGCGTTCTGGTCCGGGGTTTTGAGCGGGAGGCCGGAAATCTGGAAGCGGTTTTTATGCAGCTGACGAGGCAGGATGAGGAGAGGGTGGTGCTGTCCTATGAAGCAGAATCCGATATATAGACGGGAAATGATGACCAGTGCCCGCAGCTTCCGGCTGGCATTGGTTTTGCTGATGTTCAATGGAATCCTGGCGCTTGTGGCGATTTTAAATCTCTATTCCACCCTGGACCAGGTGCGGATGACCGCGGAGATCCAATATGCCAACTTCCTGAATTTATATATGTTTGTGGCGGTGCTGGAATTTGTCATGGTGATTTTTCTCATGCCGGCGCTGACTGCGGGCAGCATCAGCGGCGAACGGGAGCGGCGCACGCTGGAGCTGATGCTGACCACGAAAATGACCCCGGCGGATATTGTTTTCGGTAAGCTGACCGCTTCCCTGAGTACCATGGTGCTGCTGATTGTATCCAGCTTTCCGGTGATGGCCATGGTGTTTGTTTACGGGGGCGTGACGATGAAGGATATGCTGCTTTTGATGGTATGCTACGCGGTATCGGCGCTGTTTGCGGGAAGCATTGGCATCAGCTGTTCCGCGTTTTTCCGCAAGACTACGGTGGCGACCGTCGTCTCCTACGGTGTGTTGGCGCTGACAGTGCTGGGGACCTATCTGATCAATCAGCTGGTACTGTATTTTTCCCAGATTCGCAGCGGTGCGTATCTGGTTTCTGTGGGAACGGAACCCGTGGTTACCTCCGGCGGCTTTCTGTATCTGCTGCTGGTCAATCCGACAGCCACCTTTGCCATGATGATGACGCGCCTTGCGGGTATGGAGTATGGCGATCCTGCCATCATGCAGCTGTTCGGCAATCACAATCTGGAGCTGATTTCCCACAGCGCGTGGGTGGGCGCCAGCATCTGCATTCAGCTGGCGGCGTCAGGAAGCTTTTTGTGGCTGGCAGTGCGGTCATTGTCACGCGGCAAAGGATAGGAGGCGGCTATGGTATCGATCTCGTATAAATGTCCCAACTGCGGAGGGGATTTAAGATTCCATCCGGAAAAGCAAAATTATAAATGTGAATTCTGCGACTCACAGTTCAGCCAGGAGCAGCTGGATGCGCTGGAACCGGAGGGGGATCCCGCCCCGGCAGCCGCGCCGGCCGACCAGGCGCAGAGCGGTGAGGAGACGGAGGAGGCCAGCATTTATATTTGTCCCAGCTGCGGCGCGCAGATAGTGACGGAACCCACCACGACGGCCACTTTCTGCTATTATTGTCATAATCCGGTGGTGCTGTCCGGGAAGCTGGAGGGCAGCTATCATCCTGACAAAATTATCCCCTTTGCCATCGATCGGAAGCAGGCGCTGGACATTTTCGGACAATGGATTGGAAAGAAAAAGTATGTGCCCAGGGATTTTTATTCCCAGGAACAGATCGAAAAGCTGACAGGCGTATATTTTCCTTACTGGCTGTATGACTGTCAGGTGCAGGGAGATCTGGATGCCGACGCCAACAAGGTGAACAGCTGGATCAGCGGCAATCTGCGTTTTATGAAAACCGAGGAATATGACGTAAGCCGTAGCGGACAGATGGAGGTGCGGGATGTTCCGCGCAACGCTTTGTCCAAGGCGAACCGTAAGCTGGTGGAAGGGGTGTTCCCCTTTGATATGACAAAGCAGCAGGAGTTCCATATGGGGTATCTGTCCGGATTTATGGCGGAAAACCGGGATATGGACCAGAGTCAGTTTGTCCGGCAGGTAGAGGACGAGGTAACGGACTATGCGAAGCAGTCCCTGACCAGCCATTTGTCCGGCTATTCTTCCGTACAGATTCACTCCTGTGAGACGAAGCTGGAAAAGCCCGTCTGGAAGTATGCGCTGCTTCCGGTGTGGACCCTGACCTATCAGGATAAAAAGAGCGGAAAGATTTATTATTTTGCATGCAATGGGCAAAGCGGGAAGGTCTGCGGAGAGCTTCCGGTGGACCGGGGCCGCTTGGGCCGGCTGTTCGCGTCTGTTTTTGTGCCGGTGGCCGCGGCGCTTTTGGCCGTCGGCTACTTTCTGGGATAGATATGAGCCTGTTAACGGCTGCGAAGCAGGCGTGTTACAGGCTCAATCATCCG